>CANRMX010000006.1 GCA_947631855.1 uncultured Clostridia bacterium | reverse complement strand
CTTTCTGAAAAACCGCCATACCTTTGTTTTCTCCCATTTCCAACGGCGACCCAGGGTTTCCAAAGTCAATGCGGCTCTGTATTTTCCGTATTGAACGGAAGGAGCCAAAAAAGAGAACGCATTGCCACGATCCTCAAATACCGTGTGGCACCAGAGATCCAGCCATGCGTCCGCTTCTTCAAATACCCGGCATTCTTTTGCCAGGGTATCCGTGATATTTCTGGGAAGGCAGAGAAACCCATAGCCTTCCGTAGCATAGACAGCGCCATCCATACATTCGGCGCCGCTGCATTTGACCACCCAGTCGCAGAGCTGGTAGGTCAACTTCTTTGTCTTCTTGTCAAGCGTGAACTTCACATATCCCAGTCGGTCAAGCTCCTCCATCGTTTGGAGAGCCGCAGAGCGTCGCTGGACGCCCAAAATACTTTTGAGCCCTACAACGCCTCCGGACCACATACCGGGATTCACTGCGTTTCTGTGGCCACAGTAGAGGGCTTCTCCCTTGCGAAACGCCGCCCTGGCCGCGAGCCTGGCCCACATACCCATAATTCCCTTGCCCTCGGGTAAGCGGTTGCGCGGCAGCTTTACCCACTGGTAGCGAAGCAGACACTTCATATCGGGATCCTCCTCTCCGTAGAAATAAAAAAAGCCGGCAAGATTTCTCCTGCCGGCAAGTTTGGTTGCTTATTTGATTGTTATTAAATTCTTACTGCCAGTCCTATCAGATTATCCGTTTCGATTCCAACAAGATACCAGCCGTCACCCATTTCGAGCCTTGTTGGAATCCACTCTCCATCTACCTGCACCTCCATTGTCTGTCCGGTCTGCAATTCGCCGTAATACTCCTGTAATCCGAGTCGAATATCCATACGGCCCGATTCCAGATTCTGAACCAATGTGCCATACCTACTTTTCGATTGCATCTCTTCGTCATCAACTTCATCCGTATCCTCTCGATACTGATGCAAACGCAGATATTCTTCAAAAATATCCCGGCGGATCAAAACCCTTTTTCCAAGTTTATATACCGCTCCTGCTTCATGAGCCATTCTGGTAAACACCTTCAGACCAAGCCCATAATAGTCGGCACCCTGATAATATGTCAGGAAATCATGCTTCAGGATCTCAATATCTTCGTCATCGATTTTATCCGAGAACATCCAAATATTTCCGCTCATTCCAGAACCTCCATCGGCGCAAGAGTACTCGGTTCATGAAACTGTTCCAGATATTCATCAAAAATATCCCGGTTAATTAAAACCGTTCCCTCCATTCGGTAAATAGCGCCGGCCTTACTCGCGTGCTCAAAAAGCAGCTTGTGGGACATGCTGTAAACAATTTCCGCATCCTTATAACGCAGAAACTGCCTGCGCAGTTTTTTCGCACTCTCACGCACCTCGTTTCGCTTTTTCAAGTCATAATAAGCTTTTGTCTTGTCACTGAGCATAACAGATTTTCCTTTCCTTTTTTTGACGGAAGACATCCTACGAAAAAAGCACCTCCTGAAATCACTTCCAGAAGGTGCCCCAGATACATGAGCGCTATGCGCGAATCCGCTTCATCAACTTATTCATCCTGCGTCACAGTTCTTCGTATTTATACGAAAAATTGTTGTCAATTTGTTGTCAACTTGAATTTGAGGTGCCGCAAACCCGCATAAATACTGGGTTTTTTAATCGATGGGCTTCATTGTGGGGAACAGCAGCACGTCCCGGATGGACTGGGCGCCGGTGAGGAGCATCACCAGGCGGTCGATGCCCATGCCCATACCGCCGGTGGGTGGCATCCCGTATTCCAGCGCGGTGAGGAAGTCCTCGTCCACGCCGGTGGCTTCTTCGTCGCCGGCGGCCTTCAGCGCGGCCTGGGCCTCAAATCTTGCCCGCTGGTCGATGGGGTCGTTGAGCTCAGAGAAGGCGTTGGCGAACTCGCTGCCGCAGATAAACAGCTCGAATCGCTGGGTGTACTCGGGATCGTCCTTCTGCTTCTTGGCCAGCGGGGAAATATCCACCGGGTGGCCATAGAGGAACGTGGGCTGCACCAGCTTCGCCTCGCAGTAGGCCTCAAAGAACAGATTGAGGATGTCCCCCTTTTTGTGGCGGGGCAGGTACTCGATGTGGTGCTGATCTGCCAGCGCCCGGGCCTGTTCCAGCGTCTCCACCTGGGTGAAATCCACCCCGGAATACTTCTCCACGGCCTCCACCATGGTCATGCGGGCAAAAGGCTTGTCCAGATCGATGGTCACGCCGTCCCGCTCCACCACACCGGTGCCCAGTACCTTGTGGGCCACGGTGCGGATCATGTTCTCGGTGATCTCCATCATGCCGTCGATATTGGTATACGCCTGGTAGAGCTCCAGCATGGTGAACTCGGGATTGTGCCGGGTATCCATGCCCTCGTTGCGGAAGACCCGGCCGATCTCATAGACCCGGTCGAAGCCGCCCACGATCAGCCGCTTCAAATGCAGCTCCAGGGCGATGCGCAGGTACATCTCCATATCCAGCGTGTTGTGGTGGGTGATAAAGGGCCGGGCCGCGGCGCCGCCTGCCTGGCCGTGGAGCACGGGCGTCTCCACCTCCAGGAATTCCAAGCCGTCCAGATACTCCCGGATGGCGGTGATGATCCGACTGCGGCGCTGGAAGACCTCCTTCACCTCGGGATTCATGATGAGGTCCAGATACCGCTGGCGGTACCGGGCGTCCGTATCCTTGAGGCCGTGGTATTTTTCCGGCAGAGGCAGCAGCGCCTTGGACAGGATGGTGACGCTGTCCGCCTTGATGGAGATCTCGCCACGGCGGGTGCGGAACACCTCGCCGGTGACGCCCACGATGTCCCCGATATCCAGAGTGGCGGCCAGGGCGCGGTAGGCCTCCTCCCCCATCACGTCGATCTTCACATATAATTGGATCCGCCCGGTGGAATCCCGCAAGTCCATAAAGGCGGCCTTGCCCATGTCCCGGCGGCTCATGATCCGCCCGGCCACGGAGACATGCTGCCCCTCGAAGCCGTTTTCAAACCCCTCCACGATCTCCCTGGCCTTCTGCTGCACGTCGAAGGTGGTGATCTCATAGGGATCGTGGCCGCTGTCGCACAGGGCCTGCAGCTTATCCCGGCGAATCTTCAGAATCTCCTTGATGTCCTGCTCCTCGGCTTGAGGCGCGTTGTTTCTCTCATCCGTCATAGTGTTCGTCCTTTCCTTCTCCCGATCCCTTTAGCGAATCACCAATACCGTGTATTCGGAAACGCCCGCCGGCGTCTCCACATGGACGGTCTGCCCGGCCCTGGCGTCCAGCAGGGCCTTGCCCACGGCGGATTCATCGGAAATTTTTCCGTTTCTGGGGTCCGCCTCGTTGCTGCCCACGATCTTGAATTCCCGCTGGGATTTCTTGCCGCTGGGCAGCACCACGTCCACCTCCACGGTGGAGCCGATGTGCACCGTCTCGTTGGAGAGGGCGCTCTCGTCGATGACCACCGCGTTCTTCACCATCACTTCCAGATCGGCGATCCGGGCCTCCACGATGGCCTGATCGTTCTTGGCCTCATCGTACTCGCTGTTTTCCGAAAGGTCGCCAAAGGAAAGGGCCACTTTGATCTTCTCGGCCACTTCCTTGCGGCGCACGGTCTTCAGATATTCCAGCTCCTTCTCCAGAGAAGCATAGCCTTCCTCGGTTACAAAATACTGTCTTTCTGCCATGATTGTCCCATCCTTTTTTCTTTTTTATCTGCCCATTATAGGGCGGGCCGTCCCGGTTGTCAATGTTTTCGGCGGTCAAATGACCGCTTCTTCGCCCTCTTTTTTCAGGTACCGGCCGATGGAGATCACGCCGCCCAGCATGCCGAACAGCACGCCCGCCGCGATATACAGCACATAGAGCCACATCACATAGGGCCGCAGGTCCACCATTTTCAGGATCGTCGTGACGCTGTAGATGACCTCCAGCGCCTTCACGTAGACGAAGTAGAGCAGCGTGGCCGCCACCGCCCCGGAAATGGTGCCGATGGCGATGCCCTCGATCAAAAAGGGCGTGCGCACAAAGCCATTGGTGGCGCCCACGGATTTCATGATGCTGATCTCCATCCGGCGGGAGAACACCGTCACCTTCACCGTGTTGGAGATGATAAACAGGGACACGATGCCCAGCACCGCCACCACGGCGATGCTGCCGTAGCGCATCAGCCGGTCCAGATTGCTGAGCAGGTCGGCGATATAGCTGTAATCCGTGATGCTCTCCACGCCCTCCACCGTTTCGATGGCCTCGATAGTCTCCTTATACAGGCTCAGATCTTTTAGCGTGAGGCTGTAGGAATCCGGCAGAGGGTTCGATTCCTGCATGGCGTCGAAGATCTCCCGGTCGCCGCCGATGCTCTGCATCACCGACAGCAGCCCGTCGTCCTTGGGCACAAAGGAGCAGTCCGCGATGTTCCCGATCTGCCGCAGCTCCTCGCCCACCTTCACCGCCTGCAGCGAGGGCAGGCCGCTATCCAAAAACACCGTGATGGTGTTCTTCCCTTCAATGGACTCCATGGTGGAGGAAAGGCTCAGGGTGATGAGCCCGGCCACGCCTGTCAAAAACAGGCAGGAGACCAGCACGGCCACGGAAGCGATGGTCATGGTACGGTGCTTCCACAGGCTCTTGATGCCCTCCCGGAGCAGATATCCGATACTGTGCAGACCCATACTCACACCTCCTCGTGGTCTTTGGGGATGCTCGCCGCGCGAATGTCCTCCGCGGAAAGCTCGATGGTACCGCTGATCGCGTCATAGTCGGGGTACCTTTCCAGATCGACCGCCGGCTCATAAGTCTCCGGCAGCACCGGCTCGGGCGGCGCTTCGTCCATCCCCTCCGGCTGCGGCACGAACACCTCGTCCCCGGCCTCCTGGGGCTCAGGCGGCATGGGCACGAAGGGCTCTGCCCTTTCCTCTCCCTCGTCCCCGTAGGTTTGGTAAACGTCGTAGGGCGCGTAGTCGTCGTCGTTCTGCACCGCCTCCTCCGGGCTCTCGTACTGCTCCGGAGGCGCGTAACTGTCGGTCATGTCCGCGGTATCGGCCACGATCTCGCCGCTGTGGATCTGGATGATCCGTTTGTGGAAATGCTTCACCAGAGAATGCTCGTGGGTGACCATCAGCACCGTGGTGCCCCGGCGGTTGATCTCGCTGAGCAGATCCACGATCTCGAAGGACAGCGCCGGGTCGATGTTGCCGGTGGGCTCGTCGGCGATAATGATGCTGGGGTTGTTCACCAGCGCCCGGGCAAGGCCCACCCGCTGCCGCTCGCCGCCGGAAAGCTCGTTGGGATAGTGCTTCGCCTTGTGCTGCAGGCCCACCAGGCTGAGGATATAGGGCACACGTTTTTTGATGGTTTTGGGCCGGGTGCCCACCACGCGCATGGCGAAGGCCACATTTTCGTACACCGTCATCTGCTCGATGAGGCGGAAATCCTGGAAGACCATGCCCATCTTCCGGCGGATATAAGGGATGCGTCCCTTGCGGATGCGGGTGATATCGGTGCCGTCCAGGATGATCTTGCCGCTGGTGACCCGCTCCTCGCAGGTGATGAGCTTCAAAAAGGTGCTCTTGCCCGCACCGGAGGAGCCCACGATAAAGACAAATTCGCCCTTGTCCACGTTGAGATTGATGTTGTGCAGCGCCTCGGTGCCGTTATTATATTTTTTCGATACGTTGTGAAATTCGATCAAAATGCTTCCTCCATTTCACATGGAACCCTTGCCGCTAAAGTCCGTGCCTCCCGCCGTAAACACGCAAGGACACCCATCGGCATAAGGGTATTATACCAATGGGTGTTGGTTATTTAATTCCCGAAAAGAATTGATTTGTAATCAATTTGTAACAATTGGCGGGCTGCCGGGATGGATCCGGTCAAATCGCCTTACAGCTTGTCGACCCCGCTGGACAGGTAGCGCTTGACCATCAGCGCCACCTTGAACACAATGGCGTCCTCGAATTCCCGGAGATCCAGCCCGGTGATCTTCTTGATCTTCTCCAGCCGGTACACCAGGGTGTTGCGGTGGACGAACAGCTTCCGGGAGGTCTCGGAGACGTTCAGGTTGTTCTCGAAGAAGCGCTGGATGGTGAACAGCGTCTCGTGGTCCAGCGAATCGATGGAGCCCTTGCGGAACACCTCTTTCAGGAACATATCGCAGAGCGTGGTGGGCAGCTGGTAGATCAGCCGGGCGATGCCCAGATGATTGTAGCTGACGATGGCCTTCTCCGTGTCGAAGACCTTGCCCACCTCCAGGGCCACCTGGGCCTCCTTGAAGGAACGGGCCAAATCCTTGATGTTGTGGACCACGGTGCCGATGCCCACGCAGCAGTGGGTGTAGAATTCCCCGGAAAGGGTGTCCACGATGGAATTGGCCAGCTTGGCGATATCCCGCTCGTCGATGTGAGCCTTGATCTCCTTCACCAGGGCGATATCCGTCTCGTTGACGCTGATGATGAAATCCTTGTTCTTGTCGGGGAACAGATTCTGCAAAACGTCGTAGGCGGAAATGTCGTTCTTGTCGGTGATCTTGATGAGCATGCACACCCGGCTCACTTCGGAATCGAAGTGCAGCTCGTGGCTCTTGAGATAGATATCCCCGGGCAGGATATTGTCCAGAATGACATTCTTGATGAAGTTCCCCCGGTCATACTTCTCGTCGTAGTACTGCTTGATGTTGTTCAGGGAAATCGCCAGGATGTGCGCGAACTTCGCGGCCTCGGGATCGCTCCCGGCCACGAACACCGCATATTCCGGACGGGGCCGGCTACCGAAGCCCTTGAAGGTGAACCCATCGGCAAGGAAAACATCCTCGCCCGCAAGGTTCTCGTCGGAGACGCTCTCGCACACCTCCCCGATCCGCCCCAGCTCGCTGCAGGCGATGATCACCGAGGATTCGTCCATCACGCCAATGGTGCGGTCGATGGTATCCCCCATCTGATGGATAATTCCCTGAAATAATCGATTGGACATCCCTATTCTCCTTTCGACTGTGTACGGCAGAGCCTTTCCCCCACCGGAAGATCGTTGATTGACGGGCATGGATATATCATTATTTTACAGAATCCTTGGAAGAAATTCAACCTTTTTTTCAAAAATCCCGCCGGTTTTGGGCAGAAATTTTTTTGATTTACGGCTTTTCAGCGGATTTGCCCCCATCCAAAGCGCAGAAAAGAGCGCCGGTCCACCGGCGCTCTCGGTTTTTGCTTCTGTTGTGCAGCTTACACGCCGCGCTTCACATAGCTGGTGTGCAGGATCTCGTGGGCCTTGTGGCCGTTGGGGCCGTCGGTCAGGAACTCCTCATAGCACTGCTTCAGCACGGGATTCTCGTGGCTCTTGCGCAGAGGCATGGCCTTGTCCTGATCGTACAGGGCCTTGGCGCGGGTGGCCTTGAGATCCACATAGGCGCGGGTGGTGGCGGACTGGATGGGCTGGCCGCCGCCATTGACGCAGCCGCCGGGGCAGCACATGACCTCGATGAACTGGTAGTCGGCCTCGCCGGAACGGACCTTCTGGAGCAGGGCGTCGGCGTTGGACAGGCCGCTGACAACAGCCACCTTCACATCCATGCCGCCCACCTTGTAGACAGCCTCCTTGAAGCCCTCGGTGCCGCGCACCTCATGGTACTCCACGTTCTCGTGGGAGGTGCCGTCCAGCACGTCCGCCGCGGTACGCAGAGCGGCCTCCATCACGCCGCCGGTGGCGCCGAAGATCACGCCGGCGCCGGTGGAGATGCCCATGGCGTCGTCGAACTTCTCATCGGGCAGGGCGTTGAAGTTGAGCTTGGCCTTCTTGATCAGCCGGGCCAGCTCGCGGGTAGTGAGGGAGATATCCACGTCGGGCAGGCCTGCCGCGTCCTCGTCATCCCGCTTGATCTCGAACTTCTTGGCGGTGCAGGGCATGACGGACACGGACACGATGTTCTTCGGGTCGATGCCTTCACGCTGGGCATACCAGGTCTTGATCAGCGCACCCTCCATGTTCTGGGGGGACTTGCAGGTGGACAGGTTGTCGATCAGGTCGGGATAGTAGTGCTCGCAGAACTTGACCCATCCGGGAGAGCAGGAGGTGATCATGGGCAGCTTGCCGCCGTTCTGCACCCGGTGGATGAATTCGCTGGCTTCCTCCATGATGGTCATGTCGGCGCCGAAGTCGGTATCGAACACCTTGTCGAAGCCCAGGCGGCGCAGGGCGGCCACCATCTTGTCCTCCACGTTGGTGCCGATGGGCAGGCCGAATTCTTCGCCCAGAGCCGCACGCACGGCGGGAGCAGTCTGCACGATCACGGTCTTCTCGGGGTCGTTGATGGCGTCGATCACGTCCTGGGTATTGTCCTTCTCGGTGAGGGCGCCGGTGGGGCAGCTGACGATGCACTGGCCGCAGGCCACGCAGGGCACATCCGCCAGGCCGCTCTCAAAGGCGCAGCCGATGGAGGTATCGAAGCCGCGGTTGTTGGCGCCGATCACGGAAACATGCTGATTCTGGCAGGCTGCCACGCAGCGGCGGCACAGAATGCACTTGGCGTTGTTGCGCTCCAGATACAGGGTGGTGTTGTCCTTCTCCCCGGCGGGCAGAGCGCCCTCAAAGCGGCTGTCTTCCTCGATGCCCATCTCGTTGCACAGGGTCTGCAGCTCGCAGTTGCCGCTGCGCTCGCAGGTGAGGCACTTGCGGTCGTGGACGGAGAGCAGCAGCTCCAGCGTCATCTTGCGGGATTCCTGCACCTTGGGAGAATTGGTGAAGATCTCCATGCCGTCGTTCACGCCGATCACGCAGGCGGCCATCAGGGACCTGGCCCCCTTGACCTCCACCATGCACATACGGCAGGCGCCGATCTGGTTGATGTCCTTCAGATAGCACAGGGTGGGAATATCAATTCCGGCGTAACGGGCGGCCTCAAGGATGGTGGAATCCTTGGGCACCTCGTAGGAGACGCCGTTGACTTTAATATTGACCATATCCATAGTTCTTCTTCCTTTCTTGTCTTTCGGCTGTGGAACAGTCCACGGGACGGGCGCGCCGTCCCAGTCTCCAAATTATTTCTTAACAACCGCGCCGAACTTGCAGTTCTCCATGCAGACGCCGCACTTGATGCACTTATCGGTGTCGATGACATGGGGCTCGCGGACCTTGCCGGTGATGGCACCGACGGGGCAGTTGCGGGCGCACAGGGTGCAGCCCTTGCACTTTTCGGGATCAATGCTGTAATTGGTGAGAGCCTTGCAGGCGCCGGCCGGGCAGCGATGCTCGGTGACGTGGGCAATGTACTCGTCCCGATAGTGCTTCAGCGTGGACAGCACCGGGTTGGGAGCGGTCTGGCCCAGGGCGCACAGGGAGTTCTCCTTGATGTAGTAGCACAGCTCTTCCATGCGGTCGATGTCCTCCAGGGTGCCCTTGCCGCTGGTGATCTTTTCCAGGATCTCCAGCAGACGCTTGGTGCCCACCCGGCAGGGCGTGCACTTGCCGCAGGACTCATCCACGGTGAACTCCAGGAAGAACTTGGCGATATCCACCATGCAGGTGGTCTCGTCCATGACGATCAGGCCGCCAGAGCCCATCATGGAGCCGATGGCCGCCAGATGGTCGAAGTCGATGGGGGTGTCGATCAACGAAGCGGGGATGCAGCCGCCGGAGGGGCCGCCGGTCTGGGCCGCCTTGAAGGTGTGGCCGCCGGGCACGCCGCCGCCGATGTCCTCCACCACTTCGCGCAGGGTGGTGCCCATGGGCACTTCCACCAGGCCGGTGTTGGTGATCTTGCCGCCCAGGGCGAAGACCTTGGTGCCGGAAGACTTCTCGGTGCCGATGGACTTGAACCAATCCGCGCCCTTGAGGATGATCTGGGGGATATTGGCGTAGGTCTCAACATTATTGAGCACGGTGGGCTTGCCGAACAGGCCCTTCAGCGCCGGATACGGAGGACGCACCCGGGGCTCGCCGCGCTTGCCCTCGATGGAGGTCATCAGGGCAGTCTCCTCGCCGCAGACGAACGCGCCGGCGCCCAGCCGGATGTCCACGTCGAAGTCAAAGCCGGAGCCGAAGATGTTCTTGCCCAGCAGGCCGTATTCGCGGGCCTGGTCAATGGCGATCTGCAGGCGCTTGACGGCGATGGGATACTCGGCACGGATGTACACATAGCCCTGGGTCGCGCCGATGGCGTAGCCCGCGATGGCCATGGCCTCCAGCACGCTGTGGGGGTCGCCCTCCAGCACGGAACGGTCCATGAACGCGCCGGGGTCGCCTTCGTCGGCATTGCAGCAGGCGTACTTCTGGTCAGCCTGATTGGGGGCACACAGCTTCCACTTGAGGCCGGTGGGGAATCCGGCGCCGCCGCGGCCGCGCAGGCCGGAAGCCAGCACCAGCTCGATGACCTCATCGGGCTTCATCTCGGTGAGCACCTTGCCCAGGGCCTGATAGCCGTCGCGGGCGATGTACTCGTCGATCTTTTCGGGATCGATAACGCCGCAGTTGCGCAGGGCAAGGCGCATCTGCTTGGAATAGAAACGGGTCTCGTTCAGGGACTTGATGGAGCCGTCCTCCTGGACCGTCTCCTGATAGAGATGCTTCTTCACGATATTCCCCTTGACGAAATGCTCGGCCACGATCTCGGGGATGTCTTCGGGCGTAACGCAGCTGTAGAACGCGCCTTCGGGATAGACGATCATAATGGGGCCCAAGGCGCACAGGCCGAAGCAGCCGGTGCGGACCACTTCCACCTCGTCCTCGAGGCCATTGGCTTTGATCTCCTCATGGAGCTTTTCGACGATCTGCTCGCTGTGAGAAGAGGTACAGCCGGTACCCCCGCACACCAGCACGTTGAGCCTGACGCTGGAACCCGGATTGGGAGTTGCGCCGTGTTCACGGAGGGTCAGGGAGCCGACGGATCTTTCCTTGACGGCCTGAAGTTCCGCTAACGATTTCATGTTAACGATCAATCCTTTCGTTTGTTTTCAAAAGCTCAAAACCGGCTTCGGATCATTTGGCGGCGTACTGCGCCAGGATCTTGTCCACATCCTCGGGCACCAGACGGCCGTACACCTCGTCGTTGACGGTCATGACAGGGGCCAGGCCGCAGGCGCCGATACAGCGGCAGGCGGTCAAAGAGAATTCCCCGTCCTCGGTACACTCCTCAGGATGGATGCCCAGCTTGGCCACCAGGCGGTCCAGCACCTTATCGGAGCCCTTGACGTAGCACGCTGTGCCCAGGCACACGGAGATGTGATTTCTGCCCTTGGGCGTCAGCGAGAACTGAGAATAGAAGGTGGATACGCCGAAAACCTCCTCCAGGGACACGCCCAGGCCCTCCGCGATCTTCTTCTGGACCTCCAGAGGCAGGTAGCCGTAGATATCCTGTGCCTGGTGCAGGGCGGGCATAACCGCACCGGCCTGACCCTTCAGGCTTTCGATGACGGCGTCCAGCTTCTGCGCCTGCTCAGGAGTATCATGAAACGGCAAGTGACTGATACGCTTTTGCATTGCTTTTCCTCCCATTGCTTTAGTGTAAAATTCAATGCTCTGTCCACAAGACGGCACACGCCGCCCAGTATCAAATACTATAACAAAGAAGCGGCGATTTATAATTCCACTAAGGAATTATACAAAAAAGATTGACAGATTTCTCTTTCCTCCCCTCCCAAATTCTAAAAATTGATGCAAAACCTTCCGGAACACGTCCCATCCATCTATATGCGGACAGGTCCTTTTCCATGTGATCTTCCCGCAGAAAACCGCCCGGGGCGGTGCCGCAGGCGGTCGAATGGGTCTAACAATGCTTTGGGATCTACTGCTGCGGAGGCATGGGATAGCCGTCGGCCATGGGCGCGGGCATCATCAGGGCGGTCATCTCCCGGCGGTAGCGGTTCAACGCCATGGCGATCAGGATCTCGCCCACGGAGGTGCACAGCATGGCCAGGGTGGCCACAGGCGTATCGCCCACGGACCAGATCCCAAGAAGGATACTGCACGCCGCGGAGAGGATCAGCATGACGGTGAGAAAGCGGGAAATGCGGTTGTCGGGCATGCCGGTGAGGGCGGTGCCGCGAATGCGGTTGATGGTGCGCAGCGTGCTGACGGAGAAGCAAATCGCCAGCGCCAGCGTCACTGCCAAAACCAGGAAAAAGCCCACCATGAAGCCCATGTAAAACGCCACGTCATCCGCCTCGGCGTAAGCCATGCCGCCGGCGGCGAAGGCGAGGATCATCAGGATCACCAGCAGGGCGGCCACGATGATCAGCATCACCAGTTTGATGACCGTCAGCACCTTGCAGATGGTGAGCCCTGCGGTGGACACGTTGCCGGTAGTCCGATTGCGGCAGGAGATGCAGGTGATCCACAAGGCCACGACGATGAGGATGCCCGGGGCCGCGCCGATCACCGCGCCCACGATGGTGGAGGTGGACATGGCGCCCATCATCTGGTAGTAGAGCTCCGGGTCCACCGCGCCGGTACGGACCAGCGTTTGCAGAAGGGCGTCCATGGTGTTGTTGGCCTCGCCGGACGCAAAGACATTGAGCACAGTGCCCAGGGTGAAACAGATGACGGCGGCCAGGAACACGCCGGAAGCACCCACTCGCTTGAGCACGTTCACCGCCGGATTGCTGGAATAGGCGGGCTGGACGCCGCAATAGGGGCACGGCTGACCGTCCGGGATGGGACGTCCGCAGTTGGGACAAATCATAGCAACGACCTCCAAAAGTTAAATTTCTGTGAATAAATTGTAACGCATTCCGGGGTAATTTGCAACTACCTGCGAGGATTTTCCGAAAGTTTATCTTTTAGTTATCTCCCTCGCCCTACGGGCGAAGGAATAACTTAATCAGACAATTCTCCCCACCCGTAGGGCAGGGAGAATCTACAAAATCAACCTTGGATTCGCCGCCCGGCTAAGAGCACATCGGCCACATCCAGATCGGGGGTGAGCAGCACCAGATCGGCACGCTTGCCCGGCTCGATGCTGCCGATCTCACCATCCAGACCGATGGCCCGGGCCGGGACCAGAGATGCGGCCCGCACCGCCTGCTCCAGCGGCACGCCGAAGCGCACAAGGTTCCTCACCTCGTCGTGAAGGTTTGTCACCGACCCGGCGATGGTGCCGTCCTCCAGCGTTGCCTTGCCGCTCCGCACCGTGACCATCTGGCCGCCCAATTCATAGCGCTGGCCCTCCGCCATGCCGTTGGCCCGGATGGAATCGCTGACGACCAGCGCCCGGCCGCCCAGCAGCCGGAACGCCGTGCGCAGCACCGCCGGATGGATGTGGATGCCGTCGCAGATCAGCTCCGCCTCCACCCGATCGTCGTCGAACACCGCGCCCACCACGCCGGGCTCCCGGTGGTGCAGGCCGCTCATGGCGTTGAAAAGATGGGTGGCGTGGGTCACGCCGCAGTCAAAGGACTGTTTCGCCGTATCGTAATCCGCGTCCGTGTGGGCGATGGACACCCGGCAGCAGGGGCTGACCGCCCGAGCAAAATCGAAACCTCCGGGCTGCTCCGGCGCGAGAGACACCAGCTTCACCAGCCCGCCGGACAGCTCATAGCACCGGCGGAAGAGCGCGGCGTCCGGGGCCAAGATGGCCTCCTCCAGCTGGGCGCCCTTTTTCTTCGGCGAGATGAAGGGCCCTTCCATGTTGATCCCCACCACCCGGGCGCCATCCTCCAGCGGACGCTCCGCGCAGTCTTTGGCGGCCAGCAGGGCCCGCTGGATGGTCTCCACGCCGATGGTCATAGTGGTGGGGCAGAAGGAAGTCACGCCATGGGATAGCAGGAACCGGGCCATGGTATCCAACGCCTCCCGGGTGCCGTCACAAGTATCCGCTCCTGCGCAGCCGTGGATGTGCACATCCACAAAGCCCGGGGCGATGAGCAGCCCGGTGCAGTCCAGCACCTCCTCTCCCGCTCCACGGGACAGGGCTGCCCCAACTTCCCGGATGCGGCCGTTTTCCAGGCGGATGTCGCCGGAAACCAGGTGGAAATCTCGGTCAAAATACTTTGCGCCTGTGAGGATCATTTCAACGTCTCCTTTCGGAATTTCTTCGGAACGTTACAGCAGGGCGTCCAGAATCACCAGCAGCGTCACGCCGGGGATGCCCAAAAAGCCTGCGGAAAGCACGCTCAGCCGGGTCACCGGCAGCGATACGCCGGTATAGGGCGCCAGGTAATTCAGCAGCGCCAGCGCCAGCAGCCCCAGCACCATGGATACAAAAAAGCCTTTCATCTCTGCGGATCCCTTTCCATCAGTATACGGGGATTTGTCCCCTTTTGCAATGCCTATGCAAAGGATCCGCCAGGTATGCGTTTCAGGGCTGCTGGGGCACGAAATCGATGCGTCCGGTGGCCACATCCGCACCCGCCACGATGATGGGCAGCTCCTCCCCCATCATCAGCACCCGGCCGCTGCGCAGGTCACGGTGGGCGATCTCGCCGTCGAATTCAAAATCGGCGTCTTCAAAATCGTTGAGGCTCACAAAGCCCTCGGCGTTGTTGTCCAGCTTCACGAATACGCCCCGGGGCGTCACGCCGCTGATCACCCCCACATGGTGCTCGCCCAGGTGGGCTTTCATATATTCCGCCATGTAGCAGTCCTCCGCCGCCCGCTCGCCGGTGACGGCACGGATCTCCGTCTCGGTAGATTGCCCGGCGGCCCCCGCCATGAAGGCCTTATAGCGGGAGACGATCTCCGCCTTGGGCGTGCCAGCGGCAAGCTCCCCCAACACCCGGTGGATGGCGGTATCGGGATAGCGCCGGATGGGCGAGGTGAAGTGGCTGTATTCCCCCAGCGCCAGTCCGAAATGGCCCAGCTCCCGATCGGCGTAGCGGGCCTTCTCCATGGTGCGCAGGATGCGCTGATTCACCAGAGATTCCCGGTGGGTGCCCCGCACCCGCTCCAGCACGGTGGAAAAATCCAGCGCCGTGGGATCGCCCTTTTTCAGCTCGCCGCAGGGCACGGTCAGCTTATCCAGCAGTTCGTAAAGCTCCTCCACCCGGCCGGCAACCGGCTTTTCGTGCACCCGGTACAGGAAGGGCACCCCGGCTTCCAGAGAAACCCTGGCGGCGGCGATATTGGCGGCCACCATCAGCTGCTCGATCAGCTGCTCGGCTTCGCCCTCGGTGCGGGGGATCACATCCACGCACACGCCGTTTTCGTCCAGCACAAACTTGGTCTCGTCGCTGGTAAGGTTCATTTCTCCCCGCTCTTTGCCCCGCCGGCGGAGAATATCCGCCAATTCTTTGGCGGCGCAAAGGCTTTCCGCCACCGGGGCATACTTGGCCTGGATGGCTGCGTCCGCTGTCCCGTCCAGGATGCGGTTGACCTCCGAATACACGCCCCGGACTTTGGAGCGGATCACCGATTTGCGGAAAAGAAAGTCGGTCATGTTCCCTGCGGAATCGAAATCCATCAGCGCGGAAAACGCCAGCTTGTCCTCCCCGGCGTTCAGCGAACACACCCCGTTGGAAAGGGCCTCGGGCAGCATAGGCACCACCCGGTCGGCAAAATACACCGAAGTGCCCCGGCGGTACGCCTCCTTGTCGATGGCCGAGCCGGGCTTCACGTAGTGGGAAACATCGGCGATATGCACCCCCAGGGAGTAGCCGTCGGCGGTTTTCAGCACGGAGATCGCGTCGTCCAGGTCCTTGGAGTCCGCGCCGTCGATGGTGAAGATCGGCTCTTCTCTGAGGTCCAGCCGCTCCCCGTAATCCGCCTCGGTGAGGGTCATGCGGGAGATGGCCTCCGCCTCCCGCAGCACTTCCTCCGGGAAAGCCGTGGGGATCCCGTACCGCACCAGAATGGCGTCCGCGCACACCCGGGCCCGATCCCCCGTGCCAAAGACGTTCACCACCCGGGCGTTTTTCCACTCGCCCGAGGGATCGGCCACGGGCTCCAGCAGCACCTTGTCGCCGTCCTGCGCGCCGCCCAGACTGCCCGGCGGCAGAGCAAAATCGTACCGAATGGCCCCGTCAGGGGTGACGCTTGCGCCCTCCTCGCCCAAATGCACCGTGCCGGTGAGCGGGCTGGTATTTTTCGCCTTGATCTTCTTCACCCGGCCGCTGGGGCCGCGGTCGCTGGCCCGCAGGTCGGTGAGGATCACCGTGTCCCCCACGAAAGCCCCGCCCAGCGCGCCGCCGGGAATGAAGATATCCTCCGTCCCCACCCGGGGCTTGGCGAAGCCGAATCGCTGGGAAAGGGAGACGATGGTGGCCTCCACGTCGCCGGAATAGGGCGTGAGCTTCACCCAGTTGTCCTTGTCCACCGTGATCTCGCCGCTGTCCTTGAGGCTTTCGATGAAGCCGGCAAAATCCTGCTCATTGCGGATGCCCGCCTCCCGCATCAGGGCGCGGTAAGGCACCCCGTCCTTGCCGGAGCTGCGTTTCAGCGCGGCCACGATCAGTTTTTCTTCCAGCGTTTTGGCGGCGCTGGGCAGCTCATAGTATGCGCCCACCGCCTCCGACGAATAGGCCAGCCTGCCGGAATTTCCACGGCCCGGCCCCTGCCGGTTGATCTGCTTTTTCATAGTCCTCTTTTCCGGGGATCTCTCTCCCCTTTGCTTATTTCAATCCGTTGACCAGTTCCTTGAAATGGCGGCCCCGCACCTCGAAATTGGGGTACAGGTCAAAGGCCGCCGACGCCGGAGAAAGGGAGACCACATCCCCGGGCTGGGCATGGGTGCGGGCAGTCTCCACCGCCTGGGCCATGTCCTCCACGTGAATAATCTCCGGGCTTCCCTCTGCGTAATTGTCGGAGTTGCGCACCGCCGCCTCGATCTTATCTGCGGTGGCGCCCAGGAGGATCAGCGTCTTCACCTTGTCGCACACCACCGGCCCCAAGGGGTCGTAGGGGATGTGCTTGTCGTAGCCGCCGCAGATCAAGATGATCTTCTCCCCGTACAGAGAAAGAGTGCCCTGGATCGTGCGGGAGGGGCTGCTGGCGATGGAATCGTTATAATACCGCACGCCTTCAAATTCCCGCACCAGCTCGGCCCGGTGCTCCACCCCGCCGAAGGTCTTCGCCACCCGGCGGATTTCCTCGGGATCCACATCGCCCCACACCGCGGCGATGGCGGCCATGTAGTTTTCCACGTTGTGCCAGCCGGGAATGCGGATATCCCGGACGTCCAGCAGAGACTCCTGGTTGACATAAATCTTTTCGCCGTCGCACCACACGCCCCGCTCCACCGGGCCTTTGCGGCTGAATCGCCAGCAATCGCCCCGCACCTCCGCCGCAAAGGAGGCGGTGATGTCGTTGTCGGCGTTGAGCACCGTGCGGGAGTACGCCCCCTGGTGGCGGAAAATGTTCCGCTTGGCGTCGATATATTCCTGCATATCCTTGTGGACGTCCAGATGATTGGGGGCCAGATTCGTCACCACCGCCACGTCCGGGCTTTCCCCCATGGAGATCAGCTGGAAGCTGGAGAGCTCCGCCACGGCGCAGTCCGTGGGCTGGATCTGTTCGATCTCCGGCAGCAGCGGCTTGCCGATATTCCCGCCCAGATGGACGGTCTTCCCCGCCGCCTTGAGGAATTCGGAAAGGATGGTGGTGGTGGTGGTCTTGCCGTCGCTGCCGGTCACGGCGTAGAGCTTGCAGGGGCAGAGCCGGAAAAAGGTCTCCATCTCGCTGGTGACGGCCGCGCCCCGTTTGCGGGCAGCCTCCAGCTCCGGCAGATGATAGCGCATTCCCGGCGTGCGGAAGATGATCTCCTCGGTGAGGTCCTCCAGGTACCCCTCCCCCAGCACCAGTTTTATACCCATATCCTGGAGCCGGACGCCGGTCTCTCCCAGCGCCTCCAAGGTGCGTCGGTCCCGGGCGGACACCACCGCGCCCTTTTCCCGGAACAGCTCGATCAACGGCAGGTGGCTGCGGCCGATGCCGCAGAAGGCCACCGTCTTCCCGCGGATCCATTCAAAATACTGCTGTGCGTTCAAGCGATCTCACTTCCGTTTTCATCAATGTGCCCGGCCAGCGCCGGGTCGTCGGAATAGCTCTCGTACAGATGATAGTATATGCCCCGGCGGGCCATCAGCTCCTCGTGGGTGCCCCGCTCCTCGATGCCGTTTTCCGTGAGCACCAAAATCACCGTGGCGTTCTTGATGGTGGTGAGCCGGTGGGCGATGGTAAAGGTAGTGCGGCCCTTGGCCAGCTTCTCCAGGGACGCCTGGACGATCTTCTCGCTCTCGTTGTCCAGGGCGCTGGTGGCCTCGTCCAGGATCATGATGGGCGGGTTTTTCAGAAAAGCCCGGGCGATGCTGATGCGCTGCTTCTGCCCGCCGGACAGCTTGACGCCCCGTTCGCCCACGTAGGTGTCGTAGCCGTTTTTCAGCGCCTCAATAAATTCGTGTGCGCCCGCCTGCTTCGCCGCGGCGATCACTTCCTCCCGGGATGCGCCGGGCCGGCCGTATTCGATATTCTGGAAAACCGTGCCCGAGAACAGGTATACGTCCTGCTGGACGAAGCCGATCTGGGAGCGGAGGGATTTCAGCGTCACGTCGTGGATGTTCTGGCCGTCGATGAGGATGCGGCCGCCGCTCAGGTCGTAGAATCGGGGGATCAGGTTGCACAGGGTGGTCTTGCCGCCGCCCGAGGGCCCCACCAGCGCCACGTTTTCTCCGGGACGCACGTGCATATTGATGTGGGACAGCACCTGCTTGCCGTCGTCGTTGTAGCTGAAACTCACGTTCTCGAAGGTGACGTCGCCGGCTTTCAGCTCCAGCGGCTTGGCGCCGGGCTCGTCGAAGATATCCACGTCTGCATCCATGATCTGCAAAAACCGCTCGATGCCCGTCATGCCCCGCTGGAACTGCTCCGCGAACTGCACCAGCTGGCGGATGGAGGCGATCAGCGTGCCCACATACATGATATAGGCCACCAGGTCTTCCGGCCGGATGGAGCCGTGCATCAGGAAGATGGAGCCCACCACCAGCACCAGCAGGTTCATCAGGCCGTCGAAGATGCGGTTGCTGGCGTCCATGCCGCCCATATACAGGTAATATTTGCGCTTGAGGCCCAGGAAGAGCTTGTTGCCCTTTTCAAATTTATCCACCTCGATGGCCTCGTTGGCGAAGGACTTGACCACCCGCACCCCCAGCAGGCTGTCCTCCACCTGGGCGTTGATCTCGCCGATCTGCACCCGCTGCTTGCGGTTCTGCTCCCGCAGCTTGAGGTTGAAGAAGATCGCCACCACCACCATCACCGGCACCACGGAGAAGACGATCAAGGTCAGGGGCAGGTTGACGCCGCACAGGATGATGAAGGATCCCACCAGCTTGATGGTGGAGATGAAGATTTCCTCCGGGCCGTGGTGGGCGAATTCGGTGACATCGAACAGGTCGGTGGTGATGCGGGACATGATCTGCCCCACCTTGGTGTTGTCGAAATAATTGAAGGACAGCTTTTGCAGGTGGTTGAACAGATCGGAGCGCATATTGGTTTCGATCTTCGCGCCCATCACGTGGCCGGTGTTGGCCATGAAGAAATTGGCCGCCACATCCACCATCCGCAGGAACAGGTACAGCCCGCCGATCTTCAGCACAAAGGCCAGGGTCAGGGAGGCCAGGTCGTTGATGGCCAGATTGGTCACCCGGCGGATCAGCATGGGCAGGGCCAGTTCGCACACCGTGGTCATGGATGCACAGAACAGGTCAAAGAGCAAAATCCCCTTGTACCGCAGGAAATAGGGCAGCACCCGCCGCAGCTGCCCGGGCTTTTTTTCGGTCTTTTCCATTCTCTTACCTCTCTCATAGGTAGTTATTCATATGCCAGAATATTATGCCACATTTTTCCGTGGGAATCAAGAGGGCGGCGCTGGTTTCGGCGGCAAAAAGATTTTGTTGCGGGAACCGCCGGGTATGGGGTATAATACCGTATAGAGATTTTAACTTCTTCTCTTTCACCCATGGAGGTGCCCGATGGAAACGCTTCTCCCCTGTATTCTGGACGACCTGCCCGCCGCTTTCGGCCTCACCGTGTTGTCCTCCAGCCCGGTGCCCGGCGGGTGGCAGAATCAAAAATGGCGGGCCGTCACCCAGCGGGGCACGGTGCTGGTGAAGCTGTTTTCCACCCGGCGGTATTCCCCCGAAGGGCTCCGTCATATCGACCGGGCGCTGGCCGTGCAGCAGCAGGCCCACGCCGCCGGGTTCCCCTGCCCTGCCGTCTGCGCCGCACCCGAAGGGATGATCCGTTGGGTGGACGAGCATACGCCCTACGCGGTGATGGAATTCCTGCCCGGCACGCCCGTGGGGCCGGAGACGGTGACCGTCAAGCAGATGGAAAGCCTGGGCCGTGCCTGTGGGCAGATGAAAGCCTTTTTTGCCGCGCTGCCTGTGGAGGCTGTCGCCGGCGGCGGGAACACTGCGCCGGAGGAAACCGTGGCGCGCCTCAAGGCGCACCTGCGCGGACAAGTGGAACGCGCCAAGACCGCGCCCAAAGGGTTTCGGGAAATTGCGGTGGCACAATGCGCTTTGGCGGAAACCCTGCCCGATACCTTCCTGGACGACTTCGCCACCGGCGTATGCCACGAGGATTTTGCCGCCGACAACCTGCTTTTCCTCCCGGACAGGCTCTCCGCCATCGTGGATTTTGACCGCTGCCAGCGGGGCTTTCTCCTCCACGACATCGGTCGGGCGCTGCTGTCCCTGACGCTGGGAGACGGCGGATTGGAGACAGAAAAGGCAGCGGCTTTTGTGCGGGGATACCGGGGGTTTGGCCCGCTTTCGGCAAAAGACGTGGCCGACGCCCTGCGGGTGACATGGTGCGTGGAAGCGCCCTGGTGGGTATCGCCGGAAGTGTTTGCCGGACATGAAGCGAAGACCGCCCGCTTTTTGCGGGAGATCCTGTGGGTGGGCGCAAATTGGAACGAGCTGGACGCGGTGGGTTCCGCGATCTGCGGAGAATAAGCGGGGAGAATCAGCATGGCAATCCGAAAAAACGACGTCTTTGAGATGGAGATCACCGGCATGACCGCCCAGGGCATGGGCGTGGGCCGTGCCGGAGAGCTGGCCGTGTTCACGCCTCTCACCGCGCCGGGAGACAGGGCCCGGGTGAAAATCGTGAAGCTGCAAAAAAACTTTGCCTACGGCAAACTGGTGGACTTGCTCTCCCCTGCGCCCTGCCGTGTGGAGCCGGACTGCCCGGTGTTCGCCCAGTGCGGCGGGTGCTGTTACCGGCACATCTCCTACGCGGCGGAGCTGAAAATCAAGGAGGACCGGGTGCGGGACGCATTGACCCGGATCGGCGGCTTTCCCGATCTCCCCCTCCGGCCGATCCTGGGCGCGGACAGCCGGAACGGCTACCGCAACAAGGCCCTGCTGCCTCTTGGGCAGAAGCCCGACGGAACGCTTTCCATGGGCTTTTACGCGGTGAATTCCCACCGCATCGTGGACTGCGACCGCTGCCTGTTGCAGCCCCCGGAATTTGCCGCAGCCATGGCAGCTTTCCGGATTTGGGCGGTGCGGTACGGCGACCCCGTCTACGATGAAGCGATACACACCGGCCGGATGCGCAGGCTGTACCTCCGCAAGGCCGAAAAGACCGGGGAGATCATGGCCTGCGTGGTGGTCAACGGCAACGGCCTCCACCACGAGCAGGAACTGGCGGACGCGCTGCGGGCTGCGGTGCCGGGAATCAGCAGCGTGGTGATCAACGTCCATCGGGAAAAGACCAACGCGGCGCTGGGCAAAATCTCGCGCACCGTCTGGGGCAGCGATACCATCCGGGACCAGCTGTGCGGCCTCACCTTCCGGCTGTCGCCCTTGTCCTTCTATCAGGTGAACCGCACCCAGGCCGAGCGGCTCTACACGCTGGCAGGGGAATTCGCGGGGCTCACAGGCAGCGAACTGCTGCTGGATCTCTACTGCGGCGCGGGCACCATCGGGCTGTCGCTGGCCGGAAAAGCCCGGCGGCTCCTGGGGGTGGAGATCGTCACCGAGGCGGTGGAAAACGCCCGGCAGAACGCCCTGGACAATGGCATCGAAAACGCGGAATTCATGGCCGGTGACGCCGCTTTCGCGGCGGAGCAGCTGCGGGCCCAGGGCGAAAAGCCCGACGTGGTGATCGTGGACCCGCCGCGCAAGGGACTTACCGCCCCGCTCATCGAGACCATCGCCCAAATGGCGCCCCGCCGGGTGGTGTATGTCTCCTGCGACCCCGCCACCCTGGCCCGGGATTTGAAGCAATTTGCCGCCCTGGGCTACCCGCCCGTGGAGGCCGCCCCGGTGGATATGTTCCCCGGCACGGCGCATGTGGAGTGCGCGGTGTGGATGTCGCAGATCGCGGACTGACTGCGCGGAGGGTGCAATGAAAACAAAACGATTGAACCGGGATCTATGGGGATTCCAGCACTACCCGTACTATCAGATGGTCATGGACAACGCGGTGTTTCAGGGCTTTGTCAGCGTCATTCTGCTGACAGACGGAGAACCGAATTTTTGGGATTTTGAAAAAGCCGGAAAAGCACCTGTGACGGGTGGCGGAATGGTCTGGCTGCAGCTGATCCCGAAAGGAAAAAAGCGACTGATCACGGCAATGTTTCACCCTGCGGAAAGGGGAAGGGATCATTCTGTATCGGTATGGTATGTGGACGTCATTGAAAAATATGGATATGACAGCGACGGCGTTGCGGTATATTGGGACAAATATTTGGATGTGATTGCTACGCCGCAGGGCGACATACAAATTGACGACAGAGATGAACTGGACGAAGCCTATCGGAAGAAAGACTTGACGCAAGAGCAGTACGAATCAGCACTGGATGAATGTGACGCCATTCTTTCGGAGATGTTTGTCGATCTCAGAAAAGCCGAGCAAACCTCTCTTGCAATTTTGCACGAGGCAATGCAAATGATCGAGGATCGGAAATATCAGCTGAAATTGAATGGCTTGGAAAGCCGCATCAAAATCTGACAGAAAGGAGGCAAACCCATGCTGGACACACTGCGGGAGGTGCTGGAGATCATCACGGAATTCGGCATCCTCTTTTTTGAGTACATCGGCGTCGGCGTGATCATCGTCACCAGCGCCGTGGCCCTGTACAAGTACGTCACCCGCAAGCCCGATACCCGCATCTATCTGGCCAAGGGCCTGGCCATGGGCCTGGAATTCAAGCTGGGCAGCGAGATCCTGCGCACGGTCATCGTCCGCCAGTGGAGTGAGATCGCCATCGTGGCCGGGATCATCGTGCTGCGGGCGGCGCTGACCTTCCTGATCCACTGGGAGATCAAGGAAGAAGAAAAAGGCCACACTACATAAATTCCAAGGAGCACGCTATGGAAAAGACCCTGTATGTTTCCGATCTGGACGGGACCCTGCTCAACACCCGCAGCTTCATCGGCCCCAAAAGTCTGGAGCTCATCAACGGGCTGGTGGCGCAGGGGATGTGCTTCACCTATGCCACGGCCCGCTCGCTGACATCGGCCTCCAGAGTGGCACGGGGCCTGACCCTGCATGGCCCGGTGATCACCTTTAACGGGGCGTTTATTCTCGACCCCGCCACCGGCGCGCGTCTGTCTTCGGAGTTCTTCTCTGCCAGCGAGGCGCTTTCGATCCAGACGACCCTGGCGGACTGCGGAATCTCCCCAACGGTGGACGCCTTTGTGGACAGCGTGCTGCGAAAATCCTGGATGCCCGCCCATGAGAATGCACCCATGCGTCACTATATTGGCAGCCGCCCCGGCGACCCGCGGATGCGGCCGGTGGATTCGACGGCAGCGCTGTACGCCGGGGAAATCTTCTACTTCACCTGCATCGGCGAGCGGGACGATCTGCTGCCCGCCTATGAGCGCTTCCGCCACGATGCGCGGTTCACCTGCACCTTCCAGCAGGAGCTGTACCGCACGGAATACTGGCTGGAGATCATGCCCCGGGAGGCCACCAAGGCCAACGCCATTCTCAAGCTCAAGGAGCGGCTGGGCTGCAGCCGGGTGGTGTGCTTTGGCGACGCGGTCAACGATATCCCCATGTTCCGCATGGCCGACGAGTGCTACGCCGTGGCCAACGCCGTGGACGCGCTCAAGGAGATCGCCACCGGGGTGATCGGCGGCAACGACGAAGACGGCGTGGCCCGGTTTTTGCAGGCGCGGGCGGACGCCGGGAAACTCTAAAAGGAGGCACGTTTATGCTGAAGATCGGCTGTCATCTGTCCAGCGCAAAGGGATTCCTTGCCATGGGGCAGGAGATCGTCCGGCTGGGCGGCAACACCTTTCAGTTCTTCACCCGCAATCCCAGAGGCAGCAAGGCCAAGGCGCTGGATCAGGAAGGCATCGCCGCATATCTTGCCTTCGCAGAGGCGCACGGCCTCTTCCCCGCGCTGGCCCACGCACCCTACACCCTCAACGCCTGTGCGGCCCGGCCAGAAGTGCTGGAATTTGCCCGGGAGACCATGGCGGACGATCTGGCCCGGCTGGAATACCTCCCCGGCAGCATGTATAATTTCCATCCCGGCAGCCATGTGGGGCAGGGCACGGACACCGGCGTTCGGCGCATCGCCGCGCTTTTGAACGCGATCCTCCGGGAGGAGCAGCACACCACCGTGCTGCTGGAGACCATGGCCGGAAAAGGCTCCGAAGTGGGCGGCCGGTTCGAGGAGCTGCGTGCCATTTTGGAGCAGGTGGAGCTCAAGCACCGAGTGGGCGTGTGCCTGGACACCTGCCACGTCTACGACGGCGGGTATGATATCGTGGACGGTCTGGAGGCCGTGCTGGAGGAATTCGACCGGGTGATCGGCCTCAACCGGCTGCGGGCGGTCCACCTGAACGACAGCATGAATCCCATGGGCAGCCACAAGGACCGGCACCAGAAGCTGGGAGAAGGCGCCATCGGCATGGAGGCGGTGGGGCGGATCGTCAATCACCCTGCCCTGCGGGAGCTGCCCTTTTATCTGGAAACGCCAAACGACCTCCCGGGATATGCCCGGGAGATCGCGGCAGTCCAAGCGGTTTATCGGGAAGAGGAAGGATAGGCCGCTTTCAGTGTTGCGTTTTTCGTTGGATTTTGCCCCGGTTCCGGGGCTTCTTTTTGCGCGCTTTTGCAGGGAAGTGCTCCAGCAGCAGCTTCTCCGCCTCCACCGCCGCCAGCGGGAACAGGGACAGTCCCAGCACGATCAGCCACTGAAAGGCGTTCAGCGCCTGGGTGCGGAACAGCGCCGACAGGGACGGCACGGTGATCACCCCTACCACCAGCGCCGCGCACACCGCACAGGCCGCCGTGAGCCGGCGATTGGAAAACAGCCCGATGGCAAACACGGAGTGCTCCGACCGCATATTGAAGCTGTGGGCCAGCTGGGAAAGGCTCAGCACAGCGAAACCCATGGTGCGGCCGATCACCGGCTGGGCGGGGTCGAGATCAAACCAGACCCGGCCCACGGTATAGCTGAGCAGCGCCAGTGCCCCCACCAGACAGCCCTCCACCGCCACGGAAAAGCCCATCCCGCCGGAGAACACTCCCTCGTCTTTCGGGTGGGGCGGTTCGTCCATCACGTCGTTTAGAATAGGGTCGGCCCCAAGGGCCAGCGCCGGGAGGGAATCGGTGACGAGATTCACCCACAGCAGCTGGATCGCCAGCAGCGGCGCCGGGGCGCGCAGCAGGAAGGCCACGAATACCACCAAAATCTCCCCGATATTGCAGGAGAGCAGGAAGTGGATGGTCTTGCGGATGTTCTTGTAGATGCCCCGGCCCTCCCGCACCGCCGAGACGATGGTGGAGAAATCGTCGTCCGTCAGCACCATGTCCGCGGCGGATTTGGCCACCTCCGTGCCGCTTCTGCCCATAGCGCAGCCGATGTCGGCGGATTTCAGCGCCGGCGCATCGTTGACCCCGTCGCCGGTCATGGCCACCACCAGCCCCTGCCGCTGGAGGGCTTTCACCAACCGCACCTTGTGTTCCGGTGACACCCGGGCAAATACGCTGACGGTCAAAACCTTTTCGCTGAGCTGCCCGTCGGTGAGCCGGTCCAGCTGAGGGCCGGTGAGCACGGTATCGTGCTCACCCGCGATCCCCACCCGGCGGGCAATGGCCAGGGCGGTCTCTGCGTGGTCGCCGGTGATCATGATGGGCCGGACGCCCGCACGTTTGCACTGGGCCACCGCCTCCCGCACGCCGGGCCGTGGTGGGTCTTCCATCCCGATCAGCCCGCAGAAGATCAGGTCGCTTTCCGTCTCCCGGTCGTGCTCGGAAAGCTCCTCCACATCCTTATAGGCCACCGCCAGCACCCGCAGGGCCCGGGCGGCCAGCCTGCTGTTGTCCGAAAGGAGCTTCGCTTTCAGCCCGCCGCCCAGCGGCGCCGTGCCCGTGCCCTGCACCATCCGCGTGCACCGGGCCAGCAGCACATCCGGCGCGCCCTTGGTGATGATCCGGTACCCCTTCTCCAGCCGGTGGGCAGTGGTCATCAGCTTGCGTGCGGAGGAAAAGGGGATCTCCCCCACCCTGGGATACGCCCGCTCCAGCGCGGCCTTAGGGGTCGCGCAGGCCGCCAGAAAGGCCGCCTCGGTGGGGTCGCCGATGATCTTGCCCTCCGCCGCCTCGGCGTTATTGCACAGGCTTGCCAGCTCCAGCGCGAACTGCGCCCCGGGCCCGGCCAGCCGTTCCTCCCCATAGGGCGCGGAGAATACCGTGACGGTCATGCGGTTTTGGGTGAGGGTGCCCGTCTTGTCAGAGCAGATCACCTGGGTGCTGCCCAGGGTCTCCACCGCGGGCATGTGCCGCACGATTGCCCTGCGCTGGGCCATGCGCTTGATCCCCATGGCCAGCACGATGGTCACCACGGCAGTCAGCCCCTCCGGAATGGCCGCCACCCCCAGGCTGATGGCGATCATCAGCATCTCCAGCGGCTCGATCTTCTGGAGCAGGCCCAGCAGGAAGATCACCCCGCAGATGGCCGCCACGCCCAGCCCCAGCACCTTGCCGGTCTGCCGGAGCTTCTGCTGCAGCGGCGTTTCGGGGGAGTTTTCCTTTTCCAGCATCCGGGCAATGCGGCCCATGGCGGTGTCCATCCCCGTGGCCGTCACGATGCCCCGCCCGGCGCCAGCCGCCACGCCCGTACCGGCAAAGACCGTGTTTTTCCGCTCCGCCAGCGGCGCTTCTTCCGGGCAGATCAGCTCCGCCTGCTTTTCCGCCGGCACCGATTCCCCTGTCAGGGCCGATTCCTCCACCCGCAGCTCCACCGAGCGGATCAGCCGCAGGTCTGCGGGGGCAAGATCGCCTGCCTGCAAGAGCACCAGATCCCCGGGCACCAGCTCGCCGCTTTCCACCGTCTGCCCTTTGCCGTCCCGGATCACCCGGGCGTGGGGCGACGACAGCTTTTTCAGCGCCGCGATGGCTTTGTCCGCTTTCAGCTCCTGCACCGTGCCGATCACCGCGTTGCAGACCACGATGGCCAAGATGATGATGGAGTCGATGTATTCCCCGTCCCCCCGCAGCTTCGACACCAGAAAGGACACCGCCGCCGACAGCAGCAGGATGGCCACCATCAGATCCTTAAACTGCCCCAAAAACCGCCCCGCCAGGGTGGGGCCGCCCTGCTCCCGAATCTCGTTCCTGCCGTACCGGGCCAGCCGCTTCCGGGCCTCCTGGGCGGTCAACCCCCTTTGGACGTCCGCGCCCAATTGCTCCGCGGCCTCCCGCCAGCCTGTATGATGATACTCCATGGGCTCCCTCCGCTCACGCTTTTACGAAAAACTTATGCGCGGGCCTTTTCCCATATGCGCGAAGCGTTGACTTTCCGCCCGCCCGGTGGTAGAATCAATATATCCTTTGATTTCGGCAGGAGGTCATCCCATGAAGGATCGATTCTCCGTCGTCTTCAATACGGCCATCGAGTGCATCCATTTCACCCTCATTGCATTTACCCTCTCGGCCATGGCCTTTGTATTCAAGGGCCGCCCGCTGTTTATTCTTTTCTTCGCCTCGGAGATCGCCCTGCTGGTGGTATGCTTTGGATTGCACCTGCTGATGGCCTACTTCATCGGGCTCCCCACTGGCCCGATCGTCCCCTTCTCAAACTGACGCGAAAGGATGCGACGCCATGCCCGGTCTAAACCCTTTTGACGGGGGAATCCTCACCTTTGTTCAGACTTATTTGCACAACCCGGTCACCGATCAGATCTTCCCCATCTTCACCAATTTGGGTGAAGGCGGCCTGCTGTGGTTCGCCGTCGCCCTGCTATTGCTGTTGTTCAAATCCACCCGGCGCAGCAGCGCCCTCATGCTGTGCGCCATGGCGGTGGGGTTCCTGCTGGGCGAGGTGGCGATCAAAAACCTGGTCTGCCGCCCAAGGCCCTTTGCCGCCTATCCCGGCCTCTACGAGCTGATGATCCCGCCCCCCTCCGGCTTTTCCTTTCCTTCGGGGCACACCTGCGCCTCCTTCGCCGCGGCGACGGTGCTCACCGCCCGCAGAGATCAGCCCGGGTGGTACCACTGGGCGATAGTGGGGGCCGCGTGGGTTTTCGCACTGCTCATCGCGTTCTCCCGCATCTTTTTGTTCGTGCATTACCCCACGGACGTTTTGGCAGGCGGATTGTTGGGTACTCTCTCGGCGCTGGCAGTGCTGTGGGCAGACAAGAAACTGCGGGCCTTGCAATTGAGAAAAAAATAACAATCTTTTTTGTGCTCCCCCGCGCTGCGGGAGAGCACAGTTATCCTCACTAAAGCGCATTGGCAGTCGGCTCTTTTGGGCACGCTCTCCGCGCTGGCGGTGCTGTGGGTAGGCAAGAAATTGCGGGCCTTGCAATTGAGGAAAAAGTAAATATCTTTTTCTGTGCTCCCCCGCGCTGCGGGGGAGCACAATTATCCTCACTAAAGCGCTTTGGCAGGAGCGCTTTTGGGTGTCTTCTCGGCGCTGGCGGTGCTGTGGGCAGACAAGAAACTGCGGGATTGGCAAGAATCACGGAAATAACAAAAGGCTTCCTCGGGAAGATCGATTGCAGAAACCGTTTGACAAAACCCCTGTCTTTGGGTATGATGGAATCAAATCCACAGGAAAACAGGAGGGAGACCCATGCAAAAAATCCTTGTGATCTGCGACGACAACTGGCACCCCGCCGAGGTGATCCGCCGGGGACTGGCCGCCCGGCAGGACGACCGCTTTGCATTCGACCTGATGCAGGACGCCAAGGACTGCCTCACGCCGGCGCTGCTGGCGGAATACCCCGCCGTGGTCTGCTGCAAGGGCAATTCCATCAACGCTGCCAACACGGCCCCCTGGTTCGAGCCGGGCGTCACCGAGGTGGGGCCGGCGGAATTGGAAAGCTACATCCGGGCAGGCGGCGGATTTTTTGCCGTCCACGCGGGACTGGCCTTCATGAATTACGGAGTGCCCGCCTATAACGATCTCATCGGGTTTGATTTCTTCGGCCACCCGCCCCGGTGCGACGTTGGGCTCCATGTGACGGACCCCGCCCACCCGGTGGCGGCTGGCGTGGAGGATTTTACCGTGCGGGACGAGCACTATCAGCTTAAAGTGCTGGCAGAGGACGCCAAAGTGTTCCTCCAGAGCAGCTCGACGTCCGGCGGCGTGCAGCCCGCCGGGTACACCCGGGAGGTGGACAAAGGCCGCATCTGCGCCCTGTCGCCGGGGCACATTCTGTCGGTGTGGCAGCACCCCATGTTCATGCGGCTCTTCACCAACGGCCTTCAGTGGGTGCTCAGGGAGATCTGACAAACATACGAAAACCCTCCGGGACGCACCCGGAGGGTCATTTCATTTGTGGGACGGTTTACAGGCATTCCCGGAGCTTATCCAGAAAAGCCTCCTCGCCGAAAGTGTTGACCTTGAAAAACACCGCCTGACTGCCGCCCGCCGTGATCGCCGAAAGCTGCACCGGCCCGCCCGCGCACTGGAACAGGGTGACGGTCATGCTCACGCGGTTGCCGCCTGCCCAGCTGTAGCGCTCGAACACCCGCACGCTGCACCGGGCACCGCCGCCGTGAAAATCGCTGGAATCCTCCAGGCTGGCGGATACGCTGCCGCTCATGATGCCGTTCTCGATCCTGTGCAAAACCTCGTCGAACTGGCCGCCGACGGTACACTCCAATTTTGCCATGGGGCTCCCTCCTTTTGGGTCGATTCTACGCCCTTCCAGCCGGATTGTCAAGTGTTTTGGCAGTCCGCGCCGCTTGATCCCTGCGCCTCCAGCGCCATGTAGGGCAGGAAGTCCTTCGCCGCTGCGGGCAAAGTGCGCTCCAGAAAGACCAGTTCATGCAGCGCACGGGTGCAGCCCAGATACACCTTGCGGTGCAGCCGGGCATCGCCCTGATAGGCAGTGAAGAAGTTCAGCGAAATCACCCCATCGAATTCCAGCCCTTTGGCCAGCAGCAGCGGCAGGACCGTCACCCGGCTTTGCAGTTCTCCGTCCGGCGACAGGATCACCTGCACGTCGGGGAAGTCCCCCAGGGCATCTCCCACCGCCGCGGCGTCCGCTTCGTCTTTGGTGATCACCGCCACGGACTTGTACCGTCCCAGCGTCTCCAACACCTGCCCGATAGAGCGCAGGGGATCGGGGCCCACGATATACCGGGGCTTTTTCACCGGCCGGTGGAAGCAGTCGTATTCCTCCCGGATGTTGGGTTCCCGTTCCTCCAGCAGGCGGAAGGCCAGAGCGTTGATCTCGCTGGAGGAGCGGTAGCACCTGCTCAGGCGGATTTTGAGCAGCCCGCCGCCAAACACCTGCTCATAAAGGCCGTAGTCTCCCACGGTGGTGAGGGGCTCCACCGCCTGATGGATATCCGCCAGCAGAGTGAAGCTGCTTTTGGGGTACAGATATTGCATGATGTACAGCTGCACCGGGCTGCAGTCCTGAGATTCGTCCACCACCACATGGCGCACCTTCTCCACCGGGTGGGTCTCCCCCATTAGCACCCGGACAAAGAGGTACAGCAGCGCGTCTTCAAAAAGCAGCTTCTTCCCCTCCAGCGCATGGCGCAGCGTCACAGCTATCCGGGTGTCGCCGCCGGTCTTCTCCAGATACGCCCACAACAAATCCATCAATTGCAGGGCCGGGTCGATGCGGTTGATCCGCACCGCCTCCTCCAGCGCGGCGGTCACGTACCGTTTGCGCAGCTTGCGGTAGAGGAAATCCACCTCCCGGTCGGAGAGATACCCCTCCCGGCTGGCCGCCAGGTCCGCCCGCACGCGCTCCTGGTTCCGATGGAAAAAGCCCTCCACCGTTTCCCGCATCAATTGCTCGAACATCGCCCGGGCGGCCTTGAAGGAGGAAAACCGCAGCTTTTGCCATTTTTCCCGCAGCAACTCCTGGGATAGGACGACCTCTCCACGGTAGCGAAGCTCCGGGGCGCGGAAAGGGAACGCCAGAAAGTGGTCGATGCAGGCCCGCAAAAACTCCGGCGCATACTTGATTTGAAGTCCCCGCGCCCGCTGGGAATCTGGCGCTGCCTCCAGCGCCCGCAGCTGCTCGTAATACCCCTCCGCCTCGTAACGATTCCCAAGGGAGGTTTGCAGCAGCTCGCCGAAGGTCAGCTGCTGCGCCGGGCTCTCGCCCAGCTCCGGCAGGATCGCGGCGATATAGGCGCCGAACAGGCGGTTGTTGGAGAGGATCAGCAGATTCTCGCTCCCCAGCTTTTCCCGGTCGTGGTAGAGCAGGTAGGCCAGCCGGTGCATCCCCACGCTGGTCTTGCCGCTGCCCGCCAGGCCGTAGATCAGGCAGGAGCGCCCCGGGTCGCTGCGGATGGCGGCGTTCTGTTCCTTCTGGATGCTGCTGACGATCACCCGCAGCCGGCGGTCGGTGCTGCCGGAAAGCACCTGACCTAAAATCTCGTCGTACATGGCAGAATCCGTGTCGTACAGCAGCTGCAACTGGCCGCCCTCGATCTTGAACTGCCGCTTCAAGGTGATGTTGACTGCCCTGCGGGCCCCCGCCGCTTCAAAAAAGCAGGGGCCCAGGTCGAAATCATAAAACATGGAGGCCACCGGCGCGCGCCAATCCACCACGACCACCCGGCCCGAGGCCCCGTCCCGCAGGCTATATGCCCCGATGTACACCTTCCTTTGGCCTCCGCCGCCGGCGTTTTCAAAATCCAGCCGGGCAAAGTAGGGCGACTGTTCCATCCTGCCCAGCCGGGCGATCTCCCGTTCGTTTTGGTCAAACTGCCTTTCCCGGTCCGCCACCTCCCGATCGGCATCGTTCAGCTCGATCACGTCGTCAAAGCTCCGGACTATATGAGGGCCGTCGTTCCACATCTCTTTTCGTGCGGCAAGGACGTCTCCTTTCAGCGGCTGCCGCTGCCCGCACAGCTTTTCCAGATTGCCCCGGATGATCTCCAAAATTCGGGCCAGATGTGCCTGCTCCTCCCGATCAACTTCCGAATCCATAGGCACGCCTCCTTTCTGCATGGTACCAGTATGATACCACGGGAAGCGGCGCAGAACAAGTCTTGAAATGCCTTGTGGGATGTGCTATAATGGGATTGGAGAAAAACACAAAACACCGTCAGGGTTTTCGGGCCCGGCGGTGTTGTTTTGTGCTTTTTATTCCGGGCTATGCCTCCGGCTGCTTTTCCGTTTTGGGCGGGGCCTCGATGACGATCCTGCCGTCCTTCATCTCCATGCGCACCCGGTTGCCCGGAACATGGAGCTGCTCCAGCATCTCCCGGGGAATCTGCACCCGTCCGGCACGATCCAGCACCACATACTCGTCCTGGACTTCCTTTTCCTCCGTAAACGCCGTGATGTCCTGCATCCTGTCCAGATAGCTCTGCTTCATCACCCGCTCCGAGCTGATCTTCCCATCCCGGATGGACACCACCCGGCTCACCTTTTTGGCCAGCAGCCGGTCGTGGGTGACGATCACAATGGTGATCCCCGTGTTGCGGTTGATGTCCCGGAACATATCCAGAATATACGCGCCGGTCTTGGCGTCCACCGAGCCGGTGGGCTCATCTGCCAGCAGCAGCTTGGGATCGTTGGCCAAAGCGATGGCAATGGCGATGCGCTGCTGCTCGCCGCCGGACAGCTGGCTCAGCCGGTTGTTTTTGCGGTGGCTCAGGCCCACCATGTCCAGCAGCTCCAGGGCGCGCTCCTTTTTGTTCTCCACGGTGCCGAACAGCATGGGCATCTGCACGTTCTGCCATGCCGTAAGATAGGGCAGCAGGTTGCGGGCGTTGTTCTGCCAGACAAAGCCCACGGTGTTCCGCTTGTATTCCACCAGTTCCTTTTCGTTCAGCTTGAACAGGTCTTTGCCGTCCACGATCAGCCGCCCGGCAGAGGGCCGATCCAGGCCGCCCAGCATATTGAGGAAGGTGGATTTGCCCGAGCCGCTGTTGCCGATGACGGCCATCAGCTCGCCCTTTTCGATGGTCACTTCCAGCCCCTGCAGCGCCAGGACTTCGATGTCCTCCGTCTTGTAAATTTTCACCAGGTTCTCGCATTCGATCATCACTTCATTCGCCATGGACTATCTCACCATCCTCCAATTCGTAGGCAACATCGCCGATCTCCATCAGGCCGGTGTCGTGGGTGGTCATCACGATGGTCACGCCCTCCGCCTGGGTCAAATCCTTGAAGATTTTCACCACCTGCAGGCCGGTGTTGGTGTCCAGCTCGCCGGTGGGCTCGTCGGCAAAGATGACCCGGGGCCTGTGGGCGATGGCCCGGGCAATGGCCACCCGCTGCTGTTCGCCGCCGGAAAGCTCCTGGGGCAGATGGTGCACCCGCTGGGTGAGACCCACCAGCTTCAGGCACTCCATGGCGCGGGCCGTGCGGTCGCCGGTGAAACGGGTGAGCCGCAGGGCGTATTCCACATTTTCAAAAGCGGTCATCATGGGGATCAGCGCCACCGACTGGAACACGAAGCCGATCTGCGTCCGCCGGAACAGCGTGCGGGCCCGCTCGTCCATCTGGGTGACGTCCTCGTCCTCGTAGAGCACGCTGCCCTCGGTGGGCATATCCAGCGCGCCCAGGATGTTGAGCAGCGTGGTCTTGCCGGAGCCCGAGCGCCCCTTGAGGATGGTCAGCGCTCCCTTGGGCGCCTCCAGATCGATCCCCTTCAGCGCCCAGAATTCTCCGTCGCTGGTCTTAAAGCTCCTTTTGATGCCTTGCGCGTGAATCATACATTCCATACGGTCAATCCTCCCCCAGCTTGAGCACCTGCGCGATCTTCATCTTGGAAATGAGCCAGCCCAAAATACCCATGCACACGATCACCATCAGGCCGATCACCACCGCCAGCCGGATCATGTCCGACGGGTCGGTCACCACCCGCAGGGGCAGCGCAGAATCGTAGGCGGCGTAGGCCATCTGGATGAAGGGCATATAGAGCTTCGAGGTCAGCACGCCCACCAGCACGCCGGTGGCGATGGACGTGGCCGAAATAAAGATCTGCTCCCCCACCAGCATGGTGACGATCTCCCCCATGGACATGCCCATGGCCCGGAAGATGCCGAATTGCAGCGCCCGGGACTGGATGGACAAGATCCAGTAGATCAAAAAGCCCACCGCGCACAGCAGCAGCACCACGATGAATCCCACGGTGAGGATGCCGTTGGTGCCCTGGAACACCGGGTCGTTTTTCAGCTCCACGATCTCCGCCGAGGCGTCCTCGAAGGTGGAGTAGTACAGCCCGTTCTCCTCCGCGTAGTCGTAGATGAAGGAGGTGGAATCCTCCGCATCGATCCACACCTGATAGGGCATGACGCCCCAGTTGGCCTGCAGCTGGGCCAGGTTGGCCACGATCAGGTAGTTGTCCACCTGGCTGTATGTGCCGTCGGAGACCCGCTTGTAGCCCTTGGGCGAGAAGGTGGGCCAGTAATCCACAAAGCCGTAGATGATCCCCCGCATGAGGTGCCCCTCGGAGTCGTTGTAGGAGATGGGGTCGCCCAGCTTGCAGCCGAAGTTATCCCGGAAATTGCTGGACAGCAGCACCGCCCGGGGATTGGACGCCATGGCGTTGAGGTAATCGTAGAAGTGATGGGGCAGTAAGCCGTCCTTGAACCAGGCGGTCTCGCCGAAGGTCTTGGTGTGGATGCCCATCAGGCGCACATTGGAGATGGTGGTGCCCCCCACGGAGGTGGTGGCCGTGCGGCTGACGAACACCTTGGTGCAGCTCTTTACCCCCTCCATGGTGGTGTAGACGCCGTAATCCGGCTCCTCATACACGATCTCCATGGTGGAATTCGGATTGGCAGCCTTGGCTTTCACCACCTGCTCTCGATTGCTGTTCCAGCGCTCCTGCAACACCAGGTCTGCACCCACGCTGTAGGCGATATTCTCCTCCTCGTTGGAATTGATGGTGCGGGCCGCCTGGGCGTTGAAGATGCCCAGCGAAATGGTGAGCACCAGGAACACCATGATGAAGCCCTGACTGTGGCGGGTGCGGATCACCCGCAGCAGCGCCGCATAGAGCGCCGGGCTCCAATGCTTGCGGAACAGCCGGAACACCAGATAGGAGATGGCCGGGATGATCCGCAGGGCGAAAAGCCCCGCGCCGATCATGAACAGAGACGAGCTGATATACAGCAGGGGATCCAGCGAAGCCCCGTCCTGCACCCGCTGAGCAAGCTGATCCCGCTGGCCGTTGTAGGTATACAGTCCATAGATGGAAACGCCCAGCAGCACCACGTCCAAAAAGATCTTCTTCCAGAAGGGCGCGTCGCTTTTGCGGTGTTTCTTCTGCTTGTGGTTCACGATGGTCACCTTGGAATGGCGGATCACCGGCAGCACCATGGCCGCCACCGACAGCAGCGCCGCCGCCAGAGTGAACAGGATCACCTGACCGGAAAGGAACACCGGCAGGGCCGACCGCTGCACGAACTCCATAAAGGCATTGGCCGAGCCCAGCACCTGCATCAGGAAGATGCCCAGCGGTACGCCCAGCACCAGGGAGACCGCCGCCACGATCAGGCTTTGGAGCAGGTAGATCATCAGGATCTGCCCACGGGAAGCGCCGCGGCTCTTGATGACGGCGATCTCATTCTGCTCCATGTCCAGCATCTGCCGGGACACCATGAAGATGAACGCCGCCAGCAGCACGAACACCGGCACTTGCAGCACCCACAGCGTCACGTTCACTTTTTTCTCCGTGGGGAGGAATTCCGTGAGCACCGTGGAGAAATTCTCTTTAAAGACGATGGCGTTCTCCCCCGTGGCCCGCAGGTCTTTGGCGATCTCCAGCATCCGGGCGGCCATATCGCCCCGCATGGCGGTGTAGTCCATCAGGGCAGAGAACTGGCCGCTGAGGCTGGCCTCCAATCCGCCTTCCGTCAAAAACAGCTCTTTGAAGACCTCCTCGGACATCAGCACTTCCTTGATGAAGCTGTCCGGGGTGCGCACCCAATAGGGGTCCGCCTCGGCGTTGTTGCGGAAGACGCCGCAGATGCGGGCGCTGAGGGGCTTGCCGCTTTCCAGCACCAGCTCGGGGAAGATGAGCTTCTCCCCCAGCACCAGGTTCATGTTGACCAGGCCGTTCTCGCTCACCAGCACGTCCACCGTGCCGTCCTCGCTCAGCGTGTCGGCGTACATCTCCCCCGAAACGATCTCCGCGTGGGACTTGAAATCGGAAAGCGTGCCCAGAGTGACTTCCCGCAGGCTGGTGGAACGCTCCACTTCCCGCTCCAGATCGCCGGAGAGGGCGGTGTAGTGGTTCACCTGCTCGATGAGGGGCAGGCCAAAGGCATCGGGCACCTTTTCGGCCAAAGCCTCCGATTTGAAGATCAGATCCCGGTTTTTGGAGGAGCCGTTGATGTTGTACCCCGCCAGGCCCGGATATTTCCCCGTGATCTCCATGGAGGATTCCAGATTCCGGGTGAGGGTGCGGGTGAGGGACGCCTGCCCGTACATGGCGTTGGAACAGGTGATGCCCGTGAGCAGGATATTGCCGATGAGCAGCGCCAGCACCATCCAGCGCTTGCTCACCATCTTTTCATAGATAAATCGGAACATCTCCGCACCCCCTACTCCAGCACCAGCACGTCGCCTTCGGAAACGCCCTGGAGGATCCAGGTGCCGTCCTTGGTGTTCATGCCCGTGATCACCCGGCGCTTTTGCAGCATATTGTCCTTGAGCTTCGTCACGTATGTCCTGCCGTCCTCCAGGGTGATGGCGTTGGACGGGACCATCAGCACGTTTTCCAGATACGCCGTGTTGGCGGTCGCGTTGCAGAGGCCGGGTATCTCCGCCGCGACCTCGAGATCGTCCAGCTCCACCAGGGCCACATTGCTGGTCGTGGTCTCATCCGGCACCATGTCGTCCGTGGCCACCACCCGGCCGGTAAGGCCCTCCCGGAGAATGCTCCGGGGATCGTCCACCGTGACCTCCATGTTATAGCGCAGCGTGTGGTAGCTGTTGTCCACCGTGATCACCGCCACGTCCAGGGCGTGCATATACACCAGCACCTTGCCGGCATCCACGGAATCTCCGCTGCGCAGATCGGAGGCCACGGAAATGATCTCCCCGTCTACCGGGGCTTTCAGCTCCGTGCCGGCCTGGGCCTTTTGGGCTTTTTCCAGTTCCTTCTGCTGGAGGGAAAGGGCATACGCCTGCTGTGTCCGATACCGTTCCAGCTCCGTCTCCTGCCGCTGCACTTCGATATTTTGCAGCTCCCAGCCGTATCCGCTGGACTCTGCCAAAGTCTCCCGGGCGTCCTCCAAGCGGTCTTCCCGCTCGGCCACGCCCTGGGCGGTCTCCCGCTGGATGCGCTCCACGGCCCGCTGGGCCTCCTGCACCCGGATATCCACGCCCTCGATGGACAGCACCGCCAGCACGTCCCCGGCCTTCACCTGATCTCTGGCTTTAACCTTGTATTCCACCAGCGTGGCGCCGGCCTGCTCGTTTTTCACCTGATAGAGCTTGGGATAGTAGATCGTCCCTCTGCCCTGCTGCTCCCGGACCAGGGTGGTGCGTTCCACCGTGCCGGTCTTGTAGTTGTATTCCTGGGGCGCAACTTCGTCGGGAGGCAGCAGATCGTCCTGGGCCCGGACGCCCGGGGCGGCCAGATAGCAGCACACCGCCAGGGCCGCCAGAAGCGCTCCGATCCTCCGCCCGCGCTTAATCCTTGACATAGACGACCTCTCCTTCCTCCAGCCCTTCCACGATCTGCACCTCGAGCTGGTTCCTGCCGCCGGTCTTCACATCCCGGCGCTCCCGCTGGCCGTTGTTGTCCACGTACACATAGGCCCCTTTGGAATCGGTGAGCACCGCCCCCATGGGCACCAGCAAAGCGTCCTCTATGTAGCCCGTCACCACGAAGACCTCCGCGAACTGCCCGCTTTCCAGCTGGGCCGTGGCTGCCTCCGGGTCGGCGAAATCGAAATAACTCCGAACTTCCTTCCCGGCCAGCATCCGGGCGGTGTATTCCTCCTGATCCACCGGGCGCGGGACGATCTCAAATCTTTCCCCGCCGATCTGGGCGTACACCTCATGGGCAGAGGCCAGGAAGCCGGCGTCCATATATTCGCAGGAAAGGCTCAGCCGGGTGTCGTCGGCCAGATACGCCACCGCTGCATAGGGCGCCACGCCGCTGCCCGCCTCCACCGTGCAGGCCACCACCCGCCCGGCAAAGGGCGCCGTCAGCTTCATGTTGTCCAGGGCGGTCTGCAGCTTTTCCAGCTCCTGCTGCTGGCTGTCCAGGGCGATCTGCCGCAGCTCCTGGGTCTGCCGCAGCAGGGCCTCCTTCTCCTCGATCTCCAGTTCCTTCAGCGCCGTGGCGGTGTATCCCGCGCCGCTGGACCACAGCTGTCGCAGCTCCACCCGCAGCCGCTCGATCTCCAGCTCCGCCAGAGAATCGGCGTAGGCGTTGTCCTGGGCCTGGAATTCCATCTCCGCCTGCAGGGCCTCCAGACGCTCCTGCTCCGCCCGGCTGTCCAGCAGGATCAAGGTCTCCCCCTGCTCCACCTTCTTGCCGGAATACCCGGGGGTGCTTTCCACCTGCCCCTGCACCGGGAAGGAGAGCTCCTCCACATAGGGCTCTACCGCCCCAGAATAGCCGGCCAGGGTGTACAGCTCGCCCCGGTGGGCCGCCTCCATGTCCGCCTGCACGCCCACCGGCTCTACCAGCTCCGGGGCGGTGGCGGCCTGCTCACCACACCCGGCCAGGCACACCAGGGCCAGCAGCGACGCGATCAGTCTCATTCTGTTCCTCATGCTTCCAGCCTCCTAGCCTACGATCACGGCTTCGCCTTCTTGGACCCCGGAGAGCACTTCTACCATCTCGTGGCTCTCCAGCCCGATCTCCACGGTCTTATAGGCGCGCAGCCCGTTTTCATCCACATAGTACACCACGGTCTCTCCGCCGGCGGTGCTCAGGGCACTTCTGGGGAGCAGCAGCACGTCCTTGCGGGAATCCAGCAGCAGCTTGATGGTGCCGTTTACCATACTGTTGTCCGTCAGCGCATCCGTGCTTGCGGCTTCCGTGCCGCCCTCGCTTTCGGGCGATTCACCTTCCCCGGCCTCGTTCTCCTCGGATCCTTCTCCCTCGGCTTCGGCCTCTCCGCCTGCGGCAACGGGCTGGCTCGGCTTAAAGTACAGCTTGGCGGCTTTCCCCGGCTCCTTTTCCACTGGGGGCAGGCCCAGCTCCTCCTCCGTCACCACCGTGGCGGTATAGACCGTACCGCGCACGTCGATCTCCACCGTCTGTCCCTGCTGGAAATGATCCCACAGCGGCGTGGAGCCCATGAACACCGCGTTGTCCGTGTCGGAGACGGTGATCACAGGCGACCCGGCCACGCTGGTCTCCGTGCGGGGCATTTTCTTGAGGGTGGTCACGGTGCCGTCAAAGTTCGCCCGAATCTGCCGGGCGTTCAGGGCCGCCTCATATTCCTCTTTTTCCAGCTGGGTGATGTACCGCTCGTCCTCCAGCGCCTGCTTTTGCAGGTCGTAGTCCGCGTTCACGTTGTCCAGCGCCTCCTGGAGCTTGCTCCAGCTGCCGTCCTGCAATTGCAGCTCGGTGCGCTCCAAGGCATAGCCCCGGTTCTCCTCCAGATTGTCCATCTCCAGCGCCAGCTCTTTAAGCCGCTGTTCCCGGTCGGCCAGGGCTTCGTCCGCCCCGCTCAGTTCCAGCTGGGCAAGCAATTGGCCTTTTTTCACCTTGTCGCCCAGGCTGACATACACCTGGTCGTAGGCCACGCCGCCCACAGGGAAAGACAGCGCCTCCGTCTGCACCGGCTGATAGACACAGTTGACGGTGGCCGTCTGCTCCAGATCGCCCCGCTGGACATAGGCAAATTCATATTCCTCCTGCTGGGTCGTCTGGATCACCGGGGCCGTGTGGTGCTCCTCCTCCTTGGGCAGCAGCCCGCAGGCGGGCAGGGCAATCAAACAGGCGCAAAGCGCCGGGATCAAAACACTCCGCTTCAAGCGTCCCACTCCTTTCCACCGGCCGGCACGGGTCTTCTTTGTGCACGGCCGGACGTCTCAACGCCGATCACGAAATACATATAGTCAATTATACCGTGTAAAATCTGCCCCGTCAACTGGGGGGGCAAAAAACCTGCACAAATCCTGTCGCCTTATGGTGGGACTTTTCCCGGGAAATTGCCGGACCGCAAAAAAATCCTCCGGGTGTTGAGGCCGGAGGACAGCTGTTCTTCTGTGTTGACCGCGCCCGGTTTACGCTTCCGCGATTTTCTTCAAGGTGGGCAGCAGGGCCTGCAGCACCTGATAGTACCCGTCGCCGTACATGTGCATGCCCTCGATGGTGTACTCCGGCTTCATGTTGCCCTCATCGTCCGTGATGCCTGCATTGCAGTCCAGGAATTCCGCGCCCAGCTTCTCCGCCAGCGCCTTGACCCCGGCATTGGCCTCCGCCACCCGCACGTTGTTGCGGTGCTGGAGGATCCCCGCCATCATGGGGTTTTGCGCGATGACCTTTTCGCTCATGGGATAGTAGGCCAGCAGGTGCAGCTTCACCCCAGGCAGGTGCTCCAGAATGGCGGTGAGGATGGCCTCATACCGCTCCATCAGGCCCTCAAAGGAGTAGTCGGGGCCGTTGAGGTCGTTGGTGCCGATATTGATGAACACGTGGGCGGGCTTCAAATCGTAGACGCAGACGTCCAGCACCTCCATCAGCTCCGTGGTGGTGAAGCCGCCGATCCCACGGTTGTAAACGGAGTAGGGCAGGCCCAGATCCATCAAAAGCTCGTTGACCGGGAACTGCTCCATCAGGCTGGAGCCCACAAACAGGATCTGCCCCGGCCGCACGAACTTGTTGAGCCTGCGGTACCGCTGCACCTTGTCGGCCTTGTCCCGCTTGCTCATTTCCTCAAAAAACTGCTGCATTTTCTCCTGATCGTCCATTGTTTCATCCTCCTGTCGATTTTGCTCACAGCACGCGGATCAATTCGTCCGCAGGCCTGGAAAGGGCGTGCCGCTCGGAGGGCGCGGAATCCTCCGCGGGATACCCCACCGCGAACAGCGCGACTAATTCGTAGCCCTCCATCTCCGGGAAAAGCGCCTTCATTTTATCGGGATCGAAATACCCCACCCAGGTGGTGCCCAGACCCTGATCCTGCACTGCCAGCATGATATGGGTCGCCACGATGGAGGCGTCCACCTCCGCGAAGCTGTGGCCGTCGAAGGGCCGCTTCCAGGCGGTTTTCGGATCGCCGCCGACGACGAACACCACCGGCGCCGCCTGCACGAACGGGAAAGAATTGGTCTGCCGCACCTTCTCCAGCGCCTCCGGGCTCTGCATCACCCAAATCTTAATGGGCTGGCTGTTGGTGGCGGTGGGCGCCGCCATCGCCGCGGCCAAGATTTTGTCCAGCTTCTCCTGCTCCACGGGCCGGTCCGCCAGCTTGCGCACGGAGTACCGCGCTTTGGCCAGAGAAAGGAAATCCATAAAAAGCACCTCCAGAAGTTTCTGCTTTCATTGTATCACAGAACGGGAAATCGTCAAGAGGATAGAGCACCCCGTGGGAAAATCTGATTGCCCAAAAGAAAAATTTATTTTTTCTTTTTTTTCAAAAGAAACCTCTTACACCCGAATCAGCTTTTCTGTGTAGTCCCGCCCGCAAGGTTGTGCTTTTGGAGAAGAAAGAGCATATAGATCGTCTGCCCGGGCTTCCAGCGCAAACAGCGCCTGCCCGGCGGCATCCAGCTTCTCCAAGTCTTTGGGCCGGGCCACGATGGGCAGCGTGGGCGCGGCCTGCCGCAGGATCGCCTCCCCCATGGCGCTCATGCCCAGCACCCGCAGATACGGGGGCCGCTCCGGCAGGGGCGCGCGGAGATCCAAAAAAGCGTACAGGGCCAGCCGGCGAATCCGCGCCAGAGCGTAGCGCTTGGACTTCACCAGGGTGTAGAATTCCTCCAAGCTGCCGGCCCGGCGGGCGGCGACCAGCAGCCGGTGTTCCAGGCCCTCGCTCACGTCCGGGAGGGCGGCAAAATCGGCCAGAGGCAGGGTGCGAAGTTTACATAAAATCGCACGCTCCAGATATTCCAGCGAGCAAGGAAACGCCCCGGCCGCTTGCAGCTGCCGGATGCACGCCCCAGTGCTTTCCGGCACCATATCGGCCACGTCCCTGCCCGCCAGCAGCGCCTGCCGCAGCTCACTGGAGGAGGGCAGTTCATGGGGCCGGGCGGGGCGGTCGTGGCCCGCGCCCTGCCGGAGGACGGGTACGGGCCGGATGGAGGACGATCCTTTGCGCAGCGCCTTGATGTATTCGATCCCCAAAATGGCGTTGGGTTCCCGCAGGATGGGCACGATCTCCTCCCCCAGCAGCTGCCCCAGCGCCTGCTCCCGGCGCTTGGCAAAGGGGTCGCCGGTCTCCGGGAGAGCCCGAAGGCAGGCGGCATATTCCGGGGAAAGCAGGGCCGCCGCGATCCGGGTGAGGGCCCCGGCATCCTCCGTCTTGCAGCCGAACACCAGAGAATCCACACAGCCCAACGCCTCCGCCAGCGCCACGCCGCCAGAGGCAAACCGCTCGGCCCCGGCGCACGCCCAGGGCAGGGGCAGCTCGATCACCAGGTCCGCGCCGGTCTCCAGCGCCAGCCGGGTACGGGCCCACTTGTCCAAAATCGCTGCGTCCCCACGCTGGACGAAGTTCCCGCTGAGGATGCACACCAGGGCGTTTTGCGATTCCTTTGCCCGGGCAAAAAGCCGGGCGTGGCCCCCGTGGAGGGGATTCAATTCGCAGATCACGGCGGAAATCTTGATTTTCTCAGGCATTTTCCTTCAAACTCCTTGAATTTGCGCCCAAAATGTACTACAATAGGCGTTGTGGCGCCGGGCGGCGTGTGCTGCTCCTATTGTAACCGATTCCAGCCCGGCGCACAAGTGGCAAATCCCGGGCCGACCCCGGACGCAGATATATTTGAAAGGATGATCGCTTTATGAAGATTCTTGTCATCAACGCCGGAAGCTCGTCGCTGAAGTATCAGCTCATCGACATGGACACCGAGGAAATGCTCTGCAAGGGCAATTGCGAGCGCATCGGCATGGATTCCGGTCTGTTCACCCACAAGACCGCCGACGGCCGGGAGCTCCACAAGGAGGACGTGGCCATGCCCGACCACACCGCCGCCTTCACCCAGGTGAAGAACGCCCTGATCGACAGCGAATACGGCGTGATCAAGAGCCTGGACGAAGTCACCGCCGTGGGCCACCGCATCGTGCAGGGCGGGTCGCTGTTCAGCGAATCCGTGCTGGTGGACGACAAGGTGGTGGAGGGCATCGAGAGCCTGATCCCTCTGGCCCCGCTGCACAACAAGGCCCATGTGCAGGGCATCCGCGCCTGCCAGGAGGTCTTCGGCAAGGACGTGCCCGAAGTGGTGGTGTTCGACACCGCGTTCCACTCCACCATGCCCCCCAAGGCGTACATCTTCGGCGTACCCTATGAGTATTACGAGAAGTACGCTGTCCGCCGCTACGGCTTCCACGGCACCTCTCACCGCTATGTGAGCGCCCGGTGCGCCGAGCTGATGGGCAAGCCCATCGAGGAGTTGAAGCTGGTCACCTGCCATCTGGGCAACGGTTCCTCCATCACCGCCGTGGATCACGGCAAGGTGATCGACACCAGCATGGGCCTGACCCCGCTGGATGGCTTCATCATGGGCACCCGTTCCGGCTCTCTGGATCCCTCCGTGGTCACCTTCATCATGGAGCAGGAGCACCTGAGCCCCAGCGAGATGGATCAGCTGCTCAACAAGAAATCCGGCCTGCTGGGCCTCTCCGGCGTTTCCTCCGATGATCGGGACGTGAGCGCTGCCGCCGATTCGGGCAATCCCCGGGCGCAGCTGGCCCATCAGATCTTGCAGTACCAGGTGGCCAAGATCATCAGCGGGTACATCACCGCCATGGGCGGCTGCGACGCCATCGTGTTTACCGCCGGGCTGGGCGAGAACCAGGCCCGCCACCGGAAGGGCGTGGGCGAATACTTCGGCTACATGGGCCTGAAGATCGATCCCGATCTCAACCAGGAGATGCGGCTGGGCAAGGAGGGCAAGATCTCCACGGAGGATTCCTCCATCGCCGTGTACGTCATTCCCACCAATGAGGAACTGGTCATCGCCAGAGATACCAAGGCTCTGGTGGAGAAACAGTAAGCATAGAAATGAATGGCCTCCCTGTTTTGCAGGGAGGTCATTTTTTATGGGATCAAAGAGAAAGCCCGGCACACCACTGGCGATTGCCGACTTCCGGGCGCATAACCCGCTGCTCCCATACAATTGACAAGGCGCTTAGTCCGCAGTGAGCATGCGGTACGGGCTTTCAAGGAAAATCAGGGCACCCCCATCGGGGGTGCCCTAAAAAATACGAAAGCGAGTTCACAGTGGAGGGCCAAGGCATAACCCGCCGGAGGCATCCATACAATTGACAAGAACACTTAGTTCGCAGTGAGTATGCGGTACATGGCCTTTCAAGGAAGATCGGGGGTGCCCTAAAAAATACCAAAACGAGTTCACAGTGGAGGGCCAAGGCATAAGCCGCCGGAGGCTCCCATACAATTGACAAGAACGCTTAATCCGCGGTGAGCATTCGGTACATGGCCTCCAAACAGATCTCCGCGTGGCGCTTGAGGGAATCCAGATGGATGCGCTCGTTGACGTCGTGCTCGTGGCCGTCCTCATCGCCCGGGAAGCCCGGCCCGAAGGCCACGCCCCGGCCGTGCATCTGCCGGGCATAGGTGCCGCCGCCCATGGAGAAGACCGTGCAGTCCTCCCCGGTGACGTCCCGATACGCGCCGGACAGCAGGGAGATCAACGGGCTCTCCTTGGGCAGATAGAGGGGCTCGGCGTCGGACAGCAGCGTGTAGGTAAGGCCGTACTGCTCCGCGGCGGCCCGGATGGTCTCGCTGATGGGCCCGCCCTGCAGGGTGGCGGGATAGCGGATATCCACCGTCAGGCTGCAGGAAGTTTCGTCGGCAGAGAGCAGCCCCAGATTGAAGGTGAGCGGCCCGCTGGACTCATCCGCGCACTGCACGCCGATGTTGGAGCCGTCGGTGGCCAGGCCGATCTTGTCAAAGACAAAGGCGAAGAAGCTCCCCAGAGATTCCGCGCCAAAGACCTGGGCCAGGAGCTTGACAAGATGGGCCGCTGCGTTCTGGCCGTTCTGAGGGAACGCCGCGTGGGAGGCTCTGCCCTTGGCGAGGATGGATGCGCCGTCCTCGGTGGGGGTGATCTCAAATCCGATGGCGGCGGACTCGGCGGCCCGCAGGAGCTTTTCCCGATCCGCGGCGGTGCAGCGAATTTCACACAGGGCCTTGGCGGGCACCGCGTTGGAGACGGTACCGGCGGAGAAAGTCTTGACGACCGGGGAATCGTTCCTGCCGGTGACGCGCAGATTGATGATGCCCTTTTCACAGTGGCAGATGCCGTAGCTGGAATCGGGCGTGAAGCCCATGTCGGGCAGCTGCTCCTGGGCAAAATAGTGGGGAATGTCGGCCATGCCGATCTCCTCGCCGCAGCCGAAGATCACCCGCAGCTTGCGCTTGCCCTGAACGCCCGCATCCTTGAGGGCCCGCAGGCAGTGCAGCGCCACGATGGCCGCACCCTTGTCGTCCGCCACGCCCCGGCCAAAGGCCCGGCCGTCGGCGATCACCAGTTGATAGGGCTCCGTATCCCAGCCCTCGCCGGCGGGCACCACGTCCACATGGGCCATGACCACCGCGTTGCCCTCGCCCTCGCCGTACTCGGCGTGCCCCGCGTAATAATCCACATTTTTGGTCTTGAGCCCATAGCCCTCTGCCATGGCCAGCACGGTATCCAGCGCCTTTGCGCAGTCGTCGCCAAAGGGATGGGGCCCCGGGGTGGGAGTCGCCACCGAGGGCACCGCCACCAGCTTGCCCAAATCGGACAGGATATCGTCCCAATAGGCCAAAATCTTTTCGCCAAACAGCATAGTATCACCTTTCCTGCATTGAGTCTGCCATAACGATACCCTCTTTTGGCGGCAAAGTCAAGGGGAATGGAGAAACGGAGGGAGAAAAATGCTCAATGTGCTCTGGGCCGGTATGATCGTCCTGAGCGTGCTCTGCGCCCTGGCCACAGGGCGGATCGCCGACCTCTCCGTCGCGCTACTGGAGGGCGCGGCTACCGCCGTGGAATTGACAATGTCCCTGCTGGGCAGCATGTGCGCCTGGCTGGGGTTTTTGAAGATCGCCGAAAAGAGCGGCCTCACCGGGCTGTTCGCATCGGCGCTGGGGCCGGTGATCGGCCGGCTGTTCCCCGAATACCAGGAAGATGGGGAAATTCAAGGGAAGATCTGCATGAACCTTTCCGCCAATTTCCTGGGCCTGGGCAACGCGGCCACCCCGCTGGGTCTGGCGGCGATGGAGGCCATGGCCGCGAAAAATCCCGGAGACGCGCCGACGAAAGGGATGATCCTGTTCGTGGTGATCAACACCGCGTCCATCCAGCTGCTGCCGGTGAACATGGCCGCCATGCGGGCTTCATGCGGCAGCGCGGAGCCTTTTGGCATCCTGCCCCAGATCTGGATCACCTCCTGCGCGGCGCTGCTCACCTGCGTGGCCTTCTGCAAGCTGGCGGAGCGGCGGAGAATCAACTGAGGAGGAAAACAGGATGGCACAGGTGGGCGCGGCGGCCATGCCCGTGATCGTAGGGGCGATCGTGCTGTTTGGGTTCGTCAAGGGCGTGGACGTGTTCGATACCTTTCTGGAGGGCGCAAAGGAGGGGCTCGCCACCTCGGCGCGGCTGCTGCCCACCCTGATCGGGCTGATCGTGGCGGTGACGTTGGTGCGGGCCTCGGGGCTGCTGGAGCTCGTCTGTTCGCTGGCGCGGCCCCTGGCGGAGGTGGTGGGCATCTCTCCGGAGGTGCTGCCCCTGGCGCTTTTGCGGCCCATCTCCGGCAGCGGCGCTTCGGCCTATACCCTGTCGCTGATGGAGCGCTTCGGCCCGGACAGCGAAACCGGGAAGATCGCCTCGGTGCTGGCGTCCTCCACGGAAACCACCTTTTACGCGGTGGCGGTGTACTTTGGGGCGCGGGGCTATAAACGGCTGCGGTACACGGTGCCCGCTGCCCTTTTGGGAGACGCGACAGCGGTGGTGCTTGCGGTGCTCACGGTGAAGCTGTTGTAGTGGGATCGGGCCCCCGGCCGCACCCGCGCGCTCCTCGCGCGGCCTCCCGGAACGGGAGGCGCCCCCGCGCCCAAAGGGCGCGGGGGCGGGTGCGGCCGGGTCTTCCCCAATCAGCCTGTTTTTATCGCATAAACCCCTGTAATGCCTTTTTAATCGGCTCAATATCGAGCACGCTGTCCTTCATTGTCTGCTGATACAAGTGGCGTTCGATTCCCAGGACATGATGTGGATAAGGAGTCCCCTCAAACCATTTTTCAAAACACCTTATAAAATCTGGGGATTCCTTCTCGCTTCCATAGACGCCGATGATGAAAAGTCTTTCCGCAAAGGATAAATATTCTTTTTCATGGTGCATGAAAAAGTCCTGGCTTCTTTCGTTAAAGCCAAAATATAGGGAGGAAGGATTTCCGCAGTACATCGGTACAAGCAAAATGACTTTTTCATAGCGCTCAAAACTGCTGTAAAGACGATAAACATCATCGCCCAGATATTTGCATTGTGTTTTGAAACACTCATAACCGCAATTGCTGCACCCATGGGTGTTCAAATCCATATAATAGATCACCTTGTCCTGCGGCTCCTTGATAAAATCAATGATCTGAGCGCAATTACCGGTTTTCCTTGCTGAGAAAGAAACGAATAATCTCATTGGGTACCTCGTTAAACATCCATATCCGTTTTGTTTGTTGTGCTTCTTTACCGTACAGGAGAATCCGTACAGGGCTTAGCGTCGGGGCCGTCCACCGGGTGGACAAGCTCTTCGCGCGGCCGGATCAGGGCAGTTCCAGCCGGTAGCGTTTGCCCTGCTCGGTTTTTTCCACCACCTGAAAGCCCAGGCTCTCAAACATCCTCTGAGAACGCAGGTTGTAGTCGTAAATCTCCTCCACCCCCAGATGGTCTAAGCCCAGTGCCCGGGCGCGTTCCACCAGCGTCTGTACCACTTGCCGACCGATGTGCCGGCCCCATTTCTCCTTTGGGCCGATGACGATGGGCAGATCGTCCCGGCAGAGGGTCACGTCGCCGATGGGCACGAATTCCCCGTCCACCAGTTCCTCGATCCAGTACTCCTCCCCTTTGCGGTCCAGATACGCGTACATTCCCCGCACGTCCGTATAGGGCTTGGCGTCGGGGCCGTCCACCAGACGGACAAGCTCTTCGTCCCCATACCAATCCAGCGCCCTTTGCAGGTCCTCCGCCCGGGAGGCGTCATACCTGCGCAGGCGCAGCGTGGCGGAGACCGGCAGCAGTTCCGGCTGGATGATAGAATCAAATGGCATAAAATCTATCTCCTTTGTCTAAAATCAATTGTACGTTTTGCGTTGACATTCCCCCATGGCCCGTGGTAAAATGCAATCAAGCAGGATTTGAGTCCCGCTTTCTGCCCGCCGATCCACCCCATGGAAAGGAGCCTGCCTGTGCAGACGGACGAATCCCCGAAGAAAAAACGGAAGATCCCCTGGGGACTGCTGTATATTCTGGCCACCATCCTGGCGATGGTGCTTTTCGGCGTGTTCAATCGGGAATTCGGCCATGTGATCCACACCTTCGCCCACCTGACGCCCGGGTTTCTCATCATCGCCGTGGCGGTGACCGTGGCCTATTTCTTCTTCGAGGGGGGCATCACCCGGCTGCTGATGCGCAGCCAGAGCATCCGGCTCTCCCTGGGCACCTGCATGAAAATATCCCTCATCGGCCTGTACTATTCCTATATCACCCCCAGCGCCACCGGCGGCCAGCCCATGCAGGCGGCCTATCTGCGCCGGGAAAAGGTGCCCGTTGGCGTCTCCACTGCGGTGCTGTTCATGAAATTCGTGTGCTTCCAGTGCGCGTTTTTCACCTGCTCGCTGGTGTCCTTTTTGGCCATGCTGCCCCGGCTGCGGGCGGAAAATCCCACCCTGATCCCCTTTATCGTGGTGGGACTGGTGATCAACGGCGGCTCCATCATCTTTTTCCCCAGCCTGTTCTATAAGCCCATCCTGCGCACCCTGTGCCGGATCGCCAAAGGGCTGGTGCGCAAGCTGCGGTTCCTGGAACGCTTTCACCTGCTGGAGGCGGTGGATCAATTTGAAAAGGATTTCGGCAGCTACACCGACAATTTCCGGGAAAAGCGGGGCAGCCTGCTGCTGGGCATCCTGCTCTCGGTGCCCCAGTTCATCTTGCAGATGAGCGTGATCTACTTCGTGTTTCTGGCTTTCGGCTACCGCAGCGTCAACTATTTTGAGGTGCTGGCGGTGCAGAGCCTGTTGCAGGTGTCGGTGTCCTTCATGCCCATGCCCGGGGCCTCGGGCGCCCAGGAGATCGGCTTCTCGGCCTTTTTCCAGGATTATTTCGTCCACAACGACCTCTACACGGCGGTGATGGTCTGGCGGTTCTTCACCTACTATCTGGTGGTGATGGCCGGGGCGCTGCTGGTGGTGGCGGATCAGCTCCTCCACGGCAGGAAGAAGAAGCAATAGCGGCCCGCACTCAGGCCAGATAATCCAGAGGATCGACCAGAGATACGGTCTTGCTGTCGGCGAAGAATTCCTCCAAAATGCCCTTGTGGGCCGCGCCGATGAGCAGCATGCCCCGGTCGTCTTCCGCCAGTTCGGCGGAGATGTTCCCGAAGATGTGGAGGTTCCGCTGGTACCACCAGATGAGCCACCCCATGCCGAAATATTCTTCGATACCCAGCCGCGCCAGGTTTACATAAAACGCCTTCTGCCCGTCCACGTACTCCTTTTGATTGAGCACCCGTAGATTTTCCAACACCGGCCGCGCCAAGTCCACCGGGGAGCGGGCATAGGGCGCAAGCTCCCCATGCAGGGCCGCGTCCTGCTCCAGCCGCTCCGCGATCTCCTCATAGGGCCGGGTGGCGGCGCCCAGCTCCATCCAGTCGATGGCGGTGGGGGTGATGCCGTTCTGCCGGGCCACCCGAAATCCGATCTGCGCCACCTCGTCGTTTCGGGCATCGCAGCCGCCGGTCAGGTATGCCCGGTAGCGCTTGTCCAGCGCGTCCTGGCGGGTTTTTTCGCACTCCACAAACAGCTTGGTGGGGCGGTATGCCGCCAGCTTCTCGGAAATCTGCCCGATCTCGTCCCGCCGCACGGCCAGCTGCTCCCGTTGGGCGGCGCTCAGGTGTACGGCGTCCGCCTGGCTTTCAAAGTGGAACGTCCCCAGGATCATCAGTTCTTTCATGTGAGAGCCTCCTTGTTTTTGGATGAGAAAAGCATACCGTTTTGCCGCACTCCTGTAAAGCGACCAGCCGTTGAGTCGCGGCGGGCTCCACTGAACCGGCAGGTGATTTCGGCACAACCGTCGGTTGATCGGCAGACGGAGAAATCCAGCACGCCGGGAATCTCAATCAGCTGGACTTTTCGCAATATCCAGCCCCAGCGCGTCGATCTTTGCCCGGAGACGGAGAAATACAGCGCACCGGGAATCTTAGTCAGTTGGACTTTTGGCAATATCCAGCCCCAGCTCATCGATCTTTGCACGGAGACGGAGAAAGCCAGCACGCCGGGAATCTCAATCAGTGGGCTTTTCGCAATATCCAGCCCTAGTCCATCGACCGTTGCACGGAGAAAGAGAAAGCCAGCGCACCGGAACTTCCCCTCGCCCGTAGGGCGAGGCGGAATCTTAATTTGCAAGTTCTAATCCCAGCTCGCCGATCTTTGCACGGAGACGGAGAAAGCCAGCACGCCGGGAATCTCAATCAGCTGGGCTTTTCGCAATATCCAGTCCCAATTCATCGATCTTCGCCCGGAGCTTGAGAAAATCCTCCAGGGCGGCGGGCTTCTGGTTGGGATTGCGCAGCAGGGCCGCGGGATGCAGGGTAGCCATCATCAGCACGTTTCCCTTTTCAAAGAAGATCCCGTGCTCCCTGGTGATCTTGATGTCCGGCTTGATGAGTTTTATCGCTGCCACCCGGCCCAGGCAGACCAGGATCTTCGGCCGCAGCAGGGCAAACTGGTTGCGCAGCCAGCCGATGCAGGCGTCCTGCTCCTCGGGCAGGGGATCCCGATTTTTGGGCGGGCGGCACTTGACGATGTTGGCGATGTACACATTGGTCTCGCGGCTCAAGTCCACCGCCGCCAGATATTTATCCAGCAGCTGACCGCCCCGGCCCACAAAGGGCTCTCCCTGCAGATCTTCGTTTTCGCCAGGGCCCTCCCCCACCAGCATCACCCGGGCGTTCTGCGGCCCCACGCCGAATACCACATTGTGCCGGGTCTCGCAGAGGCCGCATTTGCGGCAGTGCAGGCAGTCTTCCCGCAGGGCCTCCCAATTGTCGGTCATAGATGAATCCCCCTTTTTGTCTGTGCAGACGCTTCGCGCCGGAGCGCGGCAGCGTGTATTATTCCGATTATACGGTGCGGAATATGCTCCGCTTTCACATAAGCATACCACAAGTGGGGAAGAAAGGCAATTTTCGGTTGAAATTTTCTCCCATCCGTAGTACAATAGGGGCAGAGGACGTACCGAATCCAAAGGAGGAATTTTTTATGAAGGTTATGGTCGAAACTTCCGCCCATCATGTCCATGTTTCCGAGAAGGATCTGGAGACCCTGTTCGGCGCCGGCTATCAGCTCACCAACAAGAAGGATCTTTCCCAGCCCGGGCAGTTCGCCTGCGTTGAGAAGGTAGAGGTCGTGGGCCCCAAGGGCTCCATGAGCATGTCCATCCTGGGGCCCACCCGCAAGGAGACCCAGGTGGAGATCTCCCTCACCGACGCCCGCAAGCTGGGCGTCACCGTGCCCATCCGTGAGTCCGGCGACCTGGAAGGCACCCCCGGCTGCGTGCTGAAGGGGCCGGCGGGCGAGATCACCCTGGAGAAGGGCGTGATCGCCGCCAAGCGCCACATCCACTTCGATCCCGAGCAGGCCGCCGCCGCCGGTGTGACGGACAAGCAGATCGTCTCTGTCAAGGTGGACTACAACGACCGCGCTCTGATCTTCGGCGACGTGGTGTGCCGCGTCAGCCCCAGCTACACCCTGGCCATGCACGTGGATACCGATGAATCCAACGCCGCCGGTCTGCCCGGCACCGTGGATGGGGAGATCATCCTGTAAAGTCTATCCATAAAAAACGAAGCCACCCGGTAAACGGGTGGTTTTGTTTTTTATGGACTGCGCAGCCCTTTTGGGTAGCGGTTCTTGAGCTTGCCGCCGCTTGCCTTGCCGAAGCCTGCCGTCACGCCGCAGACGCACACGGCGGTGTAGCCCGTGGCGGCGCAGTCGATCTCCTCCCCACGGAAAAACGCGGCCAGCGCCGGGTCCTCCGGGGAAAAATCCAACGCCTGACGGCACTGGGCTTTCTGCCGGCTCATGAACAGTCCGTGGGCCGGTTCGATGCGGTTCCCCCGTTCCTCCCCCAGCTCCATACCGGCCCGCAGCACCCCCAGCCCCCCCAGGGCCGGCAGTTCTCCCGGCAGGGCCAGCAGGCGGCTGCCCGCCCTGGCCAGCGGGAAATCGGGCGGATCGGCAAACAGGCTCTCGTACAGCGCCCGGGCGGGTCGGGACTGCTTCTCGTTCAAGGCGCGGTCGAATCTGCGCACCCGGCAGGGATTTTCCCCGATCCTGCGCAGCTTTGCCATAAAATGCCCCTCGCCGCCGTCCATGGGCAGCACCCGGCGGGACAAGCCGTCGAAGCCCGGGCGGCCGAACTCCACGTTGATGGGCAGCGGTTCAAACTCGGGATGCTCCCGCAAAAACGCTGCCACCACATCCTCGTTTTCCTCCCGGGAGAAAGTGCAGGTAGAGTACACCAGCACGCCGCCCTCCCTCACCGCCAGCGCCGCGGACTCGAGGATCCTGCGCTGCCGCTGGGCGCAGGCGGCGGGACTTTCCGGGGCCCACTCCCCGATCCCCTCCGGCTCCCGGCGGAACATCCCCTCGCCTGAACAGGGCGCGTCCACCAGCACCCGGTCGAAATATCCCCGCAGCCCCTCGCAGAGCCGCTGGGGATGGCAGCAGGAGATCACGCTGTTGCGCACCCCCAGCCGCTCCAGATTGGACAGCAGGGCGTTCGCCCGCTCCCGCACCACCTCGTTGGCCCAGAGCAGTCCTTCCCCACGCATCAGCCCGGCGATCTGGGTGGCCTTTCCGCCCGGCGCGGCGCAGAGATCCAGCACCCGCTCGCCGGGTTTGGGGTCCAAGACCGTCACCGGGGCCGCCGCAGAGGGCTCCTGGGAATAGAACATCCCCGCCCGGTGAGCAGAGAGGCTGCCGGGCTTGCGCAGCTCCGGCGCGTAGTACCCGAAGGGCGAGAAGGGCGCGGAAATCAGCGGGACGGGCAGAGCCCGCCGCAGGGTATCCAAATCGCACTTGAGGGGATTGAGGCGCACGCCCTGGTACGCCGGGCGGCTGTAGGATTCCAGGAAATCCCCAAACTCCGCCCCCAAAAGCGCCTGCATCCGCCGCAGGAAGGTTTCGGGCAGTTCCACGATCCCACCTCCTCCATGGAAAATTTTGGGCATCGTCTTTTGCATAATCGCCCGCCCGCGGCCCACAATAAGACCATGAAAGGAGCGATCAAGCATGAACGACAATCAGAACAATACCAGCAAGAACAGCCAGAACAATCAGAATTCTCAGAACCGTTCTCAGAACAAGAGCCAGAATAAATCCCAGAACCATTCTCAGAATTCCAAAAACCGCGAGTTCGACTACGACAACAGCAAGAACAGTCAGGAATCCCGCAACCAGAACAACGAACAGTATTGAGCGCTGGCTGGGAAAGGCCCGGTGGGGAATCGCCCGCCGGGCTTTTCTTTGTGCTTTTGTCTGTGGACGCTTCGCGCCTATTGGCCGGAGCCGTCCTTTTTCCTAAGCCCCTGCAGCACTTCCATCAAGGGCTTGTCGTCGGATTTGGCCGGGCGGAAGCCCTCGCCGGTGATGTCCCCCGCCTCGCCCACGATGACAAAGGCGTCCTTGTCCACGGCGCGGATGATGGTCTGGATGTGATAGACTTCAAATCGGCGCACCACGCAGAGCATGGTCTCTCCGGGCTGATTGGAGTATCCGCCCCGGGAATCCAGATAGGTCACCGTGCGGTCCATCTCCCGGATGATCCTGTCGCCCATCTCCCGCACATGGGGCGACATGACGAAAAACAGCCGGCCCGTGCCGGAATCCGTGCCATAGAGCACCGCATCGATGAGCTTGGTGGAGACGAAGATCACGATGCACGCGTACATGGCCGCATCCAGACTGCGGTATACCACCGCGGACACCGCCACGATCATTCCGTCCAGGGCCAGCATCAGCTTGCCCATGGACAGGTGGGGCAGCCGCCGCTCCAGCAGCCGGGCCAGCATATCGGTGCCGCCGGTGGTGGCGCCCCGCACGAAAGTCAGCGCCAGCCCCAGCCCCTGGGTGAGCCCCGCGAACAGGGACACCAGCACCATGTCTCCGCGGTACACCGGCAGGATCGACGAGAACAGGTCGATCATGGCGGAGGACAGCACCACCGCCGCCATGCTGCGCACCACCAGCTTGCAGCCGATCTCCAGCACCGCCCAGATCACGATGGGGATGTTGATCAGAAAAGTCATCATGCCGATGGGCGTGCCGAAAACGAAATTCAGCAGCGTGGCAACGCCTGTGACGCCGCCCGGCGCGATGTTGTTGGGCGCGGTGAACACGCTCACCGATACCCCGTAGATGGCGCACCCCACCAGCAGGAAAAGCGCGTCCAGCAAGAGATTTTTTCCTTTTTCACCCACAAATCTCAACCCCTCTTGGACTTTTCTCTTTGTTCTCAGGATACGTCCCAAATCCTCTGTATGCTACCTTTCGTCGGCGATCCGCTCAAAAAGTGCCCGGAGGCGCTCCAGCCTGCCCTCCAGGTACAGCGCGCCGAACAGCGCCTCCAAAGCGGTTGCCGCGTGGTAATCCTCCACGGAGGCGTTTCTGGGCGCGTGGGCCACATGGGCGTTTCGGCCCCGATGGGCCAGCGCCTGCTCCTCCTCCGTGAGCAGCGGCCAGAGGGTCTGCAGCGCCCTCGCCTGGGCTTCGCACCGCACCCAATCCACCGACATGGCGTGGAGGCGCCTGGCGTTGGAATTGCCCTGCCGCAGCAGCCGCTCCCGCACCAGGAGGCCGTAGACGGCGTCCCCCAAAAAAGCCAGTGCCTGCGGGCTCATCTCGTTTAAGGGCGGGAACTCCCCCGCTAAAAGCCTTTCCAGAAAAAGCCCTCCTTACTCCACGAAATCAAATTCCAGATCGTACAGATCCACCGTGTCGCCCTCCTGACAGCCGGCCTCCCGCAGGGCATCGATCACTCCGGTCTCGATGAGCACCCGCTGGAAGTAGCCCAGGGATTCGCTGTCGTCGAAGTCAACGGTGCCCATGATCTTATAGAGCCACGGGGCCTTTACGAAGTACACTCCGTCCTGATCGGTGATCTCCACCGCCCCGCGCTGCAGCTCCTCCGCCGGCGTCAGCGCCGCCGGCTCGGCCTCATAGTGCAGGATAGGCGGCAGCTGGGCCAGCCGCTCCCGAATTTTGTTGAGCAGGGCGTCCACCCCTTCCCGGATGGGCGCCATGATGGGGAAAAAGTCGTAGCCCTGGGCCTCCACGTACCGGCGGAAATCCTCCACGGTCTCATCGTCGGTGAGGTCGCATTTGTTCCCCGCCACCAGCATGGGCCGCCGGGCAAGCTCGGGATCAAACTTCTTGAGCTCCTCGTTGATGATGCGGAAATCCTCCCTAGGGTCCCGGCCCTCGCTGCCGGAAACATCCACCACATGGACCAGCAGCCGACAGCGCTCCACATGGCGCAGGAACTGGTGCCCCAGCCCCACGCCCTGCCACGCGCCCTCGATGAGCCCCGGGATGTCCGCCATGACGAAGGAACTGCCCTCCCCCATGCGCACCACCCCCAGCACCGGGGTCAGGGTGGTGAAGTGGTAATTGGCGATATTGGGCTTGGCCTCGCTGACCACCGATACCAGCGTGGACTTGCCCACGTTGGGAAAGCCCACCAGCCCCACGTCGGCCAGGAGCTTCAATTCCAGCTGGACTTCCAGCTCCTCTCCCGGCGTGCCGGGCTTGGCAAAGCGCGGCGTCTGGCGGGTCGGCGTGGCAAAATGGGTGTTCCCCCAGCCGCCACGACCGCCTTTGGCGATCACCTTGGGCTCGTCGTCGGAGAGGTCGGCCAGCAGCCGCCCGGTCTCCGCGTCTTTCACCAGCGTGCCTCGGGGCACCCGGATCACCAGATCCGGGGCGCTTTTCCCGGCGCAGCGGCCGCCCCGCCCATTCTCGCCCCGCTGGGCCGCGTACTTGCGCTTATAGCGGAAATCCGCCAGCGTGGACAGGTTGTCGTCCACCTGGAACACGATGCTGCCGCCCCGGCCGCCGTCCCCGCCGTCGGGCCCGCCGGAGGCCACGTACTTTTCCCGATGGAACGCCACAGCGCCGTCCCCGCCGTCCCCGGCCTTGATCTTGATCTTCGCAACGTCGATAAACATATTGAACTCCCTTCCCGCAGGCGCTCCACTTTTTGCAGGGCTGACTGCCCGCTCCATCCAAAGGCCCGGGCTGTGCCGAATACATCTTTATTCTACCACATTCCCGCGAAAAAGTACAGCGGCAGAGCGGGCAGAAAAAAGCTCCCGGGGAATCTCCCAGGAGCCGCGCGTGTCGCCCGCGTCGACACGCTTTCGAGGGACAAACACGATCGCTGCGGCAGCTGCCCTACCTTGATAGCAGCTAAACCCATCGTGAAATGCGTTGCCATAGGCAGCGCATTTCCAGCGTTCGGCGCAGCCGACACGCTTGTCCCCCTTTTCGTCGAAAACCGGCTTGGCTTGCGCCCTAATGGACACCGCCTTCGCCGGTTTTCTCTCAAGGGGTCCCGGAGTCGGCGCATGTCCGCCTCCGGGACAGATTGGCAATATTAGCTTTTCCTTACGTAGGCGTTTGCTTACTCCGCCATATCTTCCTAATACCGAAGCGGTTTACTGCTCGGCGTAGACGCTGACCTTCTTGCGGGTAGCGCCCATGCGCTCGAACTTCACCTTGCCGTCGATGAGGGCGAACAGGGTGTCGTCGGAGCCCCGGCCCACGTTATTGCCGGGATGGATCTTGGTGCCGCGCTGCTTGACCAGAATATTGCCGGCCAGCACGAACTGCCCATCGGCGCGCTTGACGCCCAGGCGCTTGGATTCGGAATCGCGGCCGTTCTTGGTGGAACCCATACCTTTCTTGTGCGCGAAAAGCTGGATGTTCAGTTTCAGCATGAGAATCTCTCCTTTTGTTATATTTCTGTGTACCCCACCCGCAGGAAACCGGGATATTGTTCTTCCAGCTGGGTGAAGTGCAGCTTGAGCCCATTGAGGAAATCCCTGCAAACAGGCTCGTCCGCGGGGATCACCCGCAGGAACAGGTTGCCTTCATCGGCCCGCAGGGTCATGGGAGTCACGTGCAAAACGTCCGTGATGGCGTTGACCACCAGATAGGCGGCGGAGGAAACAGCCGCGCAGACGATGTCCGCGCCCGCCTCGCCATACCCGGCATGGCCCCGGATGGAAACCCCCACTAGGCCGCCCTCCGGCAGGGTGAGGAAATCAATGCGGATCATGCTTTAGGCGTTGACGGCCTCGATCTGCACCTTGGTGTAGGGCTGACGATGGCCCATCTTGCGCTTTTCGTTCTTCTTGGCTTTGTAGGTGAACACGGTGATCTTCTTGGCCTTGCCGGATTTGACCACCCGGCCCGTGACTTTCGCGCCCTCCACATAGGGAGCGCCCACCTGCACGCCGTCGTCGCCGAACAGGGCGACCACGGGGAATTCCACGGACTGGCCCTCAGCGGCGTCCAGCTTCTCGACGTAGATCTCGTCGCCGAACTGGACCTTGTACTGCTTGCCGCCGGTCTCGATGATTGCGAACATTTTGATCTTCCTTTGCAATAGTCTCGCTGTGCCAAGGCGGGGCCGGGCCCGCTTTTCGCCGGATGGGCATACTGCCCCCGTCGGCCTTCCACATGCGGCCTAAATAGTATAGCATTGGAGCGGGCGAAAGTCAAGGAAAAATTTCCGTTTCCCGCCGGGGTGAAAATTGCGATAATAAATGCGAAAGGATGCGAAAGCCTCCTGACGCATTTATTTTTTTACCTGGAACCCGCGAAAGGTGGTGAAAACATGGGCAAATACAGGTATTTGGTACTGGATGACCGGCGAAAGCTGGAGCGGCTCTACCTGAAAGGCGATAGGATTTCAGACATTGCCGCCGCAGTCGGCGTCCATGTCTCGACGATTTATAACGAGCTGCGGCGCGGGGACACCGGGAAACTGGATCGCAATATGCGCCAGGGGTACAGCGCCACGCTGGCCCAGCGCCGGATCCAAGAGAACTTCAAGCGGCGTGGCCGTCAGCCGCAGGAGGTCGGCCTGAAAAGCAGACCGTAAAGGGACGGCCCCAAAATTCAACAGATGGAGGAAAGACCATGAAAGACAAATGCATCATCAAGAGCGCAGAAAAACCCTGCGGCAACTGTCTGGTGCGGATCAGCCCCGCCACCTATAAGCAGTTGCAGGAGATCGCCCTCAAAACCAGCCGGAGCGCTACCAGCATAGCGACCGAGCTTCTGGAATTTGCGCTGGAGCGGGTCGAGATCGAATACCAGTACAACGACGATCCCGGAGAGGGCGAAAACATCGAGTAAAGAGCGAAAGCGGCACCCTGCCAATGTGCCGCCTTTGCGGAAAGGACTAAAGACGCTATGAAAAACGAACTGAACATCGCCCCGGCAACCGGCATAGCGCCGACTGCCCGGAGGCCCAAAAAACCACCCGGAAGAAAGGGCAAGGTGATCACGGTGGTGATCATCGCCCTGGCCGCATTTACTGCGGGGGTGGTTTTTCGCCCGGCTCCCACAGAGGTCACAGAGGCAAGCCTCGCCTCTTCGGAGTCAACGGTGAGCAAGGAACCCGGAACAGCCACCAGCGAACCGGCGACCCTCCCTGCACCATCGCCGGAACCGACCCCGGAGCCGGAGCCGGAGGGACCGGCTCTGCTGGACGGGATCGTCCCCCTGGACCTGGAAACACAGACCGAGATCTGGGAGATATGCGGCGAGGATCAGCGGATCTTCTGCATGGTGATGGCCATCGCAGAAAAGGAAACCGGCTTCAACCCGGAGGCCGTAGGCGACAACGGGCGGAGCATCGGACTGATGCAGATCAACACCCGCTGGCAATACGACCGCATCGAAAAGCTGGGGATCACCGACCTGACAGACCCGGCACAAAACGTGGCCGTGGGCATCGACTACATAGACTGGCTGGCAATGCACATCAACCCGGATGACCCAGAAAGCACATACGGATCCGCCGAACTGTTCATCGCCTACAATTCCGGCCTGAACGGGGCGCAGGGCCTATGGGATGCCGGAATCTGCGAAACCGACTACAGCAGAGACACCGTAGAGAGTTACTGGATGTTCATGGGCATGGTGGAGGTGAGCGAACGATGAAGATGGCCCTGCAGGGCAACACCCTTCTGATCAAAGAGGCGGACAACGTCCAATTCACGGTAATCAAAAGCTGGAACAAAATGAAGTGGAACAAGAGGCTTTCCCAACTGGAGGGCATCGCAGACCTGGAGCTGCTGGATAAGCTGTCGAGCATCGTCAAACTCCCCCCGGCCATCGAGGCCCGGAGAGAGAGCCTCCACAGAGTGCAGGATGCAGTGGACCGGGAGCGGGTCAACCCGGAGCCGGTTCCCATGTACAAGTACCCCGTAAAGCTGCCGCTTTACCGGCACCAGATACGAGGGGCGAACATGGCCATGATCACCTTCGGCTTCATCGAGCCGGACGGAAAATAGATAGGAGCGTGAGAGCATGAGCGAAAGACCCACCGAGGGGATGAACACCATGCACATGGGCATGGACGAAATCCTCCAGCAATTATCCAGCCTCAAAGACAACAGCGAAAGTTTCTCCAAAGAGAAAGATGCGGACCCGATCTGGCAAGCTGACGTGACCGCCCTGGAGGCCGCGATCTCCATTCTGAGCGCCCTGCAGGATGAGGGCATCAATGATGCGGAAGAAACGCGGGACATCATCGAGGACTACCGGCGACAGGCAAAACAGATCGAGCGGATGCACACCAAGTACGAGGTCAAAGCCTGGCCGATCAAGAAAGACTCGGTCTACCACTGCCCGGAGTGCAATCACCGGGTACCGCCAAAGCACACCTACTGCCACTGGTGCGGCAAGAAACTCGGAGGGTGGTGAAAGAAATGCTGGAATTTTTGGCAAGCCTCAACTGGACGGCCCTGATCATGACCGTCGTGATCTGCACCACGGCCCTGCGCCTCGCGGAACACCTCCGCAGCCTTGCAAAGATATGGCTGGAGGGCCTCCGCACCGAGAGAGACATTCAAGCCATCAATCACGGCTACACCAACGGGTACAGAGCGACCACCGGCGAAGCCGCCAGAGGGTCGGCCCGATGAGGATCCTGGTGGCCTGTGAAGAAAGCCAGGCGGTGGCCATCGCCATGCGGCGGCTCGGACATGAAGCCTACAGCTGCGACATCGAACCCTGCTCCGGGGGACACCCGGAATGGCACATCCATGCAGATGCCCTCCCGCTGATCAATGGAGACTGCTCCTTCGAGGATTGCGGGGGGGGCAGCACCATATCAGAGGCCGGTGGGATATGCTGATAGCCTTTCCACCCTGCACCTACATGACCAACGCCTCGGCAGTGCGGATGAGGGTCAACGGGGAGATCCAGCCGGAGCGATACGCAAAAGCGATGGCGGCAAAGGAATTCTTCATGCGGTTTTACAACGCGGACTGCCCTCGCATTTGCGTGGAGAACCCGACACCGATGAAGATCATCGGACTGCCGCCCTACACCCAGGCCATACAGCCATGGCAACACGGCCACCCCTACACAAAGCGGACGTGCCTGTGGCTCAAAGGGCTGCCGCCCCTCCAGCCATCCAACGTGATCACCGAGGGAGTGACCCCATACGTCAACGGCGGGTGCAAGGATGCCAATGGGAACTACCGGCGCTTTCAGGGCCGCAAAGAGCGGGACCCGAAGATCCGCAGTAAGACCTTCCCCGGCATAGCGGCGGCGATGGCCGAACAGTGGGCCGGACCGGCCCAAAAATGACAGAAAGGATTTGTGAGCGAATGAGAGCAAAGAGAAAAGTTTTTATTTCCGGCCCGATTACCGGGAATGAGGACACCTACAAGGCGCAGTTTGAATACGCTGCCGCCACCGTCGAGAGAGCCGGGGACATTCCCCTGAACCCTGCCATGCTCCCCCTCGGTCTGGAACAGCGGGACTACATGAGGATCTGCATAGCCATGCTGGAGGCGGCGGACACGATCCTGCAGCTTGACGGCTGGGCCGAAAGCGCCGGAGCCATGGCGGAGAACGCCTACGCTGAGAAGATCGGAATCCGAAAGGCCAGCATGAACGACTTCCTCCACGAGACAATCGAGCCAGAATCCCAGACCCCGATCAGCCGGACGGAAAGGCTCTTCGGAAAAAGGGAAACGTGGTCGATGCCCGGCGCAAACCGGGCGGCGGAGAGGCCGGACGGCTACCGGGGATTTCTGCTGATCAGATGCCCGGAGTGCGGAGAGATCAGAGGTTTCTGCGCAAAGCAGCCGATCACAGAGTACACGTGCCAAAACTGCGGAGAGGCCATCCCGCTGGAGGACCTGATCCCCGCCCACGTGAACTGCGGCAAATGCGGATCCCACTTCAAGTACATGACCAACATAGACACCGACGAGCCGGTCCCCTTCCAGTGCCTCGAATGCAAAGCGCCGGTGGATCTGCAGATGAACTGCAAAGGGACCGCCATAACCACAATAGGCTTCAGACGTGCGGGGGGGTACTGCTGATGGTTCACTTTTCAGAAAACCAGCGCCGTACTGGATGGTCAGGTGAGCGCCATGGTAAATAAGGGCTTCGGCCTCCTCTTCGAGATGGGCTGCGGAAAGACCCTGACGGCCATAGCGATCACCGGCGCAGCCTA
>CANRMX010000005.1 GCA_947631855.1 uncultured Clostridia bacterium | reverse complement strand
ATATTGATTATGGGGCTTTGTTGACATCTATACCCACTACATGAGAACACAGGAAATCGTCAATTTATTACGATTCCTAATTTCATGTTTCACGATTCTCCTTTGATGGACGGGACTTGTACCGGAGCTATTCTACCACGGAACGTCCGGAATTTCAATGGCATTTACAGTTGATAATCGAACACCCCGTCCAGCCAGTCCAGGGCCAGCGGCACCCACCGCCGCACATACTCGTCCCGGCAGCCGGTTTCTTCGGTGCACACGGAAAGCCCGTGGCCGCCGTGGGGGAACACGTGCACCTCGAAGGGGATCTTTTGCGCCCGCAGGGCAAGGGCAAATTTCAAAGTGTTCTCCACCGGCACGCCCTCGTCGCTGGCGGTGTGCCACAGGAAGGTGGGCGGCGTGTTGGGGCCCACGTGGCGCTCCAGGCTGAAATAGTCGTAGCCCGGGGTGCCGGGGGCGCAGCCGCTGACGTTCTCGATGGATTCCACATGGGCAAATTCGTCGGCCAGCAGCACGGGGTAGCACAGCAGCATGGCGTTGGGGCGATTTGCCCCGCCCCGGTTGTCATAGTGTTTCAGGAATTCCGGGTCGTCCCACAGCACGCCCAGGGAACCCGCCAGGTGCCCGCCGGCGGAGAATCCGCACACGGCGATGCGCTCCGGGTCCACCCGCCAGGCCGCCGTCTCCCGGATGATCCGCACCGTCTCGGAGAGCTCGGTGAGGGGCCGGAAATCCCGGGCTTTTTCCCCGCAGGAATAGGTGAGCACAAACACGTTGTACCCGCGGGCCAAAAATTCCATGGCCACAGGATCGGCCTCCCGCTGGGACACAAAGGCGTACGCGCCGCCGGGGCACACCACCACCGCCGGGAATTGCTCTCTGCGCACCGCCATCTCCCACACCGGCTCGTGCAGGTAACCCACCACCTGGGCGTCCGAATCCGCCAAAGGCTTGAAGGTGATCTTTTCCATATCGTCGTCCTCCCTGTTTGATCGTTTCGACTTTACATCTCCGCCCCATCCAGGGCGTCGTATTCCTGCCCGGCCAAATCTTTCCACCGGAACGTCCCATCCGCCAGCGTCATGTAGCCTTGGGGGCTATTCTCTTTCGGGATCGCCGCCGAGCCGGGATTCAGGTACCAGTTCTCCCCGAAGCGCTCCTTTGCCGGCACATGGATGTGCCCGTGGAGCAGCACATCCCCGGGCGAAAGGGGCGGCGGGTTGGCGGTGTTCCACAGGTGGCCGTGGGTGGCGAAGATCATCCGACTTCCCAGCGGGATCAGCGCGTACTCCGCCAGCACCGGGAAGGGCAGCACCATCTGGTCCACTTCTGCCTCGCAATTCCCCCGCACGCAGAAGATCTTCTCCCGATACCCGCTGAGCAGCTCGATCACCTGCCTGGGATCGTAGCCCTGGGGCAGATCGTTGCGCGGCCCGTGGTAGAGCAAGTCCCCCAACAGCAGCAGGCGGTCGGCCCGCTCCCGTTCAAATGCGGCCAGCACCGCCGCACAGGCAGGCGCGCTGCCGTGGATATCCGACGCGATCAGCCATTTCATCGTATTACGGCCCCTTTCCCGCCGGGCACTCCCGGCGGCATATCTCACACCGATCATTTTACCGTATCCGCCCAAAAATAGCAAGACCTTCCACAAGAGGAGTTTGCCGCGCTCCCCAAAAAAACCTTTTCTCTTCCGCCGGATTGTGCTATACTGAGGGTACCGTTTTTTTCCAGCTGCGGGAGTCAGCCCGTGGATGACCCGGACAAATTCCCGGCGTGTTGTGGGAGGCGGTGGCCGCGGATTGCATAAAGTTCCATTTTGTGTCGTTTCTTACAGGAAGTCCCCGCTTTTTTGCGGTTTCTAACAGGAAAAGTTGCCCTCCCGAGGACAATTTTATGCACCGCCTCCCCCAAAAATGAATATTTATGCGGTGCCCGTCGGCCCGCCTCAACAATACCTTTATTATAATATTACTTGTGCGATATATCAGAAGTAAATTTTCTTTGCCCATCTTTCTTTGGAGTTGTGGTATATCCCCCCGCCTACGGCGGGGGGATATACCGGAAAAGTTCGATCAAGCCAAGCAAAGTTCTTTTTGCCCACCTTTTCTTTTGAGGTGTTCTATTCCCCCGCCTGTGGCGGGGGATATAACGGAAAAGTTCGATCAAGCAAAGTGAAGTTCTTTTTGCCCATCTTTCTTTGGAGGTGTGTTATATTCCCCCGCCTGCGGCGGGGGGGATATACCGGAAAAGTTCGATCAAGCCAAGCAAAGTTCTTTTTGCTGCTTTTTCTTTCAAGAAAAAGCAGGCGGTGCGCCCAGAAAATAAGCCGATAAAAGGAGAAGACCCATGAAGAAGACCCTTGCCCTGCTGTTGTGCCTGACGCTGCTGTGCGCCGCATCCCCTGCCGCCTGGGCGCAGGAGCCCCAGCCCATCGCCGCTTCGGAGACAGGCGGGCCGGGCGTTTCCCCATCGCCTGAGATTGACGCCCCCGCGCCCATGGCGGAGACAGAACCCCAACCCATCGCCTCTTCGGAGACAGGCGGGCCGGGCGTTTCCCCGTCGCCCGAGGAGGATACCCCCACGCCCATAACGGAGACGGAGCCCCAGCCCATCGCCGCGCCGGAGACAGGCGGGCCGGGCGTTTCCCCGTCGCCCGAGGTAGACACCCCCGCGCCCATGGCGGAGACGGAGCCCCAGCCCATCGCCGCGCCGGAAGCGGGCGAGCCGGGCGCTTCCCCGTTGCCCGAGGAGGACATTCCTGCGCCCATGGCGGAGACGGAACCCCAAGCCAGCCCGGAGGCTTCCCCATCACAAGCGCCGACCCCCACGCCAACGCCAACGCCGACCCCCACGCCCACGCCGCAGCGGGTCAAGGTGACCTTCGATCTGGGAGAGTTCGGCACGGAATCGGTGGAGACCGTGGCGGGCACGGCCCCGGCAGGAATCCCGAAAATCCCCGAAAAATGGGGCATCGCCGGGGTGTGGATCAATGCCGCCGGTGAGACCGTCGATCCCGCCGCCCTGCCCGTGCAGGCCGATACCGTCTACACCGCCCGGTGGCCCCGCACCATCCCCGACGTGCTGGAGACCGAGACCCACGCGCCCTTCGTCAACGGCTACCCCGCCGGCACCTTCCGGCCGGAGAGCAGCATCACCCGGGCGGAGGCCGCCCAGATGTTCTACGCGGTGCTGAAGAAGAAGGATGGGCCGAAAAAATCCTTCCCGGATGCGGCGGGCAAATGGTTCACCCAGGCCGTGGAAGCGCTGGCGGGACAGGGCGTGATCAACGGCTATACCGACGGCACCTTCGGCCCCGGGCGAAGCATCACCCGGGCGGAATTCGTCACCATCGCCGCCGCCTTCGACACCGCCGCCAAAGAGCAGAGATCCTCCTTCCCCGACGTGCCCGCCACCCACTGGGCCAGCGGCTCCATCGCCTACGCCGTGGGCAAGGGGTGGATTAACGGCTATGGCGACGGCACCTTCGGGCCGGAGCGGAAGATCACCCGGGCCGAGGCGGTCACCATCCTCAACCGCATCCTGGGCCGCACGCCGGACAGCGGCATCCAATCCAAAACCGACGCCAAAAATTTCTATGACGTGTTCCCCACCCACTGGGCATATGGGGAGATTTTAGAGGCCGCCACCGCCCACAGCTATACCCGCAGCGGCTCTACCGAAAGCTGGACCGAATACACCCGGGATACCGCCCCTGCCGCCGCCCGGTGGGTCGCCGACAACGGCCGGCGGTACTATGTGGACGCTGCCACCCGGAAATTCGTCCGGGGCGAAACGACCATCGACGGGAAAGTCTATCGGTTCGATGAAAGCACCGGCGCAGCCGTCACCGGCTTTGCCATGAAGGACGGCTACCGCCGCTACTATAAGGGCGGGCTGCTTCTGGAGGACATCTCCGGGCTGGGCGTGGTCAGCGGGCCCTATCTGATCAAGGTCTACAAGAACGCCAATTATCTCATCGTCTTCGCCAAGGACGGCAACGGGAATTTCAACACGCCGGTGCGGGCCATGCGGGTCTCCTGCGGCTCCCCCACCCCCGTGGGCACCTTCTACACCCCCGCCCGCTTCCGCTGGCTGCGGATGGAAGGGTACGTCTGGGCCCAGTGGTGCACCCAAATTCAGGGCAGCTATCTGTTCCACTCCGTCCCCTACTACACCAAGGTCAACAACGATCTGGAGCTGGGGGAATTCAACCTGCTGGGCGAGACCCGCTCCCTGGGGTGCATCCGGCTCAACTGCGCCGACGCCAAGTGGATCTATGACAACTGCGCGTTGAAGACCAAGGTGATCATCACCACCAGTGAAAGCAGCGGGCCGCTGGCGAGGCCCGAGGGCATCAAGCTGCCCAGCTGGCACACCTGGGACCCCACCGACCCCACGGCCAAGTATCTGTGCAAGCAGCACGGGTGCCACTAGCCCCCACCTTGCCCGCCTTGCCGCCCGGCCCCGTATGGAGCCGGGCGGTTTTCCCGCCAGGGAAAACCCGCCGCGCAGCGGCGGGCAAGGCGGGCGGGTCGCCACAACCGCTCAGTCCCGGAAAGGCTTTTTCCGCTCCCCGGCCGGGAAATGCGGAAAGCAGGTGACAAGCCGGGCAAAATGTGCTAGAATGAGGGCGTGTGCAAGCCGTCCGGAAAATCGCCCAAAAAGCTCATCGAAATCGCGGAGGTGCCCGTATGTATCACTTTTTTGCCATGCTTTCCCGTATGAAATACATCAACCGCTGGGGCCTGATGCGCAACACCCGCAGCGAAAACATCTGCGAGCACAGCCTGGAGGTGGCGCTGGTGGCCCACGCCCTGGCGGTGATCGGCAACCAGAAATTCGGCAAAAGCTACGACCCGGAACGGGCCGCCATGCTGGCGGTGCTCCACGACGCCACGGAGATCATCACCGGGGACATGCCCACGCCGGTGAAGTACCATTCCGAGGAGATCCGCCGGGCCTACGCCGAGGTGGAGGATCGGGCGGTGGAGCATCTGGTGTCCATGCTGCCCGAGGAGCTGCGGGGGCCCTATCTGGAATTGATGACCCTTTCCGGCGAGAAGGACGGGGAACTCAAGCCCCTGGTGAAGGCCGCGGACCGCATCTCGGCGGTGATCAAGTGCGTGGAGGAACGCCGCAGCGGCAACCGGGATTTCGCCAAGGCGGAGCAGACCATCACCCAGACCATCCGGGAGATGAAGCTGCCCGAGGCGGATTACTTCATGGAGGAATTCCTGCCCTCCTACGGCCTGACGCTGGAGGAGCAGGACTACACCCGGTCGTCCGGGCTGCAGTTTGGGGAAAGCTCCCAGATGGTGTTTTCCAAGGCGCTGAAATAAATCTTGCGAGGTGACCTATGCTGACCATTCGCGAAACGACTTTTGCGGATCTTGATGACGTCCGGCGGCTGTGGGCGGACGGGGAAGTGATGCGGTTCGTGGGCTTCCCCGAGGGGCTGATGCGCACCGAGGCCGAGATGCAGACTTGGCTAGAGCGGATCGCTGCCGGCCGGCCGCAGGTCGATCACTATTCCATCTTTGAGGACGGGCGATACTGCGGGGAATCCTTCTACCGCATCGACCCGGCGCACCGCTGCGCCGTGCTGGATATCAAGCTGTTCCCCTTCGCCCGGGGCCGTGGGATCGGGACGGCGGGGCTCTCCCACGCCATGGAGGCCGCTTTCCGCATGGGCGCGGAGAAGGTGTGGGTCGATCCCAACCCGCAGAACGAAAAGGCCATCGCGCTCTATCGGCGGCTGGGCTTCGTGGCGAAGCCCTACCCGGATTATCTCCTCACCGAGGGCGAAGCGCCGCAGGCGATCTACATGGAGCGGGAGAATTCGGAGGTTCCCATGCGGCTGCTATTTGAAATGGACAAAAAGGACTACGCGCAGTGCACCCATTCCTTTGTCCGGAACTCGGCGCGGAGCGTCATCATCAAAGATAAAAAAGTGGCCATGATCCACAGCTTGAAGTACGATTATTACAAGTTCCCGGGCGGCGGGATCGAGCACGGCGAAAGCCCCGTGGAGGCGATGATCCGGGAGACCCGCGAGGAAGCGGGCTTGGTGGTCAATCCGGACACCGTCCGGGAATACGGCTATGTGCATCGCATCCAAAGAAGCGCTGCGGACAAAACGGAGTGCTTTATTCAGGATAACTTTTACTATCTCTGCGAAGCGGCCGATGGGCTTCGTCCCCAGGAGTTGGATGGGTATGAGGCGGAAGAATCGTATACCTTGGAATATGTGGAACCCGATATGGCGATCAAGAAAAACCGCCGCGTGGCGCGCAACCCCTACGACCCGATGATGTTTGAGCGGGAGGCCCGTGTGCTGGAACGCCTGCTCGCGGAGGGATATTTTGGAAGATAAAGTGCCGGGTATACCTTTTTCTATCTCTGCGAAGCGGAAAAATCGTATACCTTAGAACATATCGAACCGGGCGCTGCGATTTGGAAAAACCGCCATGTGGCGCGCAGTCCCTACGACCCGATGATGTTTGAGCGGGAGGCCCGTGTGCTGGAACGCCTGCTCGCGGAGGGATATTTTGGAAGATAAAGTGCCGGGTGGCGAAGGGATTTTGCCTTTGCTTCCCGCCCCGCAAAGGAGCCGCTGGAAAAAAGAAATATTTCTTTTCTTAATTTTTCTTTGATTCTTTCTTAAATGAATTCTCCGTAAAGGAGTAAACGAGACTTTCGACTTGAAAATTGGAACTGTTGATATTTTTGGAAAAGTAGCGCTGGCACCTATAAAAAGGAATTTTTTCTTTCTTAATTTTTCTTTGATAAACTCTCTGCAAAGGAGACTTTCGACTTGAAGATTAGGACGGTTGAAAAAAGAACTTTTTCTTTTCTTTATTTTTCTTTGATTCTTTCTTACATGAACTCTCCGTAGAGGAGCAAAGGGAACTTCCAACTTGAAGATTGGAACAGTTGAAAAAAGAAATTTTTCTTTTCTTTATTTTCTTTGACTCTTTCTTAAATGAACTCTCTGTAAAAGAGTAAACGAGACTTTCAATTTGAAGATTGGAACGGTTGAAATCACAGGAAAAGTTGCTTTAGCACCTATAAAAAGAAATTTTTTCTTTCTTAATTTTTCTTTGATAAACTCTCTATAAAGGAGACTTAAAGGAGACTTTCGATTTGAAGATTGGGACAGTTGAGATTATTGGAAAAGTAGCTCTTGCTCCTATGGCCGGGGCCACCGACGCCGCCTACCGGCAAATCTGCATGGGGTACGGCGCGGCCTACGCCGTGTCGGAAATGATCAGCGCCAAGGCCGTAGAGTACGGCGACCGGCGCACCGCCGCCCTGTGCGACCTCTCCCAGGACAAGCGCCCGGTGTTTTTGCAGCTGTTCGGGGATTCCCCCGAGACCTTCGCCATCGCCGCGAAGCGTCTGTTGGCCTATGGGCCCGACGGCTTCGACATCAACATGGGCTGCCCCGTCCCCAAGATCGCCGGAAACGGCGCGGGCAGCGCCCTGCTGCGGGAGCCGGAAAAGTGCGGGGCCATCGTGGCGGCGGTGAAGGATGCCGTGGACGTGCCCGTCACCGTGAAGCTGCGGGCGGGGTGGGATCCCCAGCACGTCAACGCGGTGGAGGTGGCCAAGATCTGCGAAGCCGCCGGGGCCGACGCGGTGTGCATCCACGGGCGGACGAGAGACCAGATGTACCAGGGCAGGGCGGATTGGGCCGTCATCCGGCAGGTGAAAGAGGCCGTGGGCATCCCCGTCATCGGCAACGGCGACGTGACCGGCGCCATGGAGGCCGCCCTGATGCTGGACCAGACCGGCTGCGACCTGGTGATGGTGGGCCGGGCGGCGTTGGGCAATCCCTGGGTCTTCCAGCAGATCAACACCTACCTCACCAACGACTGCCGCATCCTCCCCGGGCCGGGCATCGCCGAACGGGTGCTCACCATCCGGCAGCACATCGGGCTATTGTGCGCATACAAGGGCGAGGAACGCGGTATGCGGGAGGCCCGCAAGCACGTGGGCTGGTATGCCCGGGGCCTGCGGGGCGCGGCGGACTTTCGCCGGAGGGCCGGTGAGCTCTGCACCCTGGACGATCTGGACAGACTGTTAAAGGACATGTACGCGGCAAACTGCGCTGCTTCACAGGAGGAATGATCCATGAAATTACTTGTGCTCGACGGCAACAGCATCCTGAACCGGGCCTTCTATGGCATCCGGCTGCTCACCACCAAGGCCGGGGATTTCACCAACGGCATCTATGGCTTTCTCACCATGCTCAAAAAGCTGCTGGATGAGACCGCCCCCGACGCGGTGGCCATCGCCTTTGACCGGAAAGCCCCCACCTTCCGGCACAAGCGCTACGCCGGCTACAAGGCCAACCGCAAGGGCATGCCTCCCGAGCTGGCCCAGCAGCTGCCGGTCTTGCAGGAGCTGCTGACCGACCTGGGCTACCGCATCGTCTCCTGCGAGGGCTGGGAGGCGGACGATATTCTGGGGACGCTGGCCGCCGCCTGCGAGAACACCGGCCACACCTGCCTCATCGCCACGGGCGACCGGGACAGCCTGCAGCTGGTGAGCGAACAGACCTCGGTGCGCTTTGCCGCCACCAAATTCGGCCAGCCCCAGGTGACGGTGTACGATCTCGATAAACTCCGGGAGGAATACGGCGTATCCCCCGCCCAGATGATCGACCTCAAGGCCATTCAGGGCGATACCTCCGACTGCATCCCCGGCGTGGCGGGCATCGGGCCCAAGGGCGCGGGAGAGCTGATCCAAAAATTCGGCAGCGTGCAGTATATCTACGACCATCTGGACGAGCTGGACATCAAGCCAGGCACCCGGGCCAAGCTGGAAGCCTCCAAAGAGAACGCCTTTTTGAGCTATGAACTGGGCACTATCCGCCGGGACGCGCCCATCGACACGGAGATCGGGGACTACGTGAAGACCGCCGGCGATCCCCAGAAAGCCGCCGCCCTCATGGTGCGGCTGGAGCTTTTCTCCCTGTTGGATAAATTCGACCTCACCGCCGCGCCCCAAAATGCCCCGGCGGAGGCCGCCGCGGAGCGTCCCGAGGTGGTGGCGCTTTTGGACGGCGCGCCTCTGCTGCCCCGGCTGGAGGACGCGGGCGAAGCATACTTCTACACCCAGTGGGAGGGGAGCCAAATCACACGGATGGTGTTTGCCCTGGACGGCAAGCTCTATTCAGTCGCCCCGGATGAGGATTTCCTGCGGGCGTTCTTCTTAAATGAAAGGATCGGGAAATTCACCTGCGACGTGAAGCCCCTCCACCGCCGGGCCCTGGAAATGGGCGCACGGCTGCGGGCCGTGGGGATGGACACCGCACTGGCGGGGTATCTGCTGAACCCCTCCGCTTCGGCCTACGACGTGCCCCGGCTGGCTGCCGAATACGGCGTGGCGCTGGCGGACTTTGACGACCCGGCCCTCACCGCCTGCGCCGCCATGCCCGCCCTGTGCAGGGCGCTGTTCCGGGAGATCGACGGCAACCTGCAGCGGGAACTGCTGGAGAAGATCGAAATCCCCCTGGCCCGGGTGCTGGCCCAGATGGAACACGTGGGCTTCTTTGTGGACCGGGACAGCATCGAATCCTACGGCCGGGAGATGGAACGGCAGGTGCAGGCGCTGCACGATTCCATCATCGAACAGGTGGGGTACGATTTCAATATCAACTCCCCCAAGCAGCTGGGCGAGGCCCTGTTTGAAAAGCTGGGCTTGCCTCACGGCAAGAAGACCCAGCGGGGCTGGTCCACCAACGTGGACGTGCTGGAGGAGCTGCGGCCCATGCACCCGGTGGTGGATGAAATTCTGCGCTACCGCACGGCGGCCAAGCTCAAATCCACCTACTGCGATGGGCTGCTGAAGGTGATCGGGCCGGATGGACGCATCCACTCCAATTTCAACCAGACGGAGACCCGCACCGGGCGCATCTCCAGCACGGAGCCCAATTTGCAGAATATCCCCGTGCGCACGCCGGTGGGCAGAGAATTGCGGAAATTCTTCGCCGCCGAACACGGCCTGCTGGTGGACGCGGACTATTCCCAGATCGAGCTGCGGGTGCTGGCCCACGTGGCCGATGACGCAGTTCTGCGGGAGGACTTCCTGGCCGGGCGGGATATCCACGCCTCCACCGCCGCCCGCGTGTTCCGCATGCCCCAGGAATTCGTCACCCCCGAAATGCGCAGCCGGGCCAAGGCGGTGAATTTCGGCATCGTGTACGGCATCGGGGCTTTCTCCCTGTCGAAGGACATCGGCGTCAGCCGGGCGGAGGCCGACGCCTATATCAAGGAATATCTGCGCAACTACGCCGGTGTGGACCGCTATATGCAGCGGGTCACCGACGAGGCAAGAGAGACGGGCTATGTGGAGACGCTCTTTGGCCGCAGACGGTACCTGCCCGAGCTGAAAAGCTCCAACTTCAACACCCGGGCCTTTGGGGAGCGGGTGGCCCGGAATATGCCCATTCAGGGCACCGCGGCGGATATCATCAAGATCGCCATGATCCGGGTCAGCGACCGGCTGGAAGCGGAAGGGCTTTCGGCCAAGCTGATCCTGCAGGTGCACGATGAGCTCATCTTGGAATGCCCCGAGGCGGAGGCGGAAACGGTGCGGACGGTGCTCACCGAGGAAATGGAGCGGGCGGTGGCGCTCTCCGTGCCCATGGTGGCGGACGCCCACGCCGGAAAGACCTGGTATGACGCCAAGGGCTGAGGAGGAGACGCTTGTGAAGATCCTGTTTGTCTGTACCGGCAACACCTGCCGCAGCCCCATGGCGGAGGGCATCTTCCGGAAGATGCTGACGGAGCACGGGCTGGAATCCCGGGTGCTGTGCCAAAGCGCCGGGCTCTCCGCCGTGGAGGGCCAGCCCGCCAGTGAGAACGCGGTGCTGGCCTGCAAAGAAGTGGGCGTGGATATCGCCGGGCACCGGGCCAGAAGGCTGACGGGGGAGGAGATCCCGCGGTGGGACCTGTTCTTCACCATGTCCCAGACCCACGGGTATATCCTCCGGCAGGCGGGCGCGCCCATGGACGCCATCTATGTGCCGGGCTTCGTGGAGGATCCCTTCGGGCAGGACCTGGACGCGTACCGCCGGTGCAGGGACACGCTGACGCGGGAATTGCTGGCCTTTCTCGAAACGCTGCTGGAGCGGTTCCCGCCGGAGGCCTGCCATGATTGAGATCGTGCCCATGCGGCTGCGCCACATCCCCGAGGTGGCACGGCTGGAGGAGACCTGCTTCTCCTCCCCGTGGAGCGAGGCCACGCTGCGGGACGGGCTGGGGAATCCCCAGTGGGTGTTTTATGTTGCGCTGCGCACATCGCCGGAATCTCCCGGCAAAGAGCAGGTGGCGGGCTACGGCGGGATGCTCTGCGCCGCCGGAGACTGCTACATCGCCAACATCGCCGTGTTCCCGGAATCCCGCCGGCAGGGCGCTGCCACCGCGCTGCTGCTGCGGCTGATCGACAAGGCCCGGGAGCTGGGCGGGGCGTTCGTGTCGCTGGAAGTGCGGGAATCCAATGTGGGGGCCATGGCGCTGTATGAAAAGCTGGGCTTCCGGCGGGCCGGGCTGCGAAAAAATTACTACGAAAAGCCCAGGGAAAACGCCCTGATCTACACCCTGTGGTTTTAAGGGGATGCTGTTATGTTGATTTTGGGGATCGAGACCTCCTGCGACGAGACCGCCGCCGCCGTGGTGCGGGATGGCCGGGAGGTGCTTTCCAGCGCGGTGGCCACGCAGATCGCCGAGCACCGCATCTATGGCGGCGTGGTGCCGGAGATCGCCTCCCGCAGGCACGCCGAGGCCATCGTGCCCGTGGTGCGGGAGGCTCTGGAAAAAAGCGGGAAAACATTGGAGGAACTGGACGGAGTGGCCGTCACCTACGCGCCGGGGCTCATCGGCGCGCTGCTGGTGGGGGTCAATTTCGCCAAGGGGCTTTCGCTCTCCGCCGGGCTGCCGCTGGTGCCGGTGCACCATCTGCGGGGGCATATCGCCGCCAATTACCTGTCCCACGCCGATTTGGAGCCGCCCTTCCTCTGCCTGGTGGTGTCGGGCGGGCACTCCCACATCGTGGCGGTGGAATCCTACACCCGGCTCTCCATTTTGGGCCGCACCCGGGACGACGCCGCCGGCGAAGCCTTCGACAAGGCCGCCCGAGCCATGGGCATTCCCTATCCCGGCGGCGTGGAGCTGGACCGCATCGCCGAGACCGGGGACGATTCCGCCTATCCCCTGCCCCGGCCAAGGGTCGCCGGCGCCCCGCTGGATTTCAGCTTTTCCGGGCTCAAGACGGCGGCGCTGAATCTGCTCAACGGCGCAAAGCAGCGGGGCGAGGAAATCGACGTGCCGGATCTCTGCGCCTCCTACCGCAAGGCCGTGGTGGAGTACCTGATCGACCACTTCCTGCGGGCCGCCCGGGAGACGGGCATGAAGACCCTGGCGGTGGCCGGAGGCGTCTCCGCCAACCGCCTGCTGCGCCGCAGGCTCACCGCCCTGTGCGCGGAGCAGGGCTACCGGCTGTGTATGCCGGAGCTCTCCCTCTGCGGCGACAACGCCGCCATGATCGCGGCCCAGGGATATTATGAGCTGTTAAACGGCCGCACCGCCGGGATGAATCTGAACGCCCTGCCCCAGCGGTCGATTGAGGAAGGATAACATTCGAGGGACAAGCACGATACACTCCTTTTCTGCAAAAAATGCCTGTACCGCCGCAAGTGACGGTACAGGCATCTATTATGAGCGCTTATTTGGATTTTATCAACGCCACAATATCAAGAACGGTATTGACAACGAAAAGCAACACGGTAATCCCTGCCGAACACGCAAAGCCATTGAAAAGCATTTTGAGCGTCCAGCCGTTCTCACCGTAAATCCACCGCGAGATCATGTTGTATATCAACAAGCCGTCCATGTCCGGAAGCAAATTGACAAGATAGACGGTGGTGAGAGAGAACGTGACAATCACGCTGATACACAGGGCTATTTTCGTCAATACTCTTATTCTTTTGAACATTGACAATCACCCTCTTGGAAAATGGCAGGGCGAAGGCTTACGGACGGCCGATGCCGCCGCCGGAAGGAGGATTGTTGATGCCGCCCTTGCGGAAGGCCAGCAATTGCTCGCTGCTTGCGTCCTTCTGGTGCTTGCCGCCGCGGCGCTGGAACAGGAAGAGGATCAGCGCCATCACGACGATGAAAGCCAGCGTGACCAGTACGATGGAAACGATTTGCATGGGGGTCATGGTTTTTTCTCCTTTCTCAAATAGGTTAGGGAATCCGCACATTGTCGGAAAAATATTCCTCACAATTTGGAAAATTGCAGGGCGAAGGCTTACGGACGGCCGATGCCGCCGCCGGAAGGAGGATTGTTGATGCCGCCCTTGCGGAAGGCCAGCAATTGCTCGCTGCTTGCGTCCTTCTGGTGCTTGCCGCCGCGGCGCAGGAACAGGAAGAGGATCAGCGCCATCACGGCGACGAAGGCCAGCGTGACCAGTATGATGGAAACGATTTGCATGGGGGTCATGGGTTTGGCTTCTTCCATGAATCCTTCGCCAAATGCTCCGGGATAGTTGCCCAGAAATGCAACGCTCACCGAGATGGATTCAATGTAACGCTCACACCAATGGGGTCTTCCAGAATCTCGGATTTGGAGAGGCGGTAGAGGATGTAGTGGCCATGGGTTTCCGTGGACTTGTCACCGGGATAGTAGAATTGCATATCCAGCGCGATCAGCTCGTCGTCGTTCCAGAATTTTTCCACCAGTTCCCGGCCGTTGTCGCCGGTGTAGCCCGCGTCCACCCAAAAATCCGAGGTGTCGGTGTTGCGGAATTTCGTGACAAAGGGCTCGCCGCACTGGGCTTTTAAGGCGTCGTATCCGTCCTGAAGATAGTTCAGCGTGTCGTCGGTCTTGGAGAATCTGCCCTCGCCAACGATCCCCGCGCCGGACATAGCCTGGCTGATCCACGTGACCGTGGTGGTGAGCGGGCGGCCCATCCACTGCTGGTCTTTCAGATACAGGATATACCCGGCAGCGTTGCCGTCTTCATCGGTCGTTGGGCGATTTTCTTCGATGCGGTCGGCCAGCAGTTCTGCGACCTCCTCCGGGTCGGTGTTCGATGCAGTGAGCAGCAGTGAATCAATAGCAGGGGCCTCGGCCTTTTTCTCGGCGCAGGCCGGGAGGGAGAGGCAGAGAAGCAGCACCATCAGCACGGAAACAACACGGGTGAGTTTGGTTCGTTTCATAGGTATCCCTCCTGAATCAAATTTTGGGTCTTAAATTCCCAACTATATATATATATATCACGGGATTTTGCAGTTGTCAAGGGGTTTCATCAAAAAAATCCACAAAAGAGGATGACAAACCGGCGGATTTGTGGTATTCTGTTCTAAAGACCGTACCAACGAAAGGGAGGAAATCTCCATGATGAGAAAAACCAAGATCATCTGCACCCTGGGCCCCGCCACCGACGACGAGGCCGTGCTGCGCCGGCTGATGCTGGCCGGTATGAACTGCGCCCGCTTCAACTTCTCCCACTGCACCCACGAGGACGCCGCCCAAAAGCTGGAGGCCGTGGTGCGCATCCGCAACGAGCTGGGCCTGCCCGTGGCCGCCCTGCTGGATACCAAGGGGCCGGAGATACGGGTGAAGACCTTCGCCAACGGCCCGGTGGAGCTCCACGCCGGGGATACCTTCACCCTCACCACCCGGGATATCCCCGGCAGCGAACAGGCAGTGTCCATCACCTACGCCGATCTCCCCAAGGATTTGATCCCCGGCGCCCGGGTGCTCATCGACGACGGCCTGGTGGCCATGCGCGCCCGCACCGTCACCGATACCGATATCGTCTGCGACGTGCTCAACGGCGGCACCGTGTCCAATAACAAGGGCGTGAACGTGCCCGATACCCGGCTCTCCATGCCCTATATCAGCGAGCGGGACCGGTCGGATATTATCTTCGGCATCGAGAACGATTTCGATTTCATCGCCGCTTCCTTCGTGCGCTCCGCCGACGACGTGCTGGATATCCGCAAGATTCTGGAAGATCACGACTGCCACAGCATCAAGATCATCGCCAAGATCGAGAACCGGGAGGGCGTGGAGAATATCGACGAGATCCTCCGGGTGGCCGACGGCATCATGGTGGCCAGAGGCGACATGGGCGTGGAGATCCCCTTCGAGGAACTGCCCGAGATCCAGAAACAGCTGATCCAGAAATGCTACGGCTCCGGCAAGATCGTGGTCACCGCCACCCAGATGCTGGAATCCATGGTGAAAAATCCCCGGCCCACCCGGGCAGAAGCCACCGACGTGGCCAACGCCATCTACGACGGCACCAGCTGCATCATGCTCTCCGGCGAGACCGCCGCGGGCAAATATCCCGTGGAGGCCGTGGAGACCATGGTGCGCATCGCCGAGAAGGCCGAGGAAAGCATCGATTACAAGTGGCGCTTCAATTCCCGGGACAACAGCGACATCGCCTTCGACGTGACCAACGCCATCTCCCACGCCACCGTGGCCACCTCCCACGATCTGGGCGCCCGGGCCATCATCACCGTCACCAAATCTGGCGGCACCGCCCGGCAGCTGTCCAAGTTCCGGCCCCACTATCCCGTGGTGGGCTGCACCCCCGACGAGAAGGTGTGCCGCCAGCTGAACCTCTCCTGGGGCGTGTACCCGCTGGTGATCGGCGAGGAGAAGGACACCGACGAGCTCTTTGAAAGCGCCGTGAACGCCTCCGAAAAGGCGGGCATCGTGGAAAGCGGCGATCTGGTGGTCATCACCGCCGGCGTGCCCCTGGGCGTCTCCGGCACCACCAACATGATGAAGGTCCATGTGGTGGGCCATGTGCTGCTCACCGGCCAGGGCGTCACCGAGAAATCCGTCTCCGCCCGGCTGTGCGTGTGCAGGAATCCCGAGGACATCCCCGCCTTCTTCCACGAGGGCGATATTCTCGTTGTGCCCGAGACCAACAATTCCATGGTGGAGTATCTGCGCAGGGCCTCCGGGATCATCACCGAAAAGGCGGGCATGGCAAGCCACGCCGCCGTGGTGGGCCTGGCCATGGATAAGCCGGTCATCACCGGCGCGGAAAACGCCACCTCCATCCTCAAGGGCGGCGCGGTGGTCACCCTGGACGCTAAGACCGGCCGGGTCTCCGCGTGCTGATTGGCTGCATATAGCTGCATATAATAGGAGAGCCTCCCTGTAGGGGAGGCTCTTTTTTGCCTACAACCAGCGCACCGCCGACCGACGATTTTACTGTTACCGCTCCTGAATGGCGGTTACGATGCCATCTGTGAAATAGATGTACCCATCTTCATACACCCATTGTTCGGATTCTCCACCCGCCGTTGTGGTCTTGTTTTTCTTTTCGGGTGCGCCCCATGTGGAGCCGTAGATTTCGATCTCCGTCATCCCGATCTCGGGCTCATAAGTCTCCTTTGGAATTTCCAAACTGTCGCTGACTTTTTCGTACTTTCTTTCCTTTGAATCCTGGGTGATCGTAAGCACATCATCTTCTCCGATAGAAATATCGTACCGATAAGAACCCGATTCGTTTACGACAACGAGGTCGCCGTTTTCGCTTTTTCCAAAATAGAAGGTATTTACATCCACGGAGTGCTTGCTGCCTATCTCCATCTCACTGATAAAGTTGATACTTTCGCCGCTGATCACAAGCCGACCATAGCGATTATCTATTTCGCTCCACTCACCCTGATATGCGTCAATTTCATCGCCGAACTCACCCGTCCGCCAAATACCGCCGATCTCAACGGAACCATCGACCATTGTGGCGTAGTATTGCACGCCGTCCGCCGCCGTGTAAACACCGTCCGCATTTCCATCCGTAAAAACGCCTGCAAAACTACTCCCGTCCGCAAAGAAATAGGTACCGTCACCGGCTTCTACATCCTCGGAATAGTTTCCAACATACTTCTGCCCGTCGCTCCACGTGGAAGTGCCCAAGCCCTCCCAATGGCCGTTGACCCAGTCGCCCTCGTAAGTCCAGCTTGTCCCGGTGGTGTTGACGGCTGTAAAAACGCCATATCCATCTGGCACGCCTGCTTCATTCACGTCGCCTTCATACTGGCCGGTGCGTGTTCCGAAAGCAAAGTCTAACGTGATCTCCCCTTCAAAGTGCGACGCGTCCTCGGCTGGACTTGCCGAGGAGAGCGTGGACGTGCTCGAAGTGCCCGCCTGATCTGCATGATCGGCTCCGCAGGCGCAAAGAGAAAAAAGAAACACGACAGCTAAGAAAAACCCAATGAACTTTTTCATAATGAAATCCTCCAAATCAAAATAGTGTTTCGTCAGCATGGCTGCTCACAGTTGGGTGGAACATCAGGCTGTCAACAGACGATAGATGTCGCCCTTTTTGAGGCCGGTGGCTTTGGCGGCCTCCCGGGCGGCTTCGGCGGCGGAGGCGCCCCGGGCCATCAGCTCCCGGGCTAGGGCGGCGGCGTCCTCCGGCGTGGAGGCAGGCTCCGGGATTTCAGGCGCAGGGGCGCCGGCGATCACCAAAACATACTCCCCCTTGGGCTCCTGCTCCCGATAGCGGGCGGCGGCCTCCCCAAGGGTGGTGCGCCAGACCTCCTCGTGGAGCTTGGTCAGCTCCCTGCACAGGGCGATCCGGCGCTCCGGGCCGAAAATCTCTGCAAAATCGGCCAGGGTCCTGCGCAGCTTGTGGGGCGCTTCGTAGAAGATCATGGTGCGGGACTCACTGCGCACCGCTTCCAGGTGCTCCCGGCGGGCCCGCTTGTTGACGCTCAAAAAGCCCTCGAAGGTGAAGCGCCCTGTGGGCAGGCCCGACAGCACCAGCGCCGTCACCGCCGCCGTGGGCCCCGGCACCGCCGTCACCGGGATGCCCTCCGCTTCGCAGGCCGCCGCCAGCTGCTCCCCAGGGTCCGATACCCCGGGCATCCCCGCGTCCGACACCAGGGCGCAGGATTCCCCGGCCCGGAGCTTCTCCAGAATCACCCGGCCGTGGTCGTTGCGGTTGTGCTCGAAATAGCTGATCATGGGCTTCTTCACGCCGAAACGATTGAGCAGCTTCAGGGTCACCCGGGTGTCCTCCGCCGCGATGAAATCCACCTTTTCCAGCGTCTCCACCGCCCGGGGTGAAAAATCCCCCAGATTCCCGATGGGCGTCCCCACGATGTACAGCGTGCCAGTGGGCATGTTATCCTTCCTTTCTATACGGGCCGTAGGCGGCCAGCAGCGCCGGGCTGGGTTTGCCCGATGCGTCGGCAATCAACAGGGTGGGCTCCAGCGCGAGCCCCGGCTTGCCGCCCCGCCGACACTCCATCAGCAGCAGATAGGGCGGTTTCTCCGGCCGGGACTGCACCATGCGCAGCCGTTTGGGTTCCAGCCCCTTTTCGCCGAAAGCCCGCACCGCTTCCGCCAGACGCTCCGCCGGGAGGCAGACGCACAGCCTGCCGCCCCATTTGAGCCCGTACCCGGCGGAGGCCGCCAGCGCGGAAAGCGTCAGGCTGCCCCCGTGCCGGGCCACGCCCCGCGGGCCTGCGCCCACGGCCCCTCGGTCTTCCGGGTAATAGGGCGGATTGCAGGCGACGAGGTCCAAACTCTGCGGGGCAAACAGCTCCCTGGGGCGGGCGGCGTCGCCGCAGACCACCCGGAGGGTATCGCCGAAGCCGTTGCGGGCTACGGAATCCGCCGCCATGGCCGCCACCTCCGGCTGCAGCTCCACCGCCAGGATGGACCCGGCCGCGCCCTGCCGCCGCCACAGGATGGCGATGCTGCCGCAGCCCGTGCCCAGGTCCGCGCACCGCTCCCCCTTTTTGGGCGCGGAGAAATCCGCCAAAAGCAGCGCGTCCGTGGTCAAGGGGCTCTCCTTCGTCACCCACAGGCCAGCGCCCGCGCCCAGATCCTCCCAACGGGGAGTTTCCATACCGTCACCGTCTTTTCGTGTTTTGGTCGTTTCTCTGAGATGTTTCCATGCAACAAAAACCAGCCCGGCCGGGATATCCCCGACGCGGGCTGCGTTTCGTCGATCTTACTCCTCCTCGGGGGCGCCCACCGGGCAAACCCCTGCGCAGGCCCCGCAGCTGATGCAGGTGTCGGGATCGATCACGTACACGCCGTCCTTTTCGGAAATGGCGTCCACCGGGCAGCCGCTGGCGCAGGCGCCGCAGGCGATGCAGGTGTCCTTCTTGATGACGTAAGGCATGGAATACACCTCCCATAAAAAATTTTGCGCTTCTATGTTCCAGACCCGGCTGGGCCTGATCACCAATATTTTAGCATATTTCCGGGAAAAATCAAGCCCTATTCCGATTTTATTCTTCCCCGTCTCTGCGCTCCCCCTGCCGCCGGTGCTCCCTGGGGACGCGCACCTCGTCCACCCGGAATTCCTTGGGCGCGGCGTCCGGGTCCTTGTCCAGCTTCACCTTCACCCTGCGGGTGAGCAGGCTCTGGTCCGCCACCACCCCGCGGCCCTCCGGCGTGGAGACCGGGGCGCCGATCTTCGGCGTGGTGCGGATGAGGTCCTGATACGCCTCCTGCTCGTATTTCAGGCAGCACATCAGCCGCCCGCAGGAGCCGGAGATCTTCACCGGGTTCAGGGAGAGGCCCTGCTCCTTGGCCATCTTGATGGACACGGGCTGGAAGCCGTTGAGGAACGTGCCGCAGCAGAAGGGCCGCCCGCACACGCCGATGCCGCCCAGCATCTTGGCCTCGTCCCGCACGCCGATCTGCCGGAGCTCGATGCGGGTGCGGAACTGCCCGGCCAAGTCCTTCACCAGCTCCCGGAAATCCACCCGGCCGTTGGCGGTGAAATAAAACAAGATCTTGCTGCCGTCAAAGGCGTATTCCACCTCCACCAGCTTCATGTCCAGCCGGTGGTCGGCGATCTTCTGCTCGCACACGGTAAAGGCCGCCTTCTCCTTCCGGCGGTTTTCCTCCACCCGGCGCAGGTCGTCTTTGGTGGCCCTGCGCAGCAGTTTCTTCAGCGGCTGCACGATGGCCTCGTCGCTGACCTCAGTGTTCTCCATGGCCACCTCGCCGCATTCCACGCCCCGGGTGGTCTCCACCACCGCCTGCTCCCCCTTTTTCAGCTTCTCGCCCATGGGGTTGAAATAATAAACTTTCCCTGTGTTTCTGAAACGAACGCCTATGACCTCGGCCATTTCTCTGCTCTCCTTCTCTTTATCGTCCACACCCGGACGGGTGGTTGGGGTTTTGATTCCTTGCTACTGGGTGCCGGCGGCCTCCCGCAGCGCCGCGCACAGGCAGACCGTCAGCAGCGCCATGTTGGCGTTGCCGTCCACCTTGCGGATGTATTCCCGGGTGAGCTCCGGCAGGGCGGCCAGCTGTTTGAGGGGCAGCCGCTGCAATCGGCGGGCAACTTCCGGCGCGCCGCCCAGCAGGGTATCGCCGCCCGCCCGCAGCACGCAGGCATCCCGGAAGATCGCCCCCAGCCGCACCAGCACCTCCCGGCACAGCGCCCTGTCCCGCTGCAGCGGCGCAAAGGCCCGCAGCATCCCGTCGCCGCCGGTGCTGAGCATCTCCCCGGCGATCTGCGCCGCGATAGTCAGGCTTTTGGCTGCGTTCTCCGGGCTGCTCTCCGCCAGCATCCGGCCGATGTTCCCGCCGCAGAGCGCGGCCAATCTGCCGGCCTCCTCCGGCGGGATGCCGGTCTTTTCCGCCACAAAGGACGCGGCCTCCGCCTCCGATGGCGGCAGGAGCGTATAGGTCTGCACCCTGGAGCGGATGGTGGGCAGCAGCAGCTCCGCCGATTCCGCCACCAGCAGGAAGACCGTCCCCATGGGCGGCTCCTCGATGACTTTGAGCAGCTTGTTCTGCGCCGCCTCCGATGGGCGGCTACCCAGCACCAGGATATAGACGTTGACCTCCGCCTCCTCGGGCATTTTGCCCGCGTCCTCGGTGACTTCCCGGATGGCCTCCACCGTGAGGGAACGGGCGCTGCCGGCGGGCTGGATCACGCGGATATCGGGATGGGAGCCCGCCGCCGCGCGGATGCAGGAAGGGCATGTCCCACAGGGGGCGCGGTCCCGGTTCCTGCACACCAGCGCCTGGGCGATGAGCCCGGCCAGGGTGCGCTTACCGGTACCGGCCTCGCCCTGGAGCAAAACAGCATGGGGAAAACGCCCCGCCTGAAAAGCCGCCGAAAGCGCGGCCTTGACCGGGGCGTTCCCCAGAAAGCCCGGAAAGTCCATCAGACCTTTTCAAAGCGGTCCACGTTCAGCACGAAGATGGTGGAACCGCCCACCGTCACCTCCACCGGGTAGGAGGAATACATCCCCGTGTCCCCGGGCGCTGCCGAGTGGATCGAACTGCTGGGCACGATCTGGGTGCGGCGGCTGGAATATTTGCCGATGATGGCGATCACGGCGTCCACCTTCTCGTCGTCTACGCCGGAAATGAAGGTGGTGTTGCCGGCCATCAGGAACCCGCCGGTGGTGGCGAGCTTGGTTACCGAAAATCCCTCTCTGGTCAGCGCGGAGGAAACCGCGCCGCTGTCGTCGTTGGAGACGATGGCAAGGATCAGTTTCATGATGTTCCATCCTTTCTATACGGTGGTTTTCCGCTTGTGTGCGGCTTCTACTTGTATTTTAGCATATTTATCGTGCAAAAGCCAGTAGATTTCAGATTTTTCTGGCAACCTTTTGCGCGGTTTTTTTCAAAGAGGATCTTCACTTCCTTCCGGCAGCGGTACAGGGCGATGAGATTGGGCAGGGCCATCAGGCCGTTCATGGCGTCGCCCAGCTGGAAAACCGCCGTGAGGGACAGCACGCACCCCAGCCCAGCCGCCGCCCCGGCCGCCGCAGCATAGGCCCACCGGCCCCGGCCGTGGGTGAGATACAGCAGGGCCTCCCGGCCGTAGCAGCTCCAGGTGACTACCGTGGCCAGGGCGAACAGCGCCGTGCAGAGGGAGACCGCCTGCACGCCCAAGGGCCCCAGCGCCGCGCCGTAGGCATAGAAGGTGAGCTCTGCCCCGGAGAGCACCGGCGACCGGCAGCACAGAATACACAGGCCCGTCAAGGTGCACATCACTAAGGTGTCCAGAAAGACCTGGAAAATCCCCAGGCGGCCCAGCTCCGCCGGGGTGCGGTCGGCCACGTCCTCATAGGAGAAAGCGGCGCTGCCCAAGCCGGCCTCGTTGGTGAACACGCCCCGGGAGATCCCCGTGCCCAGGGCGAGCAGCGCCCCCATGGCCCCGCCGGCCCCCGCCCGAAAGGAAAAGGCCCCCTGGAAAATGCTGGCCGCCGCCCGGGGCAGCTCTGCCCGGAACACCCACAGCACCCCGAGGGATGCGGCGAAAAACAGCAGGGTCATGGCGGGCACCAGCTTTTCGGTGATCTTCACCGCCGCACGCAGCCCGCCCTTTGCCACGAAAAACACCAGCAGCGCCAGGGCCGGGACGATCACCCAGAGCGGCACACCTAGGGCCTCCATGGCGGCGGCACAGGCGTTGGTCTGGGCCATGTTGCCCATGCCGAAGGAGGCCAGGCAGCACCCCGCCCCATAGAGCACCGCCAACGGCGCGCCCGCCCTGCGGATATACCCCATGGGCCCCGGGCCGCCCCGGTGGGAGGCCGCCAGCAGGTTCTCCGCGTAGACGGTCATCATGCCGAAAAAGGCGGAAACGTCCATCCAGAAGATGGCCCCCGGCCCGCCCACGGTGATGGCCGCCGCCACCCCCACGATGTTCCCCGTGCCGATGGAGCCCCCCAGGGCCGCCGTCAGCGCCTGGAAGCCGGTGATCTTCCCCGCGCCCGCCTTGCTGTGTCTGCCCGGCAGCGCGGCCCGGAGCCAATCCCGGAAGCCGCGCACCTGATAAAACCGGGTGGAGATCGTGAAATAGATGCCCGCCGCCAGGATCGGCAGCAGGATGTGCCAGCCCCACAGGGCGCTGCACAGAAAGTCCAGCATTTGCTCACCCCAGTCCCATGGTTTCCGTGAAGAAGGTTTCCGAATCCACCCCGGAGGGCCGCAGAAACCGGCCCAGGCCGAACAGGCTCTCCGGGTCCCGGGTGAGGACGTTCACCTTTTCCGCGCAGGTGAGGGTGCAGGCAAATCCCATGTCCCGCACGATCTGTGCCGTGGATTCGTTATACGCCCCGAAAGGATAGGTGAACGCCGTGGGCGCTTTGCCCGTGTGGGCCTCCACCGCCGCCTGGGTCTTGCCCAAATCTGCCCGGAGCATTTGGGCGTAGGAGGCCGCGTCCTCCCCGGGCATGCGCTTGGCCCCGAACCGGGCGCCGTCGGTGGTGTGGAGATCATAGCTGTGGTTTTGCAGCTCCACCAGGCCGGAATCCACCATCTCCGTAAGCCGCCCCCAGGTGGCGTGGGAATAGTAGGCGTTTTCCTCGCCGGTGTCGGTATAATGATCCGCCCAATAACCGATGACCGAAAGGACGAATTTGCACCCCAGCCGCTGGGCCAGCGGGTAGGCATAGACGTAGTTGTTGTAATAGCCGTCGTCGAAGGTGAGGACGATGGGCTTTTCCGGCAGGCTGCCGCCGTGGGTGTAGGCGATGAGGTCCTGGATCAACACCGGGGTGTACCCGTGGGCCTTGAGCCAGGTGAAGTCGCTTTCCAGTTCATCGGGAGAGATCACATACTGGCCGTGGCGGGCCTCGTCCCGCAGCACGCTGTGGTACATCACCATGGGCACCTCCACGCTCTCCTCTTTGCCCCGCCACGCCACCGCCGACGCTGCCGTCACCAGCAGGGCGCAGGCCGCCGCAGCGATCAACAGGAATCCCATCCGCACCCTGACCACCCCGAAGATTCCCCGGGCCTTTCCGCGCATTTTGCACCACCGCCTCTTTTGTCATGTATAGCCGCCTGCGGTGGGTTTTATGCGCCGTTTTTTCTCCCGGCCTCTTGACTTCCCCCGCCCGGCGCGGTAGTATTGGATTGGGAAAAAGTGAATTGGAGGGATACCCGTGCGCCGCCTGAAAGGCTCTTATCTCAGCTATGTGATGATCTTCCTCTTTGCCTATTTCGCCATGGCATCCTTCAGCTCGGTGCTGTCGGTGTACCTCACGGGCATCGGCAAATCCGCCTCGGAGATGTCCTTCGTCGTCTCCTCCTCGGGGCTGTTCTCCTTCATCATGGTGCCCATCACCGGGTACCTGTGCGACCGCACCGGCCGGCCCCGGATGATCTGCGCCGTGCTGCTGGTGCTGCTGGGCGTGTGCGCCATCCTCTTTGGGGGCAGCGGGCAGGTGTGGACGCTTTTCCTGCTGAATGGGCTGATCATGTCCCTCAGCGGCTCCGCCATGGCCGTCTCAGAACGGCTGGCCAGTGCGTGCCGGTTCCGCTACGGCACCCTCCGGGTGTGGGGCACCTTCGGCTATGCCGCCGGGGCCCAGGCCGCGGGCATCGCCGTGGGGAGCTTCCCGCCCTGGGTGCTGTTCTCGCTGGTGGCGGCCTCCGCCCTGCTGGCCGCCGTGGGATACCTCTGTGCCGAGGATCCCCTGCCCGCCGGAGTGCAGGGCGCGGAGCGTCCAAACAACCCCGGCGAAAAGGTGAAGCTCTCTTCCTTCCTGACCCAGCGGTACTTCCTGCTGTATCTGCTCATCGCTTTCCTGTTCTCCTGCGGCAACGGCGTCAATATGAATTTCGCGCCCCTGCTCCTGAACAGCCTGGGCGTTTCCACCGGGACCGTGGGCACGGTGCTGTTTTTCAGCACTTTGGTGGAGATCCCCATCATCGTCTTCTCCAACCGCTTTATGGACCGCTTCTCCGGCAAGGCCCTGCTGCTGGCGGCCTTCGGCTCCTGCCTGTTCCAGTTCCTGATCTACGCCTTTGCCCCCGCCGCCTGGGCGGTGGTGGCCGTGATGGTGCTGATCAAGGCGGTGTCCGGCACCCTGTTCATGATGATCATTTTGAAGATGGTCCACAATCTGGTGCGGCCCGAGCTGACCACCACGGGCATCAGCGTGGTGAACGCGGTGAACAGCCTGGCCACCATCGTGATGCAGAACATCAGCGGCTTCGTGGCCGACCACAGCGGCATCCGGCAGGTGTACCTGCTGCTCTCCCTCCTGCTGGCGGTGGGGATGATCCTCACCCTGTTTTTGAAGGTGGGCAACAGCGAGAAGGTCTTCGGGTGAAGGCCCTCGACAAATCGGGAAATTTATAGTATAATGATCTTCCGGCCTTTTTTATAAGGCGGAACACAGGACTGGACGGAAGAACGGAAAGCGAGGGAGCAGGGATGCAGGCCAGTGTGATCGTCCCGGTATACAACGTGGAAAGCTACTTGGAGAAGTGCGTGGCCTCCGTGCTGGCGCAGTCCTGCAAGGATTTTGAGCTGCTGCTCATCGACGACGGCTCCACCGATGGCAGCGGCGCACTCTGCGACCGGCTGGCGGAAAAGGACGGGCGCATCCGGGTGATCCATCAGGAGAACCGGGGCCTGGGCGGCGCCCGGAACACGGGCATCCGGGCGGCAAAGGGCGATTGGCTGCTGTTCGTGGACAGCGACGACTGGATCGAGCCCTGGACGCTGGCGGTGGCTTTGGAATCCGCCGAGGAGCACAGCGCAGACCTGGTGGTGTTCGGCTTTCGCTCGGTGGACGAGAAGGGCAACACCCTGGCCACCTTTGTGGAGGATCTTCCCCGGGATCGGGGATTTTCGCTGATAGAGCGCAGGGATATGCTGCTCATCGCGCCCTCGGCCGTCAACAAGCTCTATCGGCGCACGCTGTTCACGGAGACGGGCATCCAGTACCCACCCCGGGTGTGGTATGAGGACATCCGCACCACGCCCAAGCTGATGCTGGCGGCGGAGCGCATCGCCTTTTCCGATTTCGTGGGATACAACTACCTCCACCGGGAAGGCTCCATTATGAACAGCGCCCGGCTGGAGCGCAATCGGGAGATTCTGGACGCATTCGACGACCTGCTGGGATATTTTGCGGAAAAGGGGCTGTTGGAGGACTATCGGGATGAGCTGTGCTTTTTGACGGTTGCCAATATCTATATGTACGCTTCTGTCAGGGTAGTCCGAAATGATCCGAAGCATCCACTGGTGCCGCAATTTGCCGCATACGTGCAGAAGCGTTTTCCCGACTGGACAAAAAACCGCTACCTTCCTACCCTGCCGTGGAAACAGCGGATAGCAATCGCCCTGTTGAAAAAGAAAATGTATCGGTTGCTGTATTTGCTTTTTAAGTATAAAGGATAGAAGGAATCGCCACATGAATTTGAGAGACCGCCTCCATATAAGCCGTGGGGGCCTATTAGAAAACACATTGATGCTATATGTGCTCCAATTTTCCAGCATGGCCATGACATTGCTCACCCGAGGCTATCAGGTGCGCGTGCTGGGGATGGAGCTGATCGGCACACTGGGCGCCGCGCAATACACTGCGAATTTCTTTCAAATCCTCATCGATTTCGGTTTCATCATGTCCGCCACGGCGAAAATCTCCCAACACCGGGACGATCGCACCTACCTGAATCGCATTCTCACATGCGTGCTGGCAGCCAAAGGGATACTTATGCTGCTGTCCTTTGGGATCCTGATACTTTTTGTGCGCCCTTCAATCCCGGATCCAGTGGAATTTCTTGTCTACGCGGTCTATCTTCTCACCGTTTGTACCAACTCCATGCTGCCGGACTTCATGTACCGTGGGCTGGAGCAGATGGCCGCCATCACCGTGCGGGCAGTGACCATCAAGCTGTTCGCCACGGTGATGATCTTCGTGTTCGTCCACCGGCCGGAGGATTACTGGATGGTGCCGCTTTTCACGGCTGTTGGGAATATCGGCGCGCTGGCATTCGTCTACTGGCACTTATACACGAAACTGCACATTCATTTCTGCCGGACAACTTGGCGGGAAATTGGCATAGAACTGAAAGATTCCTCCCAGTTCTTCCTCTCCAAGGTGGCCGCGTCCATCAACTCCAATCTCAATGGCATTCTTTTGAAAAATATAGCCGGGCCGGTGGCTACGGGGCTCTATACCAACGCGGACACGGTGATCAATGCAGCGAGAAACAGTATGTCTCCCATCGCCGACAGCCTGTACCCCCACATGATGAAGCACCGGAATTTTAAGATCATCAAGAAGGCCCTGGTGCTGATCTATCCCATCATTCTGGCGGGCTGCGCGGTGGTGTTTATCTTTGCCAAACCCCTGCTCACCCTGTGGCTGGGCGAGGCCGGCGCCGACGTGGTGCTGCCCCTGCGGCTGATGATCCCCGTGGCAGTGTGTGCGTTTCCCAACTATATCTTGGGCTATCCCACGCTGGGCGCCATGGGGCTGGCCAAATTTGCCAACATTTCCGTGGGCTTCGGCACGGCGGTCTATCTGCTGGGGGCGCTGATCGCCTATTGCACCTGGGGGATCGATTTGATTTCCCTGTGCGTTCTCACCACGGTAACGGAGATTTCCATTCTTATCTTTAGGCTCTGTGTGATCGTCAGAAACCGTCAGTTGTTACAGGACGGAGGTGACTCCTGAATGGACTTTCTGGAAAAAATAAAGCGAAACAGTTTCTGCGCCTTTTTCTCTCTTTTGCCTAAAAAAGCAAACAAAGTTTTCTGCCAAAGCTATGCAGGCAAAGGATATTCAGACAGTCCGAAGGCCATTGCCGAGGAGTTGAAAGCCCGGGGATGGAAAGTATATTGGGCAGTTCTCGGCAGTAAAGAAGCCACTTCCTTGCCCCCTGACGTTCACCCGGTGAAAATCGGGACGGTAAAAGAAATCTACCACCGCTGTACTGCCAGAGTTTGGGTGGATAATTGCCGTAAATGGGGACACCTGTTCAAAAGGAAAAACCAAATTTACGTCCAGACGTGGCACGGGTTCCCGCTGAAGCGCATCGAGGGCGATGCCGGAGACGCCCTGCCTGCGGACTATATCCGCGCCGCCAAAAAGGACTCGGCCATGGCCGATCTGTTCCTCTCCGACAGCCGGTTTTTGACGGAGATCTACCGCCGGGCCTTCTGGTATCCGGGCGCGGTGCTGGAATGCGGCTTCCCGCGCAACGACGTGCTGTTCGGCGAATACCCGGAATTGATCGAGAAGGTGCAGGCGGCGCTGGGAATCTCCCCGGACAGGAAGCTGCTGCTCTACGCGCCCACCTTCCGGAAGGATCAGGGGCTGGAGGTCTACGACGTGGACTACCGCCGGGTGGCCGAAGCCCTGGGCAGGCGGTTCGGCGGGGAGTGGCTGATTTTAGCGCGGCTGCATCCCAACATCGCGGAGAAGGCATCCCAGCTGAAACTGGACCCGCGGTACGTGGTCAACGCCTCGGATTATCCCGATATTCAGGAGCTGTATGTGGCGGCGGACGGGCTGCTTACCGATTACTCCTCGGTGATGTTCGATTTCATGCACACCGGCCGGCCCTGCTTCGCCTATGTGAACGATCTGGCCGCCTACCGCGGCGACCGCAATTTCTATTTCGACATCGACCGGCTGCCCTTTGCCCGGGCGGAGACCAACGACGAGCTGGAACGGATCATTCTGGATTTCGACCCCGATCTCCAGCGGGAACGGACAGCGGCTTTCCGCCGGGAATTCGGCATCTGCGAGAATGGCTCCGCTGCCCGGCAGGTCGCGGATCATCTGGAAAAAATGAGGAGGCAACAAGCATGAAGCGCGTCATCACCTACGGCACCTTCGACCTGCTCCACTATGGGCATATCAATCTGCTGCGCAGGGCCAAGGAGTACGGCGATTACCTGATCGTGGCCCTGTCCACCGACGAATTCAACTGGAACGAAAAGCAGAAGAAATGCTACTTCGATTACGAAAAGCGCCGGCAGCTGCTGGAGGCCGTGCGGTACGTGGACTTGGTGATCCCTGAGGAGAACTGGGAGCAGAAGCGCTCCGACGTGGTGGAGTACCACGTGGACACCTTCGTCATGGGCGACGACTGGGCCGGGAAGTTCGACTTCCTCAAGGACCTGTGCCAGGTGGTGTACCTGCCCCGCACCCCGGAGATCTCCACCACGCAGATCAAGCTGGATTTGAATCGGTAAAATATATTTTAGTGTCTCCCCGCCCGTAGGGCGGGGAGGCACGTTCATGTGGCTTGGAGCCAGTGGCGTGTAAGCGCAGCCCATTTGCGGCCAGCAGGCAAAAGATTCCGCAACCGAGAAAGTTATTTCACTATGGCGCCAGCACGCCTTAAAGCGTGCGAAACGCGTCGTGCGTGCAACCTCAGGTTGCTGATTGGAGCACCTCGGTCAAATCCTCCCGGAAAATGAGGTCGGCGTGGAGATCAAACGTATCCCCCGCTTTTTATTACAGGGCCTCCCTGCCGAAGGCAGGGAGGCCCAATAGTATAATTGAGATGGGACTCATGTGATCGCCTGTAGTACCTCGGTCAAGTCATCCCTAAAGATCAAGTCCGCTCGGGCATCATACGGCGTGGGGTCGCGGTTGAGGATGACCAGGCGGGCGGAGGGCGAGAGCTCATTCACCAGCCCGGCCACCGGATAGACCACCAGCGACGTGCCGGCCACGATCATCAGCGCGCACTCCTCCGCGTAGCGCACCGCCCGCAGCAGGTCGCGATGGTTGAGCATTTCCCCGTACAGCACCACGTCCGGCCGGATGACGCCGCCGCAGGTGCACCGGGGCGTGCCGGTGCAGCCGGTCACCACGGACATATCGTACTGCTTGCCGCAGGAAAGGCAGTAGTAGCGGTTCTCGTTGCCGTGGAGCTCGATGACGTTTTTGCTCCCGGCCATCTGGTGCAGGCCGTCGATGTTCTGGGTGATCACCGCCTGCAGCTTTCCCGCCTCCTCCAGCTTGGCCAGGGCGTAGTGGGCGGCGTTGGGCTTGGCATCGGGATAGAGCATCACGTTCCGCAGAAAATCGTAGAACTGGTCGCTGTGGTGGGTGAGGTATTCGTGGGAGAGCATTTCCTCGTAGGAGATGCCCTGCTTCTTCTCCATATAGAGCCCGTGGGCGCTGCGGAAATCCGGGATGCCGCTGGCGGTGGAGACTCCCGCGCCGCCCAGGAAGACCGTATTTGGGCTCTCGTCGAGCCACTGTTTCAGCTGTTCGATGGGCTTCATTGTGCCGCCTCCTCTTTTAAGATCAGCGCCACCGGGCAGTGGTCGCTGCCCGGCACCTGGGACAAGATCTGCCCGTCGGCCAAACGGCCGATAAGCCGCTCGTCCGCCAGGAAATAGTCGATGCGCCAGCCGGTGTTGTTCTGCCGGGCATTGTACATATAGCTCCACCAGGAATAGGCGTCGGCCCGGTCGGGATAGAAATACCGGAAGGTGTCCACGAATCCGGCGGCCAGCAGCTCCGCGAATTTTCCCCGCTCCTCATAGGAGAAGCCCGCGTTGCCGATGTTGCTTTTGGGATTTTTCAGGTCGATGGGCCGGTGGGCCACGTTCATGTCGCCGCAGACGATCACGGGCTTTTTCGCCCGGAGGGTCTTGAGATAGGCCCGGAACTTGTCCTCAAACTGCATCCGGTACTGGATGCGCACCAGGTCCCGCTGGGCATTGGGCGTGTACACCGTCACCAGAATGAAGTCCCCGTATTCCGCCGCGATCACCCGGCCTTCGCCGTCAAATTCCGCGTCGCCCAGGCCGAAGGTCACGGTTTCCGGCTCTGCCTTGGTGAAGATCGCCGTGCCCGAATAGCCCTTCTTTACCGTGGCGGAGTTCCAGTATTCCCGGTAGCCGGGAAAATCGAAATCCGCCTGCTGGGGCTGCATCTTCGTCTCCTGCAGGCAGATCACGTCCGGGTCCTCCGCCCGGAGGAAGTCCGCGAATCCCTTGCCCATACAGGCCCTCAGCCCGTTTACGTTCCACGATATCAGCTTCATGTTCCCACCCCGACCCTGTAAATTTTTTCTGAACATCTGTCAAAAGGGGAGACTTTTCCCCAGTTCTGTGCTACAATGGGAGCGCAGGACGTGCAAAATCAAACAAAGGACTGATATGATGCAAAATCCCATTGTCACCATCGAAACGACCCGCGGCACCATGAAGGTGGAGCTCTATCCCGACGTGGCCCCCAACACGGTCAACAATTTTGTGTCCCTGGTGCAGCAGGGCTTCTACGACGGCACCATCTTCCACCGGGTCATCCCCGGCTTTATGATCCAGGGCGGCGACCCCGAGGGCACCGGCATGGGCGGCCCCGGCTACGGCATCAAGGGCGAGTTCGCCGCCAACGGCTTTGCAAACGACCTCAAGCACACCACCGGCGTGATCTCCATGGCACGCTCCATGCGGCCCAACAGCGCCGGTTCCCAGTTCTTCATCATGGTGGCCGACGCGCCCCATCTGGACGGCCAGTACGCCGCCTTCGGCAAGGTGATCGAGGGCATCGAAGTGGCCCAGGCCATCGTTTCCTCCCCCAGAGATCGGGCGGACCGCCCCCATGAGGACCAGATCATGGAGCGGGTCACCGTGGAGACCTTCGGGCAGGAATTCCCCCAGCCCGTCACCGGGCCGGAACACGGCTGAGCACAGGGGCTTTTCGGCCGCGGAATAGATTTCGTACAGGCGGAGAGCAGGTTTGCTCTCCGCTTGATTTTGCGCTACACCTCGCCGGCCACGATCACCTGGGCCAGCTGCTGCCGGGTGGGCAGGCCCTCGTTGTCGCTCTTGTGGGCCACCTGGATGGCCCCCACCGCGTTGCCCCGGAGGGCGGCCTCCTCCAGCGTCTCGCCCTCGGCCAGAGAGCTCAGCACCCCGGCGGCGAAGCCGTCCCCAGCCCCCACGGTGTCTGCGATCTTCCGCACCTTGAAGCCCGGCGAATACCCCGCCCGGCCGTTTGCCTCGGAGAAATATGCGCCCTCCGCGCCCAGCTTGATCACCACGTTCTTCGCGCCCCAGCGGTGGTACTGGGCGGCGATGTCCTCCGGGGTGGTCTTCCCCGTCAGGCGCGCGCCCTCGCTGAGGCCCGGCAGCACGGTCTCCGCGCTCTGGGCCAGGGCGTTCAGGGTGGAAAGCATGGTCTTTTCGTCCGGCCACAGCTGGGGCCGGAGATTGGGATCGAAGGAGATGGGGATGTCCAGTGTCTCGCAGCGCCGCACCAGCCTGCGCACCGCCGCCAGCGCCCGCTCGGATACGGCGGGGAAGATCCCCGTGAGGTGCACCCGCTCCACGCCGAACAGATCCATGCGGTCGATATCGTGGGGGGAAAGATTGGACGCCGCCGAGCCCCGGCGGTAGTAGGCGATCTCCGGGTCGCCGTGGGGATCGAAGCCCTTGAGCATCAGGCCCGTCTGCTCCCCCTCGGCCTGGGTCACCAGGTCGGTGGCGATGCCGTTTTCCCGGAGGGCGTTCAAGATCCGCTCCCCCAGGGGATCGAAGCCCAGCCGGGTGCAGTACACCGGGGTATGGCCCAGCCGGGCCAGCCCCACCGCTACGTTGTATTCCGCCCCGGCGATGGAGGCGGTGAAATCCTTCACCGCGTGGAGCGGCCCGGGCGTGTTGGCCATGAACAGCCCCATGGGCTCGCCCATCAGCAGGATGCGCATCGAGTTTCCTCCTTTAGACGGCGGTGGCCACAAAGGTGCAGCCGCCGCTCACGGTGATCTGCCCCGTCCCTGCGGGGATGAACAGGCTGTCGCCGGGCAGGAAATCCACGGTATTTTCCGGGCCCGCCACGGTACCCGCGCCCTGGGTGATCATCAGGGAGAGGAAGGAATCCTCCGTCACCGTCAGGGTCACCGCGTCCCGGGCAATATACCGGCTGGCGGTGAAATACTTGCAGGCGGCCAGCTGCCTTACGCTGCCGCCGGGAATGGGCCGCTCCGCCTGGGCCTCCGCGAAAGGCCGGGAGGGAGACAAATCGGCCACGGCCAGGGCCTTTTCGATGTGCAGTTCCCGGGGCTTGCCGTCCGCGCCTCGGCGGTCGTAATCGTACACCCGGTAGGTGCAGTTGGAATTCTGCTGGATCTCGCAGATCAGGATGCCCGCGCCGATGGCGTGGAGGGTGCCCGATCGGATGAAAAACACGTCCCCGGGATGCACGTCCTCCCGGTTGAGCACCTCCAGCACGGTGTTGTCCGCGATGCGCTGCCGGAATTCCTCCCGGCTGAGGGTGCGGTTCACCCCGAAATACAGGGAAGCGCCGGGGTCGCAATCCAGCACATACCACATCTCGGTCTTGCCGTATTCGCCCTCGTGGGCCAGGGCGTATTCGTCGCTGGGGTGCACCTGCACGGACAGGGCCTCCCGGGCGTCGATCAGCTTGATGAGCACCGGGAAGCGGTCGAAGGCCGTGCAGTGGCTGCCCAGCACCTGCCCGCCGGCCTTAGCGATGTATTCGCTGAGCGGCAGGCCGTCGTATTCTCCCCCGGCGATGCGGCTCTCCCCGGCGGGATGGGTGGAAAGCTCCCAGCTTTCGGCCACGCGGGGATAGTCGCAGTCCTTGTGGTACACGTCCCGCAGTTTGGTGCCGCCCCACAGGTAATCCTGAAAGGCCGGCCGCAGCTTTTCGATCTTCATGGGTGTATCCTCCTATGCATATGGGTTGTTTTATTTCTCCCCCGCCCTACGGGCAGGAGAGGATCATATCAATCTACCAGCGCGGAAAGGGCGGCGGACACCACCGGGCCGGCGGCGGCCATACCGCCGGGGCCGTCCTCCACCACCACGGCAAAGGCGTAGGGGTATTGGGCGTTGTCGCAGAAGCCCACCATCCAGCAGTTGGGGCCCTTTTCCTCGCCCACCTCGCCGGTGCCCGTCTTGGCGCAGACATCGAGCCCCGCCGGGAAGTTCCAGTCCCCGTAATAATTTTCCACGTTGCTGCGCATCAGGGCTTTCAGCTGGACGGCCTCCGCCGCCGTCACCAGCTTCTCCCCCCCGGAAAGGCCCGGAAGCAGCCCCGCGCTTTTGGTGAGCCTGGGCGGCACCGCTTCGCCACCGTTGGCGATGCTGCCCATCAGCAGCAGCATATGGCCGGGATTCACCAGCACCGTGTGCTGCCCCACGCCCGCCCAGCCCAGCTGGTTGGCGTCCGCGCCGGAAAGTTTGATCTCGCTCTCGGCGGTGGGGATGGAATCAAACGAAAAGGAACGGTTGAACCCCATGGCCTCCGCCTTGGCCTGCAGCGCCTCCCCGCCGATATCGTTGGCCAATTGGGCGAAATACACGTTGCAGGAATTCCCCAGCGCCTCCGCCGCCGTCTGGGTGCCGTGGGCGGTGTGGTCGAAGCAGGTTATTTCGCTGCCGCCGATCTCCATGCTGCCCTCGCAGGCATAGGCCCGCTGGCTCCAGGAATCCGGCCACTTCTCCATGGCCGCCGTCAGAGTGACCAGCTTGAAAATGCTGCCCGGCGTGAAGGAGGCGGACAGGGTGTTGTCCAGATAGACGCCGTTATAGGCGGGATCGTCGTTCAGATCTTCCGGCTCGTTTTCCGGATCGAAGCCCGGGGCGCTCACCTTCACCAGCACCTCGCCGGTCTTGTAATTGTACACCAGCGCCGCGCCGTTCCTGCCCTCCAGCGCCCCGTAGGCCGCGGCGCAGGCATCCTGATCCACCGTGAGCGCCACGTCCCGGTCGATGCCCCCAAAGGGCAGGTCGCTCAGTCCTGTGATGAAGTTGTACCCGGTGAGCCGGTCGCTCAGGCTGTGCTGCACCCCGGTGCTGATGTACCCCCGGGTGTCGCCCACCGTGTGCAACAGCGCCCGGCGGATGGCCTCGCTCTCCCCGTAGAGGCGGTCGCCGTCGTCATCGGTATAGGCCAGCACATGGCCGTTGCGGTCGGTGATCTTGCCCAGCTCCGCCGTGTCGTACAGGTGGCCGTTATAGGGCTGCATGGCCCAATCGCCGCCGTGGATCGCCAGCTCCACCGCAAGGTACCCCGCGCCCAGCAAAAAGGCGGCCAGCAAAATATACAGCACAATGGAGCGAAAGCCTACGGTCTTCATGAGCGGATATCCTCCATTTCAGGGATTTTTGACCTCCGGCGGCCTGCCCGGCGCGCCGCATAGGTGCGCTCGTCCGATACCTTGATGAATGCCAGCAGTCCCCAGCAGGAGACCAGGCTGGAGCCTCCGGCGCTGAAGAACGGGAACGTCACGCCGGTGAGGGGCAGGAGATCGGTGGAGCCGAAGACGTTGAGGCAGGTCTGGAACAGGAGCATCCCCGCCGCCGCGCAGGAGGCGATGGAGAAAAACGTGGAGCGGCTGCGGGCCACGTCGCTGCGGGCGTAGAGGATGAACAGCCCCATGGCCAGCAGCACCACCAGCCCCATGAAAAGGCCCTGCTCCTCGCACAGCAGCCCGAACACCAGGTCGCTGTCCGCAGCGAAGATATAGATCAAACTGCTGTTGCCCAGGCCCATGCCCAAAAGGCCGCCGCTGGCCATGTAGGTGAGCACCCGGGTCTGCTGGAAGCCCATGCTGTCGTTGATGTGCTGCCAGGCGTGGCCCCAGCCCAAAAAGCGCTCCGCCACATAGGGCATGAACCGCAGCACCAGCACCACCCCCAGCGCCGCGGCCATCAGCACCAGGGCGATGGTGCGCACGCTGCCAGAGCGCATGAAGGCGATCACCAGGAAGCAGGCGAAAAAGATCAGCGCCGTGCCGAAATCCCGCAGGAGCGCCAAAAAGCCCATGCAGGCCCCGGTGAAGATCAAAAACTCCGTGATGTTCTTCCGGGTCTGCAAACGGTCCAGGGTGGAGGTGCCCACGAAGATGAAGGCCAGCTTGATGAACTCCGAGGGCTGGAAGCTCACCGGCCCCAGGCTGATCCAGTTTTTGGAGCCGTAGCGCTCGTCGCCGATCACCAGATTCAGCGCGAACAGCAGCAGCGCCCCCGCGCCGATCCAGAGGCGGCATTTGGCCACCCGGTCTAAATCGCTCATAAACCAGAGCAGGAACGCGAAAACGCACACCCCCAGCACCAGCGCCGCCAGCTGGGTGGTGACGGTGGCCAGGTCGGTGGCCGCCAGCAGCTGGATCCCCATGCCGGAGAGGAGGAAGCCGACGGTCTCCAGCTCAAAGCTCACATGGCGCAGCACGCCCACCGACACCGCAAAGAAGCCCCATTCCAGCACCAGCAGCACCCCGAAGGGGAGCCACTGGGCAGGGGCAAAGTGCCCGCCGTTCAGGCTGGCCTGGATGGCCATCAAAAACTGCACCAGCGTGACCGCCAGCAGCAGCTTGCGCGGTGAGGCGGCCTCCCGGGAGAAGCCCGTGAACACCCGGCGGCGCTTGGGCGGCGCAGCATCGGAATTCCACAGGGAAAGGGTAACGCCGCCCAGGGTGATGCGGTCCCCGGCGCCCACCAGCGCCCGGCCCTCCACCTTTTCCCCGTTGACCCACACCCCGGCCTTGGAGCCGGTGTCGCAGATGAACCAGCCCTCCGCCCGGCGCATCAGCACCGCGTGGTCGCGGGAGACCTGGGGATCGGGCAGAACGATGTCGCAGCTGCGGCTGCGGCCGATGGAATTTTCCCAATACAGCACCGGGAAGCGGGCCCCCGAGCCCTCGTCCCACAGGACGATCAGCGGGTCCCGCCGGCGCTGTCCCTTCTTAAACGACGTGTAGCACCGCCACACCACATAGAGAGCCGCTACCGGCGTGACGGCCCGCAGGATCAACAGCACGCCGGGCAGCAGGCCCGAGTGCAGGAAATATGCAAACGCTTCTTTGACCGCCTCCACCGTACCGCCTCCCTTCCGCGGACTGAGTTTTCGTGAATCTGCTACCGCAGGGGCACCACGTTCCCGGCGGCCTTGAACACGTGCCCCGCCGGGACAAAGCCCCGCACCATGGACAACGGATAGATGCGGGCGTTTCTGCCCGCCACCGTGCCGGGATTGAGCACGCTGTTGCAGCCCACCTCTACGTGGTCGCCCAGCATGGCCCCAAACTTTTTCAGGCCCGTTTCGATGCGCTCATCGCCCACCCGCACCGTGACGGGCGATTTGTCCTGCTTCACGTTGGAGGTCACCGCCCCCGCGCCCATGTGGGCCTTGAAGCCCAGGATGGAATCGCCCACATAGTTGTAGTGGGGCACCTGCACGGAATCGAACAGGAGCATGTTTTTCAGCTCCGTGGAATTGCCCACCACGCAGCCGGCCCCCACCAGCGCCTTGCCCCGGATGAACGCCCCGGGCCGCACCTCGGTCTCCGGGCCGATGATGCAGGGGCCGGCGATATAGTTGTTGGGGTAGATCTTCGCGGTGCGGTGGACCCACACCTGCTCGTCCACCTGCTCATAGTCCCCGGCGGGCAGGCTCTCACCCAAAGTCACGATAAACGCGCCCAGGTCGTTCAGCGCCTGCCAAGGGTAGCAGAATCGCCCCAAAAAGTCGGCCGCCTGGGTGTGGGTGAGATCAAAAAGGGCCGCCACCGTCAGCTGTTCGTTCATGGAAAACTTCCTTTCTCATACGCAAAGTGCGGACACACCCTCCGGGCGCGCCCGCCGTGCGTTTTGATGTCGATTTACTCGTCCAGCGGCAGCACCGTCTGGTCGATGGTGTCGATCTGGTTGATGTCCAGCTGCAGCTCGCCGTTGTCCGTCTGGAGGATTTTCAGCGTCACCGTGCGCTGCTCCGGGCTGTACTGCACGTTGTTCATTTGCAGGTCGCAGAAGGCGATCACCTTGTCGGCAAAGATGCTGTTCACGTTCAGGTCCGATGCGGTCTTCTCCGTGCTCTCGCCGCTGGTGAACTGCCCGGAAGCCTCGGCCTGGGCGTTCTCCCGCATCTGCTCGATGTCCTTCCCGCAGTCCGCGAAATTGAGGATGGACGTGATCTGCACCGTCACGTCGTAGCCGCTGCCGGTGCGCACCTCGTCCAGCACGGTGTAGCGGGCCTGGGTGTACGCCCGGCCCATGATCTCCTCCAGCTGATCCATCTGGGCGTCGTCCGGCGCCACCTGATAGTGATTGCAGAAGCGCACCGCGGCGTTTTCCGCCGTGGCATCGTGATTCGCCTCCGCATCCTCCTGATTGGCCCCGGAGATGTTCATAAAGGGCCCATGGACGTCCAGATAGCTGCTGTCCAGCAGGGCCTGGATGTAGCCGGAAACATCAAAATCCGCGAAGCCCGGCTGGGGAATCTCACAGCCCCACAGGGCCGCCAGCAGCACCGCGCACAGCGCCGCCGCAACGATCTGCTTCAAAGTCTTTTTCATGGCTTTTCCCTCTCTCTTTCGGCTTATTCGTACCGGCCGTGACAGTGTTTATATTTCTTCCCGCTGCCGCAGGGGCAGGGGTCGTTTCTGCCGATCTTTTTCTTCTTCACCACCGGCTGCCTGCGCACCGTGCCGTCCGGCGCACCGGTGCCGGTCTCCTTGGCCACCTGCTCCCGCTTGGGCGCTTCCGGCGTGCGCAGCCGCACCGTGAGGATCATGCGGGCGGTGTTCTCCCGGATGGTGTTGTTCATGGCCTCGAACATATCCGCGCTCTCCATCCGATAGGCCACCACCGGGTCCTGCTGGCCATAGGCCCTGAGCCGGATGCCCTCTTGCAGCTGGCTCAGCGCGTCGATGTGGTCCATCCACTCCTCGTCCACGTTGCGCAGCAGGACCACCCGCTCCAGCTCCCGCATCACCGGCGGGGTGAATTCCTGCTCCCGCTGCTCGTAGAGAGCGTGGGCCTTCTCCGTCAGGGTGCGGAGCACGAATTCGGGCTCCAGGTCTTCCAGCTCGGCCCGGGTGAAGCGCAGATCGTTTTCATCGATGAGCCAGCCCTGGTACTGCTCCCGCAGGCCAGTAAGATCCCAGTCGTCGTGGGGCGCGGAGGCGGGCAGGTGCAGCTGCACCGCCGTCTCCAGAGAGGCGTCCACCATGCGCAGGATGCGGGATTTGAGGTCCTCGCCGGCCAGCACCATGTCCCGCTGGCTGTAGATTTTCTCCCGCTGGAGGTTCATCACGTCGTCGTATTGCAGCACGTTCTTGCGGATGCCGAAGTTGCGCATCTCCACCTTTTCCTGGGCGTTCTCGATGGCGTTGGAGAGCAGGGCAGCGTCGATGGGCGTGTCGTCCTCGATGCGCAGGCGGTCCATCATGGTGGCGATCCGCTCGCCGCCAAAGAGGCGCATCAGGTCGTCCTCCAAGGAAATATAGAAGCGGCTCATGCCCGGGTCGCCCTGACGGCCCGCACGGCCCCGCAGCTGGTTGTCGATCCGCCGGGACTCGTGGCGCTCGGTGCCGATGATATAGAGCCCGCCCAGGGCTTTGACTTCCTCGGCCTCAGGTGCGATCTCCTCCCGGTACTTGCGGTTGAGCTCCCCGAACACCTGCCGGGCGTGCAGAATCTCCTCGTCCTCCGTGCGGCTGAAGGCCGTGGCCTCCACCAGCAGCTCCTCGGTGAAGCCCTGCTTGCGCATTTCCGCCTTGGCCATGAATTCCGCGTTGCCGCCCAGCATGATGTCCGTGCCGCGGCCGGCCATGTTGGTGGCGATGGTCACCGCCCCCTTGCGGCCTGCCTGGGCCACGATCTGGGCCTCCTTCTCGTGGTACTTGGCGTTGAGCACCTCGTGCTGCACGCCCCGGGCTTTCAGCATCTTGCTCAGCCGCTCGGATTTGTCGATGGTCACCGTGCCCACCAGCACCGGCTGGCCTGTGGCATGGTGGGCCACGATGTCCTCTATGACGGCGTTGAATTTGGCCTGCTCGGTCTTGTACACCACGTCCGGGCAGTCCTCCCGGATCATGGGGCGGTTGGTGGGCACCTCCACCACGTCCAGCCGGTAGATCTCGGAAAATTCCTGCTGCTCGGTCATGGCGGTGCCCGTCATGCCGGAGAGCTTGTTGTACAATCTGAAATAATTCTGGAAAGTGATGGTGGCCAGGGTGCGGCTCTCCCGGGCCACGTTCACGCCCTCCTTGGCCTCGATGGCCTGATGCAGGCCCTCGTTGTACCGGCGGCCGTACATCAGCCGGCCGGTGAATTCATCCACGATGATGACTTCCCCGTCCTTCACCACGTAATCCTGGTCCCGGTGCATGATGCCCCAGGCCCGGATGGCCTGGTTCACATGGTGCTGGATGCGGATGTTGTCCGGGTCGGTGAGGTTCGTGATGCCGAAATATTCCTCCGCCTTTTTCACGCCCCGGCGGGTGAGGGAACAGGTCTTGAGCTTTTCGTTGACGATGTAGTCGTAGTCCTTGAAAAGCTCGTCGTTGTCCTCCTTCTGGTCGGTCTCCTTCACCCGGATGGGCTTGAGGCCCCGGGCAAAGGAATTGGCCCGCTGGTAGAGGTCGTCGGCCTTCTCCCCCTGGCCGGAGATGATCAGGGGCGTGCGGGCCTCGTCGATCAGGATGGAGTCCACCTCGTCCACGATGGCATAGTGGTGGCCCCGCTGCACCTTGTTCTCCTGATACAGCACCATGTTGTCCCGGAGATAATCGAAGCCCATTTCGTTATTGGTGCCGTAGGTGATGTCGCAGGCGTATGCCTCCCGCTTGGCTTTGGGGTCCATGCCGGTGAGGGCCAATCCCACGGTGAGGCCCATGAAATTGAACACACGGGCCATCATCTCCCCCTGGTACTTGGCCAGGTATTCGTTCACCGTCACCACGTGGACGCCCTGCCCGGTCAGCGCGTTGAGATAGGCCGGCAGCGCCAGGGTGTAGGTCTTGCCTTCGCCGGTCTTCATCTCCGCGATGCGGCCCTGGTGCAAGATCACGCCGCCCTGCACCTGCACCGGAAAAAGCCGGATGGAAAGCACCCGGTCCATGGCCTCCCGGCAGGCGGCGTAGGCCTCGGGCAGCAGGTCGTCCAGGGTCTTCCCCGCCGCCAGCGCTGCCTTGAAGCGCTCCGTCTCCGCCCGGAGCTCCTCGTCGGTCTTTTTGCGGTAGGTCTCCTCCAGCCCCAGCACCTTGTCCACCATGGGCTGGATGCGCTTGAGCTCCCGCTTGCTGTAATTCCCAAAGAGCTTTGTCAGTATATTTGCCATGTTTGCCTCCGTTTTTTGCGGGTGGAACGCTTCGCTGTCTGCACCTGTGCGGCACGCGCTGTACAGTTCATCGAATTATTATAACACAGTTGGGGGCCGATTGGCAAGAAAAGCCACAGTTTATTTACATTTGCTGGTGGGTATGCCCCGCCCCGCCGGGCGCCAAGGGCGCACGGCGGCTTTCCCGCAGGGAAAGCGCCCCGGCGAAGCCGGGGCGGGGCGGGGCCGGGCAAGCGCTCAGCCCAGCTGTGCCCGCACCCAGTCCGCAGATCGCGTCAGATAGTCCAGCATTTTGGGCGCGCCGTAGTGCTCGATGGCATAGGGGCCGGCGTAGCCGTCCGCCCGAAGCCGGGCAAGGAGCTCCGCGATCTTCATCGCGCCGTACCCCACCGGGCAAGCGTACAGCTTCTGGCCGTCCGCAGCGGGCAGGCCCCATTCTCCCGGCCCGCCGGTATAGGCCCGGTCCTTCAAGTGGACATAGCGCACCCGATCCCGCAGCAGCGCATAGGCCGCCAGCTCGTCCTCGGCCATGAAGCGGAAATTCCCCGTATCGAAGCAGCAATCCAGCCCGGGGCAGTCCTCCAGAAAGCCCCGGACGCCCGCCGCCGTGGAGAAGGGCGCGGCAGCGTTGTCGTAGTCCTCCATGAGCAGGGCCGCGCCGTATTTGTCCGCCAGTTCTGCCAGCCGGTTGATCCCCGCCGCCATGGCGTCCCGCTGGGCCTTCCGCTCCGCCGGGTCGGTGACTTCCTTGGGGATGAAGCCCGGGATCACCAGAATCTTGTCCACGCCCAGCGCCCGCACGGCCTCCAGCACCGGCAGGCTCTGGGCTTCCACGTCGGGGTCGACCCCAAAATTGAAATAGGCCGGGACGGTGGAGATGTTGAGCCCTGCCCGGGCAATCACGCCGCCCACGGCCTCCGGGTCCTGGCCCAGGTTCTGATAGGACACCTCCAGCAGGTCGATGCCCAGGGCCTTCACCGCCGCCAGCGCCTCCGGGAGAGAGAGCCCCTCCTGCCGGGCGATATCGGTGACGTGATCGTAAAAAGTGGATAGCTTTGTCATAGTCCGTCTTCCTTTCCTTTGTGATGGGTAGAAAATCAAACCGCGCTTTAGAGGAGGATCTTCAGGGCCTCCCGGCGGCACTCCAGCGTGAGGGTATCGAAAGGACCCAGCACTTCCCCGTCTGCGTGGACGCACAGCGGCTGGGACGCGGTGATCGTGACCGTCTCGCCCCGGCGGAAATGCACGCCGGGAAACAGGAAGTGCTTCCCGAAAAAGGCGGTGGGCAGGGCCAGCAGCACCGCCAGCCGGGGCAAGTCCCCCACCGCGCAGATATCCAGCAGGCCGTCCCGGTCATCCGCCTCGGGGCAGAAGCGGAATCCCCCGCCCTCATACCGGTGCACCATCCCGGCGGCAAAGAGGAAGTGTTTGAGCATGAGGGGCGGCTGGCCCGCCACGATCACCTGGCAGGAGGGCATGTTGGCGGTGAGCAGCTCCCGCAGGGCCACCGCCAGATAGGTGAGCTTGCCCATGCCCAGCCGGTTCAAAAAGCCCTTGGCCCGGGAGGACAGCACGGACTCGCACACCGCCGCGTCGAATCCCATGCCGCAGCTGACGGCGAAGCGGTGCTCCCGGCCGTCGGGAAAGCGGGCCACCCCCATATCCATGGGGCGGGCCTCTCCGTGGAGCACCCGGCCCAGCGCCTCCCGCGGGTCTTTGGGGATGCCCAAGTCCCGGGCAAGATCGTTGCTGGAGCCCGTGGGGATGTACCCCAGCGTCACGGCGGCGGGATCGGCCAGCCCCTGCAGGGCCTCGTCCACCGTGCCGTCCCCGCCCAGAATCACCAGCGTGACGGCTTCGCCGGGCCCCGCGCTTTCGGTGATCTCCCCCACGATGCGGCTGATCTCCCCGGCCGCCCCGGAAAACCGCACCCGGTACGCAGCGTGCTCCGCTTGCAGCGCGGGCTCCACCACCTCGTCCCAGAGGCGCCTGCCCCGGCCGGAGCGGGACGCGGGATTGACCACGAATTGGTACATGAAGTTCCCCTCCTTCCCCAAGGTTCCGGGTATATTGTACCAATTTCTTCCGCCTTTGACAAGGGCCCCGCGCCGATCGATCGGGCAAAAGAAAAGGAGCCGTCCGGCTCCTTGTGCGCGGCGATGACTTCAAGTTCCGCCGCTGCGGATATAGTCCACGTACTCCTCCAGGCACATATCCAGCGCCTTCATGCGCTGGGCGTGCTCCCGGCCCACATAGCGGTAGTGCCAGCTCTCGTTGTCGATGCCGGTGTACGCCACCTTGGTGCTCCGGTACCGCTGGACAAACCCGTAGTCCGCCGCGTGTTCCTCCAGCCAGGCGTAGGCTTCCGTGCTCTCAAACCCGTCGTCCACGTCGTTCAGGTCCACTGCCAGCCCCGTGTGGTGCTCGCTGTAGCCCGGCGGGTTCACCGTGCGCAAAGCGTCGGCCTCCGCTTCCTCCCGGGTCATGCCGTCCTCATCCATCCGCTGTTGGATGTTTTCCTCCAGGATGCGCTCCTGATCCTCCACGCTGCGGTAGCCCGAGGCGATCCAGATCCAGATATCCTCCGCGCCGGCGGCGTCGTGCATGGCGATATAGTCGTCATACATCCGGGCGTCCACCACCTGCTCGCCCACCATCCGGGGCGTAACCTCCCAATCCTCCGGGATGGGGGTTTCCGAATTGACCAGCACCAGCAGGGGATCGTCCAGCTGGGCGGGCGTTTCCGGGGCGCTGCCCACCGTGTAGCCCGTGGACTGGGCTTCGTCGTCGGAATCTCCGCTGCTGGGGGTGCTCTCCGGCGGCAGGCTCAGGGCGGAATCCGGCGCGCCGTCCACCGTGATGAACAGCCCCTGGCCCTGGGCGTCCCGCTCCTCTTTTTGGGCGGCAAACCAGCTGGCCAGCACGATGATCAGCCCCGCCAGCACCAGGCCGCCGGCCGCCACCAGCAGCCGGAAATGCGTCCGCCGCCGGGCCCTGCCGCTTCTTCTGTACGATGCGTTTCTCATGCCTTGTCCTCCTCCGTCCTGTGCCGCTTTCACCGGCCTATTATACTGCATTTTGCGGATCAATGCAAGCCGTCATTTCCGGGACGCCCGTGGGATAGTATGGGCGGTTCCCGGTGGGCTATACCCGCCGCGGCGTCCTGCCGCCTTTTTTCGACAGGCTTGCTCATACAAACATACCCCGCCGCCCGGGGTTTCCGGGAGGCAGGGCAGGTCTTGCTTTGGATCTTCTTCGCCCCGGTTACAGGGCCTCGGCGGCGGTCTTTTGCAGCGCCAGCCCGGCGCGGTAGCGTTTTTCAAATTCCTTGAAGCCCCGGGTATCCTCGGGCGCGGGCAGCACCGTTTCCTCCCTGGAATGGGCGAACACCCGGTTTTGCAGGTACGCCTCCAGCGTCTCCCCGGCGGCGCGGTTTTTGGCGTAGGCCGCCAGCAGCGCCATGCCCCAGGGGCCGCCCTCTCCGGCGGTCTCCATCACAGCCACCGGCGCGTTCAGCGCCCCGGCCATCAGCTTTTGCGCCACGCCCGGGGTCTTGAACATCCCCCCGTGGCCGTAGAGCTTGTCCAGGGCCACGTGCTCTTCCGCCAAAATCTCCATCCCGATGGACAGGGTGGCCATGGCCGCATACAGCTGGGCCCGCATGAAATTGGGCAGGGTCAGGCGGCTCTCCGCATCCCGGGTCAGCAGCGGGCGGCCCTTCTCCAGGCCGATCACCGGCTCGCCCCCGTAGTAGTTGTAGCTCAGCAGCCCGCCGCAGTCCGGCTCGCCCAGCAGGGCCTGCCGGTACAGCAGCCCATAGAGCTCGCCTTTGTCCAGCGGCCTGCCCGCGGCGGTCAGCAATTCCCCGAACAGGCGCACCCAGGCGTCGATATCGGAGGAGCAGGTGTTGCAGTGCACCATGGCCACGGGCTTGCCCGTGGGCGTGGCCACCATGTCGATCTCCGGGTGCACCTTGGAAAGACCGTGCTCCAGCACCACCATGGAGAAGATGGACGTGCCCGCCGACACGTTGCCCGTGCGGGGCGAAACGGAATTGGTGGCGGTCATGCCGGTGCCCGCGTCGCCCTCCGGCGGGCAGCACAAAATCCCCGGCTCCAAGTCGCCCGTGGGGTCCAGCAGCTTCGCGCCCTCTTCGGTGAGCCGGCCCGCGTCTTCGCCCGCAGGCAGTATGCGGGGCAAGATCTCCCGCAGCGTCCAGGGAAGGCCATAGGGGGCTTTCAGGGCCTCGAATTTCTCGATCATCCCCCCGTGGTAATCCAGGGTGTCGTTGTCCAGCGGGAACATCCCCGCGCCCTCGCCCACGCCCAGCACCTTTTCCCCGGTGAGCCGCCAGTGGACGTAGCCCTCCAGGGTGGTGAGGAAGGCAATCTTGGGCACATGGGCCTCACGATTCTTCACCGCCCGCCACAGGTGGGCGATGCTCCAGCGCTGAGGGATGTTGAACCCGAACAGCTGGGTGAGCTCGGCGGCCTCCGCCTCGGTGATTGTGTTTCGCCAGGTGCGGAATTCCGCCAGCTGCCGCCCGGCGGAATCAAAGGGGAGATAGCCGTGCATCATGGCCGAAACGCCGATGGCCCCGGGCCTTTTGAGGGCCACGCCGTACTGTGCCCGGACGTCCTCTTTCAGATTCCGCACCGCCTCCTGCACGCCGGCCCACACGTCCTCCAGATGGTATGTCCAGATCCCGTTTTCCAGCCGGTTCTCCCACAGGCTGTCGCCGCCGGCGATGGGGGCGTGGTCCGGCCCCACCAGCACCGCCTTGATCCGCGTGCTTCCCAGCTCGATGCCCAGGGCGGTGCTGCCCTGCAAAATAGCTTCCCGGATGTCCAATATACTCCGCTCCTTTGCGATGATTTTGCGCCGCCCGCCGTGAAAGGGGCGGGGCGTGATGATCTGCTTTTATCATACTGTAAAATCGCCGGGATTGCAAGCCGGATTTGCACTTGTGCCTTTCCGATCAGGCGTGTATAATAGAGCCAAAAGGAAGGAGGCGGCCCCATGGAGGATGCTTTTGCCCGCACCCGGCTGCTGCTGGGAGGATCGGGCATGGAAAAGCTGGCCAAGGCCCGGGTGGCGGTGTTCGGTATCGGCGGCGTGGGCGGCTATGTGTGCGAGGCGCTGGTGCGCAGCGGCGTGGGGGCGTTCGATCTCATCGACCACGACGTGGTGAGCCCCACCAACCTCAACCGGCAGATCATCGCCACCCGCAGCACCCTGGGCAAATGCAAGGCGGATGTGATGCGCGACCGGATGCTGGACATCAATCCCGAGGCGGATATCCGCGTGCACAAATGCTTTTTCCTGCCGGAGAACGCCGGGCAGTTCCCTTTTGGGGAGTACGATTACATCGTGGATGCGGTGGACACGGTGACGGCCAAGCTGGGGCTGATCCTCACGGCCCAGGGGATGGGCGTGCCCATCATCAGCGCCATGGGGGCCGGAAACAAGCTGGACCCCAGCCGCTTCCGGGTGGCGGATATCTACGACACCCGGGTGTGCCCGCTGGCCAGGATCATGCGCAGGGAGCTGAAAAAGCGCGGGGTCGCGGCCCTCAAGGTGGTGTATTCCGACGAGGAGCCCCTGCGCCCCGCAGGGCCCGTGACCGTGCCCTCCGCCGAAGCCGGCCGCCGGGACATCCCCGGGAGCACGGCCTTTGTGCCGGCCGCCGCCGGGCTGCTGCTGGCCAGCGAAGTGGTGCGGGATTTGATAAAAGAACAGGGCACCCATTGAAGATGCCCTGTCAAAAATTCCTTTTGCGGTGAACGACGATGAAAGCTGTGGAGCGCTGCTCCACACCTCGCCAGCCTTTTTGTAAAAAGGCTGGGCGAAAAACTTTACTTGTCCTCACCAAACAAACTGCAATCCCCCTTCCAATGGAAGGGGGACGTTGTGTTTATTGCTCTTTGTGCGCCCGGCTGTAGCGGGCCACCTGCATCATAATGGCACATTCCATCCGCTTGAGGAACAGCTTGCAGCCGTAGTCGTAGGTGCCGGTGATCTTCCCGGTGGCGTGGTAGGCGTTGGCGGCGCATCCGCCGGAACAGTACAGCCGCCCCCAGCAGGTCGCACATTCCGGCCGGGCGTACACGTTGCAGGCGGCGAATTCGTCCCGCAGGGCGGTGTTTGTCACGCCGTCCCACACGTTGCCCATCCGGTACTTTTCATCCCCCACGAACTGGTGGCAGGGATAGAGATCCCCCCAGGGCGTCACCGCCAAGTATTCCGTCCCGGAGCCGCACCCCGCGATCCGCTTATAGATGCACGGCCCGTGGGCAAGGTCCAGCATATAGTGGTAGAAGGTGATGGGGCGGCCCGCCTCCTCCCGGCGGAGCATCTCCGTGGCCAGCCGCTCGTACTGCCCAAAGAGCACGGGCAGGTCTTCCTCCGTGAGGGCGCAGGGATCGTCGGGCGCGCAGACCACCGGCTCCATGGAGAGCTGGGTGAAGCCCAGATCGGCCAGATGGAAAATGTCCTCGGTGAAGTCCGTGTTGTAGTGGGTGTAGGTGCCCCGGACGTAGTAATCCCGCTCCCCCCGGGCCTTGGCGAATCGCAGGAACTTGGGCACGATCTTTTCGTAGCTGCCCTGACCGGCATAATCCACCCGGAAACGGTTGTGGACCTCCGGCCGGCCGTCGATGGACATGACCACGTTGTGCATCTCCCGGTTGGCGAATTCGATGACTTCGTCGTCCACCAGCACGCCGTTGGTGGTGAGGGTGAAGCGGAATTTCTTGTGCTTCTCCCCTTCGATGCTCCGGGCGTAGGCCACCAGGCGCTTCACCACGTCCCAGTTCATCAGGGGCTCGCCGCCGAAGAAATCCACCTCCAGATTCGTCCGCTTGCCCGAGTGGGCCACCAGGAAATCCAGCGCCTGTTTGCCCACCTCGAAGGACATCAGCGCCCGGTCGCCGTGGTACTTGCCCTGGCTGGCGAAGCAGTATGCGCAGTTGAGGTTGCAGGTGTGGGCAACGTGCAGGCACAGGGCCTTGATCTCCCCTTCCGACCGCTGGATCAGCGGCGCGAGGCCGGAATAAATATCTTCGCTGAAGAGCTTGCCCGCGGCCTTCAGCGCCGCGATATCTTCGAGACATTCCCGCAGCTCGGCTTCGGTCACATCCGCCCGATCCCCATATTTTTGGAGCATCCGGGCCACGATCTCCTCCGGCGGGGTGGTCTCATACAGGGCGATCATGTCGTAGGCCACGTCGTCCACCACGTGCACCGACGCGGAATGGACGTCCACCACGATGTTGTATCCGTTCAGTTGAAATTGATGTACCATATCCCTCTCCCAAAAAAATGCGCTCCGCAACAAAAATACCGCTTACGCCGGGCGCAAGCGGTATCACCGGATGCAGAAATTACTGCTCCGCCTTGTTCTCGCAGGCCTGATTGGCGATCCCGCAGGAGGTCTTGCAGGCGGACTGGCAGGAGGTCTGGCACTCGCCGCAGCCCCCGGAAACGGCGCTCTGCTTGAGGTCGCGGGTCTCGATGGTCTGAATACGCTTCATCTTGGGTAGTCCCCTTTCATTGATTTCTACAGGCTATTCTACACTATTTTTCCGGTTCCGTCAATACAAAAATGCGCTGGGGCAATTCGCCCCGGGTGGAGTGCAGGCTGGGGTCGGTTGCCAGGGCCGCGGCGGTCTCCGCCCCGATGACTTCGCCCGGCGCCAGCAGCGGGCTGCCCGGCGGATAGGCCCAGACATATTCCCCGCTGATCTTTCCCTCCGCCGCTTCCACCGGGCAGAATGCGCCCGGATGAGCTGCGGCTTCAAAAATCTCCAGCCGCTTTTCGGGGAGCGGGATATTCCCCGGCGCTTTGGATGGGGCCCTTTCGCACCGGCTGTCCAACGCCCGCACCGCTTCGGCCAGCCGGGCCAGCGAATCCGCCGTGTCCCCCATGCCGGTCATGGCCAGGGCATACTGGTCGCAGGCCATCTCCAGCTCGATGTGGAATTCCGCCCGCAGCCGCTCCATCAGCGCCGCCCCGGTGAGGGCCGTCCCAGCCGTGGAAAGCACCAGCTTGGAGGGGTCAAAATCAAAAACAGCTTCGCCGCCGGTCAGCAGCTTGAGGTGCTTGAGATCGCCCAGCGACGCCCGGAATGCCGCCAAATCCGCCAGCCAACGGGCGGCCTGCGCATTTCCCTCCCGCTCCAAAAAGCCGATGCACCCATCGATGGAGGCCGCCAGCAGATAGGAGGGGCTGCTGGATTGGAAGATTGCCACGTTCCGCCGCACTTCATGGGGCTCCACCAGCCCGCCGCTTACGTGGAGGACGGCCGTCTGGGTCAGGCTGGGCAAGGTCTTGTGCAGGCTTTGCACCACCAGATCGGCCCCGCAGGCCACCGCGCCCGCAGGGAATCCTCCAAAGCCCAGGTGCGCCCCGTGGGCCTCGTCCACCAACAGCGGCACCCCCCGGGCATGGCACACCGCCGCGATGGCCTTCACGTCGCTGAGCACCCCCTCATAGGTGGGGCTGGTGATCCCCACCAGCCGGACGCCGGGATGGGCCGCCAGGGCACGGTCCACTTCCTCCGCCGTCACCGAGCCCCAGATGCCGCAATCCGGCGCAAGGGCCGGGGTGAGATAGTGCAGCTTCGCCCCTACGAGCTCCGCGGCGTGGTAGGCGGATCGGTGCGACCCGCGAAACAGCAGCAGCTCCCCGCCGCGGCCCAGCGCCGCCCGGATCGCCGCCAGCACCCCCGCCGTGCTGCCGTTCACCAGGCAGATACTCTCCTCCGCCCCCCAAAGCCGGGCGGCCCGGCGTTCCAAATCGGCAAAAAGCGTTCGGGGCTCGTTCAGGTTGTCAAACCCGTCGATCTCGGTGATGTCCAGCCCCGCGCCCAGCTCCCCCAGCCACGGGAAGGCCTGGGTGTTCCGCTTGTGGCCGGGCATGTGCATGGGCAGCGCGCCGGACGCGGCGTAACGCTGCAGCTTTTCAAGCAGGGATTTCATGGTTGGCAGTCTCCTTTTTCTGGGTTTAGGGCAGATGGGGGTGGGCGCAAAAAGTGACCGTGTTATCGGGCCTTGCGCTTGACAACCTGCCTCGTTTTTGCTATAATAAGAGCACAAAGGGAAACTTGCCGGTAAGCGGCATGGCCCTCAGATGACAGTTACAGAAAGTAACCGCAACCCTTGGCCGGAGCGGTTACTTTCTGTCTACTAATGCGACAATCAGAGACACGATGATGCTGAGCACCATCAGACTGAGATGTAGCGTTTCATAAACAGTTATGCTGCATCCCTCCTTTATCCAAAGATTCCCATCCTTGCGGTGGGTTTCTATGTCATCGGGAGAGTTTGCGCACCCCTCTCCCGTTTCCGGGTGGAGGGCCAACCGCATACCGTATCGGCAAGTATTCCCGCGCCGTATTCGGCGCAAGATAAAGTATAGCAGAGATTTCTCGAAAAAGCAAGAAAAAACGTGGGCTTTCGTAATTCTCGTATTCTATGAAGCAATGCTTGACAATCAACCCTAACTTTGCTATAATAGAGGCACAAAGGGAAACTTGCCGGTAAGCGGCATGGCCCTCAGAAACGGTAAGAAATAACCGCATTCCTTAGCCTGGAGCGGTTATTTCTTTTTATGTCCGATCGCCACAAGCAATGCAGCAAAGGAAATGAGTACCATGGTGTACTGAAAGATTTCAGCCCACGTGACTGCATCCATGGACATCCCTCCCTTCCAGGAGGGCCGGGGCTAACCCGGAAAAGAACTTTCACCCTCCTTTTGAAAAGCTGGAGGGCCAACCGCCTACCGTTACTGGCAAGTATTCCCGCGCCGTATCCGGCGCAAGAAAAGTATAACAGAAAAGAATCGAAAAAGCAAGAAAAAACGGGGGCTTTGGCAGAAGGCGTGACACCGTAGTCATTTGGCTCGGCTGCAACTTGATTATTTAGTGTCTCCCCGCCCTTCGGGTGGGGAGACACTTACTTTTTCTTGAAAGAAAAAGTAAGCAAAAAGAACTTTCCGTGGCTCGGGGCAACTGCGTGCAAGCGAAATGTACCCTCGTCTCGCACGCAGTGAATTCCGCGACCTGTCAAGCTGTTTCCAAATCGCACCAGCGCACGCAGACGTGCGCGAAACGCGTCTTGGCCCGGCCGGCCACGGCCTTGATTTTTGGGGCGGGGGAAGGTATAATATCCTCACGAAGCGGCGAGGCAAAAAGGTGAAGGGGGAAGGAATATGGAGAAAACGACCGAGATGATCCTGCGCACACGGATGCATGGGCTGTACCTCACCCGCAGCTGCCCGGACATCACTCGCCTGGCGCGGGAGCTGCTGGGCATGCACTGCTGGTTCCACCGCAACGCGGCGTTTTCCGCGGTGATCCGGGGCGCGGAATTGACCGGATGGAAAACCGCCCTCACCAAAACCTGGCTGTACAGGGGGACGCTCCACGGGACGGATTACGACGATCTGCCTACCCTGCTGGCCCTCCACGCCGACGCCGCCCTGCCCGACTGACTGGGGCTCAGCGAATCCCAACTGTGGGACATGATGGAGCGGATCACCCGGCTGATGGAGGACGGGGTGTATTCCCGGGCGGAAATGCGGCGCATCTTCTCCTGGGAGTTCGACCCGGAAATTCTCAGCCGCATCTTTTCCTCCTGGGGCGGCATCTTCGTGCCCATGGCGCGGATGGGCAAGGTCGCTTTCCGCAGCATGACCAGCCGGGATTTCGATCTGATCGCCGCCGAGCCCACCCAATCCCGGGAAGAAGTGCTGCCCGGATTATTGCGCCGATACTTCGCGGCATACGGCCCAGCCACTCTGGCGGACGCCGCCTGGTTCTTCGGCCTGGACCGGGAAGCAGCCAAACAGCTGGAGACGCTTGACCTCGATGAATTGGAACGGCTGGAAGTCGGCCGAGAGGTCTACTACTATGTAAAGGGCGGCGAGATGGGAGACATCCCACGGGTGACGCTGCTGTCGGGGTTTGACCCGCTGATCGTTTCCTATGTGGACCGCAGCGCGGTGCTCCCGGAGGAATATAAAAAAGCGGTGATCCTCAAATCGGGCATCTGCCTGCCCACCATCGCCATCGACGGCCAGGTGGCGGGGACGTGGAATCTCAAAAAGAACGAGCCGGTGCTCCAGTTCTTCCGGGAGCCGCCCCGGGCCCTGCGGGCGGAAGCGGAGGAACGGGTGGAGGAAATGCGCTGGCGCACGGCAGGGCAGCTCTGACCCGCGCCGGAAAGGAGCGCTTATGAAAATCGACGAATATTCCTATCGTCTGGGGGCGGCGGACTGCTTCTGCGAAATGGTCCGGGCCGGCGTCAAGCGCATCGCCCTGTCCCATCCCTGCGATTCCCGCGGACAGCGGGACGCTTTCCTGCCCGACTTCGACCGGCTGTGCGCCGCCTACGGCGTACGGTACTACGTGGAGGACGACCCGTTCCTCACCGACTTGTTCCCGGTCTCTATGAATCGGGGCAAATTCAACGTGATCTTCTACCAGGAGGCGGAGGCCTTGGGGGACTATCTGGCCCTGAAAGCGGAAAAGCGCCGGGCCGTAGAGGCGGGAGAATACGCGGCCTGCCGGGAGGAGATCGCCCGGCGGTACGGCCGGCTGCTCTCCTACGCGGAGAATGGGATCGCCCGGCTGCTGGCCGCCAATCAGGAGCGGGAAGTACTTTAAAATTACAGCCTGTCCAGCGTCAGGGCGCTTCGGTACCGCCCGGGCACTTTGGAGACGAATGGATCGTCCCGGAGATAATAGCGCCAGAGGTAGTCCCTGCACTCCCCGGCGTAGTCGATATTCACCCGTGGGGAGACGCCGATCTTCTCTCGGGGCACCAGCTCTCCGTCCTCGATGGACAGCGCCCCGCCGCAGAGGTCCCCGCCGTTATCGGCCCGGGTGATGCCCAGCGCGGCGCACAGCTTGCCCGGGCCGCTGCACAGGTCCAGCAGATTTTCCGTCCGCCGCCGCTTTTGCATCAGGTCGATCCCCGCCACCGGCCGCAGCGCCCGCACCAGCACGCACTGGGGCTGTTCCGGCAGGCTCACCACCGCGTTGAAGCAGCAGTACATCCCGTAGATCAGATAGACATATGCAAACCCGCCCGGCCCGTATTGGATGGCCGTGCGGGCTGTCTTTTTGCCGCCATAGCTGTGGGCGCCCTTGTCCCAGGGGCCGGCATAGGCCTCCGTCTCCACGATGACCCCGGCCGCCGTCCCCTCCGCCGTGCGGTGGGCGAGCACCTTCCCCAGCAGCGCCGGGGCCACCTCGGTGGCGTCCCTTTCATAAAATTCCCGGGGCAGCATAGCGATTCATCCTCCCCCCAATCGTTCGGCATGACAACAGCCCGCCTTACTTTTTCTTGAAAGAAAAAGTAAACAAAAAGAACTTGACTTGGCTTGACCGGACTTTTTTTATTTTTTTCAGCGGCTCGACCCGACTTTGCTAATTTTTGTTTCCCCTCGGCTCGTAGGCAAAAAATTCCGCGACCGGAAAAGCCGTTTCCAAATCGCACCAGCACGCCTTACAGCGTGCGAAACGCGAAGTGGGTGCGGGGTGGCGGCAAGCGCTTGCTTGCGGTTTACCATTTCAATTGCTTAAACGGAACAACCCCCGCGGCGCCCACCTTGTCCAGGGCCGCGGCAAAATCCATCCCCAGGGCGCTGCCCTTCGGGAAAAGCTCCTGGAGGGGCACCAGCACAAAGGCCCGCTCCAAAATGTGCGGATGGGGCACCGTGAGGTGCGGGGTGTGCAGCGCAAAGCCCTCGTACAGCAGCAGGTCGATGTCCACCGTCCGCGCCCCGTGGTATTCTTTTCGCACCCGGCCCAGCCCGGTCTCGATGGCCAGACAGCGCTCCAGCAGCTCCTCCGGCGGGAGATCGGTCTCGATCACCGCGCAGGCGTTGAGATATTTTCCCTGTTCGGAGAGCACGTCGAAGGGCTCCGTCTCATAGAGCCGGGAGGTCTGCACCACCATTGTCCCGGGCAGCGCGTCAATGGCCCGCACCGCCTGCCGCAGATTTTCCTCCCGGTCGCCCAGGTTGCCGCCCAGGCCCAGCACCGCCCGCATCTCAGGCTTCCTCCCGGGTCAGGGTGATCTCCACCCCGGCGTAGTCGAAAACGGCGTTCATGGGGGCCTCGGGCTTTTTCAGCAGCAGGGTCACCGCCTGCACCCTGGGATGCTCCGCCAGCACCGCTTCGCAGACCACCTGGGCCGCCCGCTCAATGAGGTCATACTTTTTGTCGGTAAACGCCCGCTGGACGGTCTTGCGCACCGCGGCGTAATTCACGGTATCGGCCAGATCGTCGCTGCGCCGGGCCGCAGACAGATCGGCCCGCAGGGTGAGGTCCAGCACGAACCGCTGCCCGTCCCGCTTTTCCTCGGGATTCACCCCGTGATAGGCGAAAATCTCCAGCCCCTTGATGATGATGGTATCCATAGCTTCTCCCCTATTCCGGTAGATTCCCGGCGGCCTCCCGCAGGCACCGGGCCATTTTGGCCGCCTGCACCGCCTCTTTCACGTCGTGCACCCGCACCATGTCCGCGCCGCCCAGAATGGCGGCGGTATGGGCGGCCAGCGTGGCCGGGAGGCGTTCTGCAAAGGGCGGGTCGCCACAGGGCGCGCCCACCACCCGTTTCCGGGAGGCCGCCATCAGGAAGGCGCTGCCCGGCAAGCGGCACCGCTCCACCCGGGCGATGAGCCGCAGATTTTCTGCGTAGGTCTTGCCGAAGCCGATCCCAGGGTCGAAACAGAGGTGCTCTTTGGCGATACCCAGTGCAGCCGCCCGGTGGAGCCGATCCGCAAAAAAAGCCCGGGCGGCTTCGCACACGTCCTGCCCGCCGCCGCCTTCCGGGAACATCACCACGCATCCGCAGCCGGAATCCGCCACGGCCTGAAGCATCTCGTCCCCGAAGCCGGACACGTCGTTGATGATCTTCGCGCCCGCCGCCAGCGCCTTGCGGGCCACTTCGGGATAGAAGGTATCCACCGACACGGTGAGCCCGGCCGCCGCCACCGGGGCGACCACCGGGGCGATCCGCGCCCACTCCTCCTCCGGAGAGACGGCGGTGAATCCCGGCCGGGTGGACTGCCCGCCGATATCGATGATATCCGCGCCCTCCCGGGCCATTTCCACCGCCCGGGCCACGGCGGCTTCCGGCTGGAAATACCGCCCGCCGTCGGAGAAGGAATCGGGGGTGACGTTCAAAATCCCCATGACGTACACCCGGTCAAGGGGGAAAATTCGGTCGCCTGCCTGAAAGATCGGAACCTCCATACGCGCCTACCTTCCGCCCAGCAGCGCCGTCACTTCGGCCCGGGTGCGTGGGTCCGAACGCATGATGCCCCGCAGCGCCGAGGTGCGTGTCACCGCCCCGGCCGCCCGTGCGCCCCGCATGGTCATGCACAGGTGCTCCGCCTCCAGAAAGACCGCCACGCCCCGGGGCTCCAGATGCTCCTCCAGAAAGTCGGCGATCTGCCCGGTGAGGCGCTCCTGCACCTGGGGCCGGCGGGCGAAGCAATCCACGATACGGGCGAATTTGGAAAGCCCAATGATCTTGCCGTCCCGGGGAATGTAGGCGATATGGGCCTTGCCCACAAAGGGCAGCAGATGGTGCTCACACACCGAATAGAGCGGGATATCCTTGACCAGCACCAGCTCGTCATGCTTCCCGGTCTCGTGGAAAATTTTCAGGTGCTGGGTGGGGTCGCTTTCCAGCCCGGAGAAAATTTCTCCGTACATCCTGGCCACCCGCTGGGGCGTTTCCTGTAGGCCCTCCCGGTCGGGGTCCTCCCCCACGGCCTCCAGAATCTCCCGCACTGCCCGCTGTATTCTTTCCATATCCATACCGTCTACCTCCTGATCGTCTGTTTTTCGTTATTCTGCCCGCCCGTCGCCCACTGCGTTGGCCGCGCACACCGCGGTGATCTCCGTCGCGCCCGCCTGATACAGCGCCTCCGCGCAGGCCCGCAGGGTGGCGCCCGTGGTGACGATATCGTCCACCAACAGCAGCCGCCGGCCGGCCACCGGCTTTTCGGCCCGGTACGCGCCCCGCACGTTCTCCGCCCGCAGCGCCTTTGAAAGCTGGTGCTGCACCTGGGTCTTCCGGGTCTTTTGGAGCGTTTCCACCAGCGGCAGCCCCAGACAGGCCGCCATCTCTTTTGCCAGCAGCCCGCTCTGGTCGTAGCCTCTCGCTGCGCGGTCCTTTTCCCACAGGGGAACAAAGGCCAACCCATCGGCGGCGATGCCCTTGGGCAGGGCGTGGGCCATCAGCTGCCCCAAGGGCTTTGCCAGGGATCTCTTCCCCAGGAACTTGAACCTGTGCAGCGCATGGCGGTACTCATCCCGATAAGGCATAGGGGCGACCACCCGCAGGGATTTTCCACCGGCCAGGGGCAGCACCCGGGTGTAGGGCGCTTTGGGCAGCTTCTCCTTGCAGCCGGGACAGAGGCTCTCGCCCCGGGCCACCACCTGCCCGCAGAGAGGGCAGCGGGGCGGGAGCAGAAAATCCAAAAGAATATTCAGCAGCTTCATACGCTGGCGCAGAACCGCCGGAACGCTGCCCTGCCCTCGGGGGTGTCCTTATAGACCCCGGCGTTGCCCAGAATCTCCCCGAAGATGCGGCCCACGTCCGCCGGCACCGCCTGTTCGGCGTTCTCCGCCGTCACGCCCCGGGCTTTCAGCGATTGATACCAATCCCGGTGCTTTTGCATCTCCTCACGGGAGAGGATCTGCTCCGCCTCCTCCGGCCGGGACAGCGCCCGGATCAGCAGCTGGGTCTCAGTGAGCAGCCGGGGCGGCAGGATCGCCAGACCCATCACCTCGATGAGCCCGATATTTTCCTTCTTGATGTGGTGGTACTCCCCGTGGGGATGGAACAGCCCCAGCGGGTGTTCCTCCGTGGTGCGGTTGTTGCGCAGCACCAGGTCCAGCTCGTAATCCTCCCCGCGCCGCCGGGCGATGGGCGTGACGGTGTTGTGGGGCGTGTCCCCGGCGTGGCTCAGGATGTCCACGCTTTCGTCGCTGTATTCCCGCCAGCGGGCAAGGATGCGATCCGCCAGCGCCGCCAGCGCCGCCCGGTCTCCGCTGCGCAGGCGGATCACCGACATGGGCCAGTGGACGATGCCGGCCTGCACCGTGTCAAAGCCCGTGAAAGTCAGCGGCTCCCGCACCGGCGCTTTCGCCATGGGGAACTGATAATTCCCGCCCTGGAAGTGGTCGTGGGAGAGGATGGAGCCACCCACGATGGGCAGGTCGGCGTTGGAGCCGATGAAGTAGTGGGGCAGCAGGGTGACGAATTCCAGCAGGCGGGCAAAGGTCTCCCGGCTGACCCGCATGGGGCGGTGGTGCTCGCTGAGCACGATGCAGTGCTCGTTATAGTAGACATAGGGGGAATATTGCAGGTACCAGCGCTCGCCGCAGAGCTCCAGCGGGATCAGGCGGTGATTGCCCCGGGCGGCCTGATTGGCGCTGCCCAGGAAGCCCTCGTTCTCCCTGCACAGGGCGCATTTGGGGTACCCGGACTGGGGCGCGTTTTTGGCGGCGGCGATGGCCCGGGGGTCCTTCTCCGGCTTGGAGAGGTTGATGGTGATCACCAGATCGCCATAGGGCGTGGGGGCCGTCCACTTCCTGTCCTTTGCCACCCGGTCGGCCCGGATGTAGTTGGAGGCGATGCTCAGGCCGTAATAGTATTCGGTGGCGGCCTTGGGGTCTTCCGCGAAAAGTGCCCGGAATTTCCTCGCCACCTCCGAGGGCCGGGGCATCATGCAGGCCATGATCTCCGTGTCCAGCTGATCCCGTGCGTCCCGGGTGTCCGGGGCCAGGCGGCCGGTCTCCGCCACCCAATCGCACAAGCGCTCCAGCGGCTCCGCCGGATAGGGCAGGGCCTCGTCCACCGGCTGCTTTTCATAGGCGCCCAGCCCCAGCAGCGCAAGCATCCGATTGACCGCGTAAACTTCGTCCTCAAGGGCCAGCAGCCCCTTTTGCAGGCCGTAGCGTATCAGCCGGCTGATCTCCAAATCCACATGGGTCTCCATGGTCCCCGCTCCTTTTTGCAGTCTGATTGAGGCAGCGCCGCACCATGCACCGCTGCGCCTTTATTCTACACCACAACCGGCCGGGAAACAAGAGAAAAAGCAAAAAACTTCGGGGGACAAACACGATCGCTGCGGCAGTTGCCTGCATGAAATGAAATGCGCTGCCTAAGGCAGCGCATTTCCATCGTGCGGTGCAGCCGACACCGCGCCGCGCCGCCGCGCTTCGCGCGGCCGCCCTCTCACAGAGAGGGCGCGTCCCTCGTGGGACGGTGCGGCGCGGGCCAGCGGTCAGATGGTGGCTTCCTTGCGCGGGCTGGTGTCCTGCTCTCTGGGGACGATATCTCCCGCCCGGGTCAGGGCGATCTTGGTGAAGGTGGGGCCCAGCAGCTCATACACCAGCACGCCGAAGAGCACGATGCTCCGCAGGGTGGCGCCCAGTTCGCCCATCTTGGCCCCCACCTGGGAAGCCATGCCCAGCGCCACGCCCGCCTGGGGCAGCAGGGTGATGCCCAGATATTTCTGCACCGTGGGGGAACATCCCGCCAGCTTGGCGCTCCACCGTGCGCCGAAGTATTTGCCCAGCGACCGGGCCAGGATGTACACCAGGCCGATGCCCACCACCGCAAAGTCGGTGAACACGTTGAATTGCAGCTCCGCGCCGGAAAGCACGAAGAACAGGATCAAAAACGGCGCGGACCAGCGATCCGCCCGGTCCATCATGTCCTCGGATTTGGGACAGAGATTGCAGAACACCGTGCCCAGCATCATGCACACCAGCAGCGACGAGAACCGCAGCGTCACGCCGCCGATGGGGATCTCCAGCGAGGACAGCGCCACCGCCATGGTCACGAAGCCTGCGATCATGGCCACCCGGTTGCGGCGGGATTGGAACCAATCCTCCAGCTGGGTGAGCAGCCAGCCCAGGGCAGCGCCCAAGATCAGGGAGCAGACGATCTCCAGCAGGGGCTCCACCGCGATGGCCGTGATGCTGGCGCTGGAGGACATCATGGCCTGGGCCGCGCCGAAGGACACCGCGAACACCACCAGGCCCACCGCGTCGTCCAGCGCCACCACCGGCAAAAGCAGGCTGGTGGTGGGGCCTTTCGCCTTGTACTGCCTGACCACCGCCAGCGTGGCGGCAGGCGCCGTGGCCGTGGCGATTGCCCCCAGAGTGATCGCGGCGGGAATGGGCAATTTCTCCCCCAGGATCAGGTGCATGCCCACCAGGGCGATATCCACCAGCAGGGCCGCCGCCAGCGCCTGGATCGTCCCCACGATCACCGCGGCCCGGCCCGTGGTCTTCAAAGAATCCATCCGGAACTCGCTGCCGATGGCAAAGGCGATAAATCCCAGCGCCACGTCGCAGATGGGCTGCATGGCCCCCACCTGCTCAAAGGAATGAAATCCCAGACCCGGCACGCCCAGCCGGCCCAGCAGGCACGGCCCCAGCAGCACGCCGGCGATCAGGTACGAAGTCACATCCGGCAGATGGAAGCGCTTCACCAGCCGGGTCATCAGCAGACCCGCCACCAGCGCCTCCGCCAGGCAAACCAATATTTCCGTCATACAAACGGCCTCCTTCTCCTCTTGCCCTTCAATGCAAAACCTTGTCCAGTTTACTCCTCCGCCGCCGTTTTGTCAATGAATTTGCGGTGCGGCGGGGAAAATCAAAAATTTTTTTCAAAAGGGTGTAACCTTTTACCCTCTTTCTCCGTCTAATCAGTAGATGGATTTTTCAGGCCACGGCCAAAGGGCGGCGGGCGCGGGCGGAAGATTGATGTCCTTTTGCAGAAAACTTCTTGACGATGATCCAAAGATGTGATAGACTTTTTATAGGAAATATTTTTGTATAATATTTATTTTTCATATCGGTGTTTAGGAGGGATTTCCATGAAAGCACTTCGACGGATGTTGATCCTTTTTTTGTGTATGCTGTGCCTCCTGCCCTGCTTTGGGTGCTCAAAAGGGCAAAACTCAAATGCTCTCCGGGTGCTGATAGACCTTAGCGATCCTGATGGCAATCTGGAACCGGCCGCGAAACAATTGACGAACCTTGTAAAACAAAAAGACGGCCCCGAGGATATTGAAATAGAGTTTTTACCCAATTACGGTGCAGAACGGAAAAGCCTCCTGACCCGCATCCGCACGGAAGTCATGGCGGGACAAGGGCCGGATGTGTTTATCGTGAGCCAGCAGGGCGACGACTCCCTGTTCCTCATGCCGGAAAAGTCCATGGAGTTGGGGCTGTTCATGCCGCTGGACAACTACCTGGAAACCTCGCAGTTTACGGATTTCGACCGATTCATCCCCCAGCTGCTGGAGGCTGGCCGCACGGAGAAATGGGGGCAGGTGCTGCTGCCCATGGGGTGGTCCACGCCGCTGACTCTCTTTGCGCAGGACGCGGTGGATTTCACCCACTCCCCGGAGATCACCTGGCAGGATATGCTGGACGATGAAACCGGCGTCCTCCAGGCCGCCGCCGATTGGAGCGTCAATTTCGCCAGCGGATTCCATGTCTACGGGCGTTCCCTGTCCTTCGGCCAACTGGCGGATTTCACGGAGGACAAGCTCTGTTTCACCGAGGAGGAACTGCTGGAGAGGATCCAGGAGCTGTTTGCCCTGAACGACAAAATGATGGACGGCGCGTTCGACAGTCTGCCGATGTTTTGCAAAGTCACGCCGATCGGGATAAGTAGTTTCATGAGGACCGGCGCAGCGACTTTTGGCAAAGATTATCGGACGTTCATGGAGAGCGGCGATTTCAACGGTATGATGGTCAGCGACTTCCTCGAGCAGGTCGGCGCAAAGGAGAATCAAGCGGTGACCATGATCCCCGTATATTCCGACGACGGCGGGACCACCGCCACCGTGTGCAGCTTTGCCGCTGTCAGTGCCAATACTCGGCGGCCGGAAGACGCGTTCTTTGTGCTGGACGTGCTGTTCAGCGAGGAATATCAGCGCGGCACAGGGTTGTTCTGCGTGACGGACGAGCTTCCTGTAGATCGGGAACTGCTGAAACCGGCGGTCACCTTTAACGGCTGGTCCTTGAAGGAAGCGGCCTATGCGGAATATGGCAGGGTGCAGGAAGACATCACCCAGGTGAATTTCTTCGGCACGCTGCAAAAGGAACTGTACCGGCTGGTGGACGATTGCTACAAAGTATATACCGGCCAAGAGAGCGGCGACATGGCCGAACTGGTGCATGACACCTACCGGCGCATGGAGATCGAGCTGGGAGAGTAGCAGGCTGAGCCGGCGGGCAGGGCCCGCGCCCACTTCGCGGGCTCCGTTCGCTTCGCTCACTTGCCGAGCAAAGGACGCAGCTTTTTCGGTCGCGCCCAATAGTTTGTGCTGGCCGCGAGTGCGCTCCGCTTACGCATACTGGCTGCAAGCCTCTAATAGAAACGTGCCTCCCCACAGAAAATAGGGAGGCACTTCTCATATCTATCTATCGGGCGCGACTACTCAACCAACCTCTCGCTGCAACGGAACCCACCAGTTTCCAGCACTCGGTAAATTCCGCGATAGGGTCGGTTGTTTCTTTTGCGCACCAGCGCACGCAAGCGTGCGCGAAACGCGTCGTGAAACGGGCTCAGCCCGTTGCCACGGCAAGCATCAGTTTGATGCGGTTTTCCTGATTCACCTTGGTGGCGCTGGGGTCGTAATCGATGGGCACGATATTGGCCTGGGGATAGATATTCTTCACCTTGCGGATCATCCCCTTGCCCACGATGTGATTGGGCAGGCAGCCAAAGGGCTGGGTGCACACCACGTTGCGGTAGCCGCTTTCGATCAGCTCCATCATCTCGGCGGTGAGCAGCCACCCCTCGCCCATCTTGCAGCCGTAGCCGATGACCTGCCCGGCCAGCTCTTTCAGATGGGTGTAGGGCGCGGGCGCGGTGAACTGGGGATATTTCTTCACCGCGGCGATGAGATCGGCCTCAAATTTCGTGAAATACCACTTGAGCAGCGTGCACAGCTGCTTTTTGGCCGGATTGCCCCCATACAGCCGGATATCCTCCAGCCGGTTGTCCACCTTGAAGATCATAAAGGCCAGGATACCCGGCACCATGGTCTCGCAGCCCTGGGCAAAGAGGAAATCCTCCAGGCCGTTGTTGGCCAGGGGAGAATACTTCACATAGATCTCGCCCACCACGCCCACCTTGGGCTTTTCAATCCTGCGCACCGGCACCGCCGCGAAGGACGCCGCGATCCGGTCGAAATGCTCCCGCACTTCCCGCTGGGTAAACGCCTTGCCTCCCTCGAACAGCCCGGTGAGCTCCTTGATCCACTTCTCCACCAGCGCGTCCGATTCTCCGGCGTTCACCTCATAGGGCCTGGTCTGATTTTTCAGCAGCATCAGCAGATCCCCATAGGTCAGGGCGGCGATGGCCCTGCGCAGCATGGGCACCGTCAGCTTGAAGCCGGAATTGCTCTCCAAGCCCGAAAGGTTCAGGGAGATCACCGGGATGAACTCCAGGCCGTCCTTTTTCAGCGCCTTGCGCAGCAGGTGTATGTAATTGGAGGCCCTGCACCCGCCGCCGGTCTGGGTCATGATCAGCGCCACCTTGTGCAGGTCGTAGTCGCCGCTGTGGAGGGCGTGCATCAGCTGGCCGATGGACAGCAGCGCCGGATAGCAGGTGTCGTTGTGGACGTACTTGAGCCCCTCGTCCACGATCTCCCGGCCGGTGGTGCGCAGCAGCGCCACGTGGTAGCCGAAGCTCTCCAGCACGTTTTTGATCAGCTCGAAATGGATGGGCGCCATATTGGGCGTGATGATCGTATAGTCTTTTTTCATCTCCCGGGTGAACTCCACCCGGGGCGTTTTGCTTTGCATTGGCTTCGCCCCTTTTCTGATGATCTTCCGCTAATTGCCCAGGCCCAGCGCCGCGAACAGGCTCCGCAGCCGGATGCGCACCGCGCCCAGGTTGGTGATCTCGTCGATCTTGATCTGGGTGTAGATGCGGCCGCCGTTCTCCAGAATGCTGCGCACCTCGTCGCCGGTGATGGCGTCCACGCCGCAGCCGAAGGACACCAGCTGCACCAGGTTGATGCGCTTGTCGCCGCTTTCGGCCACATATTTGGCGGCGGAATACAGCCGGGCATGGTATGTCCACTGGTTGAGCACCGTGGTGGGGAACCGCTTCCCGGCCAGGCCGCTGACGGAATCTTCCGTGACCACCACCGCCCCGCATTCGCAGATCAGCTTGTCGATGCCGTGGTTGACCTCCCGGTCCAGATGGTAGGGCCGGCCGGACAGCACGATCACCGGCAGGTCGTTGGACTGGGCATAGAGCAGGTATTCCCTGCCCTTCTGCCGGATGCGCTCCATGTGCGCCTCATATTCCCGATAGGCCGCAGCGGCGGCGGCTTTCACCTCCGCCTTGGGGATGGGATCGAAATATTTGGCCAGGATGGCCTGCATCTTCACCGGGAAATCGTGCCGGCGGTGGATGCCCACATAGTCGTAGATAAACCGGGTGTGCTGCAGCGCCGCGATGTTGGCGTCCAGCACCTCGGGATAATACGCCACCACGGGACAGTTGTAGTGGTTATCCCCCATGTGCTCGTCCACGTTGTAGCTCATGCAGGGATAGAAGATGGCGTCGGGGTGCATTTCCAGCAGGGCCTCCATGTGCCCGTGCATCAGCTTGGCGGGATAGCACACCGTATCCGATGGGATGGTGTGCTGGCCCTTGTCGTACAGCTGCCGGTCGGATTCGGGAGAATGCACCACCCGGAAGCCCAATTGCGTGAAGAAGGTGTGCCAGAAGGGGTACAGCTCAAAGAGGTTGAGCCCCATGGGGATGCCGATCACGCCCCGGCGATTTTCGCCCGGCCGGTAGGCTTCCAGCAGCTCGTGCTTGTAGGCGTAGAGATTGTAGGCCGCCGTGGGGCTGTGCTTTTTCAGGGGCCGGTCGCAGCGGTTGCCTGCGATGTATCTGGCCCCATTGGCAAAGGTGTTCACCGTCAGGCGGCAGTGGTTCTGGCAGCCGTTGCAGGTGACGGAGCGCACCTCGTGGGTGAAGTGCTCCAGTTCTTGGGCGGTGAGGATATGCCCCGTGCCGCGGCCGTTCTCCTTGGCGTAGAGGGCCGCGCCGTAAGCGCCCATCAGCCCGGAGATGGAGGGTCTGGTCACGTCCTTGCCGATCTCCTTCTCAAAGGCGCGGAGCACCGCGTCGTTGAGGAAGGTGCCGCCCTGTACCACGATGTGATCCCCCAGGCTTTTGGCGTCGGTGACCCGGATGACTTTATACAGGGCGTTTTTCACCACGCTCATGGACAGGCCGGCGGAGATATTCTCGATGGACGCGCCGTCCTTCTGGGCCTGCTTCACCGAGGAATTCATGAACACTGTGCACCGGGAGCCCAGGTCCACCGGGCTGTCGGCGAAAAGCCCGGCCCTGGCGAAATCCGCCATTTCATAGCCCAGCGCCCCGGCGAAGGTCTGCAAAAAGGAGCCGCAGCCCGAGGAGCAGGCTTCGTTGAGGAAGATATTGTCGATGGCGCCGTTTTTGATCTTAAAGCATTTGATGTCCTGCCCGCCGATGTCGATGATGAAATCCACCTGGGGGCGGAACTTCTTGGCCGCGGTGAAGTGGGCGATGGTCTCCACCACGCCGATCTCCAGCCCGAAGGCGTTCTGGATGATCTCCTCGCCGTAGCCGGTAGAGGCGCCGCTCACCAGCTGCACGTCCGGGAAGCGGGCGTACACGTCCTGGAGGAAGGCCCGCACCAGCGGCACCGGGTTGCCGGAATTGGGCAGATAGCGGGAGAAGACGATCTCCTCGTTCTCGTTGATGAGCACGGCCTTTACGGTGGTGGACCCGGCGTCCACCCCCACATAGGCTTTTTTGGATTTGCCCAGCTCCCCATCGGTGGGGATGGCGTCCTTTTCGTGGCGGGCCACAAATTCCCGGTACTGGTCTTCGTTGTCGAACAACGCCTCGCTGCTCTGGTACCGGTGGCTGGAGCTGTACCGGCGGATCCTTTCGGTGAGCTCTGCCACATCGAAAACTTCTGCGGTGGGATTCAGCGCAGCGCCCGCCGCCACATAGTAGAGGGAATTTTCCGGGCACACGCCGGTGGTCTTCAAGGTGCGGTCAAAGGCAGCCCGCAGCTCGCTGAGGAAGGTCAGCGGCCCGCCCAGGTACACCACGTTCCCGGCGATCTCCCGGCCCTGGGCCAGCCCGGCGATGGTCTGGCTCACCACGGCGTTTAGGATGCTCAGGGCCACGTCGTCCTTCTGGGCGCCCTGGTTGAGCAGCGCCTGAATGTCCGATTTTGCGAACACGCCGCACCGGGAGGCGATGCTGTATGTGCGCTGGCTGCGCCCGGCCAGGGTGTTCAGCTCCTCCGGCGTGATGGACAGCAACGTGGCCATCTGGTCGATGAAAGCCCCCGTGCCGCCGGCGCAGGAGCCGTTCATGCGCACCTCCATGGAGCCGGAAAGGAACAGGATCTTCGCGTCCTCCCCGCCCAGCTCGATGACCACGTCGGCCTCGGGCTGATATTTCAGCACCGCCGTGCGGGTGGCGTACACCTCCTGCACGAAGGGCACGCCCAGATCCTCGGCCAGGCCCATGCCCGCGGAGCCGGAAATACACACCTGCGCGGTCTTGAGCTTGGGGAACTGCTGGGAAATATTGCGAAGCATCCCGGAGGCCTTTTCGGCGATCTGGGAAAAATGGCGCTCGTACGCCTTAAACACCGGCTTGTCGTGCTCGTCGAATACCACGCACTTCAGGGTAGTGGACCCCACGTCCATACCGATTCTCATCATCTCATCGATCTCCATGCCAAAAAATAGATTGAGCCGGAGGAATGCGCAACTCCTCCCACGATGCATGATAGCATTTTTCGACAGGAAAATCAACAGGAAAACTGTGAACAATTCTTTGCAATTCTTCCAGCCTCTGGCCTGCCCTGCTGGAACTCTATGCGCCGAATGGAAGGAATATTCCCTTTTCCCGGGGTTTCCATTTCGAGAAAAATGTGATACAATAGGCTTTGTATTCTTTCGGCGCGTGGAGGCCCTGTATGAATCCCATCCCCTATGAACGTCCTGTCTACTACTACGAAACCGACCGCATGGACTGCGTCCACCACTCCAACTATGTCCGCTGGTTCGAGGAGGCCCGCATCCACCTGATGCACGTGAGCGGCTTCAGCTATGAGAGCCTGGAGGCAAGCGGCATCGTGAGCCCGGTGCTGCGGGTGGAGGCCGATTACAAGACCATGGCCCGCTTCGGCGAGACCGTGGTGATCGACACCGCCATCGAGGGCTATACCGGCACCCGGATCACCTTCACCTACACGGTGCGGGACAAGGCCACCGGGGCCACCCGCTGCACCGGCAGGACCTTCCACTGCTTTCTGGGGGCTTCCGGCCGGCCGGTGAGCCTGCGCAAGGCCCTGCCCGATTACGACGCGGCGATACGCCGGTTCGCGCCGGAGGCGGCGCAAAATCCCCGGCGGGCAGACTGATTTTCCCACCGGGATCGGAAAAAGAAGGTGATCGGATGCGCTATACTGTCATTGTGAATCCCAACGCCGGGCGGCAGCACATGGGCGATGCCCTCCCGGCCATCCGCGCCCTCCTGTCGGAGGACGGCAGCGCGGTGCAGGTGGTGGAGACCCAATCGCCCGCGGAGGGCAGGACCGCCGTGCAGCGGGCCGCCCGGGAAGGGACCGGGTGCCTGATCTGCTGCGGCGGCGACGGCACCCTCAGCGACACCGCCGGATGGATGCTGGAGACCGGCTGCACGGTGCCCTTGGGATATATCCCTGCGGGCACCACCAACGATTTCGCCGCCGCCCTGCACCTGCCCAAAGAGCCGGTGGCGGCTGCCCGGCACATCCTGCAAAGCCCCCAGCGCCCTTTGGATGTGGGCCGCTTCGGCGACAGGACGTTCATCTACACGGCGTCCTTCGGGGCCTTCACCGGGGCCTCCTACAGCGCCGACCCCAATCTCAAGCACGCGTTGGGGCATTTGGCCTACGTCATCGAAGGGGTGAAGGAGCTGCCCACCCTGCGGCCCTATCCCCTGCGGGTGGAAACCGCCGAAGGGGAGCGCATCGACGGGGAGTTCATCTTCGGCTCCATGACCAACTCCACCTCCCTGGGCGGCGTGATCCATCTGGACCCCGCGCAGGTGGACTTTTCCGACGGCCGCTTCGAGCTGCTGCTGGTGAAGAATCCCCGGCACCTCGGCGAATTCAACCGCATCGTGCACTGCCTGCTCACCGGGAAATACGACGAGGACGGGGTGATCTGCCTGCACACCGCCGGGGCAAGGTTCGCCTTCAACGAGCCGGTGGACTGGTCCCTGGACGGCGAACGGGCCCAGAGCGGCGCGGAGATCGCGCTCTCGGTGGAAAAGCAGGCGATCCGACTGCGGTACTAAGGCAGAGCCTTTAGCTTCACAAAAAGTTCACGCAGTTTTCTTGTTTTTGCCATAGAAAAAAGGTATCATCATGGCAAGGCTGTACAAAAATGTAGAAAAGGGGGACGCCAGATGGCTACCGGGAAAATCATGATCGTCGATGACGACACCAATATCTGCGAGCTGCTGCGGCTCTATATCGAGAAGGAGGGCTTCGAGACCGTGATCGCCAACGACGGCGAGACCGCCCTGAAGCTGTTCGAGCAGGCCGAGCCCGATCTGCTGCTGCTGGATATCATGCTGCCCGGCCTGGATGGCTGGCAGGTCTGCCGGGAGATCCGCAAAAGCTCCACCTGCCCCATCATCATGCTCACCGCCAAGGGAGAAGTCTTCGACCGGGTGCTGGGGCTGGAGCTGGGCGCGGACGACTATGTGGTGAAGCCCTTCGAGACGAAAGAAGTCATCGCCCGGATCAACGCCGTGCTGCGGCGCAGCGCCAACGCCGGCGGCCACAAAAACGAGACCAAGGAAGTCACCTATGAGAATCTGTCCATCAACCTCACCAATTACGAGCTGAAGGTGAACGGCGTGCAGATCGACACGCCCCCCAAGGAGATGGAGCTGATCTACCACCTGGCCTCCAATCCCAACCGGGTGTTCACCCGGGACCAGCTGCTGGACGAGGTGTGGGGGTTCGATTACTACGGCGACAGCCGCACGGTGGATGTCCACGTGAAGCGCCTCAGGGAAAAGCTGGAGGGCGTCTCCGACAAATGGGCCCTCAAGACCGTTTGGGGTGTGGGCTATAAGTTTGAAGTGAAAGAGTAACCGGCGGTTCTAAAAATCATGCAGAAAAGTATTTTCAGGAAGTATCTCACCATCACCATGTCCATCGTGCTGCTCAGCTTCATCACCCTGGGCAGCGTGATGACGGTGTTCTTCTCCCGCTACTGGCGCTCGGAGAAAAAAGCGCAGCTCACCCAGAACGCCACCGCCATCGCGGGCATTTCCGGCAGGCTGCTCTCCCTGGAGGACGGCTCCGGCGAGGCGCTGCAGCTGGAGATGCTGCGCAGCTTCACCCGCAGCTTTTCCGCCGCCTCCGATGGGGACGTGTTCATCACCGACCCTGCGGGCAACGTGCTGCTGGGCAACTTCCGGGGGAAAGATTTTGAGGAATCCCTCTGCCTGCCCCAGCCCATGATCTCCGCCGCCTGCGCGGGGATGTACGAGGGCATGGGGGATTTCGGCGGCGTCTACCGGGAGAACTATTATATCGTGGGCGTGCCCATCCGCGCCGGAGAGGACGGCCCCTGTCTGGGCGCAGTGTTCACGGCCTCCAGCGCGGCGGGCATCCGGGCCTTCCGCATCGAGGTGATCAAGAATTTCCTCATCGCCTCGGCGGCGGCGCTGGCCCTCTCCTTCCTGCTGGTGGGGTATTTCGCCTATCGGCAGGTGCGGCCCATGCGGCAGATGTCCGCGGCGGCCCGGCGCTTCGGCACAGGGGATTTCTCCGTGCGGGTGCCGGTGAGCACCAACGACGAGCTGGGCGAATTGGCCCGCTCCTTCAACAACATGGCCAATTCCCTGTCCAATTCCGAGGGCGCCCGGCGCAGCTTCATCGCCAACGTCTCCCACGAGCTCAAGACCCCCATGACCACCATCGCGGGCTTTATCGACGGCATTTTGGACGGCACCATCCCCAAGGAGGAGCAGGAGAAATATTTGCAGATCGTCTCCAGCGAGATCAAGCGCCTCTCCCGGCTGGTGAAATCCATGCTGGACCTGTCCCGCATCGACAACGGCGAATTGCAGCTGAGCCCGGTGAACTTCGACCTGACCGGCACCGTGGTCTCCACGCTGCTCACCTTTGAAAAGAGCATCGAGGACAAGCACATCGACGTGCGTGGGCTGGAGGATGTGCAGCCCCAGACCGTGCGGGGCGATCAGGACCTGCTGCACCAGGTGGTCTATAACCTGCTGGAAAACGCCGTGAAATTCACCGACCCCGGCGGCTATATCCGCATCCAGATCACCGACGGCATCGACCGCACCTCGGTGGTCATCGAGAACAGCGGCCAGGGCATCTCCCCCGAGGAGCTGCCCCGCATCTTCGAGCGGTTCTACAAGACCGACCAGTCCCGCAGCCGGGACAAGAACGGCATGGGATTGGGGCTCTATATCGTGAAGACCATCTTGAAGCTCCACGGTGGGGACATCTCCGTGCGCTCGGAGGTGGGCAAATACTGCCGGTTTGAATTTTACATCCCCAAGCCTGCGGAGGGCCCCAAGCTGAAGGAGCCTTCCCAGCCCAAGGTGAAGGAACCGAAATCCAAAAACAAAACCGATCCTGACGCAAAGGAGGACAAACGATGAACGAGAACGATTTTGAAACCACCCGGCCGGAAGCGCCCGAAACGCCGGAGGGATCCGCGCCCGTGACGGAGCCCATTCCCGAGACGGCGAGCGGCCCGGCGGAAAAAAATCAACCGGCGGAGGCAGCCCCGGAAACCACCCCGGACCCCTTCCCCAACTGGAACATCCCGCTGGGCGAGGAGGGCTTCGCCAATGAGCAGACGGGCGGAGGGCAGGCGATCCCACCCCAGCCCCAACCGCCTGTGTCGGGCCAGCCGCCTGTGCCGGGCCAGCCACCCTATTATCCGCCCCAGGGATATGGTGCCCAGCCGACACAGCAGCCCGCGCCGCCCTACTACCCGCCCTATTATGGCTATCCCACGCAGCCCTACGCGCCGCCGGCCTATCCGCCCAAGAAGAAGCTCTCCACCGGCGCCAAGGTGTTCATCTGGATCGCCTCCATCCTGGCGGGCGCGGCCATCATCGGCTTCGGCGTTTTCCTGGCCATGCGCATCACAGATGCGGTGGGGCGCACGCCGCTGAGCGACTACTACGACCACAATTCTGTCCCGTCCATCCCCACGCCGAATATCCCGGACGAGCCCGATCTGCCCGGGGACGACACGCCCGACCGTGAGCCCTACGCGCCCTACGACGGCGAGGACATCCCGCCCTCCACGGAGGAGGACAATCTGCCCGAGATCGACGTGACGCCCAACACCGAGGGGATCACCATCGAGCCCCGGCCCGCCTATCCGGAGCTCTCCGCCGCCCAGGTGTACCAGCAGGTGGTGCAGTCCACTGTCACCGTGGTCATCGTGGATCCCGATTCTGGCGAGACCACAGGCACCGGCACGGGGATCATCGCCACCAGCGACGGCTATATCGTCACCAATTCCCACGTGGTCAACGATTCCCGGGACACCCGGGTGGACGTGATCACCTATGACGGCCAGCGGTATGTGGCCGTGGTGGTGGGCGTGGACCGCACCACGGACCTGGCGATCCTCAAGACCGAGGATATGGATTTCACCCCGGCCCATTTCGGGGATTCCGATTCCCTTGTCATCGGCGACATGGTCATCGCCATCGGCAATCCCGGCGGCGAACGGTATTCCGCCTCCATGACCGGCGGGTATATCTCCGGCCTGGGGCGGGAAGTCTCCAAATACAGCGGCACCGGCATGACCTATATCCAGACCGATGCGGCCATCAATCCCGGCAATTCCGGCGGCCCGCTGGTGAATATGTACGGCCAGGTGGTGGGCATCAATTCGGTGAAGATCGTTCGGGACGACTATGAGGGCATGGGCTTCGCGATCCCCATCACCGGCGCCAAGGACTTCATCGACCAGCTGATGGCCGAGGGCTATGTGGAGGGCCGCACCCGCCTGGGCATCCGGGGCATGGATGTGACCGACGAAATGCGCATGGCCTATGACGTTCCCGGCGGCTTCCTCATCACTGAGATCGAGGAGATCAGCGCCTTCACCGGCACCGACGCCGCCCCCGGGGATATCATCACCGCCATTGATGGGGAGACCGTCACCGACCGCAACGGCATCTCCCAGTGCTTGGGCAGCCACGCCCCCGGCGACACCGTCACCGTCACCCTGTACCGGCCCGATACCGGCGACTCCTTCGATGTGGAGGGCCTGCTGCTGGAGGATAAGGGCGAAACCTGATCGAACGAAATGACAACGAAAATCCCCCGCCCTGATGGGTGGGGGATTCTTTTTTGCATGTGCCCATTCGCCTAGGAACGGGAAGTTCCTTTATTTACTGCTTCAGGGAATCGTTGGGGAAATCTTCGGTATCGATGGAAAGATGCCTGTGCCGCACGGGCCGGTCGCTGTCGCCGGACGGCTCATCGTTGGGGGTTTCCCACAGGGAATTCAGGAAGATGGACGGCTCCTCGTCTTCGTCGTCGGGATCGGCTTCCGCGTCCTGCTCCTCGTCCCACTGGATGCGCCGGGCGATCTCCTCCACGGCGGGGCCCTGTGCGGCCTGCTCCTGGGAATCGCCCTCCCACAGGGGCGCGTATTCGCCGCCCTCCTCCAGGATCTCTCCGGTCTGGGCCATCCGGGCGCTGTTTTCCGCCTCCACGATCTCCTCATACAGTTCGTCGCGCGGGTCTTTATGCCTGCGCCGGAGCATCACGATCAGCAGGCCGGCTACGCCCACCACGCCCAGGGCCACGCACCCCACGCCGCCATAGAACAGGGCCAGGGACATGGAACTGCTCCGCAGGTTCAGCCGGGCAAAGGTGACGTACTCCGGCTCGGGAGATGCCTCCACCCCGCCGATGATGCCGCCGCTGCTGCTATTGTTGCTGCTGTGGCTGCTGGTAGTGCCGGGCTTGCTGGTGGCGCCGGAAGAAGGGGAACTGCTGGACGTCTGGCCGCCCAAGATCTGCGTGGGTCTGCGCACCGGCGTGGTGCTGCCGGTGGAGCCGTTGGTGGAGCCTCCGGTCCAGGTATAATTGTCGCCATCACTGGGCTCGGTGTAGCCGCCGCCATAGCCTTCTCCATCGCCGTCGCCGTCCCCGTCATCGGGTTCCGGCTCGTCATCGGGCGATTGGGTGGGTTCTTCCGTGGGCGTCTCGGTGGGCTCTTGGGTGGGTTCCTCCGTGGGTTCTTCCGTCGGAGGCTGTGAAGAAGGCTCATCCGTGGGCTCGTCCGTAGGCGGTACAGAAGTCGGCTCGTCCGTGGGCGGCACAGAAGACGGTTCCTCATAAGAAGGATCGGAGGCAGGTTCCTCGGTGGGTGCATCCACGGGCGGATCGATAGGCTCCTCCTCCACAGGCGGATCGGGCGTGAAGTTCTCACCGCCGTTTTCGTCCACCGGGTCGCCCACCGATGCGGTGACGTCCGGCTCCGCGATGGACTGGGGCGGGTCTTCCTCGGCCAGTGCGGGCACCGCGAAAGTCCACAGGCAAATCAGAAGGAGGCCCACAAGGGCCAGCAAGCGTTGATGGCGTTGACGCATAAAATCTTCTCCCTTACTTGTCCCGTTTTTGTTTGGGTGTTGAATGGCGGTCTTTCCCTTATACAGGGTGATTATACCACAGGCGCGGAAAGATTTCAATCTTTTTTCATCCGGCTTCTGGCGGGGACGAAAATCACAAAAAATTTTTTGCATTTCCCTCTTGACAGCTTTACCGATTCGTGATAATCTTTTATCGAAAAACGATAAAAGGAGCGGATATACATGAAACAATCGACTTTGGCCCGGTGGCTCAAGGCCATCGTGGCGGGCGTGGGAATCTGCGGCGCGCTGGTCTATGGGCTGGTGCTGCCCACCCTGGGCAGGGTGCTGGCGGTGGACTGGGGCCTGCAGAACGGCGGCAACACCCTGTTCTGGGTGTGGCTGGCGTTCCTGCTGGGGACGGCTCCGGCCGTCTACGCCGGGCTGGTCTTCGCCTGGAAGGTGGCCGCAAACATCGGCCGCGACCGGTCCTTTTCCCGGGAAAACGCCGTCCTCCTGCGGCGCATCGCCATACTGGCGGCGGGCGACACGGTGTACTTCTTCCTGGGCGTCCTGATCCTCACCCTGGTCAACTGGAGCTCGCCCGGGGCGGTGCTGCTGTCCTTCTTTGTGGATTTCACCGGCGTGGCCGTCACCGTGGCCGCAGCCGCCCTCTCCCACCTGGTGCTCAAGGCCGCCGAGCTGCAGGAGCAGAGCGACCTGACGATCTGAGAGGTGGAGCATGGGGAAAATCATCTTCAACATCGACGTGATGCTGGCCAAGCGGAAAATGTCCCTCACCGAGCTGGCCGAGCGGGTGGGGATCACCACGGCCAATATGTCCACCCTGAAAACCGGCAAGGCCCGGGCCGTGCGCATCTCCACCCTGGTGAAGCTGTGCCAGGCGCTGGACTGCCAGCCCGGCGACCTGCTGGAATATGCGGAGGATCCCGATGAAGACGCGTAGATTGCTTTGCCTGCTGGCGGCGGCGCTCCTGCTGCTGGCGGGGTGCAGAGGCCGGGAGCAGGGCGGGGAGATCTTCCAGACAAAAGAGGGGGACGGGTACCTGATCCTGCTGGACGGCGGCCGGGAATATGTGCCCTTCTGTGCCATCGTGGATACCGCCGACCTGGGGGACTATCTGGGCCATGTGGCGGGCGAGCCCAATGAGCGCATCTACACCTATAAAGATTTGCCGCGGGAGCAGTGGCTGGTGGATTTTCTGAACACCGGCCTGATGCCCGAAGGGATGCTGTGCCGGGAGAAGAACGTCACGGACATCCCGGCGGGGCTGGAATCGGAATATTGGTGGAACTGACTTTTTCTTGAAAGAACCTCCTTTTTCTTGAAAGAAAAAGACTAACTATTAGAAGTCAAGAGGGAAAATGAAAAAATGTACAGAAGGGAAGGTGG
>CANRMX010000004.1 GCA_947631855.1 uncultured Clostridia bacterium | reverse complement strand
CGGGTGGCCTCGTCGGGATGCAGCCCCACCACCAGGTCGTAGTACCCGGCCATGTCGGCGGTGTATTCGGTCTGCCGGTTGGCCACGCCTTTCAGCACGAAGCTCCTGGGGTCGATGACTTCGCACTGATAATTATACTTCTTCGTCAGGACGCGGGAGAGCATCCCCTGCCCGCCGGCCACGTCGGCGATATAGCGGATGCTTCGCCCGAAGCGCCCGTAGATAAATTCCGCCACAGCCTCAAAGCGGCCCTCGGCCCCATGACATTTGGTCTGCTGCCGTCCCATTGGGCTTGTCCCCTTCCTTCTGTCCTTCGGCCAGATTGATGATCTCCAGCCCCTGCCGCTCGGCGTAGTGCACGGTGTAGGCGGTGCCGCCCCGCCGGTCGTTTTTGCAATACGCCAGACAGAGGGCGCTGTGGTCCACCACATACCGGTTGCGCACGTGCATGCAGCCTTCGGTGTACAGGTCGCCGGTGTAGATCACCTCGTCCGCCCGGGTGATCAGTTCTTCGTACAGCCGGGCGTCCTTCAGGGGCCAGTTGGCAGCCTGCTCCAGACAGGGCAGCACCAGCACCAGGTAGATGGGCTCCACGCCCATGTCCCGGGCCAGCAGCACCTCCTGGGCCGCCAGCGTATCGAAGCCCAGCGCGCCTCCCGCCAGAAAGATCTCGATCCCCCGCTCCTCATGGAGCCGGCGGATCTCCCGGCGCAGGCGCATCCGCAGGGGCAGCAGTTCCTCTTTAGGGATCACCCGATGTCCGGTAAAGCAGCAGGTTTTCTCGCGAATCAGCTTCATAGGTTCATCTCCGTCACGATCTTGCACCAGTATAGCACAAACGTGCGAAAAACACAACACCGCAAACGCCTGCCCTCACGGCGACAAAAGCACGGCGGCGTTGGCCATCTCCGCCGCGGTCTGTTCGCCGTTCAGATAGTCCGAGGAATAGAGCACCACCCCCGCGCATTCCACCGCCCGGGCCGCCTCGATCTGCCGGGCGATGGTGTCGTCGGAAAGCCCCCAGGTGCCGCTGTCCGCATCGGTGCCGGCCTTGTACAGCGCCAGCCCGGCGTAGAGCTTCAGATCGGGATGCCGGGGCAGGGCCGTCCATTGGGACAGGGCCTCCGTAAAGCCCAGGGCGGGATTCTCAAAGCTGTAATACAGCTGCGGGCAGATGTAGTCAATGTACCCACCCACGGCGCACCACGCCTCCACGTCCGCGCCCATGGCCAGGTCGTTGCCGATATTCCCCTGCGGGGCGATGCCGAACACCACCCCGCTGTCCGCAGCCTTCACCGCGGCGTACACCTCCTGCACCATGGCGCTGATGTTCGCCCTGCGCCATTCGAGGAGCGGCAGGGGCGTCTCCACCGACTGGGCATAGGCGGCGTAGGCTTCCGCATCCATGGAATCGTCCCCGGCGGGATAGAAATAGTCGTCAAAGTGCACGCCGTCCACGTCGTAGTTTTCCACGATCTCCTGCGCGCCCTTGGCGATCAACGTGCGCACATAGGGATAGGCCGGGTTCAGGTAGATCCCCTCCCCTGTCTCCAGAAAATACCCGGGATACTCGGTGGACAAGGTTTCGTAGGGATTGTCCGGGGCCAGCGCCGCAGGCGTCTGACTGCTGCGAATGCGCAGGGGGTTCAGCCAGGCGTGGAAGCGCATCCCCAGCCCGTGGGTGTACGAAACCATGAAGGCCAGCGGGTCAAACCCCGGGTCCTGCCCCTGGGCGCCGGTGAGGATGTGGGACCAGGGAAAGTACGCGGAGGGGTAGAGCGAATCCCCAAAAGGCCGCACGTGGACGAACAGCGCGTTGATCCCCTTCGCCTTGGCCCCGTCGGCGAGGGCCTTGAAATTTTCCTCAAAGGCCGCCTGGGTGTGATCCTCCGTCACGAGGGACATATAGGGCACCCACACGCCCCGGAGCTCCTCCCCGGCGGCCGTCTCCACTGCTTCGGGCGCGGCGGTGGCGGCCAGAAAATCCGGCGGCCCGGAGGATGGCGCGCTCTCCACGGCTTCTGCCGGCGGCAGCGCCCGCCCGCCAAACATCCACACCGTGCCCACCGTCAGGATCAGGGCCAGCCACAGGACGAGGTAGGAATATTTCCGAAAATTAAAACGCTTCATACGCCGCTCCGCTCTTGACACAAGTCTGTTTTTGGTGTATCCTAGTCAAAATTTATGCCGCGGCGGCGGTGGACATGACGGAGGGAGCCATGAAAAACTACACCTTTTTGCTGATGGACCTGGACTACACCCTGCTGGATTTTGAGGCGGACATGGAAACCGCGTTCATCAGCCTCTACGCCCAGTGCTTCGCGTCCCAGCGGCCCTACGATCCGGCGCTCCATCGCCTGTATGAAGCCTGCAACAACCGCTGGTGGGAGAAGTTCGAGCGGCAGGAATGTACGAAGCCGGAACTTTATGTAAACCGTTTTGTGGATTTTCTCGCCCAATCCGGCCTCTCCGGCGACCCGGCCAGCATCAACGACCGCTACTTTGAGGCCCTTGCCAAGGGCGGCACGCCCTATCCCGGGGCGCTTTCCCTGCTGGAAAGGCTGGGCAAGCGGTATGCGGTCTACATCATCACCAACGGCAACGCCGTCACCGCCCGCACCCGCATCCGCAATTCCGGCGTGCTGCCGCTGGTGAAGGGGTATTTCATCAGCGAAGCCGTGGGCGTGGGCAAGCCCGATCCGGCCTATTTTGCCTACGTCTTTGATCACATCCCCGGTTTTGACAAGGAGCGCGCGCTGGCGATCGGCGACTCCCTGACCTCCGACATCCAGGGCGCAAACAACGCGGGACTGGACAGTCTCTGGTACCGCCCGGCGCTCTCCGTCCCGCCTCCCCACGCCGCCCAGCCCACCTACACGGCGGCAAGCTACGCGGAAATTCTGGCACTTCTCGGCGCATGAAAAAAGCCCTCCGGCCTTGCACAGGCGGAGGGCTTTTCCTTATTCGCAATTCTCCAGATACCGCCGGGCGTAGGGGCACACCTCGATGCACTTGCCGCACAGGGTGATCTCCTCCCCCAGCCGCTCCCACGCCAGCTTTCTGGCGGCGGGCCGGCACTTCTCCACATCCACGAGATCTTCCCGGGGCGTGACCAGCAGGGCTTTCAGTTCGGCGCTGTGGATCATTTCACCACCAGATTCACCAGCTTGCCGGGGACGTAGATTTCCTTCACCACGGTCTTGCCGGCGATCTCGGCGGCGATCTTGGGCTCCGCCTTGGCGGCGGCCAGGGCCTCCTCTTTGGTGACGGCGGCGGGCACGTTCAGCCGGGCCCGCACCTTGCCCATGATCTGCACCACGATCTCCACGGTGTCTTCCTTGCACTTCTCCGGGTCGTAGGCGGGCCAGGGCTGCATGGAGGCAAAGTCCTCGCCCAGCTGCTGGGCGGCCCAGACTTCCTCGGTGATGTGGGGCGCAAAGGGATTGAGCAGCAGGGTGAACGCCCGCAGCTCCGCCCGGTTGATGCTGCCCTGCTCGGCAATATCGTTGATGAGAGCCATCAGGGTGGCGATGGCGGTGTTGAATTTCAACGTCTCGGTGTCCTCGCTCACCTTCTTGATCGCCTTGTGGAAAGCGCCTTCCAGCGCGGGAGTGAAGCTCTCGCCCGGGGTCAGGATGTCCTGCAGCGCCCAATAGCGCTCCAGGAACCGGCGGCAGCCACGGATGCCCGCGGCGCTCCAGGGCGCGGCCTTCTCGAAATCCCCCACGAACATCTCGTAGAGCCGCATGGTGTCCGCGCCGTATTCCTCCACGATCTCGTCGGGATTCACCACGTTCCCGCGGGATTTGCTCATTTTCTGGCCGTCCTCGCCCAAGATCATGCCGTGGCTGGTGCGCTTGGCATAGGGCTCCGGCGTGGGCACCAGGCCCAGGTCAAACAGGAACTTGTGCCAGAAGCGGCTGTACAGCAGGTGCAGGGTGGTGTGCTCCATACCGCCGTTGTACCAGTCCACCGGCGACCAATAGCTGAGCGCCTCTTTGGAAGCAAACGCCTCGTGATTGCTGGGGTCCATATACCGCAGGAAATACCAGGAGGAGCCCGCCCACTGGGGCATGGTATCGGTCTCCCGGCGGGCAGGGCCGCCGCAATGGGGACAGGTGGTGTTCACCCAGTCGGTCATCAGGTCCAGCGGAGATTCGCCGGTATCGGTGGGCTCATAGGAATCCACCTCGGGCAGGGTCAGGGGCAGCTGGTCTTCCTCCAGGGGCACCCAGCCGCAGTGCTCGCACCACACCATGGGGATGGGCTCGCCCCAATAGCGCTGGCGGGAGAACACCCAATCCCGCAGCTTGAAGTTCACCTTGGCGTGGCCGATGCCCTTTTCGGTGAGGTGCTCGATGATCTTCTGCTTGGCCGCCTCCACGGTGAGGCCGTCCAGGATGCCGGAATTCACCATCACCCCGGTGTCGCAGTCGGTGAAGGCTTCCTTCTCCACGTCGCCGCCCTTGACTACCTCCACGATGGGCAGGTCGAATTTCTTGGCGAATTCCCAGTCCCGGGTGTCGTGGGCGGGCACGGCCATAATGGCCCCGGTGCCGTAGCTCACCAGCACATAGTCGGAGATGAAGATGGGGATCTCCTTCCCGGTCAGGGGATTGATGGCGGCCACGCCCAGGAGCTTCACGCCGGTCTTGTCCTTGGCCACCTCGGTGCGCTCGAAATCGGACTTCTTGGCGGCCTCCGCCTGATAGGCCCGGACCGCGTCCAGATTCTCCAGCTTGTCCGCCCATTGCTCCAGATAGGGATGCTCCGGGCTCATGACCATATAGGTGGCGCCGTAGAGGGTGTCGGGCCGGGTGGTGTAGACGGTGAGCTTCTCGCCCAGGGTGGTCTCGAAATCCACCTCCGCGCCGGTAGAGCGGCCGATCCAGTTCTTCTGCTGGGTCTTCACCCGCTCGGGATAATCCACCAGCTCCAGGTCGTCGATGAGCCGCTGGGCGTAGGCGGTGATCTTCAGCATCCACTGGCTCTTCACCTTGTGGACCACCTCGCTGCCGCAGCGCTCGCATTTGCCGCCCACCACTTCCTCGTTGGCCAGCACGCACTTGCAGGAGGGGCACCAGTTGACGTTCATTTCCTTCTTATAGGCCAGCCCGTGCTTGTAGAGCTGGAGGAAGATCCACTGGGTCCACTTGTAGTAGTCGGGGTCGGTGGTGCTGATCTCCCGGCTCCAGTCGAAGGAGATGCCCAGGGACTGGATCTGCTGCTTAAACCGGGCGATGTTCTGTTTTGTCACCTCCGCCGGGTGGACGTGGTTCTTGATGGCGTAGTTCTCGGTGGGCAGGCCAAAGGCGTCCCAGCCGATGGGGTACAGCACGTTATAGCCCTGCATCCGGCGCTTGCGCGCCACGATATCCAGCGCCGTGTAGGGCCGGGGATGGCCCACGTGCAGCCCCTGCCCCGAGGGATAGGGGAATTCGATCAGCGCATAATACTTGGGCTTTTCGCTGTGCTCCTCGGCGTGGAAGATGCCCGCCTGTTCCCATTTCTGCTGCCATTTCGGTTCGATGGCCTTGTGTTCGTATTTCATGTTGTTCCGACCTTTCCTGCTGCTTTTCGTTCAGTTTTCCTGCCAGTCGATCTTTTTCCCGTCCGCCCACAGGCGGTCCAGGTCGTAAAATTCCCGGGCTTCTCCCGTGAAGATGTGCACCACCACGCTGCCGTAGTCCAGCAAAATCCACGAATTGGACCGGTGCCCCTCGATCCTTGGGGACAGCCCCGTCTCCTCCTTGAGCTTTTCCTCCAGCTCGTCGGTGAGGGAGCGCACGTGCACGTTGCTGGTGCCGTGGGCGATCACAAAAAAGTCCGCCAGCGTGGAGATCTCCTCGATCTGGATCACGTTGATGCGCATGGCTTTCTTTTCGTCCAACAGGGCCGCGGCCCTTTTTGCCAGTTCTAAAGAGTTCATGGAGCCTCTCCTTCCTCGATTTCAATGGCCGGTATCCCATAGGGCCCGGGCCTGAATGTCAGTTTTCTGCCTGCCCGCAGGCGATTGAGCGCGTCGTCGTAGGCCAATACGCTGTCCGGGTCGATGGGCTTCCCCTGATTTGCCAGGTCGTTCAGCGTCCACGCCACGCCCTTCACGATGGCCTCCTCCAGGCTGCGCGCCGCCGCTTCCCGCATGATCTCGATGCCCGGATAGTCCCGGTCGTCGGAGATGTAGTCCGCCACGAACAGCACCTGCTCCAGCAGGGTCATGTCCTTTTTGCCCCAGGTGTGGCACTCCACGGCCCGGAGGATTTCTGTGTCCCTGACCCCCAGCACCCCGTAGAGATAGGCCGCGCCCGCCGCGGCGTGCCAGGGCGGCGGCACGGGGCTTTCCCGCTTTTGGAGCATTATACCAAACTTTTCGGTGATTTTCAACTGTTCTTCGGGGGCGGTATCCTTCATCACGTCGTGGAGGATGCCCGCCAGCCGCGCCTTTTCGGGATCGGCCCCATACCGCCGGGCCAGGGCTTCGGCGGTCTTCGCCACGCACTGGCTGTGGTAGAATCGCTTCTCCGTCAAGAGGCTTCGGACTGCCCGCTCATAGTCTTCGTATGTCATGGCTTCTCCTTCCCCATATACAGCCCATGGGCCCGGATATACGCCTCCACCTTGGCGGGCGCCAGGCCGGTGAGCGGCTCTCCCGCTCGCAGCCGCGCCCGTATTTCCGTGGAGGAGGCGGGGTGATAGGGCACGTCCTCCAGCACGCACCGGGCGGAAAATTCCGCTTCCAGCTGCCGCTTTTTGGCCCGGAGGGCTTCCATGCTGTCGCTTCTGGGGCATGCGCACAGGGTGCACAGGGACATGATCTCCCGGGCGCGCACCCAGTGCTCCACCGTCAGGAACATATCCTCTCCCATGAGCAGAAACAGCTTATCCTCCGGGTACCGGCGGTGCAGCTCTTCCAAGGTGTCGGCGGTGTAGCTGGGGCCGGTGCGCTGGAGCTCCAGATCGGAAACCTCCACCGGGGCTTCGCGCACTTCCTCCGCCGCCAGCCTGCACATGGCCAGCCGGTGGGCCCCGTCGGCCAGATCTTCCGCCTGCTTGTGGGGCGGCACATTGGCAGGGATCACCAGCACCCGGTCCAGCGAAAGCCTGCGGATCATCTCCCGCAGGATGTGCACGTGCCCTGCGTGCATGGGATTGAAGGTGCCCCCATAGACCCCCAGCCTCAAGGCTCCGTCCTCCGGGCCCTGGGCAGCACGATCCTGGGGTCCTTCTTCTTGGGCCTGTACAGCACGAAGCGGCTGCCGATCACCTGCACCACCGTGCTCCGGGTCTGCTGGGCCACGTCCTCCGCGGCCTCCCGGGCGGTGACGGGAGAACTGTCCGGCAGGACGCGGTCCTTGATCAGCTCCCGCTTTTCCAGGGCGTCGTCCGCCTGCTTCACCACTTCCGGGGTGATCCCGGCTTTGCCCACCGTCAGGATGGTGTCCTCCTGCACCGCCAGAGAGCGCAGATACGCCCGCTGCTTGCTTGTCAATGTCATAGTTCAGTCTCCCGTGTTTTTCTGGTCTGCCGGATGGGTCGCGAGATACCCCCGCAGCTTTTCCTCAAAAGCCGCGAAGGCGTGGCCCCGGTGGCTCCGGGCGTCCTTTTCCGCGCTGGGCAGCTCCCCAAAGGTGACCCCATCCTGCTCGAAGATGGAATCGTACCCGAAGCCGTTTTCGCCCCGGGATTCAAAGGCGATGGTGCCGAAGCACTTGCCCACCGCGTCGATCCTGTCCCCATTGGGGAACACGCAGCACACCGCGCTGACAAAGTGCGCGCCCCGCTGCTCTTTGGGCACGCCCTGCAGCTTTTCCAGCACCGTCAGGCGGCGCTTGCCCGGCTGGGCAAACCGGGCGGAATAGATGCCCGGGCCACCGTTCAGATAGTCCACGCACAGGCCGGAATCGTCCGCCACGGCGGGCAGGCCGGTCTCCCGGCAGGCGGCCGCCGCCTTGATGTAGGCGTTTTCCTCGAAGCTGGTGCCGGTCTCCTCCGGCTCGGAGATGTCCGCCATCACCGCCTCGATGCCCATGGGCTCCAGCAGCCGCTTGAATTCCACCACCTTCCCAGGGTTGTGGGTGGCAATTACAAATTTCATCCTTCCTCCGTCCTTCCTCATTCCCAATCATTCTCGTCTTTTCTGCGCCCAAAGGGCCAGAAGCGCCGTTTCGGCTGCTCCTTCGGTTCTGCCTCCGCTTCCTCGTCCCGGAAGATGGACCGATCTTCCGGCTCCGCTGCGGGCGATTCTTCCTCCGCAGCCGCGGGCTCTGCTTCGGTCTCCGGCTCCTCCTCGGGAAGATCGTCTTCCTCGGGCTCCGGCTCGTTCAGCTCAAATAATGCGTCCGCAAAGGCCGCCGCGTCGAAGGGCTGCAGGTCGTCGATCTGCTCCCCCACGCCGATGAATTTCACCGGCAGGCCCAGGTTCATCTTGATGGGGATCACCACCCCGCCCTTGGGGGTGCCGTCCAGCTTGGTGAGGACGATCCCGGTGATGCCCACCGCACTCTGGAATTCCCGGGCCTGGTTCACTGCGTTCTGCCCTGTGGCCGCGTCCAGCACCAGCAGGGTCTCCCGGCCGCTGCCCGGCAGCTCCCGGTCGATGATCCGCCCGATCTTCCCCAGCTCGTCCATGAGATTCTTCTTGTTGTGCAGCCGGCCGGCAGTGTCCACGATGATCACGTCGCAGCCCCTTGCCTTGGCGGCGGCGATGGTATCATACACCACGGCGGCAGGGTCGGCCCCTTCGCCGTGCTTGATGATGGGCACCCCGGCCCGCTGGGCCCACACCTCCAGCTGCTCCACGGCGGCCGCCCGGAAGGTATCCGCAGCCGCCAGGATCACCGACTTGCCCTCGGCTTTGAAGCGTGCCGCCAGCTTGCCGATGGCCGTGGTCTTGCCCACGCCGTTCACGCCGATCATCAGCACCACCGCCGGCGCGGGCTCCAGGTGCAGGGCGTCGTCCCCGGCCAATACCTCGGTGACGATGTCCTTGAGCTCCCCGGCGATCCGGCTGGGCTCGGTGATGCCCTTTTCCTTCACCCGGCGGCGCAGCATATCCACGATCTCCACCGAGGCCGTGGCGCCCACGTCCCCCATCACCAGCAGCTCCTCCAGCTCCTCGAAAAGCTCCTCGTCGATCTTGGTGAAGGCCCCCATCAGCTGGCTCAGCTGCCCGCTGATGTTCTCCCGGGTCTTCTTGAGGCCCGCCCGTATTTTATCGAATAGACCCATCCATCTCGTCCTTTCTGTGGGTTGATTTTATGCGATCAGATCCGACCCCTCGCCGGTGCGCAGGGCCAGCAGCTTGGAGATGCCCTCGTCCTGCATGGTCACGCCGTAGAGCATATCCGAGCCCTCCATGGTGCCCCGGCGGTGGGTGATGCTGATAAACTGGGTGTTGCCGCTCATCCGCCGGAGATACTGGGCGTAGCGGGAGACGTTCACGTCGTCCAGCGCCGCCTCGATCTCATCCAGCACGCAGAAGGGCGGCGGGTTCACCCGCATGATGGCAAAGTAGATGCAGATGGCCACCAGCGCCTTTTCGCCTCCCGAAAGGGACTCGATATGGGTGACGATCTTTCCCGGCGGGTGGACTTTGATCTCGATCCCCGAGGTCAGCACGTCCTCTCCCTCGGTGATGGAGAGCTCCGCCGCGCCGCCGCCGAACAGCTCCCGGAAGATCGACCCGAAGTGCCGGTTGATCTCCGCAAACCGGGCGGTGAACTGCTCCCGCATATGTTTGGTCAGGTCCTGGATCAGGTCGAGCAGCTCGGCCTTGGATTTCTCCGCGTCCTCGATCTGCCCCTTTAAAAAGGTATACCGTTCGTGGACTTCCTTATATTCCACCACGGCCCCCACGTTCACCACGCCCAGGGCGCGGATGCGGTTCTTCAAATCGGTCAGCCTGCGCTGGGCGGCGGCCATGTCCTCGATGGGCGCGCCCACTTCCTCCGCCTCCCGGCGGGTGAGCTCGTATTCCTCCCACAGCCGGGTGAGGATGCCGTCATATTCCTTTTGCAGATTTTCGCTGCGCTCGGTGAGCCGGGCCAGTTCGCTGGCGGCGTTCTCCCGGGTGGTCAGCAGCTCCCGCTCACGGGCACGCAGCCCGGCGGCCTCCTGCTCCAGCCCGGTGCGCTTTTCGCCCGTTTCCTGGGCCTGCCGCCGCTTGGCTTCACTCTGCCCGCGCAGTTCCTCCGCCCGCCGGTTGCAGCCGTCGATCTGCCCGGCCAGTTCCGCCTCCTGGGCCTCCAGCGCCGCGATCTCCTCCCGCAGCCGCAGAATCTCTCCGCCGGAATTCTCCTTCCGGGCGGCAAGCTCTGCAATATGGTTTTGCAGCAGGTCCCGCTCCGTCTGGGCGGAGAACACGTTCATCCTGAGGTCGCTCACCGTGCGGGAAATTTCCTCGCTGCGGGCCAGCAGCTCCTCCCGGCTGCCGGTGAGCCGCTCGCTTTCCGCCGCTGCGGCCTGGGCTTCATCCTCCAGCCCGGCGATCTTTTCCTCCACCGCCCGGGCGCCGGCCTCCAAATCCGCCAGACGCTCTGCGGAACTGCTCTGCTCCTTCGTGAAGTCTTCCCGCTCCTTGTGCAGGTTGCTGAGCTCCCGCTCCACCCGCTGGCACTCGGCGGTGATGCGGATGCGATCCTCCTGCAGGGTGTGCAGTTCGCCCCGGGCGGCCTCCAGCTCTCCGGCGGCGGCAGACGCCTCCCGCTGGGCCTCTTTCCAACGATCCTCGGCCTGGGCCTGATTTTTTTGCAGCTCGGCGGCCTTTTGCCGGATGCGCTCGATCTCGGAGGCCCGGCTCAACAGCCCGGAATTCCGCGCCCGAGAGCCGCCGGTCATGGAGCCGCCGGCGTTGACGATCTGCCCGTCCAGGCTCACCACCCGGTAGCGGTACCGGGTGCGCCGGGCAATGGCCGCGGCGCTGTCCAGCGTGTCCGCCACCGCCACCCGGCCCAAAAGGGAATCCCGAATCTGGTCGTATTTGGGGTCGCACTGGCACAGCCGGGAGGCCACGCCCACAAAGCCCGGCAGGCCCTCCATTTCCCGGTCGTCCAGCACGCTGCCCCGGATCACATCCACCGGCAGGAAGGTGGCCCGGCCCAGGTCCCGCTGTTTCAGCAGCTGGATGGCCGCTTTCGCGTCCTGCTCCCGTTCCACCACGATATTCTGCATGGCCCCGCCCAGGGCGGTCTCCAGCGCCACCGCATATTCTCCCGGTACCTTCAGCAGCCGGGAGACCGGCCCGCACACGCCGCTGAGGATGCCCCGGTTGGCCTCCCGCATCACGGCCTTCACGCTCTGCCCGAAGCCCTCCAGATTTCGTTCCAGATCTTCCAGCAGCCGCGCCCTGCGCAGCTGTTCGTTCACGTCCAGGGTCAGGCGGTCCAACTCGTCCTTGGCGGCCTGCACCCGTTTCTCCCGGGACTGGGCCCGCAGCTCGTAGCCCCGCACGGCGTTTTCCCCGGCGGCAATGGCCTTTTGGGTTTCGTCCAGCGCCCTGTCCAGCTCCGCCCCTTCCGCGGCGGTATGTTCTTCCCGGTCTTTCAGGGCAGCCAGGCTCTCCGCAACCGCGCCCGCCCGGAGGCGAATTTCCCCCATGGCGGACTGCGCCGAGGACAGCGCCACCCGCTGCTCGGACAGGGATGCTGCCAGCCGGGCGGCGGCCAGGGCCGCCTGCTCGATCTCCCGGGTGGTCTCGTCCGCGCCCTGACGCAGATTTTCCAAACTCTCGGTGTAGCGGATCAGCTGCTCGCTGTGGCGGGCGATCTCCGCTTCCTTGGCGGCGGCGGCCTCCCGCTTCTCGGCGATCTCCTGCTCGATGGCGTCGCCCGACCGGGCCGCCGCATCGATCTGCTCCCGAATGCGGGCCATATCCCGCTGCCCGTGCTCGATATTGTTCCGGATCAGGTCGATCTCCGCTTCCGCCCGGACGGCCTGTTCATCCAGCGCCACGGCCTCTTCCCGCAGACGCTCCATGGCCACGGTGCAGTCCTGGGTCTTCCGGGTGTTTTCCTCCTCCCGGCGGGCGACCTCCTCCAGCTCCCCGGCGGCCTGCTCCATCTGGGATTTTGCCAGCTCCATCTTCTCCCCGTGCTCCCGCAGGGTCTTGCCGGAGCGCTCCAACGTGGCCAGCCACACGCCGATCTCCAGCCCCTTCTTCTCCTCGTCCAGGGCGATGAACTGCTCCGCCTTTTCCGCCTGCTCCTTCAAGGGGCCCACCCGGCCCTCCAGCTCCTCCAGGATGTCCCGCAGCCGCACCAGATTTTCCTCCGCCCGGCCCAGCCGGCGTTCGGCCTCCTCCTTGCGGTAGCGGTATCGGGAGATGCCCGCGGCCTCCTCAAAGATTTCCCGGCGGTCCTCGGAACGGGCGGCCACAATGCTGTCGATCTTGCCCTGACCGATCATCGAATAGCCGTCTCTTCCCAGGCCCGTATCCATGAACAGCTCGTTGATATCCTTGAGGCGCACGATGGTCTTGTTGAGAAGATATTCGCTCTCTCCTGACCGGTAATACCGCCGGGTCACCGCCACGGTGTCGCTGTCGAAGGGCAGACGGCGGTCGGCGTTGTCGATGGTGAGGGTCACCTCGGCAAAGCCCAGGGCCTTTCGCTGGGGCGTGCCGCTGAAGATCACGTCCTCCATCTTCGAGCAGCGCAGCGCCCGCACCGATTGTTCCCCCAGCACCCACCGAATGGCGTCGCTGATATTGCTTTTGCCGCTGCCGTTGGGCCCCACCACGGAGGTGATCCCCTGCTCAAAGGTGAGGGTGGTCTTCTCCGGGAAGGTCTTGAACCCCTGCAGCTCCAAAGATTTCAGGATCATGTTCGTCATCCCCCTGCTCGTTCGATTTCCCCACGCGCCTGCCTCAGTAGCCCATCAGCTCCAGGGCCTCCCGGGCCGCCTGCATTTCGGCGTCCTTCTTGCTGCGGCCGCCGCCGCGCCCGATCACATTGGAATTGAGATGCACCTCCACCACGAAGTGCTTGTCGTGGTCCGGCCCCGTCTCCTTCACCACCGTGTATTCCAGCCGCTCCCCCGGATTCTGCTGGACGATCTCCTGCAGCTGGGTCTTGTAATCCCGGAACCCGTGGCGGCTCTGCTCCTTGGCGGCGGGCCGGATGAACCGCAGGATGAATTTCTTCGCTTCTTCCAAGGAGCCGCTGTCCAGATAGATGGCCGCCACGGTGGATTCAAACACGTCCGCCAGAATGCTGGGCCGCTCCCGCCCGCCGGTGGCCAGCTCCCCGTGGCTCAGCCGCAGGAATTTGCCCACCTGCAGCTGCCGGGAAAATCCGCACAGCGAACGCTCGCACACCAGCTCCGCCCGGGCCTTGGTCATCTGGCCCTCGGGCAGGTGGCCGAACTGCCGGAACAGGAACTCCGCCGTCACGAAGCCCAGCACCGAATCCCCCAGGAATTCCAGCCGCTCATAGCTTGCGCAGTGGTGCTCGTTGGCATAGGAGGAGTGGGTCAGGGCCGTTTCCAGCAGCTCCCCGTTGCGAAAGCTGTAGCCGATCTGTTTTTCGTATTCTTCCAGCGGTCTTGCCATTGCCGCTCCCCCTTTCTCCGTTTCCGTCCTCATTCCGCCTTGGGGCGCACGATCTCCGCCACCCGCTCCTGGAAGCCGGATTCCACATAGCTTTTCGTCAGCCGCAGGGCGTTTTTCACCGTGGCGGCCTTTGCGCTGCCGTGAATTTTGAATACCGGCTTCGACGCCCCGATGATGGGCGCCCCGCCGTATTCGTTGTAATCGATCTGCTTCTTCATGGCCTGCAGGTCGCCATACACCAGCCCGGCGGCCAGCTTGTTTTTCATGTTCTTTTTGAAGATCCCCTTGACCATCCCCATCAGGGAGAGGGCCACGCCCTCGAACATCTTCAGGGCCACGTTGCCGGTGAAGCCGTCCGTCACCACCACGTCGGCCACGCCGTCGGGGATGTCTCTGGCCTCCACGTTGCCCACGAAATGGATCCCCGGGCAGCTGGCCAAAAGCCCATGGGCCTCCTTGCGCAGGGCGTCGCCCTTGTGGGATTCCGTCCCCACGTTGAGCAGCCCCACCTTGGGATCGGCAACACCCATCACCCGCTTCATGTATTCGCTGCCCAGCTGTCCAAACTGCAGCAGCATTTCGGGGCGGCAGTCCACGTTGGCCCCGGCATCGTTGAGCATGAAGAAGCCCCGGGTGTGGGGCATCACCGCCGCGAAGGACACCCGCTTCACTCCGCGGATGCGCTTGACGATCATCGTGGCGCCCACCACCAGCGCGCCGCTGTTGCCCGCACTGGCAAAGGCGTCGCCCTTGCCCTCGGCCAGCGCCCGCAGCCCCACCGCCATGGAGCTTTCGCTCTTTTCCCGGATGACGCTGACCGGCTCGTCCTCCATGGTGATCGTGTCGCCGCAGTGGAGGATTTCCATCTTTCCAAGCGCTTCCGTGATCCCCAGCTCCTTGGCGGCGGCCTCCAGCCGGGCCCGGTCGCCGGCCAGCACGATCTCGATCCCCAGCTCCTCCATGGCCTGCACGCAGCCCAGCAAGATCTCATTGGGGGCGTTGTCGCCGCCGAAGGCGTCTACAATGATCTTCATGTGTTCCCGTCCTTTCTGATGCTCCCGATCTCCGGCAGCGCAGCCGCAAGGGCATCCAGCGCCCGCTGCGCCAGGGCTCCGTACCGCGCCCGCTTGTCCCGAATCTTCTCCTCAAGAGGCGGCAGCAGTCCGAAATTTGCCCCCATGGGCTGAAAATCCCGGCCGCTGTACCCGGCCACATACCGGCTGAGGGCGCCCATCATGGTGGTCTCCGGCAGGATGACGGACGGCTTGCCCTGGAGCCTCCGGGCCATGTTGATCCCCGCCAGTATCCCCGACGAGGCGGATTCCATATACCCCTCCACGCCGGTGATCTGCCCGGCGAAGAACAGCTCCGGCCGGCCCAGCACCGAATAATCCGCCGCCAGCAGCCCCGGAGAATGCAGGAAGGTGTTCCGGTGCATCACCCCATACCGGGCGAATTCCGCCCCTTCCAGCCCGGGGATCATGGAAAACACCCGCTTCTGCTCCGGGAATTTCAGATTGGTCTGGAACCCCACCAGATTGTACAGCGTGTTCTCCCGATTCTCCGTCCGCAGCTGCACCACCGCCCAGGGCCTGTGCCCGGTGCGCGGGTCCCGCAGGCCCACCGGCTTCATGGGGCCGAACCGCGCCGCGTCCCTCCCCCGGGAGGCCAGCACCTCGATGGGCATACAGCCCTCGTACACCTTGGGGTCGGCGGCATCGAAGCTGTGCACCGGGGCGCGCTCCGCGCCCAGCAGGGCGTCGATGAATTGCTCATATTCCTCCCGGTTGAAGGGGCAGTTGATATAATCCCCTTCGCCTTCGCCGTCGTAGCGAGAGGCGGTGAAGCACTTGTCCATGTTCAGGCTGTCGCGGGTGACGATGGGCGCGGCGGCGTCAAAAAAGCTCAGGCTGCCGCCGCACAGTTGCCCGATCTCCCCGGAAAGGGCCTCCGCCGTCAGCGGCCCCGTGGCGATGATGGCCGGGCCCTCGGGGAGAACAAGCGCCTCCTCCCGACTGACGGCGATCAGCGGGTGGGCCAGAATTTTCTCCGTGGCCAACCGGGAGAATTCCTCCCGATCCACCGCCAGCGCGCCGCCGGCGGGCACCTTCGACCGCTCCGCGCAATCGGTGAGCAGGGAACCCAGCCTGCGCATCTCCTCCTTGAGCAGCCCGGCGGCGCTGTCGATCCGGGCGGCCTTGAGGGAATTGGAGCACACCAGCTCCGCAAAGCCCGCCGAATGATGGGCGGGGGAAAACCGCCCCGGCTTCATCTCCACCAGGCACACCGGTATCCCCCGGTTTGCCAGCTGCCATGCGGCCTCGCAGCCCGCCAGCCCCGCGCCTATTACGGTTACCGTCCGGCTCATCCTGCCCGCTCCTTTCCTGCCTGTTTTGTCGATTTTTATTCCCCGTCCGGCTTCTTGCCCGCAAAGGTGCACCCCGGCGTCACGCAGTAGAGGGTCTTATCCCGGGTCTTCTTCTGCATCAGGGTCTTGCCGCACACCGGGCACTTCTCCTTCGAGGGCGGGTCCCAGGAGACGAAATCGCACTTGGGATATTCGCTGCACCCGTAGAAGACTCTGCCCTTCTTCGACTTGCGCTGGATGATCTTCCCGCCGCACTTGGGGCACTCGGCCCCGGTGTCGTTGAGGATGCGCCGGGTGTTCTTGCATTCCGGGTAGCCGGAGCAGGCCAGGAATTTTCCATACCGGCCCACCTTCACCACCATGGGCCGGCCGCACAGCTCGCAGACCTCGTCGGTCTCGTCGGCTTTCAGGTGGAGCTTCACCCCGTCCATTTCCTTCTTGGCCTTCTGCACCGATTTGTCGAATTCGTCCCAGAAGCGCTGGAGGGTGTCCACCCATTCCTCCTCGCCCCGCTGCACCGCGTCCAGTTCGTCCTCCACCTGGGCGGTGAACTTGAGGTTGACGATCCTGGGGAACTGCTCCTTCATCAGCTTGGTGGTGACCTCTCCCAGCTCCGTGGGCTTGAACGCCTTGCCCTCCCGGGTGACGTATTCCCGGGAGGTGATGGTGGAGATGGTCGCCGCGTAGGTGGAGGGGCGGCCGATGCCGTTTTCCTCCAGGGTCTTGATCAGCGAAGCCTCGGTGTACCGGGGCGGCGGCTGGGTGAAGTGCTGGTTGCCCGTGAGATTCTGCACCTTGAGGGCCGCGCCCTCGGTGAGCTCCGGCAGGGGCTTGCCCAGCTTCTCCTCGTCCTCCACCGTCTCCTCATACAGCGCCGTGAAGCCGTCGAAGGCCACGCTGAATCCCGAGGCCCGGAACCGGTACCGCCCGGCGTGGATCACCGCCTGGGTGGTGTTCATGGAGCAGTTGGCCATCTGGCAGGCCACGAACCGCTCCCAGATCAGCTTGTAGAGCTTGTATTGGTCCGCCGTGAGGGTGGGCTTCACCTGCTCCGGCGTGATGAACACCGAGGAGGGCCGGATGGCCTCGTGGCCGTCCTGGGCGTTGGCCCGGGAGCGGTACACCCTGGGCTTTGCCGGGAGATATTTCGCGCCCCAGCGGTCCCGGATGAATCCCGCCGCGTCCCGCAGCGCGTCCTCGGAGATGCGCAGGGAGTCGGTACGCATATAGGTGATCAGGCCCATCACGCCCTGGCCCGGCACCTCCACGCCCTCATACAGCTCCTGGGCGGCCTTCATTGTGCGCCGGGCCTGGAAGCCCAGCTTTTTGGAGGCCTCCTGCTGGAGGGTGGAGGTGTTGAAGGGTGGCGCGGGCGCCCGGCTCTTTTTGCCTTTCTTCACCGAGCCCACGGTGAATTCCGCCTGCCGCAGCTCGGCCAAGATCTGCTCCGCCTGCTCGCCCGAGCCGATCTTGATCTCCCCGCTGTCGTCGCCGTAAAAGGCCGCCGCAAACTGCGCCCGGGAGGGCGGCGCGGTGAGCTTGGCGTCGATGGACCAGTATTCCTGGGGCTTAAAGGCGTTGATCTCCTCCTCCCGATCCACCACCATCCGCACCGCCACCGACTGCACCCGGCCTGCGGACAGCCCGCGCCGGATGGTCTTGGCCAAAAAGGGGCTGAGGGTGTAGCCCACCAGCCGGTCCAAAATCCGCCGGGCCTGCTGGGCGTTGACCAGATCCAGATCGATCTTCCGGGGATTTGCCATGCCCTCGCTGACCCCGCTCTGGGTGATCTCGTTGAAGGTCACCCGGTTGGGGGACTGCTCATCCAGATTCAAAAGATAGGCCAGGTGCCAGGAGATGGCCTCCCCTTCCCGGTCCGGGTCGGTGGCCAGCAACACGCCGTCGGCTTTCGCCGCGGCGGCTTTCAGATCCTTCACCAACTTCTCCTTGCCCTTGATCACGCTGTATTTTGGCTTGAAATGATCCTTCACATCCACGCTCAGCCGGGCCGAGGGCAGGTCGCGCACATGGCCCATGGAGGCCACGACCTCATAGCCCTTGCCCAGATATTTCTGGATGGTCCGCGCCTTCGAGGGGGATTCCACGATCACCAGTTTCGCCATCGATACACACTTCCTCTCCGAAACGCCGCTTCCCTGCGGCCTTTCGCTTTTTCCTGCAAACGGATTTATTCTACACTGCATCCCCGGAAATATGATTCTCCATGGGAATTTTTTCAAACTCAGGCCGATCCCGCGCCCCGCAGGTACCGCTTTCCGGGCAGGGATTCCGCCAGCCCGTCCAGCTCCAGTTCCGTCAGGATGCCCAGCAAACTGGCGGCGTCGATGCCGGTCTTCTCCTCCAGCTGGGCGATGGTCATGGGGGTGCGCGCCAGCGCCTGCCACACCGCGCCCGCCTGGGGCGACAATCCCTTCATGGGGTCGCTGAGCACCGCGGGTTCCGCCCGATGGACAACGGGTTTGGGGACCGGCCGCTGCCGGGCAGGGGCTTCCTGCCCCTTGCCCCGGTACTCCCGCAGCACCTCTTCGCCGCTGACCACCGCTTTTGCGCCCTCCGCCAGCAGCTGGTGGCCGCCGGCAAAGGAGGGGTCTCCCGCCGGGCCGGGATAGATAAACACGTCCCGGTTCTGCTCCTCCGCCAGGTTCGCATAGAGCATGGTGCCGCTTTTGTGGGCGGCCTGGATCAGCAGCACGCCCCGGGCCAGGCCGGTGATCAGCCGGTTGCGCAGGGGGAACGTCCCGAAGGCCGGACTCTGCTGGGAGAAGTATTCCGTCACCAGCGCGCCCTTCCCGCCGGAGATCGTGGCCCGCAGCCGGGCATTGGCGTGCATATAGGGGCTGTCCAGGGACACCGGCAGCACGCTGATGATCCGCGCGCCCGGAATTTCCAGCGCCCCCGAAAGCACCGCCGCATCCACGCCCGCCGCGCCGCCGGACACCACGCAGGCACCGTTCAGCGCCAGCTGGTACCCAAAGGCCCGGGCCGCGCCCAGAGAAAACTGGGTGGCTTTCCGCGCCCCGGCCACCGCGATGGTGAGCAGCTGATCCACGGGCGGCAGCTCGCCCTTCACATACAGCACCGCCGGGGGATTATAGATATTCCCCAAGGCCGCGGGATACTGCCTGCTGCCCGGCGTCACCAGCTTCCAGCCCATTTGCAGGGCGTATTTTGCCCGGGCCGCCGCCTCACTCAAAGAAAAGCTCTGCAGCGCCGTCAGCTCCCGTCGGGTCAGCCGGGTGCCGGCCTCTTCCTCGGTGAGGCCCATGTCCGCCGCCTGCTGCCGGGAGGCCGGTCGTGCGTGGGCATACCAGCGCTGAGGGCCGCCCTCCAGAAATTCCCGCACACCGCCGGGGTACATCTTGTGGATGATCCAGGGCTTGCGGCTGCCGACCCCAAAGCCCTGCTGCATCCAGATCCAGTAGACGCTCTCATCAACCATGGCTTTCCTCCCGGCGGGCAGCCGCCGCCCTTTGCAGCTCCCACAGCAGCACCGTGGCCGCGGCGGAGGCGTTCAGCGATTCCGCCCGGCCCCCCATGGGGATCGTCACCCGGCTGCCGCAGGCACGGATGGTCTCCGCCGTCAGCCCGCTGCCCTCGTTGCCGATGAACACCGCGTGCCTGCCCGTGGAGAAGTCGATCTCCGTCACCGGCGTGGCGGTGCGGTCGGGGGAGGCCGCATGGCAGGCGTATCCCCTGCGCCGGAGCAATTCGCACAGCGCTCCGGCGTCTTCTTCCATATGCAATTGAATCCGGAACACCGCCCCCATGCACGCCCGCAGCACTTTGGGGGACAGCGGGTCGCAGCAATCCCCCAGCAGGACGATCTCCGTCACCCCCAGGGCCTCCGCCGTGCGCAGCACCGTGCCCAGGTTGCCCGGGTCCTGCAAAGTTTCCAGCACCAGGCAGGGGCCGGTGGGTGCAAATCCCCCGGAAGCGGAAAGCCCTGCCGGGACGCCGCAGACGCAGAAAATGCCCTGATTGGCCCGGGTATCGGTGAGCAGCTCCGCCACGGATTCCCCGATCACCCAATCTTCCCGAGCGGCGGGCAGGATCTCCTCCAGGTACGCCCGGTACCGGGTCTGGGCGCGAAGCGTATAGAAGCACTGCAAAATCTGCACGCCGGACGCCGCCGCGTCCCGGCAGAGCCGCGCCCCCTCGCACAGGAATTTCCCCTGCGCCCGGCGGGCGGCTGATTCCTTCAACTGGGCCGCCGCCCGGACCAGCGGGTTTTTCCGGCTGGTGATCTGGTTTTCCTCCACGCTTCCCACCTCGTTTCCTGCGCTGCGTTTTTCCTCCACACGGAAAAAGCGGAACGCCCAAGGTACGGGGTACCTCAGGCGTAAAATGCTGATTACAGAGCGGCTTTCGCCTTCTCTACCAGGGCGGTGAAGCCCGCCGCGTCGGCAATGGCGATCTCGGAAAGCATCTTGCGGTTGAGGGTCACGCCGGCTTTCTTCAGCCCATTCATGAAGGTGGAATAGTTCACACCGTTGGCGCGGCACGCCGCAGAGATGCGGGTGATCCACAGGCGGCGGAAATCCCGCTTGCGCTGTTTGCGGCCGATGTAGGCATAATTGCCGGACTTCATCACGGCCTGTTTGGCCATTTTAAAGTGGCGGCTCTTGGAACCCCAATATCCTTTCGCGAGCTTTAATACCTTTTTCCTTCTCTTGCGCGTCATCAGCGCGCCCTTAACTCTGGCCATTTATACTCAATCCTTTCTTGTGATCCTTTTCCAGGTTGGGCCGGGAAGTTCCCGGGATGTGTTTACTTATAGGGCAGCATCCGCTTCACGGCCGCCACGTTGGTCTTATCGGCAACCGTGGTGCCGCGGATCCCGCGCTTGACCTTGGGGGTTTTCCCGTGGCCGTTGAAAAGGTGGCTGGAATTGGCATGGCCGCGGATCACCTTTCCGTTCTTGGTCAGCTTAAAGCGTTTCTTTGCGCCGCTGTGAGTTTTGAGCTTCGGCATTTGTGCAGTCCTCCTTGGTAGTATTCGCAAAGTACATTACTTGACGGGCTTTGGGCTTAAAAACATCAGCATCGTCCGGCCTTCCAGCTTCGCGGGGCGTTCCACGTTGGCGGCTTCGGCCATGCTTTCGGCGAACCGCTTCATGACCTCCTGCCCCAGCTCGGGATGACCCAGCTCCCGGCCCCGGAAACGGATGGAGACCTTCACCTTGTCCCCGCCGGCGATAAAGCGCAGAGCGTTATTCCTCTTCGTCTCAAAATCGTGGGTGTCGATGTTGAGCGACAGACGTACCTCTTTGATCTCGACGATCCGCTGGTTTTTGCGCTGCTCCTTTTCCCGCTTCGACTGCTCGAACCGGTACTTGCCGTAGTCGATGATCTTGCACACCGGCGGCTTGGCCTGGGGCGCGATCTTCACCAGATCGAGATTCCGCTGCTCCGCCAGTTCTCTGGCCTGCCGGATGGGCATCACGCCCAGCTGCGAGCCGTCGGCATCCACAACGCGGACCTCCCTGTCGCGGATCTGTTCGTTGATCTGCAGTTCCCTGCTGCTATCCTTGCTGCTGATTGGTAGCACCTCCATCAAAATGTTCCTCAGTGGCGGACAAAGCGTTCCCGGCCCGGCCCGCAAAAAAGGCGGGCAGGATGCTCCTGTCCGCCGGTCAACCCAAACACACGCCCATCGCGGACTTTCCTCCCGCGAACCGCGCCATGCTCCAGTATTGACCTGTGCCAGACAAAAGCCGCACGGGTGAGGGCAGAATGCCCCGCTTTGTTTTCCGAGTGTTATTATATGCCCGAAGCCCCCAATTTGTCAAGGGGGCGGGCAAATTATTTTTCTGCCTGCGCCGCCCCGCCGCCGTAGGGCCGCTCCAGCGCCTCGCCCAGATACATGGAGTAGAGGAAAAGTCCGCCCACGGGCAGGCCGGTGACTGCCTCCATCGCCGCCCCGTACAGGCTCACCTGGGGCGCGTACCGCCGCCAGAGCTCCTCCATGTCCCGCACCCGGTCGGTCTTGAAATCGATGATATACAGCTTCCCGTCCTCCTCGAAGGTGCAGTCCACCGCGCCCTGGAGGATCACCTGCTCGTCCCCGGCTTCCGGCCGGTCGGGCGCCGCCAGGGAGGCGGGGATCATGGCGGTGAATCTCCGCTCCCGCTCCACTTTCGGCGAGGCCAGCACCCGGCGGCCCAAGGGGCTTGTGAGAAACGCCTTCACCCGGCGGAGATCCACAGCCTGGGCCTGTTCCTCTGTGAGATACGCCTGCTCCACCAGCCGCCGGAGTTCCTGTTCCGGGTCACCCAGCGCCGCGGCGAAATCCGCAAACTGCATGAATTCGTGGAGGGCGATGCCCCGTTCCGCCGGCGTCATGCCCTTGGCCCCCAGCCACGCCGGCCGGGTGAGGGTCTCCTCCCGGGCCCCGCCCTGTTCGGCGGCCAGCCGGGAGGCCGATACCTTCACCGGCAGGCCCAGCGTACCCGCGTAGGGATAGCGGAAATCGATCTGCGCCCGCAGCCGGGCCAGCAGCGCTTCGTCGGGCCGGGGCTCCTCGGGAGCCGTTTCGGGCTGGGCGTCTTCGGGGGCCTCCCATCTTTCCGTCCGGATGATCCACGGGGTGTAATCCGCCAGATCCACCACGTCCTCGCCTACGCCGGCCTCTGCCCGGAGGACTTTGCCGTCGGGATGCCGCAGGGCGCAGAGCAGCAGCCACTGGGCGGCGGTTTTGGCCTTGCGCACGGTGTACGGAGAGATCCCCTCTCCGGTGATCGCCAGCGCCGCCCGGCCCGGATCGCGCCCCAGCCCCTCGCCGGAGCCCAGCAGGATCAGCTTCTCCCTTGCCCTTGTCATGGCCACATACAGCACCCGCAGTTCCTCCGCCGCGGCGCCCCGGTCCGTCTCCAGGGCGATGGCCTCTCTGGCCGCCGTGGAGACCCTGGCGGGCCGTCCCGGGGCCTTGAGCCGCACGCCCAGCCCCAATTCCGGGTGCAGCAGCACCTCCTGCCGCCGGTCGGAATTGAATCTCCTGCCCAGCCCCGCCACGATGCAGATGGGGAATTCCAGCCCCTTGGAGCGGTGGATGCTCATCACCGACACCGCACTGCGGCCCTCGGGCTGGGCCTCCGCCGCCTGCAGGTCGGAATTGCTCTGCTTCAGCCGGTCCAGGAATCGCACGAAGCCCGACACCCCGTGGTACCCGGCGCTCTCGTACTCCCGGGCGTAGCTTTGCAGCAGCCGCAGGTTCATCATGCGCAGTTCGCCGCCCTCCATGGCCAGCACCATGTCGGTATAGCCGGTGCGCTGGTACAGCAGGGTCAGGAAGGCGTCCGACGCCATGGTGGCCGCCAAGCGCCGGTACCGCCGCAAGTCCTCCGCCACCTGGGCGCAGCGTGGGTCTTCCTCGGCGGCGTTCACCAGAGAAACATACACCGACACCTGCTTGTTGTCCGCCCGCAGCCGGGCGGCGTCGTCGGCGGAAAAGCCGTAGATGGGGCTCATGAGCACCGCCAGCAGCGGGATATCCTGATTGGGATTGTCGATGACCCGCAGCAGGGAAGTCATCACGCCGATCTCCGCCGCGGCAAAAAATCCCCCGCTCACCGTGGCCCGGGCCGGCACGCCGTGGGCCTGCAGCGTCTCGGCGTAGGCGTGGGCGTACTTGTTGGCGGAGCGCAGCAGGATGCAGAAATCCCCGTATTCCACGGGTCGTCGGTCGTCTCCGCTGCCGATCAGCAGCCCGCTGGCCACGATCTCCTTGATCCGCCGGGCCAGATAGATGCCCTCGGCCTCCTCGGCGGGCACCGCCCCGGGGCGATCCAGGAAGGTGAGTTCCGTCTCGTAGCCGTCTCCCTCGGGGTACTTTGCCCCGCACACCAGCCGTTCCTCGCCGGTGTATTCGATATCCCCCGCCGCCCTGCTCATCAGCTGGGAGAACACGAAATTCACCGAATCCGTCACCGTCTGCCGGGAGCGGAAATTCCGATCCAGCACCAGATAGGCGGGATATTCGTCCCGGGCGCGGTCGTATTTCTGATACGCCGCCCGGCACCGCAGGAAGATCTCCGGCATGGCCCGGCGGAAACTGTAGATGCTCTGCTTCACGTCGCCCACCATGAACAGGTTCTTCCCGTTCTTCGACACCGCCCGGAACAGGGAATCCTGCACCTCGTTGATGTCCTGATACTCGTCGATCATCACCTCGTCGAAGCGGGCCGCCACTTCCCGTGCGGTCTCGGTGGGCTCGCCGCTCTCGGTGAGGAACAGCCGGATGGCCAGGTGCTCCAGGTCGCTGTAGTCCAGCAGATTTTCTTCCCGCTTCTTTTCGTCGTACCGGCGGGCGAAATCCAGCGTCAAATTGGCCAGGCTCTCCACCAGCGGCGCCGCCCGGCGCAGTTCCTCCACGCACTGCCGCCTGGTGCCGAAAAGCACCTTCCCCAGCCCCTCCATGGCGTCCTTCACTTCCTTGCGCACCGCCTCCAGCCGGGCCTTGAGGGAGTCGTCCTCAAAGCCCCGCAACGTCTTGCGCCGGGCGCAGGAGAAGCCCGCTAGAAAGGCCGAGGCCCCGTCCCAGTCGCCGGAGGCGCAGAGCTCCCGCAGGGCCTCGCATGCCCGGCGGTCGGCCTCCAGCACCGGCAGATAATTCTCCTCCACCGGGCCGCCCGCATCGCACCGGGCCGCGCCGGCGGCGCAGAGGCCCGCGCAGTGGTCGGCGGTCTCCCGGGCGTATTCCAAGATCACCCGCTCCCAGATGGACGGGTCGCCCTTGAAATACAGCGCGGCCTTCTCCCGCAGCCACTGCTCCGGGAAGGGATGGGACTGCATGAAATGATAGAGGGACAGCGCCATTTCCGTGAGCCTCCGGTCGTCCCGCTCGCCGGAGAACGCGTCCGCCAGCACCTGCACGGTGCCCTTTTCAAAGGCCTCGCCCAGGGCCTCGTTCAGGGCAGCCGACACCATCTCCTCCTGCTGCTTGTCCGATAAAATTTTGAAATCGGGAGAAAGCCCCAGCAGGTGGAAAAATTCCCGGAGCATATCGGCGCAGAAGCTGTCCACCGTGCCGATGTGCGCCTGATTCAGCAGCAGGCTCTGGCGGCGCAGCACCGGGTCGCCGGGGTTTTGCCGCTGGAGCTCAAAGAGCTTTTTTTCCAGCCGGGAGCGCATTTCCGCCGCCGCCGCCTTGGTGAAGGTCACCACCAGCAGCCGGTCTGCCGGGGTGGGGTTTTCCGGATCGGTCAGCCGCTCGATGGCCCGCTGCACCAGCACGGCGGTCTTGCCCGAGCCCGCGGCCGCCGCCACCAGCAGCGTGCCCCGTCTGGCCGTGATCGCATCCTGCTGGCTGGGGGTCCAGGTCGTGTCAGCCATGGGTCTCCTCCTTTCCTTCGGCCATGCACCGCAGCACCTCGCCGTTTGTCATGGACACTTTTGTCTTGTCCCGTTCGCCATATTCCTTTCCGCACACCGGCTGATAGGGGCAGTAGCGGCAGGCGTTCTGGCCCATCATGCAGGGCTCGGCCTCGGCGGCGCCCTGGCGCAGTGCCCGGCCCATGGTGGCGATGAGCCGCTTGCAGTGCTCCAGCACCAGTCTCAGCGCGTCCTCGTCCAGCACCGAGCCGCTTTTCCCCACGGAGCCGTCCTTCTTGAGGCTTGCCGGGATAAACCGCCCTTTGGCCCCGTCCTCCATGGCCTGGATGATCTCCCGGTCGTTCAGCACCAGCCCGCTCATGCGCAGCTGCTTTTCCGCGTCTTTTTGGATCTGCGCCTCGTCCTCGTCCCGGTCGGCGGTGACGCTGGGCTCCGCCGCGGGCATATAGAGGATGCCCGCCGGGAAGCTCTGGCCGTTTTCCACCAGGGCCGCCAGATACACCAGCATCTGCATATTCAGCCCATACAGCACGTCGGAAAGCCGGAATTCCTTCCGGCCGGTCTTGTAGTCCACCACCCGGATGTACTCCCGGCCGTCCTCCAGCACCACCGTGTCCGCCCGGTCGATGGTGCCCCCCACGGTGACGCTGCCGCCGTCTCCCGTCTCGATCTTTAAGGGCGGGTATGCGCCGTCCCGAGACAGGCCCAGCTCGAAATATTTGGGGGTGAAGCGGCTCTGGGCCAGCTCCCGATCCACGTGGCGGATCAACACGCAGGCGGACCGGGCCAGCCGATCCAGCCGGTACTTCTCCCGGCCGCTGAGCAGGGTGAAGCCCCCCATGCTCTCGTCGGCGTAGCGCAGGATCAGCCCCTGCACCTGCTCCAGCAGGGCCTCCTCGCTCAAAGCGGCCCGGCTGGCGGCGGGGATGCGGAAGATCTTCTCAAACAGATAGTGCATCATGGTGCCGTATTCCAGCACGTCCACCTCGGCGGGCCGGCGCTCCCGGGCGTTGAGCCCGTACCGGCAGAAGTATTTGAAGGGGCAGGCGTGGTACGTCTCGATCTGGGTGGGAGATAAAAAGGGATTCTCCCCGTAGAGCTTGCCCGCCAGCGCCCGGTCGCGGATGTGCATGCCGCCCCGGCCCGCCGCACGTTCCAGCGCCCGCAGCCGCCCGGCGTAGTCCGGCTCCTCCGCGAACAGCGCCCGGAAGGACGCGGCCGCCGCCGTCCGCTCTCCCATCCGCGCCGCCATCCGGGAGAAGGCGGCCTCCCTGGAATTGGCATAATACTCGTCCGGCAAATCCTTTAGAGGTACCAGCGCCGGGAAGACTTCCCGCACGGCGGCGATCAGCTCGCTGGGGGATTTTTCCTCCCCACCCACTGCGGCGGGCCAGGAGAGGTACAGCAGCTCCGAAGGGATGCTGGCCACCGAATAGGCCAGGTACCGCTCCTCGATGGACCGCTGCTCCATGGGGTCGCCCAGGGGCAGGTCCATGGCGATGAGCTCCCGGCGCTCCACGTCGGAGAACACCCCCGAGGGCCGGGGCGTCAGCGGGAAATCCCCCTGGGTCACGCCCAGCAGGAACACCGCTTTGGGGGCGGTCTGCCGCACCTGCTCCACCGTGCCGAAGATCACCTCGTCCACCGTCTGCGGAATTTCGGACACGTCCTCGGCGGCGGTCACTTCCCGGAGCAAGCGATAGTACCGCTCCCGTGGGATTTTCCTGTCCCCCAGAATGCTGTACAACTGATCCAGCAGTCCCATCATCAGGTCCCAGATGCGCAGCTGCTTGGCGGCAAGCGATTCCTCCCCCGCCGCTTCCAGCGTGCGGCAATAGGCCGGCAGGGTCTCCTCCAGCCCGAAAGCCATCAGCAGGTCGAACACCGCCTGGGAGATCTCCCCGCCGGAGGCATCCCGGGTGGCGGCGGCAAAGCGCAGCAAAGGCTCCATCAGCCGCCTGCGCAGCCCGTTCAAATAGTCCAGATAGAGCCGGTCCTCCTCCGTCTCCTCCTGCCCGAAGCCCCGGGGATGCCGGGTGAATTCCGCCCGCCAGTCCGGGCCGCCCAGCCGCCAGAGGAAGGCGTAATTTTCCAGGTCGGATATTTCCTCGTCGGTGAAGCCCGATACCCCGGTTTTCAGCATCTCCAGCAGGGCGTCGGTACCCATGCCGGACTGCACCGCCTCAAAGGCCCCCAGCACGAACCGCGGCACCGGCTCCGCATCCACCCGGTCCGGCTGGGACACAAAGCAGGGGATGTCCCGCTTGGCAAGCGCCACATCCAAGTTGCCGTAATAGTGCTCCGGGCTGCGGCAGATGATGGCGAAATCCCGGTAGCGCCAGCCCTTCTCCTGCACCAGGCGGCGGATGGTGGCCGCCGCGAATTCCGCCTCCTGGAACACGTCCCGGGCCTCAAAAATTTCGATCCCCTCATGCGTCTCGGCGGTCATGGGCTCGTCGGCGCAGAACAGCTGGGCCTCCAATAATTTGAGATTCTCGTTGGCAAACCGGGGCGCGCCGGTGAGCAGCACCGTCTCCCCCAGCGGAACGCCCTGCTCCCTGGCCGCCCGGATGAGCCTGCCACGGGTGCGCTCCACCAGGGCGAAAAGCCCGGCTGGGCCCTGCTCCAGCCCATCGGTGCAGAGGGCCACCGTCACCGTCTCCGCCCGGCGGAGGATCTGGGTGAGCACCGCCGTCTCCTGGGCGGTGAAGCCGTCGAAGGAATCCACCATCACCGTGGCCCCGGCAAAGAAATCGCTGGTCTTCAGCGCCTCGGCCAGCCGGGTCAGGTCGTCCCGGGAATCCAGATAGGACACGGCCACCAGCGCTTCATACGCGCCGTAGAGCAGGCCGATCTCCCCCAGCTTCTTTTTGAGGCCCCCCGCCGGCAGCTTCTCCGCCGTATCGGTCAGCTGCCCCGGCGCGATGCCGCACATCTTCATCTCGTTCACGGCGGTGAGCATTACATCGGTGATGCGGCCGCTTTTCGCCGCGTTTTTGTAGACCTCCAGCCGGTCCCCGCAGGCGTCCAGCGCCATGGACATGAGGATGCGCCGGCCGCCGTCGGAGAGCCTGCGCCCGGCGGCCCCGCCCTCTTTGCGGAACACCGCCTCGGCCAGCCGGGTAAAGCTGTACACCGCCACGTCCCCGGCCCGCCGTGGGCCGCACAGGGTGAGCATGGCTTTTTCCGCTTCAAAAGAATACTGCTCCGGCACCAGCAGGAACAGCTTTTTCTTCCCCGCCCCGCTCAGCGCGGCCAGCCGCCGGCGCAATGTCTCGGTCTTGCCGCTGCCCGCCCGGCCCAGCACAAATTGCAGCATACGTCCCGCTCCTTTCCCGCTCGTTCTCCACAGCGAAAAGTATACCACAGATTTTCTGTCCTGAAAAGTTCAGGCCGAAACTTTTTGCCCCTGGCATATTTCCCCGCCATCCGGGCATACTCCCCACGCCTGAAAGGAGGCGCTTTCCATGAAACACCCCAACAAGAAACTCCTGCTCCGCGCCGCCGCCGGTGGATTCCTCCTGGCCGCCGCCCTGAGCTTCCATTCCTTCGCCGCCGCCTGCGAGGGCCTGTCCCAGGATGTGATCCGCCTGCACGTGGTGGCCCATTCCGACGGGGAGACCGACCAGGCGGTGAAGCTGCTGGTGCGGGACGCGGTACTTACGGAGGCCGCCCGGTGGTATGGGGATGCCGCCACCCCGGACGAGGCGGTCAGCGCCCTGTGTCTGCACCTGGATTCCATCCGGGCCGCCGCGGACAAAGCCCTGTCCGAAGCCGGTGCGCCCCAGCGGGCCGGGGTCGTCCTGACCCGGATGTACTTCCCCACCCGGGCCTATGAGGGCTTCACCCTGCCCGCCGGCAGGTACCGCACCCTGCGGGTCACCATCGGGGAGGGAGCCGGGCACAACTGGTGGTGCGTGGTGTTCCCCGCCCTGTGCCTCCCCGCCGCAGAGGACTCCCCGGAAGACGTGCTTGCCCTCCTGCCCGAAAACGAGCGGGAGGCGGCGGAGAATCCCCAGAAGTACCGGGTGGAGCTCAAGGCCGTGGAGCTCTACCGGCAGCTCCAGGACTGGCTGGGCACGGTTTTTTCTTGAGACGTGCAAATTCCCGCGCAAATCGGGCTTTCCATCCTGCCCGGGGTATGGTATAATACTGTGAGACATTTCTCACCGGGCGGGACGATATGAACACAAAGAAAAAGCTATCTCTGGGCATCCTGGCCCATGTGGACGCAGGCAAGACCACCCTTTCCGAGGCCATGCTGTACACCGCCGGGGCCATCCGGCGGCTGGGCCGGGTGGATCACCGGGACGCCTTTCTGGATACCGACGCGCTGGAGCGCCAGCGCGGGATCACCATCTTTTCCAAGCAGGCGGTGCTGTCCGTGGGGGATACGGAGATCACCCTGCTGGACACCCCCGGCCATGTGGATTTTTCCGCCGAAGCCGAGCGGGTCTTGCAGGTGCTGGACTGCGCGGTGCTGGTGGTCAGCGGCACGGACGGGGTGCAGTCCCACACCCAGACGCTGTGGGAGCTGCTTGCCCGCCACGGCGTGCCCACGTTCCTGTTCGTCAATAAAATGGATCTGCCCGGCACGGACCGGGAGGCCCTTTTGGCCGCCCTGCGGGAGCGGCTGGACGCCGCCTGTGTGGATTTTTGCGTCCCGTTTCCTGCGGTGTGCGAGGAGGCCGCCACCGGCAGCAAGGAGGCCCTGGCCGAATACCTTGCCTCCGGGACGCTTCGCGCCGAGACTCTGGTGGGGCTCATCGCCCAGCGGAAGTTGTTTCCCTGCTGGTTCGGCTCGGCGCTGAAGCTCGCCGGGGTGGAGGACTTCCTCCACGGGCTGGTGCGCTTTGCCCCACGGCCGGTGTACCCGGCGGAATTTGGGGCGAAGGTGTACAAGATCGGCCGGGATGCAAACGATACCCGGCTCACCTATATGAAGATCACCGGCGGGGCGCTGAAGGTCAAAGACCTGCTCACAGGGGAATCCGCCGACGGCGGGGCCTGGAGCGAAAAGGCCGAGCAGATTCGCATCTACTCCGGGGAGAAATTCCGCGCCGCCGAGGCCGCCGAGGCCGGGACGGTCTGCGCGGTGACGGGCCTCAGCCACACCTTTGCGGGCCAGGGCCTGGGCACGGAACAGGCCTCCCAGCCGCCTGCGCTGGAGCCGGTGCTCCACTACAAGCTCCTGCTGCCTCCGGGGCTGGACCCCCATCAGGCGCTGGAAAAGCTGCGCAGCCTCAGCGAGGAGGACCCGCAGCTGCACATCCTCTGGAACGAGCGCCTGCAGGAGATACGCATCCAGCTGATGGGACAGGTGCAGCTGGAAGTGCTGCAGCGGATCATCGCCCAACGCTTCGGCTGGGCGGTGGATTTCGGCCCCGGCGGCATCGCCTACAAGGAGACCATCGCCGCGCCGGTGCAGGGCGTCGGCCACTACGAGCCCCTGCGCCACTACGCCGAGGTGCGGCTGCTGCTGGAGCCCGGCAAGCCCGGCAGCGGGCTGGAATTTGCCAGCGCCCTCAGCGAGGACGTTTTGGAGCGCAGCTGGCAGCGGCTGATCCTCACCCGTTTGCAGGAGAAGCAGCACCTGGGCGTGCTCACCGGGTCGCCCATCACCGATATGAAAATTACCCTTATCGCCGGACGCGCCCACTTGAAGCACACCGAGGGCGGGGATTTCCGGCAGGCTACCTACCGGGCGGTGCGGCAGGGGCTGATGCAGGCCGAAAGCGTCCTGTTGGAGCCCTGGTATGATTTCCGGCTGGAGCTGCCCGTGGAGAATCTGGGCCGGGCCCTCGCCGATATCGACCGCATGGGCGGCACGGCGGACCCGCCCGGAACCATGGGCGAGCTCTCCCTGCTCACCGGCAAGGCGCCGGTCTCGGAGATGCGGGAGTATTTCAGCGAAGTCACCGCCTACACCCGGGGCCGGGGCAGGCTCACCTGCACGCTGGGGGGCTATTTCCCCTGCCACAACACCCACGCCGTGGTGGAGGCCGCGGCCTACGATCCCCAGGCCGATCTGGAAAACTCCCCGGATTCTGTGTTCTGCGCCCACGGCGCGGGCTTCTCCGTGCCCTGGGATGAAGTGCCCCGGTACGCCCACACCGAAGACCCGCTGGCCAAGAAGCGGGAGGATTTCGCCGCCGCCCCTGCTCCCGCCCGTTCCGGCCCGTTAATTCGTTCCGGCTCTCTGGCCGAGGACAAGGAGCTGGAGGCCATCTTTCAGCGCACCTATGGCAAGGCGAAGCCCCGGGATTTCCATCCCCTCCCCAAAGCGTCGGCCCAGAGCGGCCCCGCGCCCCACAAGGCCCGGCCGCCGCTGGCGGGCCCGGAATACCTGCTGGTGGACGGCTACAACATCATCTTCGCCTGGGAGGAGCTGGAGGCCGTGGCCCGGGAGGATCTGGAGACCGCCCGGCTGCTGCTGATGGACCTGCTGGCCAACTACCAGGGCTTCCACAAAAGCCCGGTGATCCTGGTGTTCGACGCCTACCGGGTGAAGGGCAATCCCGGCTCTCAGGAGAAGTATAAGGGCATCCACGTGGTCTACACCAAGGAGGCCCAGACCGCCGACGCCTATATCGAGCGGGCGACCTATGAGATCGCCAAAAACCACCGGGTGCGGGTGGCCACCTCCGACAATCTGGAGCAGATGATCATCCTGGGCCACGGGGCCCAGCGGGTGTCCGCCCGGGAATTCCACGACGAGGTGGAGCGCACCGAGGGGCGCATCAGCGAGATCCTCTGGCAGAACAACCGCCGGGTGCGGCCCAATCGCCCCCTGAAAAAGGAACTGGAAAAACTCACGGCTGACCGCCGTCCCGAAACGGACGGCATAGACCATAAAACCCAAAACTGAAAGGACTGGCAACGCGTATGAACATCCCCCGACCCGAACACCCCAAGCCCCAATTCATGCGGGACAGCTGGCTCAATCTCAACGGTCCCTGGGATTTTGAGATCGACAACGGCCGCAGCGGCGTGGCCCGCCGCATGATGGAGCCCGGCGCGCCCTATTCCATGGAGATCACCGTGCCCTTCTGCCCGGAAAGCGCTCTTTCCGGCGTGGAGCACAAGGATTTTCTCTACGGCGTGTGGTACCGCCGCACCGTCGCCCTCACGGAGGCCCAGCTGCAGGGCCGGGTCCACCTGCATTTCGGTGCGGTGGATCACACCTGCACCGTGTTCGTCAACGGCCAGGAGGCCGGGCGGCACACCGGCGGCTACGTCTCCTTCTGGGTGGATATCACCGACCAGGCCGTGGCCGGAGAGAATCTGATCGCCGTCTACGCCGAGGACGACACCCGCGATCCCCTGATCCCACGGGGCAAGCAGAGCGAAGAATTTTTCTCCCACGGCTGCGATTACACCCGCACCACCGGCATCTGGCAGACCGTCTGGCTGGAATTCCTCCCCGCCGTCCACATCGACCGCTTCCGCCTGTATCCCGATATTGCCACCGGCAGCCTCACCGTCGTGGCCCAGGTGCAGGGCGCGGAGGCTCTCACCGTCCGCGCCGCCTATGAGGGCCGGCCCATGGGCGAAGCCTGTGCGGAAAGCGCCGGCGGGTCCGTCACCGTCACCCTGCCTCTGGCCGAAAAGCACCTGTGGGAGGTGGGCAATGGCCGCCTTTACGATCTGACCCTCACCTACGGGACGGACACGGTACATAGCTATTTCGGGCTGCGGAGCGTCTCCCTGGACGGCAAGTGCTGCCACATCAACGGCAAGCCGGTGTTCCAGCGGCTGGTGCTGGATCAGGGCTTCTATCCCCAGGGCGTCTACACCGCCCCCACCGACGGCGAGCTGCTGGCCGATATCCAGCGCTCCATGGCCATGGGCTTCAACGGCGCACGGCTCCACGAGAAGATCTTCGAGGAGCGGTTCCTGTACCACGCCGACCGGATGGGCTATCTGGTCTGGGGCGAATTCCCCAACTGGGGGCTGGATCACACCCGGCCCGAGGCGGTGTACGGCATCCTGCCCCAGTGGCTGGAAGAAATGGAGCGGGATTTCAATCACCCGGCCATCGTGGGCTGGTGCCCCTTCAACGAGACCTGGGACCAGGACGGGCGCAGGCAGTGCGATGACGTGCTGCGGGCGGTGTACCGGGCCACCAAGACGGCCGATCCCACCCGGCCCTGCATCGACACCAGCGGCAGCTACCACGTGGAGACCGACATTTTCGACGTCCACGATTACGAGCAGGATCCCGCGAAATTCGCCGCCACCTATCCCTATGACGGCCCCTTCTTCGACCGCTTCGCCAAGCGCCAGCCCTATGGCGGCCAGCCCCTGATGGTCAGCGAATACGGCGGCATCGGGTATTCCCTCAGCGGCGCGGCCTGGAGCTACGGCAACGCCGCCCAGAGCCGGGAAGAATACATCGCCCGCTTCAAGGCCCTTGCGGACGTGATGCTGAATCACCCGGCCATGTTGGGCTTCTGCTACACCCAGCTCACGGACGTGGAGCAGGAGCAGAACGGCGTGTACACCTACGACCGCCAGCCCAAGGTGGACCCCGCCGTGTTCCACGCTATCCTCTCCCGCAAAGCCAAGATCGAGGAGTAGCCTCTTCGCATTTGATAAAGGGCATCCCCTGCCGTAGGCGGGGGATGCCCTTATTATTCGGCTCGGGGAAATGTGGGCGAAAAGCCCCCTTGGCTCGGCCTAAATGAGATTAAGAGCCTCCCACATTTGATTTAGAGTCTCCCTGCCCTTCGGCGGGAAGGTCCATGTTATATAGCTCGCGCAGCTCAAGCGCAGTCGCAGGCGTGCCGCGCTCTCTCGCTTTCAAGCGCGGAGTACCTGCGGTGGGGAGACCCGATAGTATAACCAGCGACAAACTGCGTGCAAGCGAAGCGCACCTTCGGTTCGTGGGCAAAAAGTTCCGCGACCTGCAAAGTCGTTTCCTTTGCGCATCCATGTGCCTGACGCGCAACGCTATTTGAGCGTAGCGAAAATTGCGTTTGGCCCGCGGCGTGAAAACAGGCTCAGCCCGTTTGACAAACGCGAGATTTACAGGTATACTGTATACATCGAGTTTCCAAAATCTGCATGAGAAAGGTTGATCCGTTATGAAAAAGATCGCGACCGAGAACGCCCCCGCCGCCATCGGGCCCTATTCCCAGGCCATGGCCACCGAGTCCCTTGTCTTCACCTCCGGGCAGATCCCGCTGGTGCCCGCCACCGGCGAACTGGCCGAAGGCGGCATCGAGGCCCAGGCGGAGCAGGCCATCCAAAATCTGGCGGCCGTGCTGGAAGCCGCCGGCAGCGGGCTGGACAAGGTGCTCAAGACCACCTGTTTTTTGCAGCACATGAGCGATTTCGCCGCCTTCAACGCGGTGTATGAGAAGCACTTCGCCAATAAGCCCGCCCGCAGCTGCTTCGAGGTGGGCGCGCTGCCCAAGGGCGCGCTGGTGGAGATTGAAGCCGTGGCGGAGCGATAATCCCCACACACAGCAAAAGCCGCCTACAAAGGCGGCTTTTTTGCGCGGTATGATTTAGAATATGCCTGGAATCAGCATGGCGATGCCCATGCCCGCGGCAAAGGAGAACACGTTGGCCGTGAGGGCGTAGAGCACCGGGCGGCCGCAGCCCCGCTGATCCTCCCCCTTGGGCGCCAGCCCGGGCAGGAAAAAGCTGTAGATCAGCGATTCCAGAACAAACACCAGCAGCTCCAGCAGCACGTATGCGGCGGTGAAAGCGTACTGTCCTGCATTGAAATTGATGACATTGAGCGCGATATTCAGCGCCACCTGGGTGACGATGTTCACCCCGGCGATGAGCAAAAACTGCCGCCGGTTCCGGTACTTGAACAGCAGGGCGATCCCCAGCTCCAGCAGGATGGTGAGAACGATCCGAACGGCCAGGGAGATCAATTCCCAGGTGTAGTCGTAAGCGCGCACCGGCTGCAACAGGTTCTCCTGCGCCGGCTGCAGCGGCGAAGTCTCCCACACCGCCGCGATGTCCAACCCCGCCATGTCCACGGTGAAATAGCTGTCAAAGGCGTAGCGCTCCAGGATCCCGCTGGACACGAACACATCCTGTTCCGGGAAGTAGAGCAGGAGCTTGAAGGGCGTGGGCGGGTAATAGGTCCAGGCCAATTCTTTTGTATCCTGGATCTCCCAGCTTTCCTGCAAATAGTAGTAGCCGTCCGGGTCCTCATAGGCCACGAACGCCTCCCAGCCGGGCATCTCCCGCCGCCAGTCGACTGTCTCCCTGCCGTCCCATACGCTGTCCGGGCCGTTGGATTCCGTCGCCGACAGCAGCGTGCCGTAGCAGATCTCCTCCCCCAGCCCCGTGAACTGCACCCGCACCGAGGGCTTGGGGCCGATATCCGCGCGAGCGGGCAAGGGGCAAAGCAGCGTCAGCAGCAGGACGCAGAGCGCCATGCGCAGCCATTTTTTCTTCATAGGGACCGCCTCCCTTTCGGGAAAAGTATACGTCCCCGCCCCGCAAAAGGCAAGTTACCATTTGGCTACGATTCGGTAACAGCGCTGTAACAGCATTTTTCATTTTATTATTTTCTGCCTCTCGGCTTGGCTTTTTCTTTTTTATTCTCCCCCCGCCTGCGGCGGGGGGAGAATGCGTTAGGAAGAGCGTACGGCCCCTTCTGCCAAAAGGCCGGTTACCATTTGGCTACGATTCGGTAACAGCGCTGTAACAGCATTTTTCATTTTATTATTCCCGCCTCCCGGCGCAGCTTGTTCCTTTTTTATTCTCCCCCCGCCTGCGGCGGGGGGAGAATGCGTTAGGAAGAGCGTACGGCCCCTTCTGCCAAAAGGCAGGTTACCATTTGGCTACGATTCGGTAACAGCGCTGTAACTGCATTTTGTATTTTATTATTCCCGCCTCCCGGCTTGGCTTTTTCTTTTTTATTATCCCCCCGCCTGCGGTGGGCGCGTGGCCAAACGCAATTTTCGCTTCGCTCAAATAGCGTTGCGAAGGCCAACTCGCGTTTCGCGCACGTTTGCGTGCGCTGGTGCGATTAGGAAACAACTTTACCGGTCGCGGAACTTGTTGCCTACGAGCCGAGGGTGTGCCGCGCTTGCACTTGCTTGTCAGGAGCCAAAATATCAGCAGGCCCTCCCCCGCGCAGCGGGGGAGGGCCTGCTTTCTGTTGTTGGGTCGGGCCAAGTGAACGCGGCCTCAGGCCGCCGCGGAATTCCCGCTTTTTCTTGCATTTTTGATTTTTCTCTGCTATACTTTATCTTGCGCCAAATACGGCGCGGGAATACTTGCCAGTAACGGTAGGCGGTTGGCCCTCCACCCGGAAACGGGAGAGGGGTGCTAAACTCTCCCGATGACATAGAAACCCACCGTAAGGATGGGAATCTTTGGGCAAAGGAGGGATGCAGCATAACTGTTTATGAAGCGCTACATCTCAGTCTGATGGTGCTCAGCATCATCGTTTCTCTGGTTGTCGCATTAATAAACAAGAAGTAACCGCTCTAGCCACAGACGACGGTTACTTCTTGTAACTTAAATCTGAGGGCCATGCCGCTTACCGGCAAGTTTCCCTTTGTGCCTTTATTATAGCAGAATACCGAGAAATTGTCAAGCGCATGGGCAGGGAACACGGTCCCTTTTTTGCGCCCAAACGCACTTGACCGCGATCGGGATAATCCGGCCTGACCATGTGTCTCCAGTGAAAAAGGAGCCCGCGCAGGCTCCTTTTCATAGATTCAGTGCGTCAGTTGGCGGTGAAATCCCGGCTCAGCAGCTCCGTGCCGTCCGGCGTGTCATAGATCACCCGCACAACGGGATCGGGGATCCCCAGGGTCGCCAGCGCGCTGGCCACCGAGCACATGCTCTCCTCCAGCTCATCCGCGGCCTCCTCCAGGGCGGCGCCCAGCACTTCCGGCTCCACACCCAGCTCGTCAAAGTTGTCATAGGTGAAGCGGTAGATCATCATACTGCCCTCGCCGGTAACTTCAATGGACATCCCGGAATCCTTCACGCTCTCCTTCATCTCGTCGTACATGGTGGCGAATTCATCGGTCTGCAGGAACTCCTCCACGGTGGACATGAGCCCGCTGCTGCTCTGCTCGTCATCCGAGGTATCGGCCGCACTGCTGGGCTCTTCCGGCGTGGAAACCGTGCTGCTGCCGCTGCCGGCGGTGGAGCTGTTGCCGCTGCCGCCGCAGGCCGCCAGGCTCAGCACCAGCGTAAGGCACAGGGCCAGTGCCAGCAATTTGATCGTGGTTTTCTGCATTTTGATCATTTCCTTCCTCTATTTTTCTCCGACCCCTCAAACGTAAAAGTCGGAAACGATGTACAGTATACACCGCTTGCAGGGAAAAGTCAAGAAATCCTCTTGACAACGGGGCGGCCTCTGTGATATATAGAAGAAAAACGACGGAAAGGATTTTGCACATGAACACAGTTACCCTGGGAAGGACCGGCATCGTCACCGGCAAAAACGCCTTCGGCGCGCTGCCCATCCAGCGGGTGGATACCCAGACCGCGATCCGGCTGCTGCGCAAAGCCTACGACGCGGGCATCACCTTTTTTGATTCCGCCCGGGCCTACAGCGACAGCGAGGAAAAGATCGGGCTGGCCCTCAGCGACGTCCGGGATAAGATCGTCATCGCCACCAAGACCGGCGCCACCGATGTGAAGACCTTCTGGGAGCATCTGCACACCAGCCTGGAGAAGCTCAAGACCGATCACATCGACATCTATCAATTCCACAACCCGGCCTTCTGCCCCAAGCCCGGCGACGGCACCGGCCTGTACGAGGCCATGCTGGAGGCCCGGGAGCAGGGGAAGATCCGCTTTATCGGGCTGACCAACCACCGCCTGAACGTGGCCGAGGAGGCTGCGCGCTCCGGGCTGTACGACACCCTGCAATTCCCCTTCTGCTATCTCGCCACCGAGAAGGACATCGCGCTGGTAAATCTGTGCAGGGAGCAAAACGTGGGCTTCATCTGCATGAAGGGCCTTTCCGGCGGGCTGATCACCAACTCCGCCGCGGCCTACGCCTGGCAGGCACAGTTCGACAACACCCTGCCCATCTGGGGCGTTCAGCGGGAGCACGAGCTGGACGAGTTTTTAAGCTATATGGACAATCCCCCTTCCATGGACGACCCCGCGATCAAAGCGGTGATCGAGAAGGACCGCCGGGAGCTGATCGGCAATTTCTGCCGCGCCTGCGGCTATTGCATGCCCTGCCCGGCAGGGATCATCATCAACCAGTGCGCCCGCATGTCCCAGCTGATCCGCCGCAGCCCCTCCGCCGGATGGCTCACCCCGGAATCCCAGGCCATGATGCTGAACATCGAAAACTGCCTGCACTGCAACCAGTGCAAGTCCAAGTGCCCCTATGGTCTGGACACCCCCACCCTGCTCCAGCAGAATCTGGAGGATTATAAGAACATCCTCGCCGGTAAAGTCACGGTGTAGACTTCTTTGCAACCTGAGGCTGCAAACTTTTTCGAGAAAAAGTTTGACAAAAAGCTTTACGTGGCTCGACCGATTTATTGGTCGCGCCCAATAAATATAGTAGTGCCTCCATGCCCTATAATTATGGCCTCCCCGCCGTAGGCGGGGAGGCACTGTTATGTAGCTCGGGGCAACTGCGTATAAGCAATACACACTTGCGTCCCGCACGCAAAAAGTTCCGCGCCGGGCAGGGCCCGCACCCAAGACGCGCGTGAAAGTGAGCAAAGACGGCAAGTTTGCCGCCCGCGCTCAGCTGATAATAATTGCCCTCCGCCGTAGGCGGAGGGCAATAAAAACTAAGTCAATTCCGCGACCTGCAAAGCCGTTTCCCAATCGCACCAGCGCACGCAAACGTGCGCGAAGCGCGTCTTGGCCCGTCCGGCCACGGACTACCAGCCCAGGGATTTGAGATATTCCCGGCTCAGGGCGATGGCCTCCATGGGAGTGCGGCCGTTGGACTGATCCTGCTCCACCACGACCCACTTGGCGCCGGCATCCAGAGAAGCCTGCAAAATGGCGGGCATATCCTGATCGCCGTGGCCCACGGGGCGGAACTCAAAGGAACCGGCGGAGGCTTCCTTCTTCTCCACGGTGGTGCCGATCAGCTCATACATATTGGCGGGGCGGCCCTCCTTGTGGAAATCCTTCAGATGCACCACCGGAGAGCGGCCGGTGTACTTGCGGACATAGGCGGCGGGATCCTCCCCGGCCACCTTCACCCAGCAGGTATCCAGCTCGGTCTGGAGCAGGTCGGCGGGGATGGAATCATAGATGTAATCCAGCGCGTAGCGGCCGTCGGGCATTTTGGTGAACTCGAAATCGTGGTTGTGGTACAGGGTCTGGATGCCATGGGCCTTGCAGACCTTGCCGATCTCCTCAAAGAGCTTCACGTTCCCCTCAAATTTGGGGGTGCCGGGCCGGTCCTCGTCCATCAGGTAGGGAATGGCGATATACTGCACGCCGATCTCGGCATACTGGGCCACCACGCCCTCCATGTCGGCCACCAGCTCCTGGAAGGGCACGTGGGCGGAAAGGGCCACCAGCCCCGCGTCTTCGATGGCTGCCTTGACTTCGGCGGCGGTGTGGCCGTATAATCCTGCCAGCTCCACGCCGTCGTAGCCCATCTCTTTGATCTTTTTCAGGGTGCCGGTCAAGTCCTTCTCGGCGTCGCCGCGGACGGAATAGACCTGCACGCCAACGGGCAAAGTGTTCATAAACAAACCTCCTGTATGGAAAAGTATCGTGCTATATGCTTATCATAGTACAAATAACGGCCCGGGTCAAGAGCCGCCGAAAGAAATTCTCTGCCGGACTTTTCAATCCGGCCAAAATGTGGTATACTTCTAAAGAAATCGATTTGACGGCAAAGGGGTAGATAATTTGCGCAAAAATCTTCGGTTTTATCTGGCGCTGCTCTGTGCCAAGGGCACGGCGGCAGGGCTGCGGCTGCTGGGCCGCAAGGCCACGAATATGCCCGGCTCCTGCGCGATCCGGCTCTGTCCCGATTTTCTCGGCCGGATGCCCCGGCCCACGCGGGTGATCGGGGTGACGGGCACCAACGGCAAGACCAGCACCTCCAACATGGTGGAGGATATGCTGGCGTCCTGCGGGTACGATTTCATCTGCAACGGCAACGGCTCCAATGTGGATACCGGCGTGGCGGCGGCGCTGATCAACCATTCCACGCTGCTGGGCAAGCCCAAAAAAGATCTGGCGGTGTTCGAGCTGGACGAGCGCAGCGCGCCTCGGATCCTGCCCTATCTGCGGCCGGATATCCTGCTCATCACCAACATCTTCCGGGATTCCTACAAGCGCAACGCCCATGTGGAGTTCATTCTGGACATTTTGAACCGCTACATTCCCGATTCCACCCGGCTGATCCTCAACGCCGACGACCTGCTCTGCGCCGGGATCAGGCCGGAAAATCCCCGGGTCTATTTCGGCATCGACCGCCAGCCCGACGACGGCGATACCTGCCGGAACATCGTGCAGGACGTGCGGGTCTGTCCCCAGTGCGGCGGGAAGCTCACCTGGGATTTCGTCCGCTATCACCACATCGGCCGGGCCCACTGCCCTGCCTGCGGATTCGCCTCCCCATCGCCCAAATACCGGGTGATTTTCACCGATCCCGCCCGCCGCACCATGCGGGTGGAACTGGCCGGTGTGGAGCGGGAATTGCCCCTGCCCAACAGCAGCACCATCAATGTGTACAATTCCCTGGCCGCCGTGGCGCTGCTCAGCGAATTCGGCCTGCCGGCGGAAAAGCTGGCCGCCGCCATGGACAAGCTGGCCGTCAGCGAGACCCGCTTCAATGAGGAAAAAGTCAACGGCCGCAGCCTGGTGATGCACCTGGCCAAGGGGCAGAATCCCATCGCCTGTTCCCGGGCCTTTGAGAACGCCAGAGACTATCCCGGCAAAAAATCCGTACTGCTGTTCCTGGACGATTTTTACGACGCCACCCACTCGGTGGAGAGCACGCCCTGGCTGTACGACACCGATTTCGAGTTCCTGAACGACGAGAATATCGCCTCCATCACCGTGGCCGGCGCCCGGCACTGGGATGTTTTCCTCCGGCTGCTGATGGCCGGCGTGCCCCGGGAGAAGATCGCCCATTCCGGCGACACGGGCCGGGCGGTGGAGCTCACCCCCACGGATGGCGTGGACACGGTGTTCATCTTGTACGATGTATTCAACATCCGTTTTGCAAACGGTGTGCGCGATCAGATTCGGGAGCGCCTCAAGGCGCTGCCGCCCAAGGAGGAGACCGCCCATGAAGATTGAGATCCTGTTCCCCGAATTCTGCAATCTTTTCGGGGATTCCGGCAACGTCCGCTATTTGCGGAAGTGCCTGCCCCAGGCGGAGTTTGTGGAGACCCCGCTGGACGGCGTTCCGCTCTTTGCCGAGGACGCCCCGGCGCTGATCTGCATGTCTCCCATGAGTGAGCGCATCCAGGAAAAGGTGATCGAGAAGCTGCGCCCGTACAGGAGCCGCCTGCGGGCGCTGATCGACGGCGGCACGGCGTTTCTGTTCACGGGCAACGCGGTGGAGGTGCTGGGGGAGTATATCGAAAACGAGGACGGCTCCCGACTGGAAGGTTTGGGATTACTGCCGCTTTCTGCCAAACGCGACATGATGCACCGCCACAACAGCCTGTTTCTGGGCAGCTTTGAGGGCACGCCGGTGATGGGGTACAAATCCCAGTTCACCACCACCTATCCGGGCGAAGGAGTGCGGGGGTTGTTCCAGGTGGAGCGCGGCGTGGGCCTCAACAAAAAGTGCCCCTTTGAGGGCGTCCGCGACCACAACTTTTTCGGCACCTACCTGCTGGGCCCGGTGCTGCTCCTCAACCCCGATTTCACCCGGGCGCTGCTGGACATCCTGGGTGCGCAGAACGTCCCGCTGGCTTTTGAAGAAGACCTCCGCGGTGCATACGCCCAGCGCCTGAAAGACTTCCGGGAGAAGATGTAGCAAGCAAAAGAACTTTACGTGGCTCGACCACAGCCTGAGGCCAAACGCAATTTTCGCTGCGCTCAAATAGCGTTGCTGCACTTGGCTACACCGAACTAAGATAAGTGCCTCCTCCGCCTACGGCGAAGGAGGCACTGTTATATGGCTTGAGGCTATTTGTGTGTGGGCGGCACGACTATTTGAGATACATTTTCACGCCCAGCACTTCCATCACCCGGAGCAGGGTATTGAAGCGGAGAAAGACTTTCTTTTCTTCAAAGTAAGAGATCATGGCGCGGCTCAGTCCCACGGCATCGGCCAATTGGGCCTGGCTCATGCCTTTTTCTTTGCGCAGCGCAGTCAACTGGTCTACCAGTTGACTGGCATTGACGATCTGCATCATGGCGGTACCTCCAATAAAAAAAGTGCGCAGAGAGAACCCCTACGCACCGAAAAACGCAGCCGGTCTCTATGCTGCGACACATCCACTATCTTTCCGGGACCAACTTTAATACAAAACAGAATTCGCAAAAAAGGGTAGAAAGGTAGCTCGACCGAGGCGTGCGTTTTTACCACGCACACCTTCTTTGCAAAACTATTTTGTTAAAAATCCCAGAATTCGATTCTGTGGATATGTCGCGAGGCCATTGTACCATGAACGCCGAGAAAAATCAATCGAAAGCTGTCGAAACAGGAGCGCAAAAATTATCCCCCCGCCCGAAAGATATAAATAGTGCGTCCCCGCCCGAAGGGCGGGGACGCACTGTAATATGGCTCCGAGAAAGTTGTGTGCGTGCGAAGCGCACCGGTTTCCAGCAGGCAGTGGATTCCGCGACCTGTCAAGCTGTTTCCTCATCACGCCAGCGCACGCAAACGTGCGCGAAACGCGTCACGGATGCAACGTCACGTTGCTAAACGGCCCCACCGGTGCGCCGTTGCGCCCAAAGAGCGACGGGATGAACCACTCGCTGCGGCCGTATGCCACGCCCAGCCCATCCGGCGCGGCGATCTCCAGCGTGCAGTCATCCACAAGCGTTGCTTCGCAGGGCTTGAGCCCCCGGTCGGTCAAAATCTTCAGCCCGTCGCCGCCGGGACGCAGCTCCACCGGCCCGGTGAAGGTGACCCGCAGCACGTCCCCCTGCCGGGTGCAGCCCACCGGCTCCGGCGGGAATACGTCCCACACGGGCTCGCCGTACACGTCCCGCACCGCCAGATCCAGCAGCCGCCGGGCCACCACCCGCTTCTCGTGGGGATGGATATCCTTCTCCTCGCCCGCGTCTACCAGTACTGCCATGGAGACGCCCTCCATGGTCCGGGCGCACAGGGCCTGCTGCTCCCGCAGGGTCACCCAGTCGTAGCCGCCGCCCCAGATGAACGGGTCGAAGGTGGCCAATTGGCAGGTGAGGAACGGCAGCGGCCGCCCCCACGCCTGCTGCCAGCTCTCCCGCATCCGGGCGAACAGCCCGGCATACCGGCCCGCCTCGCCCACCAGGGCGTTGCTTTCGCCCTGATACCACAGCACGCCGCGGATGCCATAAGGGGCCGTGGCCGCCACCATGTGGGCAAAGAGGCTTCCCGGCTCGTTGGGGTCGCCCACCGCGGCCTCCGGCGGCCAGTCGATCTCCCGCTCCAGCCGGGTGTAATATTTCATGTCCTCCAGAGAGCGCTCCACGAAATCGGGGGTGCGCTCCAGCACGGCCCGCAGGGACGCCTGATTCCGCAGGAAACTCCGCTCCGCTTCTTCCCCCAGCGCAGCCCGCCGGGCCTGAAAGCGCTCCACGTCCCGCCGGGTGTCGTCGTGGGCCAGCAATTCCTCCTGGGGCATCCACGCCTGGATCACCGTGCCGCCCCAGCTCATGTCGATGATCCCCACCGGCATCCTCATTTTTTCCGCCAGTCCCGCAGCGAAGCCATACCCGATGGCGGAGAATTTCGCCACCGTCTGCTCACTGGGCAGCAGCCAGCCGCTGTCGGTGCCGTCCATGGGCTGGAAGTGCCAGCCGAATTGCTTCTCCGCCCGGCACCGCCGGGGGATCGTCCGCAGCCGGACGTTGGGATAGCTTTCGGCCCGGGCCATCTCTTTGGCCCCGTGCACGGCCAGCACGGGCATCTCCATGTTGGATTGCCCGCCGGCCAGCCACACCTCGCCGCAGGCCACGTCCCGGAAGACGATCTCCTCCTGCCCGCAGCGCAGGGCCATTTCGGTGATCTCTCCGGCCCCCGGCGTCTGGATCTGTGTCCGCCAGCGGCCGTCGGGGCCGGCGACGGTCTCCGCGCTGTATTCGCCCAGCCGAATCTGCACCACAGCGCCGGGCGCGGCGGTGCCCCACACGGGATTCTCCCGGCTGTGGCAGAGCACCATGTGGTCCCCGAACATTTCCGAAACCGTAAAAGTATTCATGCCTTTTCCTCCTTGTCGGCGTTGGCCGCCCTGCCTTCCATCTGCACCCGATAGCCGACGCCCATGGGCAGCTCCAGCGGCACTGCGCCGTCTGCGTCCACGGTCAGGCGCTCCTGGGGCAGATCGACCCCCATGGGTACCGCCACCAGCTCTGTCCCGGCAGGGAGGCCGGTGCGCCAGCGCACGGGCTCATAGGGCTCCTCCCAGGCGCGGTAGAGCACCACGCTGCCGTCGGGCTGGGGAAGCATCGCGCAGCCGTTTTCGATCACGGTCTTCCCGCCGATCACCACCGTGCATTCCTCGCTTTCAAAATCCACGGTGACTTCCGCCCCGGAAGCATACCGCACGGTCTTCCGGCCCTCCGCCTCGAAGTAGTCCTCGGCGAAGTCGTCCCGCAGGGCGTCCAGCGGGGCCTGCACCATAAAGTATGCGTCGGTCAGTTCCTTCATGGGGGTCTCGGCGGTGACGTCGTTGCAGTAGAAGCCGCCGTAGAGCAGGCCGTCCAGAATATTGCGGGGCGTGTCGGTGTGGGTGCCGGCGTAATCCGCCTTGCCGTGGGCCAGGAAAGTCACCATGGGGATGCGCCGGTCGCCGGGATAGAGGCTGCGGGGCACCCGCTGCATGTGCCAGAAATAGCTGAAATCCCCCACGAAGGGCAGCCCGCAGGCTTCGCTGGTGAGGTCCAGTCCTTGCTCCCGGAACATCGCCGCGATCTCCCGCCGCGCCGCTAGATCGGCCTCCCGGCCGGAGGGGCTGCCGGCCCGGAAATCGATGCGGAACACGGAGGCGGTGAGCACGTCCAGATGGTAGGTGTCCTGCAAAAAGGGATACGTCTCCATGGTCCGGCGGATGCGCTCCGCCGCCCGGTGCCGGGCATAGAAGGGCATGCTGTTCCAATAGGCCTGTGCGCCGTTCCACACGCCGCCCCGCAGCAGATGCCCGGAATTGTCCCGGGAGATGTCCTCCGCGCACCAGGAGGGGCTGTCGGCGTAGGCGTCGTCGAAATTGTCGTGGAAGCTCAGGGTGCAGTTGACGCTTCGCGCATCGGCAAAGAGCTTGCCCAGCGCCTCGATGCTTTCCAGCGTGGGGTTGAGGGTGAACACGTCCGGGTAGGCGGTGTCATGGCCCCGGTGCTGGAAGCCCACCAGGTAGGGCACCTGCCCGGCGTTGCCGGTGCGCCTGGCAAAGTCAAAGACGATCTGACGGATCTGCGCCAGCGTGGTGGCCTTGGGCCGGCTGGGCATCCCCACGAAGATTTTGTACACCATGCGGCCCCGGTAGAAATCGCTGGGCTTGCCGGGGAGGGAATCCCGCACGTGCTTGGCCCCCACCACCCAGCCGCTTTCCGGGGAGACGGGTTCATGGGCCAGCAGCTCCACCGTGACAAAGGGCGCGCCGGGCAGGGCGAAATCCTGCTCGATGGGCAGCGCCTCCGCGTCCTCCACGTTGCGCGGGTCCCGGCCGTTTGCCCGCCGGTAGGAGGGGTCCTGCACCGTGTAGCGGTGGCGCAGCAGTGCGCCCACCTGGGCGGTGTGCCCGGCGGAAACCTGGGAAGTCAGCTGATCGTCCATCCGGTGGATGCGGGCCACCGCGGTCATGCGGTCAGTATAGAGCACCGCCGCGCTGCCGAAGGAATCCAAAATCCAATTGTACCGGTGATCGGTCTTCCCGGGCCCGCACCGGCCCGGGTCGATGAGCCTGCCGCCGTGGGAGGGCAGGGCCATCCGGGCGTTTTTGTCCTCGGCGGAGATGCCCGCAAGGCCCCCCAGCCGCAGGGAGACCAGCACCACCCGGTCGCCCTCCCGGAAATTCTCCCAGCTAAACCTCAGGCCGTCGCCCTGTGCTTCCACCCGCAGGTCCGCGCCCACCGTCTCGCCCCGCAGGGAGAGGGTGCACCGCCACAGCAGGCCGTTTGCAAGGGGCGTGCAGGCGTAGTCCACCGCCCCGTCCCCGTCTGAAACGGTGAGCACTTCCCCGGTCTCCCGGTCGTAGAGCGTCCACACGTTGGGCTCTCCCGCCGGATTGCCCAGCAGGGCCGTGCCCTCCTTTCTCCGCCGAAGGATCTCCACCCCCGGCCGCTGGGACAGCCCCGCCTCGAATTGGGGCGTTTTGATCGTAAACATTTTCCTTCTCCCTTCTCCTGCTTTTTCTTGAAAGAAAAAGCAGGCAAAAAGAACTTCACTTGGCTTGGCCGGACTTTTCTGTTATATCCCCCCGCCGTAGGCGGGGGGATATATTATATTACACCACGAAAGAAAAAGCAGGCAAAAAGAACTTTGCTTGGCTTGGCCGAACTTTGCTGTTATATCCCCCGCCTGCGGCGGGGCAGCCTGAGGCTGCGTGCACTTGGCTTGGCCGGACTTTGCTGTTATATCCCCCGCCTGCGGCGGGGCTGCCTGAGGCTGCATGCACTTGGCTTGACCGAACTGAGATAAGTGCCTCCCTGCCGAAGGCAGGGAGGCACTGAAATATGCCTTGCGGTCAGTTGTGTGCGGGTTCAGGCCACCAAGTTTAACCCGGCGCCTCCCGCTTGATACACTTACGTATTACGGCTTAGGATTGTGTCGTGCAAGCGAAGCGCACTCGCGTCAAGCACGCAGTGAATTCCGCGACCTGTAAAGCCGTTTCCAGCACCCACGAGTGCGCCACAGGGCGCACGTCACGCGAATCGAAAGCGGTCTCAGGCCGCTATCGGGCGCGACCGGAAAAGCTGTTCCTATTGCGCGGCAAGTGAGCGAAGCGAACGGAGCCTGCGACTTGGATGCAACGTCACGTTGCTATTTGTCAAACTTCCAATCCCACTGCTGGTTCATGTGCTTATAGCCGTACTCCGCGGCCTGTTCTCCGGTGGTGGGGAAGGGATACTTCCGCATATAGGAGAGCAGCTCGTCCACGGTGGTGAAGGCCAGGCCGGTGACGGTATCCGCCGCGCCGTAGTAGATGACGATGCGGCCGGTCTCGGGGTCGGTGAGGGTGGCGCAGGGGAAGGTGACGTTGGGCACGTCGCCGGTGAGCTCATAGTCCACCTCGGGCCCGAAGACATAGAAGCTGCCCCGCTCCTTGACGATCCAGGGCTTGTCGATGTCCAGCAGGGCCACGCCGAAGCGATAGACGAAGCCGTTGCAGGAATTGAGCACGCCGTGGTAGATCATCAGCCACCCCTCGTCGGTCTCGATGGGGGTGGGGCCGGGGCCCACTTTCTTGGACTGCCAGCCGTTGGCGGTGCCGAAGACATAGCGGTGCTTGCCCCAGAAGGTGAGGTCGGGAGATTCGCTGTAGAAGATATCGCCGAAGGGGGTGTGGCCGGTGTCGCTGGGCCGGCTGACCATGGCGAAGTTGCCGCCGATCTTCCGGGGGAAGAGCACGCCGTTGCGGTTATAGGGCAGGAAAGCGTTTTCCAGCTGGTAGAAGGTCTTGAAATCGAAGGTATACCCTACGCCGATGGTGGGGCCGTGGAAGCCGTTGCACCAGGTGATGTAGTACCGGTCCTCGATGAAGCACACCCGGGGATCGTAGCGATACTCCTTGCGGGTGACGCAGGGGTCGCAGCCGGGAGCGGGCTCAAAGACGATGGGGTCGTGGTTGATCTCCCAATGGATGCCGTCCTGGGAGAAGCCGGCGAAGATATCCATTTCCACGCCGCGGTTGTCGCAGCGGAAGACGCCCGCATAGGCGTCGCCAAAGACCACCACAGCGGAGTTGAAGATGCTGTTGCTGGTGGGGATGGCGTCCCGCGGGATGATGGGGTTCTGATCGTACCGCCACACGGGCTTGGTGCAGCCTGCGGGCTTGTCCTGCCAGGGCATATTCGCCAGGGCGGGTCTGCCGATGATTTTAGCCATTGAAATTGCTCCTCTCTATGGCGGGGCCCACGGCCCTGCCGGATCTACTTGTATCATAGCATATCGCGGGCAAAAAGGAAAGAGGATTTTCTCCTTCGTCCCGATTTTATTCGGAGCCCTCGCCGCTCAGCATCCGGCTGATCGCCACCGTGTCCCGGGTGGTGATCACCCTGTCCTCGTCCAGATCGGCCGCCAGGCCGTAGGCGTCCTCCACCGGCTTTTCCTCCAGGCACCAGCCCATGGCCTCCCGCAGATCGGCCCCGGTCACGGTGCCGGTGCCGTCGCAGTCGCCCAGCACCACCACAGTCCAGGCATTGGCGGTCATCCCCGTGGCCAACAGCCCGCTGGCAACCGGATTCCCTTCCGCGTCGCGGATATCCCCGGCCTCCGGGTAGAGCTGCGCCCGCAGCTGGTCGATCCCCGTCCCTGCCCGGGCCACCAGATAGTTTCCCCGCAGCTCAAACAGCCTGTCTCCGCCGGGCTCTTCGCTGGGCTCCTCAGTGGGCTCCGGCGAGGGCGATTCGGTGGGGACTTCCGTAGGGCCGGGGGTGGGCTCCTCCACCGCAAAGGCGCTGCCGAAGGCCGCAAAATAGAGGGCGCTGTCCTGCCGGTACACCGCTCCCAATGGGCAAACGCCCAAAGGCTTGCCTGCCAGCACCACGCGTCCCCGGGTCTGCCCGTCCTCTGCGTAGCCCATCACGGCGTTGCCGTCCCCGGCCACCAGCACCGTCCCCTGGCCGTTGCGGCAGATCGCGCCGCTGACCGGCTCCGCAGGCAGCTGGAACATGGGCTCGATCCCCTCCGCCCCGATGCGCCGCAGGGTGTGCAGCTCGTCCACAAAAACGCCGCCGCCCAGCAGCTTAGTGGGGGTCTCCGGGCAGTCAAAAAGCTCCTCGCCCACGTGGAGCACGCCATCCGTGTACACCACCGGCTGGCCGTTTTCGTCCACAGCGAGGAACTGAATCTCGTGGTCGTAGCTGATAAAGGAATACTCCCCGCCCTGCATGATCTGCAGATTCCGGGGAGCGGTAGCGGTTTTTCCGTATACGGTATCCGTGCCGTTGCTGTCCAGCATGGTGGTGACCCCTGCCCAGCTGAAGGCGATGGGGTCCCCTGTCTCCAGCGGCTGAGACGCGACCGGCGTTACCGCCAGCTGATTTTCCCAGGAATCCCACAGCAGCAGATTCCCGTCCCGCACAGCGGCCCATCCGAAAGCGCCCTCCACCCGCAGGGTATCGGGCTCTCCGCCGGCGGGATCGAAGCGGTAGATCTCCGCAGCGTCGAAGCCGGCGGTCACCAGCAGCACCTGGCCGTCGGTCTCCTGGAGCAGGAGAATGTCCGTGGGCTCTGATTCCTGGGCGATCTCAAAACCGCCCAGCGCATCTTCGCCGCCGGCAGCCCAGAAGGAGAGGAAAGCCCCCAGGCACACGCAGAGCACCAGCCCCGCCGCCAGAAGACGTTTCCCGCTGTTCTTCCGGATACCATTCATTGCTTTGCTTACCTCCCGGACAAAGAATCGATCGCGTGCCCTTGGCGGTGCACCCTCACTCCCCGTCCTGATTGTTCAGCTGGGGCGCGGTGGAGGGCGACACCGTAGGCTCGGCGGTGGGCGATTGGGTGGGCTCGGTGCTGGGATCGTCGGTGGCGCCGGGCGCAGAGGAAGTGTCGTCGCCCCGGCCTGCGCCGGTGGGCGCGGAACTCTCATTCGAGCCGAAGATGGAGGTATACTCCGTCATGGTGATCTGCTTCGCCTGGGCGAATTCCGCGGAAACGTAGGCCGTCTCCCCTTCATATTCGATCTGGAACCAGCCGTCCGTGGCGGTCTCCCGCTGCAAGATCAACGTGCTGCCGTCCTCGGCCAATCCCAGGATGTCGGCGTCCGTGGAGGGCCCGGAGCGGATATTCAACCCGCCGTCCGCCTGCACGGTGGCCACCCACACTTTGGGCTCGGGGGTGGGGGTCTCCACAGAGGACGGGGTGGACGAGGAACTGCTGGCAAGAGAACTGCTGCCCTTGTCCTTGTCTTTTTTGCCGCCGCATCCGGCCAGCAGCGCCGCCAGACACAGAATCGCCACTGTCATGGAAAGAAATCTTTTCAGTTTCATGGGCATCCTCCTTGCAGCGTGACGCTGCATCCACTTCGCGTTCTCCGTTCGCTGTGCTCACTTGCCGCGCACAAACGGAAGATTCTTCGGTCGCGCCCGCCAGTTCGTGCAAACCGCAAATCGGCCCACACTGCCGCGTGACGCTGCATCCACTTCGCGTTCTCCGTTCGCTGCGCTCACTTGCCGCGCACAAACGGAAAATTTTTCGGTCGCGCCCGCCAGTTCGTGCAAACCGCAAATCAGGCTACACCACTGCGTGACGTTGCATCCACTTCGCGTTCTCCGTTCGCCGTGCTCGCTTGCCGCGCACAAACGGAAAATTTTTCGGTCGCGCCCGCCAGCCCGTGCAAACCGCAAATCAGGCCGCACTGCCGCGTGACGCTGCATCCACTTCGCGTTTCCTTCCGTACCTTTATTCAATCAGTATAGCACACGCATCGAGAAATGTCCACAAGTTTTTTCTGCCTTCCCGAGAAAAACCGGGGAAACCCACTAAAATCCCACGGCTTATCGGTGGTAGAGCCGGTCGTTGGTCTGGTACTGGGGCTCGCAGGTCAAGTCCACGCCCAATCGGCGGAAGGTGTCCTCGTCCACGTGGGACAGCAGCACCGAGGAATGGGCGATGCACCCCCGCAGTGCGGGCAGCTGCTCCATGGCGCGCTGGGCCTGGGGATCAGTGACGGCGCTCATGGCCAGCGCCACCAGCACTTCGTCGGTGTGCAGCCGTGGATTCCGGCTGCCCAGGTGGAGGGTCTTCAGCTTCTGGATGGGCTCGATCACCGCCGGGTCGATGAGGTGCACTGCTTTCGGGATGCCCGCCAGGGCTTTCAGGGCATTGAGCAGCGCGGCGGACAGGGCGCCCAGCAGCTCGGTGGTTTTCCCGGTGATGATCCTGCCGTCGGCCAGCTGGATGGCCACCGCCGGGGAGCCGGTCTCCTGGGCGCGGCGGTTTGCAGGGCCGGTGACGGCCCGGTCGGCGGGCGTCACGCCCGCCTGATTCATCAGCAGCTCCAGCTTGTAGACGCTTTCCGCGTCCCCCTGGCCTCGCCGCTGTTCGCACAGGGCGATATAATACCGGCGGACGATCTCCTGCCGGGAGGCCTCCTTACAGGCCTCGTCGTCCACGATGCAGTTGCCGGCCATGTTCACGCCCATATCGGTGGGGGAACGATAGGGGGAGCGCCCCGCGATCTTTTCCATCATGGCGGAAAGCACGGGGAAAACCTCCACATCCCGGTTATAGTTGACGGCGGTGACGCCGTAGGCTTCCAGGTGGAAGGGGTCGATCATATTGACGTCGTTGAGATCGGCGGTGGCGGCCTCGTAGGCCAGATTCACCGGGTGCTTCAATGGTAGATTCCAAATAGGGAATGTCTCAAATTTGGCGTAGCCGGCCCGGACGCCCCGCTTGTGCTCGTGATAGAGCTGGCTTAAACAGGTGGCCATTTTGCCGCTGCCGGGGCCGGGCGCGGTGACCACCACCAGAGAGCGGCTGGTCTCGATGTACTCGTTGCGGCCGTAGCCCTCCTCGCTGACGATGAAAGGCAGATTATTGGGGTACCCGGGGATGGGATAATGCCGATAGACCTTCACCCCCAGGGCTTCCAGGCGCTGCTGGAAGGCTTCGGCGGCGGATTGCCCGTTGAATCGGGTAAGGACCACGCTGCCCACATAGAGGCCGATCTCCCGGAAAGCGTCGATGAGCCGGAGCACATCGGCGTCGTAGGTGATGCCCAGATCCCGGCGGATCTTGTTTTTCTCGATGTCCGCGGCGTTGATAGCGATGACGATCTCCGCCTGATCCTTCAATTGCAGCAGCATCCGCACCTTGCTGTCCGGCTGGAAGCCCGGCAGCACCCGGGAGGCGTGATAGTCGTCGAACAGCTTGCCGCCGAATTCCAGATACAGCTTGCCGCCGAAGCGCCCGATCCGCTCCAGAATGTGCTGGGACTGTGTTTCCAGATATTTCTCGTGGTCGAATCCCAATTTGCCTGGTGTCATTTTATTGTCTCCCCACCTGCGCGGGCCCTGCCCGCAGAATACCCTACGGTGACATTATACTACAAATGCCCGCCCCAGGTAAAGCGAAACGACAAAACTTTTTCGGCGGGCAGTGCCCACAGCCACGACGCGCTGTCGCGCAAAGCAGGCGCGCTCCTTGGCTGCGAGAGGCAATTGAGTAGTCGCGCCCGATAGTTCCTGCTGGACGCAAGGTGGGCTTCGCTTAGCTCAAACCGTAAAAAAGTACCTCCCCTCAAAGGGAGGCACTTCTGTCTTGCTTGCACCAGCTGGCCGTACTGCACGATTATTTGAGATACATTTTCACGCCCAGCACTTCCATCACCCGGAGCAGGGTATTGAAGCGGAGAAAGACTTTCTTCTCCTCAAAGTAAGAGATCATGGCGCGGCTCAGTCCCACGGCCTGGGCCAATTGGGCCTGGCTCATGCCTTTTTCTTTGCGAAGCGCGGCCAACTGGTCTACAAGCTGACTGGCGTTGACGATCTGCATCATGGCGGTACCTCCAATAAAAAAGTGCGCAGCCGGAGCCGCGCACCGAAAAATGCCCCGCTCCCGTTGCTGCCACGCAAATTCCATTTCTGCATTAACTAGATGGGAAAGGAAAGGAAAGCGAGCATTTTTACCGAAGTAAAAAGCTCTCCATCCAGTTAATGCATTTATTAAAATTTACGTGGCAAGAGTATTGTACCACGACAGCAGGGGAAAATCAACACGAAATCTGTCGAAGCGTATTAGTATTATCCCCCGCCGGAGGCGGGGGGGTAAAAAAGAAAAAATAAAAAGTGCGCAGCCGGAGCCGCGCACCGAAAAATGCCTCGCTCCCGTTGCTGCCACGCAAATTCCATTTCTGCATTAACTAGATGGGAAAGGAAAGGAAAGCGAGCATTTTTACCGAAGTAAAAAGCTCTCCATCCAGTTAATGCATTTATTAAAATTTACGTGGCAAGAGTATTGTACCACGACAGCAGGGGAAAATCAACACGAAATCTGTCGAAGCGTATTAGTATTATCCCCCGCCGGAGGCGGGGGATAAAAAAGAAAAAATAAAAAGTGCGCAGCCGGAGCCGCGCACCGAAAAACGCATTGCTCCGATTGCTGCCACACAACGGCTTTTGCTCAACCAAGGGACCAAAAGTGGAACATGCGTTTTTGCCAAAACAAGGCATGCCCCTTGGTAAATATATTCCGTTGTGTCGCAAGTTTATTTTACCATGACCGAATGGAAAAATCAACACGAATCCTGTCGAAGCAAGGGCACAAAAATTATCCCCCCGCCTTCGGCGGGGCGCCGTGACGCCGCTTTCGCTTGGCTCGCCGCAAGTTAATTATTTAGGGCCTCCCCGCCGAAGGCGGGGAGGCCCTGTTATATAGCTTGCAGCCAGTATGCGTAAGCGAAGCGTACTGGTTTCCAGCAGGCAGTATATTCCGCGACCGGAAAAGTTGTTTCCTCAGCACACCCATGCGCCCCTAGGCGCATGCCCCGCGTCGTGAAAACGGCCTCAGACCGCCCCCTGCCCGTAGTGCAGGGAATAAAACAAATCAGAAAACGAATTCTTACTCCGTATCCACAGCGGTGGCGGCACGGATTTCGTTCTTCTTCTTCCAGCCACCACGCTTGTAGAAGATGGCGGTCAGCAGCGCGCCGATGACCCAGGACACCAGCAGGGAGATGAACAGCGGGTCGGGAGCACCGGAACCCATGGCGCCGCCCTCGGGACGGGTGAAGTACTCCATCACATAGGCGATGGGCACACGCACCACCACGGTGGTGATCAGGGAGATCCACATGGGGGTCATGGTGTCGCCCGCGCCGCGCATCACGCCGGAAAGCACCTGGGTGACGCTCATGGCGATGTAGCCCACGGCCAGGATGTCCAGCATCCGCATGCCCAGCGCGATGACCTCCGGGGTGTCAGTGAAGAGGTAGATCAGGTTGCGGCCAAAGAGCAGGATGATCCCCACCAGCACGGCGGAAACACCCACGCCCAGGATCAGGCCGCTCTTGGTGCCCTGCTCCACCCGCTTGGTCTGGCCCGCGCCGATGTTCTGCCCGGCGTATGTAGTCATGGCCGTGCCGAAGGTGAAGTTGGGCATCATGGCGAAGCCATCCACACGCATCACCACGGTGTTGGCGGCGATGACGTAGGTGCCGTAGGAGTTGGTGAGGGACTGCACCACGATCATGGCCAGGGAGAAGATGGCCTGGGTGATGCCGCTGGGCAGGCCCAGGGTGACCAGGCGCATCACCAGCGATTTCTTGGGGATCAGCATCCGGGGCGTGACCTCCAGCGTCTCCTTCATGTGGAGCAGCCGATAGACGCACAGGATGGCGGAAACGAACTGGGCCATAATGGTGGCATAGGCTGCACCCTCCACGCCCATCTTGAGGCCGGCCACGAACCAGATATCCAGCACGATGTTGAGCCCGCAGGCCACCAGCAGGAAGATCAGGGGCATGACCGAATCGCCCAGGCCGCGCAGCACGCCGGAAATAATATTGTAATACGCGCTGCCCAGCATGCCCACAAAGAGGATGATCATGTAATTGCAGGTGGATTCAAAGATATCGTCGGGGGTGCCCAGCAGCCGCATGGAGGGCCGGGTGACCAGAGGGCCGACGATCATGACCACCAGGGTGGTGATGAAGGTTGCGGTGATAACGGTGCCGATGGCCTGAGAGAGGCCGTCTTTATCTTTAGCGCCATAGAGCTGCGAGGCGATGATGCTTGCGCCCACGGAAACGCCCATGAACAGCACCAGCAGCAGGTTGATGATGGGGCCGCTGGCGCCGATGGCCGCCAGGGCGTTGTCGCCCACATACTTGCCCACCACGATGGAATCCACGGTGCTGTAAAGTTGTTGCGCGATATTGCCCACAAGCAGCGGCACGGAGAACTTGACCAGATTGGACATGGGGCTGCCCACTGTCATGTCCTGCGCGCCGAAAAAGGACGAGAGCCTGCCTGCCATAAAGAAGAACTCTCCTTTCGAGAATTTGTTTGATACCGAACAATCCAGCACTACTATTTTACCATACTTCCGCGCAGATTTCCTTTGTGATAAATGATGAAGTTAAGGAGATATTTTTCGCTATTCTGGCTATAAATTCTCCATTCTTTTTGATCCTGCCGCACCCGGCGCTTCATTGGCCTCCGGGCCCTGCATCTTTTCCGCGATCTTTTCCGGCACAATGATCACGCCGAACCGCCACAGCATGGGGTAGATATAGGACACGCCCCGGATATTCCCCAGGGATTTTGGCCCCGCCACCACTTGCCCCGCCATGGACACCGCCTGCTGAAAGGCCAGCCGCACGCTGCTCCAGGCCAGAGATTTGCTGTTCTCCCGCCGGTCGATCCACAGCTCCCGGGTCCATTCCCCGTTCCGGCCGGTCTTCAGGGTATAGCGGAACGGCAGGCCGGAGGACGTGCGGAAAGGAAATCCCTGAAAGGCTGCCACGGCGACCCACAGGGCGTCCTCCGATGCATCCGCTTGCAGCGCCTTCACCGCCCTTTGCCGGGCTTCATCCAGTGTGCGCCCCATGCCACGCGCCTCTTTTATGCCTCGTCCGGCTGCTGGCCGTTGTGGGCAAGCCATTTGCACTCGGTCACGTCCATGTGGGTGAAGGTCGCCTTGAAGGACGACGCCTCTGGGCTGCACGCATAGACACCGAAGGCGATCTCGTCTGCACCCTCCCACAGGTGGCACACCCGCATCTGGGAGAAGGTCTCGCCGTCCTGGGAGCACTCGATGCAGAAATCGTCCTCCCGGCGGCTCAGCCGGTACCACATGGACTTCACCGCAGCGTCGATGGCGGTGGTAGCCCAATCGGAATAGCCGTGGTTCGTCACCACGCTGCCCAGGTGCTGGAACGTCTCGTTTTCATATTCGATGGAGCCCTTGAGCCAGTTCTCGCTGTCCAGATAGGCCACCACGCCGCACTGGTCGAAGCGGTGCTTGCTCTCGAATTCCGTCTTCACCACAAAGGAGAAAAACTTCTCCTTCGTGCGCAGCTGCAAAACCGGCGCGTTGTCGTTGCGGAAGTGGTAATAAGTCCGCTGCCACAGGTCGGTGTGGGGTTTGGTGACGATCTCGATCCGCCCCTCCTCGATGGAATAGTCCAGGGGCTCTCGGGTCCACTGCAATGCTTTCACGTCAAACATACTTCTGTTCCTTTCGCTTTTGATTTGTCCGTCCTCTTATATGATACCTGAAAAATCCGCTTCGTCAAGGGTAAAATCGGAAATGCCGCGGAAGCCATGAAAATCCCCCGCCCGGGCTTGACATTTTCTCCCGCATCTGCTATACTATCCTCGCGGCACGAAGCCGCACCCGGGAGCAGAAGTTCCCATATGCCCACAAAGGGCTGTTGTCCGTTCCATATCATTCAACCGTGTCATGAAGGCGCTGTTTCCCCCGCAGGGGAGGCAGCGCTGTTTTTATGAAAAAAGAAAGGATGATCCCCATGAATCAAGCAAAGAAGTCCTACCTCCGTCTGACCTACGCGGCGCTGTGCCTGGCGCTGTGTATCATCCTGCCCTTCTTCACCGGGCAGATCCCCACCATCGGCGCCATGCTCAGCCCCATGCACATCCCGGTGCTGCTGTGCGGTTTCCTGTGCGGCTGGCCCTACGGGCTGGTGGTCGGGTTCGTCGCGCCCCTGCTGCGCAGCGCCATGTTCGGGATGCCGCCCATCATGCCCACCGGCCTCTCCATGGCCTTTGAGCTTGCGGCCTACGGCGTGCTCACCGGTATCCTCTACCGGGTGCTGCCCAAAAAACCCCTCTACATCTATGTGTCCCTGATCCTCGCCATGATCGGCGGCCGGATCGTCTATGGCATTTTCCGGTTCATCCTGCTGGGCATCAACGGCACGGAATTCTCCCTGGCGCTGTGGGTCTCCGGCACCATCACCGGCTCCATCCCCGGGATCATCGTGCACATCGTGCTGGTGCCCCTCATCGTCCTTGCCCTGCAAAAGGCGGGGCTCATCCCAGACGCCCCCAAGGCGGCGGCGTGATCCAGATCACAAACAACCCCTGAAAGCTCCCACCGTCTGCGGGCGGTGCGGAGCTTTTTGTTTTCGGCGCGAAGTGAGGCTTGAAAATGCCGGGGAATCGTGCTACACTGGAGGTACAAATCAATGGGCGAGGAAGTGTAAAACTATGCCACGCATGATGGACGCGCTGGTGAAGGAGGCCCCTGGCAAGGGGCTGACGCTGAAGCAGGTGCCGGTGCCCGAGCCGGGCATGGGCGAGGTACGCATCAAGATCCACAAGACCGCCATTTGCGGCACGGATGTCCATATCTACAATTGGGACCCCTGGAGCCAGCAGAACGTGAAGCCTCCGCTGGTGATCGGCCACGAATATGTGGGCGAGATCGATGCCCTGGGCGAGGGCGTCACCGCCTACCACCCGGGCCAGCGGGTGTCCGGCGAAGGGCACATCGTCTGCGGCCACTGCCGGAACTGCCGGGCGGGCAACGGCCAGTGGTGCAAGGATACCAAGGGCGTGGGGGTCAACCGGAACGGGGCCTTCGCCGAATATATCGTGATCCCCGCCACCAATGTGATCCCCATCAATGACGGCATCGACGAGGACATCGTTTCCTTCTTTGATGCCTTCGGCAACGCCACCCACACCGCGCTGATGTTCGACGTGGTGGGCGAGGACGTGCTGATCACCGGGGCCGGGCCCATCGGCATGATGGCCGCGGCCATTGCCCGCAAGAACGGCGCGCGCTCGGTGGTGGTCACCGATATGAACGATTACCGGCTGGAGCTGTGCGAAAAGATGGGCGCCACCCACACCGTGAACATCACCCGGCAGCGGCTGGAGGATGTGCTGGGCCCGGCCCACATGGTGGAGGGCTTCGACGTGGGCATGGAGATGAGCGGCAGCGACAAGGCCCTGCAGAGCATGATCGCCAATATGCGCAACGGCGGCAAGATCGCCCTGCTGGGCATCCAGCAGCCCGGCGCGGATATCGACTGGAATCAGATCATCTTCAAGGGGCTGTGCCTGCAGGGCATCTACGGCCGGAAGATGTACGAGACCTGGTACAAGATGATGGCCATGGTGGAGGGCGGATTGGACCTCTCCCCCATCATCACCCACCGCCTGCCCTACACCCGGTTTGAGGAGGGCTTCGCCGCCATGAACTCCGGCAACGCAGGCAAGGTCATCTTGAATTGGATGGACTGAGCCCACAGTGCTTTGCATCCATCCCACTGCCCGTAAGCCAAGGAAAAAGCTCGAATCGGGCAAGCCCACTTTCAGTTTAATTTGAGTGGGATACACCCGCAGCCTTTCGCATCTATCTTACTGCCCGTAAGCCAAGGAAAGCTTTTTGTCAAACTTTTTCACGAAAAAGTTTGAAGCCAATAGAGGAGGAAACTGCCATGAAAACAGCCATTGAACGCTACCGCCAGGAGCTGGCCGCCATCGAGGCGGACGGCACCTATAAGCACGAGCGGCACATCACCACGCCCCAGTCCGCCCGCATCAGCACCACCCAGGCCCGGGGCGTCCTGAATATGTGCGCAAACAACTACCTGGGCCTGGCCGACGATCCCCGGCTCATCCAGGCCGCCAAAGAGAGCTTCGACCAATGGGGCTACGGCCTGTCCTCGGTGCGATTCATCTGCGGCACCCAGGAGCAGCACATCACGCTGGAAAAGAAGCTGTCGGAATTCCTGGGCAAGGAGGACACCATCCTCTATTCCTCCTGCTACGACGCCAACGGCGGGCTGTTTGAAACGCTGCTGGGGCCGGAGGACGCGGTGATCTCCGACGAGCTGAATCACGCCAGCATCATCGACGGCATCCGCCTGTGCAAGGCCAAGCGGTTCCGCTACAAGAACAACGACATGGCCGATCTCCGCGCCCAGCTGGAGGCCGCCCAGGCGGCGGGCTGCCGCACCAAGATGATCGCCACCGACGGGGTCTTCTCCATGGACGGCTACATCGCCAACCTGCCGGCCATCTGCGATCTGGCGGAGGAATTCGACGCGCTGGTGATGGTGGACGACAGCCATGCGGCGGGCTTCGTGGGCAAGACCGGCCGGGGCACCCCGGAATATTGGGGCGTCACCGACCGGGTGGACATCGTCACCGGCACCCTGGGCAAGGCCCTGGGCGGGGCTTCCGGCGGCTACACCGCCGCCTGCCAGGAGATCGTGGATCTGCTGCGCCAGCGGAGCCGGCCCTATCTGTTCTCCAACACCCTGGCGCCGTCCATCACGGCGTCGGCCATCCGGGTGCTGGATATCCTGTCCGAATCCACCGCCCTGCGGGATAAGCTGGAGCAGAACACCGCCCACTTCCGCGCCGCGCTGAAGGAGGCCGGGTTCGATGTACCCGAAAGCACCCACCCCATCGTGCCGGTGATGCTCTACGACGCCAAGGTGGCCCAGGAATTCGCCGCCCGCATGCTGGAGAAGGGCGTCTACGTGGTGGGCTTCTGCTATCCCGTGGTGCCCAAAGGAAAAGCCCGGGTGCGCACCCAGGTGTCCGCCGCCCACAGCATCGAGGATCTGGATTTCGCCGTGGAATGCTTCAAGCAGGTCCGGGACGAGATGGGCCTCAAATAAACAAAATCGCGCTCTCCCGGGGATCCTCGGGAGGGCCTTTGCTTCATGGGAGAGAAAATCATGCTTTTGTTTTACATTCGCCACGGCGACCCCACCTACGATCCCGACGCCCTGACGCCTCTGGGCCGCCGACAGGCCGAGGCCATGGGCAAGCGGCTGGCGCTTTTCGGGGTGGACAGGATCTTCGCCTCCACCTCCACCCGGGCGATCCAGACGGCCCAGCCCACCGCGGAGCTCACGAAAAAGGAAATCCAACTGCTGGACTTCTGCAACGAGATGCACGCCTGGCGGGATTTCGCCATCCCCGGAGAGGACGGCAGCTACACCTGGGCCTTTGCGCAGGATGCCATGACCCAGCGCTTTGTGTCCCGGGAGATCGTCTCCCTGGGCGACCGCTGGTACGAGCATCCCGATTTTGCGGGGTACCGCTTCAAGGAGGGCGTGGAACGGGTCGACCGGGAGACGGACGCTTTCCTGCAATCTCTGGGCTATGCCCACGACCGGGCCCGCCGCCTGTACCGGGCGGAATCCCCCACAGAGGAGCGGGTGGCGCTGTTTGCCCATCAGGGCTTTGGGATGAGCTTCCTCAGCAGCGTGCTGGATATCCCCTATCCCCAGTTCTGCACCCATTTCGACATGACCCACTCCGGCATGACGGTGATCGAATTCCGCACCGCCGCCAACGGCTGGGTGCTGCCCAAGGTGCTGATGCTCTCCGGGGACGGTCATCTCTACCGGGAGGGGCTGCCCGCCTATTACAACAACACGATCCGGTTTTAGGGAGGGAGCGCAATGCGAGCCATCGTCCAACGGGTGCACGGGGCGGAGATCACCATCGACCACGGCGAGGTGCGGGCCATCGGGCCGGGGCTGGTGGTCTTTCTGGGGGTGCTGCGGGGCGACGCGGAACCGCAGGCTGAATTCCTGGCGGAAAAGATCGCGGGGCTGCGTATCTTCTCCGACGAGGCCGGGAAGATGAACCGCTCGCTGCTGGACGTGGGCGGAGAGGTGCTGGCGGTGTCCAATTTCACCCTTTCCACCGACTGCAAAAAGGGCCGCCGTCCCTCGTTTGATCGGGCCGCCCCGCCCGACGAAGCCCGTGCCCTCTATGAAGTCTTTGTCCGCCGCCTCCAATCCCTAGGCCCCCACCGGGTGGAGACGGGAGAATTCGGCGCCCACATGGACGTGGACGTGCACAACGACGGCCCGGTGACCATCATTCTGGATACGGAGGTAATGGGCAAATGACCGAAGGGAACATCCGGCTGGGCGAAGTCTGCCTGCTGACCGATGACGTTCCGCGGCTGGCAGATTTTTACAGAGCGCTGCTGGGGGTGGACGGTCACAGCGACGACCCGGCTGGCAACCTGGTCTTTTTGAGAAGTTTTCCCCACGAAACCGAACTAAAGGAGTGAAAGACAAGATGAACCGAGAATTTTTAGACCTGCTCATGGCAAAGACCGGCTTTCCCGAGGAGGCCCGGGCAAGCTACCGCGCGGGGCTGGCGGGATTGGAATCCGCCGGGCAGGGCCCGCAGATGGAAAAGGCCATCGAAGACTTTTACACGGACCGCTTCGATATGGAGCCGCTGGGCCCGAAGATCGAGGCCATGGCCAAGGCTTCCGGCGTCCACGTGTACACCGTGTGGGGGCTGTTCCTGGCCCTGGCGGGCGAACGGGCCAAGGCCGATTATCTCAGGAAGGGCGTGCCGAAGGAAGTCTTCTGGGACACCTTCTGCGACCTCAGATACAAGGTGCTGGAATGCAAGGAAGTGCAGGGCGTCTGGGGCAATTTCGTGGCCTTCTGGTACCCCATCTTCTACCGCTGCGACATCGTGAAGCTGGGCCGGCTGGAATTTGAAAACGACGTGTACCACGGCAAGCCCTATGGGATCGATGGCCTGCGCCTCGAGCCCGGCGACCCGGTGAAGAGCATCCACATTCCCTCCAGCGGCGAGCCCTTCGACGCTGCCGCCCGGCTCAACAGCTACAAGAAGGCATACGATTTCTTTCAGCCCACCCTGGGCGGCGGCCCGCTGTGGTGCGTGTGTGATTCCTGGCTGCTGCTGCCCGCCTGGCAGGAGGTGCTTTCTCCCGGGAATATTCTGGATTTCCAGCGGGATTTTGACGTGATCTCCCATCGGGAGGAGGAAGAATTCGCCGACGGCTGGCGGCTTTTCGGCGCGGACGCCCAAAAGCCCGCAGCGGAGCTGCCGGAACGCACCTCCATGCAGCGGGCGGTGAAGCGCTATCTGCTCTCCGGCGGCAAGACCGGCGAGGGCTTCGGCATCCTCTGCTTCGATGGGCAGCGCCTGCGCACCCGGCGCTGACTTCCCCGCGCCTCAAAGTACACGAAAAACGAAAGGAAGTGTCCCCATGAAGCAGACCGCGCTCGGCAAAACGTTTTCCTTTTTGAAGCTGCTCTGGTGCCTGGCCGCTGGGGTCACCACCCTGCTGGGCGTCTCCGCGCTGGTGCTGGATTTCTTCAAAAAAGACGAGGCGTAAGCCTCAAAAACCAAGGAGGTATTCTCTGTGAAACGTGTTTTGATTGGCGGCTTTTTAAGCCTCATCGGTTCCATCTGGGCCATCGTCATCCTGCTGGTCGGTGCGAGCAATGCGCCCCCGCCTTATGCGACTGAATGGTCTACACCGCCCGGGCGGCTTCTCACCGGCATCATCGAGATGGGGCTGATCGTCCCGCTGGTGGCAGGCATTCTGCTGCTTGTGCTGGGGCTGGCGATCCTGGCCGTAGAATTCGTGAAGAAAGACAACTGACCGCATAGACGAAAGGGACTTCCTGACCGGGGGAGTCCCTTTTTGTTTTTGGGCAGTTGCTTGCCGACAGCCCCGCGCCTCACGACCGGGCCTGCGGCCCGGTCCGCTGCGTGTACGCAGAAAGCCCCTTCCGCGATTGCGGAAGGGGCTTTTGAGGCGCGGGCGGGCTACGCCATCTCCCGCTTGCGCTTTCTGCGCTTGTAGATGACGATGCCCACATACAGGGCCAAAAAGCCCAGGATAATGGCCACCAGCAGGGCGCTCTCCCCCGGGCCGCCCATCTTCACCTCGGCCCACAGGGTGTCCACCAGCTTGCTCACGTCGTCGGGGAGATTCACAAACACCTCGGTGCGACTGAGCGTCTCCTCATCGGGATACCGCAGGGGGTCGTTCACCACGTCCTCCTCCAGGTACTCTTTGGCGGCGGATTCGGGGGTGGAATACCCCACGTAGTCCATGTTTGCCCCGGCGATCTCCGGGTCCAGCAGGAAGTTGATATACGCCTCCGCCTCCCGCTTGTGGGTGGAGGTGGCGGGGATGCAGATGGCATCCACGAAATAGTTGGTGCCCTCCTCGGGGATGGCGAACTGGATGCTGTCGTTGTTTTCCACCAGCAGGGCGGCGTCGCCGGAATAGTACGGGGCGATCCACGCCTCCCCGGCCTCCATCTTGTCGAAGATCTGGTCCATGACGTAGGCCTGCACCATGGGCTTCTGTTCCTTCAACAGATCGGCGGCGGCCCGCCAGTCGGCGGGATCGGTGGTGTTCAGGGACTGTCCCAGCCGCATCTGGGCGATGGCAAAAGCGTCCCGGGGATTGTCGAACATCAGGATCTTCCCGGCGTAATCCGGGTCCCACAGGGCCTCCCAGCTGGTGATCTCCTCATCGATGTAGTCCGTGTTGTAGAACAGCCCCACCACGCCCCAGGTATAGGGCGCAGAGTGTGCGCAGCCGGGGTCGTAATCCGGGTCGCGGAACTTCTCATCGATATACTTGAAATTGGGGATGTTGTCGAAATCCAGCTCGGCCAGCATTCCTTCGTTCAGCAGCTTGGAGATCATGTAGTCCGAGGGGATGATGATGTCGTAATCCGCGCCGCCGCCGGCCAGCTTTGAATAGAGGGACTCGTTGCTGTCGAAGGTGGTGTAGTTCACCTGGATGCCCGTGCGCCGGGTGAATTCGGCGTTCACGTCCAGCGAGCCCTCGGTGCCGTTGCTGATGTATTCGCCCCAGTTATACACGTTGAGGGTGACGGAGGTGTCCAGCTCCTCCGCGCCGGCGCTTGCACTCAGCACCGGCAGCAGCGCCAGCAGACAGAGGGCGAGCGAGATCCACTTTTTCATGAATGCTCCTCTCCTTTCCGCTCCGCCGCCTTGTCCTTGCTGCCCCGCACGTTCACCACGATGAGCAGGGCCATCACCACCGTGAACAGCACGGTGGACAGGGCGTTGATCTCCGGGCTCACCCGCCGCCTGGTCATGGAGTAGATGTAGATGGGCAGGGTCTGGGTGGTGCCGGAGGTGAAATAGCTGATGACGAAATCGTCGATGGACAGGGTAAAGGCCATGATCATACCGGTGACGATGCCGGGGACGATCTCCGGCAGCACCACCTTGAAGAATGCCTTCACCGGCGGGCTGCCCAGGTCTTGGGCGGCCTCGTAGAGATTGGGGTCCATCTGCCGCAGCTTGGGCAGCACGGAGAGGATCACATAGGGCAGGCAGAAGGTGATGTGGGCCGCGGTGAGGGAGCCCATCCCCAGCGACCGCCCGCCGAAAAGCGAAACCGCGGCCACGAACAGCAGCATCAGCGAAACGCCGGTGACGATGTCCGGGTTCACCATGGGGAGGTTGGTCACGTTCATCACGATACGCCGGGGCAGCTTCTTCATGGAGTTGATCCCCACCGCCGCCATGGTGCCCAGCACGGTGGAAACGATGGCCGCCACCACGGCGATCACGATGGTGTTGCGCAGGGCCTCCAGGAGCATCCGGTCCTCAAACAGCCGCTGGTACCAGCGCAGGGTGAAGCCGTCCCAGACGGTGCGGCTGGCGGTGGCGGTGTCGTTGAAGGAGAACACCACCAGCACCAGAATGGGCGCATAGAGGAACAGGAACACCAGCGCCATGTAAATGCGGGAACCTGCTTTTTTCATGGCATGATCCCTCCTTCCTCACCGTCGCTGTCGTCGAATTGATTCATGATGCCCATGCAGATCAGGATGATCACCATGAGCACCAGGGAGATGGCCGAGCCCAGGTTGGGGTTATAGGCGGAGCCCAGAAACTGCATATCGATCAGGTCGCCGATGAGCAGGTTGCCGCCGCCGCCCAGCATTTTGGAGATGATAAAGGTGCTCACGGCGGGCACGAACACCATGGTGACGCCGGAGATGATCCCCGGCGTGCTCATGGGCATGATCACCCGCAGGAACACGTGGCGGGAATTTGCGCCCAGGTCCTGGGCCGCTTCGATGACGCTCTGGTCGATCTTGGTCAGCACGGAATAGAGCGGCAGGATCATATAGGGCAGGTAATTGTACACCATGCCCAGCACCACCGCGCCGCCGGTGTTGATCATGTGCAGCCGGGGCAGGCCGATAGAAGTCAGCAATGCGTTGATGAGCCCGTTATCCTCCAGCAGCGTCATCCAGGAATAGGTGCGCAGCAGGAAGTTCATCCACATGGGCAGCATCACCAGCATGACCATCACGCTCTGGCGGCGGGGGGCCATTTTGGCGATGCCGTAGGCCAGCGGGTAGCCCATCACCAGCGAGATCACCGTGGCCACAGCGCCCAGCCCGATGGAGCGCAGGAACACGTTGGAGTATTGCCCCACGTTCAGGATATTTTCCACCGTAAAATTCCCGGCGGTGTCGGTGAAGGCGAACCACACCACCAGCACCATGGGAACGACGATGAACACCGTCATCCAAACGGAGTACGGCGCGGAGAGCAGCTTGGATTTCGTTTTCATCAGTCGTCCTCCACACTCTCCGCCGACGCGTTGATATCGTCGTCCATCTCGTCGCTGAAGGTGCTGTAATCGCCGAACAGCCCGGAGTATTCGGACTTGGCCATCACGTGGATATCGTCCGGGCCGATGACCAGCCCGATGCGGTCGCCCACGGCGCGGTAGTCGGTGGACTGGATCATCCACTTGAAGCCCTGTACGTCCACGATGATCTCATAGTGCACGCCCTTGAAGGTGACGGCCGTCACCTCGCCCGTCAGGTGCGCGCTGTCGGCGGCGGTGACTTCGATATCCTCCGGCCGGATGACCACGTCCACCGGCACGTTCTCCCCGAAGCCCTTGTCCAGGCAGGGGTAGGTGTGCCCGGCAAAGCGCACTTCCAAATCCTTCACCATCACGCCGTCCAGGATGTTGGATTCCCCGATAAAGTCCGCCACGAAAGCATTCTTGGGCTCGTTGTAGATATCGGTGGGCGAGCCGATCTGCTGGATCTCGCCGCCGTCCATCACCACCACGGTGTCGGACATGGACAGGGCTTCCTCCTGGTCGTGGGTGACGAAGATGAAGGTGATCCCCGTCTGCTTCTGAATTTTTTTCAGTTCCACCTGCATATCCTTGCGCAGCTTCAAGTCCAGCGCCCCGAAGGGCTCGTCCAGCAGGAGGATCTTGGGCTCGTTGGCCAGCGCCCGGGCGATGGCCACCCGCTGCTGCTGCCCGCCGGAAAGCTGGCTCACGCCCCGATGGGCATAGCCTTTCAGGTTCACCAGCGCCAGCATGGCGTGGACGGTCTCCTTCACTTCCTTCTCGCTCTTCTTTTTCAGGCGCATCCCGAACGCGATGTTGTCATACACGTTCAGATGGGGGAAAAGGGCGTAGCGCTGGAAGATGGTGTTGACCGCCCGTTTGTGGGGCGGCAGCGCGGTGATCTTTTTCCCACCAAAAAAGACCTCGCCCGTATCCGGCGTGATGAAGCCCCCGATGGTCCGCAGCACGGTGGTTTTCCCGCACCCGGAGGGGCCCAGCAGGGTGACAAATTCTCCATCCCGGATATCGAGATTGAAGCCTTTGAGGACCTGCTCAGAGCCGTATGATACAGCGATGTCCTGCAACGAAATGATACTGTCTGACATGATTCATGCATCCCCTTTGCGGTGGCGCGGAGCGCGCCAAAATAAGTTGCGTGTCTTTGTTATTCACACATAACCCGGTCCGGGTGGATTTGTGCCGCCTCCCGCAAAGGATGAAATACGGTGCCTCGGAAAAACCGTGGGCGGCGTAGCCGGACCGCTTTTATGGCCTGCTCACCTCCCGTGCAGACCTTTTACAGATGCAAACGCAATGAGAACACTATACAGAGTATCCGGGAATTTGTCAATCGGTTTTTTCAGATTCTTTAAATTCCACAGATTTCCCCACATCCAGCGGGCAAATTGCGGCAGTTTGCCCGCTGATCAACGCAAAGCAAATCGACCGCCAGGGCGGCGGCCGATCTGCTTGAGGTAAAAATGAAAGGATGAAAAATCCTTGCAATCATTTGACCGAGAGCCGGGCGCTGCTGCCCAGATCTCTCCGTGGGGCGCGCACCGGGCGGCGGCTGACGGCGGCGGTCTGTCTGGCGCTGCTCCGCAGGGCGCTGATCCCCTTGCCGCCCAGCAGGACGAGGATGCCGCCAAAGGCCAGGATGCTCCAGCCGACGGGCAGCTTCTCCTCCCGAACTGTGGCGGAAAGGGCGGCGGTCTCCCGCTGCTCCCCGCCCACCGTGATCTCCTTGCGCTCCACGCGGGCGGCCCTTGCCCCGGAAGGAGTCATGGCGCTGAGCACGGCGACGACGCCCAAAGTGAGCACTAAGGCCAGCAGAAAACTCAACAGGTTTTTCACCGTTCTGTTTCGCATACGGCCGGCCGCTCCCCTTCCCCGCAAGGTAAACATTACAATTTGGTTACAGACTAACACACATCCTGCCCGATTGCAATAGGTTTGCCGGATTATTCACAATCTATTTACAAATAACCCCCAAAATATGGTGGTCGTTCCCCCAAAAACCGGGAAAGAAACACAACTTACGGGGGCACGCACTGCCCGCACAAAAACGCGCCCGCCATAGCGGGCGCGTCTGCAAATCATCAAAAATCACCGAAACAGCGTGCATTCGCCGCTTTCCCGGTAGTAGCGGATGCGCTTCTCGATCTCCTCCCGGGCCACGTCAAAGTACGCCGCCAGACAGTCGATGCACAAGAAATCTTCCGCATTCCCTTCACGCAGCTTTCCAGCCCCGCCTTGCGGCGGGGCTGGAATCACAAAATCATCGAAACAGCGTGCATTCGCCGCTTTCCCGGTAGTAGCGGATGCGCTTCTCGATCTCCTCCCGGGCCACATCAAAGTACGCCGCCAGACAGTCGATGCAGAGAAACTCTTCCGAATTCCCTTCACGCAGCTTTCCAGCCCCGCCGCCAGGCGGGGCTGGAATCAAAAATCATCGAAACAACGTACACTCGCCGCTTTCCCGGTAGTAGCGGATGCGCTTCTCGATCTCCTCCCGGGCCACATCGAAGTACGCCGCCAGACAGTCGATGCACAAGAATTCTTCCGCGCCTCGATTCACCAGCTTCTTGTAGATGGCGATATCGTCCGCCCCAAGAGGTGCGCCGCACTGCCTGCACGTTTTGGAATTGCTCACCGCACCTTCACCGGCTTCGCCTTGTACACCAGGCAGGCGTGGGGCTCGATGGTCCGGGCGCAGCGCTCGGTGGCCACGCCTTCGCTCTCGTGGGTCCAGCAATTGTGCAGCTCCAGACCCATCCCGGCCGCGGCGGGGATGCCCATATCCCAGAACTGCAGGGCGATCTCGCTGCGCCGGTCGGAGAGGTTAAACATCCCGATGGCCAGCGACCCGTCGGAAAGGGGCTTCACCAGAATAAACTGATCCTCGTTGTTGCCGTCGATGCGGTAGGGCCCGCGGCACTCCACGTCCTGATTGATGCTCAGCAGGTCGCTGTTGGTCAGGGTGGCCTTGGTCTCCGCGCTCATGGAACGGATATCGCAGCCGATCATCAGCGGGGAATTCATGATGCACCACAGGGCGAAGTGGGTGCGGTACTCCTCGTCGGTGCAGCCGCCCAGGGAGCCGATCCACTCGTTGTTGCTGCCGCCGTGCATCCCCACCACCAGCATGTCGATGTCGTTGTGGCAGAAGGGACCGGAGAAGGGCGTCTTCTGCATCTGGGACTGGGCCAGATTTTTGATGGACACCCAGCTGTCCTGGATGTCGCCGGTGGAGCGGAACAGATGGGCGCCGGTGCCCTGGATCCAGCTGTGCACGTCCTCCGAGCCCCAGTTGCAGGCGGAGAACAGGATATCCCGTCCGCAGTTGCGCAGGGCAAGGGACATCCGCTTATAGAGGATCTCCCCATCAATGTGCCGGGGCTTGTAGCAGTTGTCGTACTTCAAATAATCCACGCCCCAGGAGGCAAAGGTGGCGGCGTCCTGGAATTCGTGCTCGAAGCTGCCGGGATAGCCCGCGCAGGTGTGGGTGCCGCAGCAGGAATACATGCCGAATTTCAGCCCCTTGGAGTGGACATAATCGGCCACGGCCTTCATCCCGTTGGGGAATTTCTCCGGATCGGGCACCAGATTGCCCTGGGCGTCCCGTTCCCGGAGGCTCCAGCAGTCGTCGATGACCACATACTCATAGCCCGCGTCCTTGAGGCCCGAGGAGACCATCACGTCGGCGGTCTCCCGAATCAGCGCCTCGTTGATGTTCCAGGTGAAGGTGTTCCAGGAATTCCATCCCAGCGGCGGGGTGAGCCCCAAAAATTTTTCATGCATAGTACAATCCTCCGATTCAATTTGCCGGTGTTTCCGGCTTCTGCCCCCATTCTAACGGATTCCCCTGAAAAAATCAATCTTTTTCTTGGCTTGACCAATACTATCTTGATAATCGCTCGACCGGCTCCCGTTTTCGCTGGGCCCGACAGGCTCCTACCAGTTCACCTGGATCACGCAGCGCTCGCCGCCAGACTTTTCGCTTGTCAACCCCAATCGAAACTATTTTCTACAAGAAAAAAGCCCCACAAAGGGGGCTTTCTCAGCAAGCAGAAAACTTACTTGACTTCCACTTCGGCGCCGGCTTCCACCAGCTTGGCCTTGATGGACTCGGCCTCGTCGGCGGAGACCTTCTCCTTGATGGCCTTGGGGGCCTCGTCGACCAGAGCCTTGGATTCCTTCAGGCCCAGGCCGGTGATCTCCTTGACGATCTTAATGACGTTGATCTTGCTCTGCCCGGCGTTGGTGAGCACCACGTCGAACTCGGTCTGCTCGGCGGCGGCGGGAGCGGCGTCAGCAGGAGCGGCGGCAACGGCCACAGCGGCGGGAGCGGCGGCGGAAACGCCGAACTCCTCTTCCAGAGCCTTCACCAGCTCGGAGAGCTCCAGAACGGTAAGGGCCTTAACTTCTTCGATCAGATTGGTTACTTTCTCAGACATGATAAAATACCTCCATAGAATAATTGTTGTGTCTGTTGGTTTGGATCTTTACCGGGCGGGATCCGCCGGCGGTTAGGCACTCTGCTTCTCGGCGATGGCGTTCAGGGCGATCACCAGGCCGCGGATGGTGCCGTTGAGCACATTGGCGAGGCCCTGGATGGGCGCATTGAAGCCGCCGAGCACCTGGGCAATGAGGACTTCCTTGGAAGGCAGCTTGGCCAGATTGCTGACCGCTGCCGCGTCCACTGCGCCGCCGTCCACAAAACCGGCTTTCACCTGGAAATCGGAATTGGGATTGTTCTTGACGTAATCGGACAGGATCTTGGGCGCCTCCGCATACCCCGCATCGCTGTACGCGATGGCGGTGGTACCGTTGAGGTACTCGTCCAGCCCCTTGATGCCCGCCTCCTCAAAGGCCAGGCGGAGCAGCGTGTTCTTCACGACCTTATACTGGCAGCCGGCTTCACGCAGCTGCTTGCGCAGGGCGGTGTCACTGGCAACGTCGATGCCGTTGTAGTTGACCAGCACGCCCACGTTTGCCTTCTTGAAGTCCTCGGCCAGCGCGGCCACATGCTGCTGCTTTTGCTCAAGAATTGCTTTGCTGGGCAAATCATTTCACCTCCGGATGATAGGATGGCAGGACAAGCCTGCGGGTCGACCAACGAAAAACGCCTTTCCCGGTGGAAACCGAAGAAAGGCGGTGAAAGCGAAAGAATCTGCGGAACGGAACCGTTCCCTGTCATCAAACGTCTTTCCTCGGCAGGCCGGTAAACCGTTTACCGCTTGAAAAGCGACCTGCTGTCTTCGGTTGGACAGCTTACACAGTATAGCAGAAGCGGGCGCTTCTGTCAATACTTTTTTCAAAACCCATCAGATGAACCGGGTGGGGGTGATCTTCACGCCGGGGCCCATGGTGGCGCTGACCACGCAGGAGCGCACATACTGGCCCTTGGCCGCGGCGGGCTTGGCCTTCACGATGGCGTCCATCAGGGTGTCGAAGTTCTCCCGGAGCTTATCCGGCCCGAAGGAGACCTTGCCGATGGGGCAGTGGATGATGTTGGAACGGTCCAGGCGGTACTCGATCTGACCGGCCTTGGCGTTCTGCACGGCCTTGGCGATGTCGGGGGTGACGGTGCCGGCCTTGGGGTTGGGCATCAGGCCGCGGGGGCCCAGCAGACGGCCCAGACGGCCGACCTGGCCCATCATGTCGGGGGTGGTGATCAGCACGTCGAAGTCCATCCAGTTTTCGCTCTGGATCTTCTGGACCATATCCGCGCCGCCCACGAAATCGGCGCCGGCCTCTTTGGCCACGTCCTCGTTCTCGGGCTTGCAGATGACCAACACCCGGACGGTCTTGCCGGTGCCGTTGGGGAGCACGACGGAGCCGCGGACCTGCTGGTCGGCGTGCCGGCCGTCAACGCCGAGCTTCACGTGGAGCTCGACGGTCTCATCGAACTTGGCCGTGCCGGTCTTCACGCAGAGATCCAGGGCTTCGGCGACTTCATAGAGCTTGGCGCGGTCGATGAGTTTCGCGCTTTCAGCGTATTTTTTACCGTGTTTCATTATTTATTTCCTCCAGTGGTCAATATCGGATCCTTAAGATTTCCTCCCACTGCCGGGGATCAATCCACTACCTCGATACCCATCGAGCGGGCGGTGCCGGCGATCATGCTCATGGCCGCTTCGATGGAACCGGCGTTGAGATCGGGCATTTTTGTCCTGGCGATTTCCTCCACCTGGGCGCGGGTGATCTTCGCGACCTTCTTCTTGTTGGGCTCGCCGGAGGCGGTCTCGATGCCGCAGGCCTTCTTGATGAGGACGGCCGCGGGCGGGGTCTTGGTAATGAAGGTGAAGGAGCGGTCGGCGTACACCGTGATGACCACGGGGATGATCATGCCCATGTCGTTCTTGGTGCGCTCGTTGAATTCCTTCGTAAAAGCGGGGATGTTGACGCCGTGCTGGCCCAGAGCGGGGCCGACAGGCGGGGCCGGAGTGGCTCGTCCGGCAGGGATCTGGAGCTTGATATAGCCCGTAACCTTTTGTGCCATTGATAACTCTTCCTTTCTTTTGTGGTGTTGGCGGTACAGGCGGCAGGTTGAATTTGCCTGTGCCTCCCACAAGGGGGTGTCCCCTTAACGCAGGCGCCGCACGATCCTCGTCTGGCGCCTGGACGGCACATCTGCTGAAAGCGCCTGTACCGTCCGCATGATGCGGCGCCGCCCTAAAAGCGCTGCCGCTTGCAGCTTCTTCCGTTCCGGGCCCGCCGTCAGTCGTTCACGGGCTCGGCCTGGTCCAGTTCCAGCTCCACGGGGGTATCCCGGCCGAACATGGAGACCACCACGCGAACGCGGTTCTTTTCCACATCCAGTTCCTCCACGGTGCCGATGAAGCCCTCCAAGGGGCCGTCGATGATGCTGACGGAATCGCCCACCTGATAGCTGACCTCCACGCTGCGCTGCTCGATCCCCAGGCGGTCCACTTCCGCGTCGGTGAGGGGCACCGGCTTGGAGGAGGGGCCCACGAATCCCGTGCAGCCGCGGATGTTGCGCACCACATACCAGGTCTCGTCGGTCATCACCATCTTCACGATGACATACCCCGGGAAGATCTTCCGTTCCACTTCCTTGCGCTGGCCGCTTTCGGTGATCTCGGTGACCTTCTCGGTGGGCACGCGCACTTCCTGGATGAGCTCGCCCATCTGGCGGTTCTCCACGGTGGTCACCAGATTGGAGGCCACCTTGTTCTCATATCCGGAATAGGTGTGTACCACGTACCATTTTGCTTCTTCAGCCATGATTCCTTCTCATCCTTTCCCGCCGGAACGATCCTGTTATGCCTGCGCAACGTCCATCACGAGGCTCAGCAGGTTCATAAAGCCGGTATCCAGCAGGAAGACGAACAGGCCCAGCAGGATGATGGTGACCAGCACGACGCCGGTGTTCTTGAAAACCGTCTTGGGGGTCGGCCAGACGATCTTCTTCATTTCGCCCTTGCAGTCCTTGCAGAACTTTACGATCCTCTTAAAGAAACGAACGATGGCGTTGGGCTTTTTCGCCTTTTTCTCGGACTTTTGGTCCTTCCTGGTATTCTCAGCCATAGTTTCGCTCCCTTATCTGGTTTCCCGATGCAGCGTATGCTTGCGGCAGAAACGGCAGTATTTCTTCATTTCCAACCGGTCGGGATTGTTTTTTCTTTCCTTCTTGGTGTTGTAGTTTCTCTGCTTGCACTCGGTGCAGGCCAACACAACCTTGACTCTCACGTTCGGCTCCTCCCTTTATCGGATATTTTCTGGAACTTTAGGCACGCAGCCTCCCTCAAAAGCGGGTACAAAAAAAGAACCCTCGCCTCGAGGTAGTACCACTATACCACATCCCTTTCGGGATGTCAAGCACTTTTCCCCGGGCAAAGCGTTCTTTTTCTTCGGTTTTTGCAGGCCGGGATATCCGCCCACACCGCGCCGCACAGATGCGCACAGCGCATCGGCCGTCTTCGACGGCCGCCCCTTGCCGGGCGCGGCCCGGCAAGGGGCCGTGCGGCGCGGTAAGGGGCTCAGGCTTCCAGCCTGGTCTCGATCTTCTTCCCCTGCTTTTTCTTCTTCTCCGGCTTGATCTTCTTCCCTTTCAGCTTCCGGCTGTACTTCAGCGCCTTCTGCAGCTCCTCGTCCACCTGCTCCCGCACGGCGGCGAAAGCGCCGTCGCTCAGGCCGTTGAGCAGCACCGCCGTGATGACCGAGCGCAGATTCAGATCGCCGTTCTTGTACATATCGTCCAGCAGGGAGCAGAATTTCCCTGCCACCTCGCTGTTGGGATACAGCGTGAACAGCTGCTCCGCCTTGGGCACCACCTTCTGCCGGGTGAAGGTGACCGCCCGCACCTGGCCGTAGACGATCTTCTCGTCGTTGAATTCCTCCCGCAGCTCCGGGAACAGGGTGACAAGCCGGTTGAAGAAGAACAGGCAGTCCACCACCCGCTCGTCGTCCTTGTTCCGCTTGCGCTTCTGCTGCATCACGGCCACCTGCTTGGGGCCCTGGACGACCTCGATGAAATCGTTGAGGATGCTCTCCACGTCGGAGCTGTCGCCGGTCTGGTAATCGAACAGCCAGGTGGCCAGGCTGCGCCATTCGCCGGGGGTGCCGTCCACCCGCATGGTGGCGGAGCACAATTCAAAGACCTTTTTGGCGTTCACATACCGCAGGCCGTAGGCCACGCCCTCGGAGGGGAACATGACCGTCCGGGCGCCCTCCTCCTCCAGCTCCACCGGCTCGCCGTAGCCCTGCTTCTGCAGTTCCTCTGCAAGCCCTTCCTGTATCCGTTCAAACACGCGTACTTCCACTGTGATGATCCTTCCCGCTGCATATTTTCTACAGGTATTATACTTGAACCCTGCCCCGCCGTCAAGAGTATACCCGCCACTTTTCCGCTTCCCCACGGATTTCTCGCGAAAAGCGGTTGATAATTTTTCTGTCTCATAGTATAATAAGGGTTCCGGCACAGCCGCGTTTGCCCTGTGCCCGGGCCGAATCTATACGGATCGGATGTGATCATCAATGGATCAACCCTTACAAAAGCTCCGAGTGGCCGTACTGTTCGGCGGCGTCTCCTCCGAGCACGAGGTGTCGCTGATGTCGGCGGCCTCCATCGTTGAAAATCTTTCCAGGGAAAAATATGACGTGTCCATGGTGGGCATCACCAAAGAAGGCCGCTGGCTGCTGTACACCGGGCCGGTGGAGGGGCTTTCCGGCGGCGCGTGGGAGACCTCCGGCCAAACCGTGCCGGCGTTCCTTTCGCCGGATCCTACCGTCCACGGGCTGGTGGCCCTCACGCCCCAGGGGGCGGAGCTCCTCCCCATCGACTGCCTGTTCCCGGCGCTCCACGGCAAAAACGGCGAAGACGGCACCCTGCAGGGGCTTTTCCAGCTGTCCGGCATCCCCTATGTGGGCTGCAATACCCTGTCCTCCGCGGTGTGCATGGATAAGGCCGTGACCCACTCCCTGCTGTCGGGGGCGAACATCGAACAGGCCCACTATCTCTGGTTCTACGCCGACCGCTTCCCTGTGGCGGCGGAGACCATCAAAAAGAAGATCGTGGCCCGGCTCAACTTCCCGGTATTCGTCAAGCCCGCCAACGCGGGCTCCTCCGTGGGCGTCAGCAGGGTGGAGACCCCCGAGGGCCTGGACGAGGCCATTTTGAAGGCCGCCCGAGAGGACCACAAGATCGTGGTGGAAGAAGGCGTCCGGGGCCAGGAAGTGGAGTGCGCGGTGCTGGGCAACCGGGACTGCGAAGCCTCCATCGTGGGGGAGATCGGCGCTTCCGCCGCCTTCTACGATTACGACGACAAGTATATCAACGGCACCAGCCGGCTCTATATCCCCGCCCGCATCGACGAAGCCACCGCCGCCAAGGTGCGGGAGGTGGCCGTGCGGGCCTACCGGCTGCTGGGCTGCTCCGGGCTTGCCCGGGTGGATTTCTTCGTCACCGAGGGAGACCACCGGGTGATCCTCAACGAGATCAACACCCTGCCGGGCTTCACGGATATCAGCATGTATCCCAAGCTGTGGATGGCCGGCGGGCTCACCTACGGCGAATTGCTGGACCGCCTCATCGACCTGGCCTTTGCCAAAGCCGGCCGGTGACCGGCCCAAAATCCCCGCGAAAGAAGGGAACACTATGGATCGCCGTCCCATCGGCGTGTTCGATTCCGGCCTGGGCGGCCTCACCGCCGTGAAGGAGCTGGAACAGGTGCTGCCCCGGGAGAGCGTCGTCTATTTCGGCGACAACGGCCGGGTGCCCTACGGCAGCCGCAGCCGGGAGATCATCCGGGGCTATGCCCGGCAGGATATGGATTTCCTCATGAAAAAGGGCGTCAAGGCCGTGCTGGCGGCCTGCGGCACGGTGAGCTCCGTGGCGGCGGATATCGGCGGCACGCTGCCCGTGCCCTATTTCGATGTGGTATCCCCCACCGCCCGGGCGGCGGCTGCCGCCACCCGTACCGGCAGGATCGGCGTCATCGGCACCAGCGTCACCGTGGCCAGCGGCTCCTACGAAAAAGCGCTGCGGGCGGCAGACCCGTCCCTGGCCATCTTCCCACGGGCCTGCCCGCTGTTCGTGCCCCTGGTGGAAAGCGGCTTCATCTCTCCCGAAGACCCGGTGGTCAGCCTGACCGTGGAGCGCTACCTGGCCCCTTTGCGGGAGCAGGGCGTGGACACGCTGATCCTGGGCTGCACCCACTATCCCATTTTGCGGGCGGCCATCGGGGCGGTGATGGGCCCGGGCGTCGTCCTCATCGACAGCGGCCGGGAGGCCGCGCTGGCCCTGGCCGGGCGGCTGGCGGAGCTGGATCTGCTGGCGCCGGAAGACAATCCCCGCCAGGCCGATTATTTCGTCACCGACAACCCCGAAGGCTTCCGGGAGGTGGCGGAGCTGTTTTTGGGGCACAGCATCGAAAGCGGGCTGCGCAGGGTAACGGTGGAATGACCGCAACGACAGAAGTCAAACCCTCCGGCTCAGCCGGAGGCTTGATTAGGCCCTATAAGGGTCTTTTACCGGCAAGCGTCTCAAGACGCACCGAATTTCCGTCACTTGCATCACTTGCCCTGCGACCCGTAAACGGGTTTATCCGCTTATTTGCAACGTGTCGGTATTCGTAGCCTGGCTTAATAGCGGCCCGCTTCGCTCGATGCTTTTAGCTAAAGCCTATTTTGCCCTCCGGCATAGCCGGGGGTTCATGTGACACAAAAGGAATGGGAACGCACAATGCTCAAGGACAACTATGACATCCGCATCCGGGGCCGGCAGACCTACGGCGGCGAGGAGCACAACGAGACCGGGGAGATCACCCTCTCCACCACCGGCAGCTATACCGAGCGGGGCGGGGCAACGTTCATCGCCTATAAGGAATACGACGAGGATGACCCGAAGATCGCCCACACCGCGGTGCTGAAGGTGGAGCCGGGCCGTGTCACCATGTCCCGCACGGGCTCCTCCACCAAGCTGATCCTGGAAAAGGGAAAGCGCCACCTGTGCTTTTATGACACGGGCTTCGGGGCCCTTTCGGTGGGCATCTTCACCAGCGAGATGGATTCCTCCCTCACCCGCCGGGGTGGGCGGCTGAACGTCAAATACACGCTGGATATTGACTCCGCCCTGACCAGCTCCAACGAGATCGAGGTGGAGATCAAGCCCCGGGCCGCCAGCCGGCTGAGGCAGTAAAAAACCGAGAAAAGGAAAAGGAGAAACCTTATGTCACTTCTGGTATCGAAGGCCACCGCCGGGCTGCGGGTGGCCGTAAGCGATGCGCTGCACAGGGCCATCGAAAATGGGGCCCTGGCCGACGCTCCCCTGCCCGATTTTGTGCTGGAGGTGCCCGCCGACCGTTCCCATGGGGATTGGGCGTGCAACGCCGCCATGGTGGGCGCCCGCACCTTCCACACCGCGCCCAGGCAGATCGCCCAGGCCATCGTGGACAATCTGGACTTGAGCGGCACCGGCTTCGCCTCCGTGGAGATCGCCGGGCCGGGCTTTTTGAATTTCACCTACGACGCGGGCTTCTACGGCGAAGTGCTGCAGGACATCCTGCGCCTGGGCGAAAAATACGGCCAAAGCGAATACGGCCAGGGCAAGCGGGTGCTGGTGGAATACGTTTCCGCCAATCCCACCGGGCCCATGCACATCGGCAACGCCCGGGGCGGCGTGCTGGGCGACGCCCTGTCTGCGGTGCTGGAGACCGTGGGCTACCGGGTGGAGCGGGAATTCTACGTCAACGACGCGGGCAATCAGGTGAACAAATACGCCCTCTCCCTGGAGGCCCGGTATATGCAGCTCTACAAGGGCGAGGAGGGCTTCCCCTTCCCGGAGGACGGCTATCTGGGCCCGGATGTGATCGAAAACGCCAAAGCCTTCGCGGAGCTTCACGGAGACCGGTATGTGGATGCGGCCCCCGAGGAGCGGCGGGCGGCGCTGATCGGCTTCGGCCTGCCCAGGAATATCCAGGGCCTCCACGACGATCTCCAGCGCTACCGGGTGGAATACGACAACTGGTTCCACGAATCCACCCTGCACCAGAGCGGCGCGGTGATGCGCATGGTGGAGGAACTCACCGCAAAAGGCGCCACCTATGAGAAGGACGGCGCGGTGTGGTTCAAGGGCGAAGCCTACGGCAGCGAGGATTTCGTGCTGGTGCGCGGCAACGGCGTGCCCACCTATGTGGTGCCGGATATCGCCTACCACTACGACAAGCTGGTCACCCGGAATTTCGACTGGGCCATCAACGTGCTGGGGGCCGACCACCACGGCTATGTGCCCAGGCTCAAGGCCGCCCTCACCGCCCTGGGTGTGGATGCGGGCAAGCTGGACGTAGTGCTGATGCAGATGGTGCGGCTGGTGCGGGATGGGGAGATCGTCAAGGCCAGCAAGCGCAGCGGCAAGGCCATCACGCTGGTGACGCTGCTGGAGGAAGTCCCAGTGGACGCGGCGCGGTTCCTGTTCAATTCCTATGAGCCCAACACCCGCATCGATTTCGATTTGGACCTGGCGGTGCAGCAGGATTCCCAAAACCCCGTGTATTACGCCCAATATGCCCATGCCCGCATTTGCAGCATCCTGCGGAATCTGAAAGCCGACGGCGTGGAGCCCCGGGACTGCACGGCGGAGGAGCTGAAGCTGCTCTCTGCCCCGGAAGAGCGGGAGCTGATCCGCTTCCTCTCCGGCTACACCGACGAGCTGATCGGCGCGGCCAAGGCGCTGGACCCTGCCCGGGTGACCCGGTACATCACCAACCTTTCCACGCTGTTCCACAAGTTCTACAACACCTGCCGGGTGCGGGGCGAGGCCGAGCCGCTGGCGGCGGCCCGCCTGACCCTGTGCTGTGCGGCCCAGACGGTGCTGCGCAACGCCCTGGCCCTGCTCAAGGTCAGCGCGCCGGAGACCATGTAAAAAGCGCAAGCGGCCACTGCCGCCGCCCCCCGCCGGGCCTTTGGCCCGGCGGTTTTCGCGCCCTGCGGGCGCGAAAACGCCCCGCCCTTCCAGGGCGGGGCCGGGGCGGCGGGCTGGCGGCTTTCTGCTGTCCGCGTGGAAGCCTCGCAGCGCATGGATCACACAATTTGCAAAAGGCTTCATCCCTCTTGCCATTTGCTTTTATGAAAGCAGTTCTGGGTTCTGTAACCAGAACATCAGCTCTTTGTGCCACATTAGAAAATAAAAAACAGCAAATGTCATTCCAATAGAAAAAATGTACACTTTTTTGCTTTTTACTTTTTTCCAGAAAATAATAGCGAATACAACTGCACCAACAAGATCCATTAAAACTTGGAATAAATACCGATGAAAAGCAAATAGAAAAATAGTCGTTGCAAATGCTTCCGCCATTAAGGCGCCCACGGGCAGCGCGTACAAAACGGAATTGAATATCCTATCTTGATTCCATAAGTATAAGATGGCTGCGGCAATCGCACAGGGGATCGCCGCAATCGTGAACATCATAAAAAGCCCGGTATTAAATTCACCTGAGAACATCGGGATAAATTTACCCAATATCGCTTTTAATCCATAAAAGCTCAATGTCATTCCAAACATATATAGAAATGAACTGAGTCCCGCACACAAACAAGACGAGCTAAATATGACGATTGTTGTATTTGTAATGATCCAAAACCCAAGCAACGTCTGAATGGACGAAAAACCCCATACTGTTTCTGCCGGGAAATAATCGGCCAATCGACAAATGCACCCAACAGCAATGCCTATCACAAAAATGATAAAATATGATTTTGGCGTGTTTTTGAGTGAAATCTTCATATCCATCCCCTTTTTCTAAATCCCGCATTGCCGAACATTCACCCACGCAACACTGAACAGTATACCACCCAAACGTAAACAAATCTACTGTCGGTTAAATTGGCTGATCGAATTTTTTCGCAGTTTCTGCCCACCTCGAATAGAAAACGCTCCGGCGATCTGTCCTCGCTCGGAGCGCTTTTTTGCATACCTCTCGTCTTACAGGAACCGCATGGGGTCGGTGCGGGTGCCGTTCTCGTACACCTCAAAGTGCAGGTGGGGCCCGGTCACGTTGCCGGTGGTGCCCTCATAGCCCACCACCTGGCCCTGCTCCACATATTGCCCGTTGGAAACGGCCAGACTGCTCAGGTGGGCGTACCGGGTGGAGAAAGTGCCGTTGTGGTAGATCAACACATAATATCCCCAGCCCGAGCCCCAGGTGTCGCTGGAATTGGCCGCGATCACCGTGCCGGATTCCGCAGCCACCACCGCCGTGCCCCAGGGCCCCGCGATGTCCAAACCCTTGTGGCCAGGATAGCCGTACCAGCCGGCGGAGATATAGGTGACGCCGGGCAGGGGCCAAATGGGCCGGAAGCCCTCCACGCCGCCGCTGCCGCCGGTGGGGATCACGCCCCCGCCGGTGTTGGTGCCGCCGCCGGTCTGCTGGGCCTGATTCAGCTGCTCCTGCCGCCTGCGGGCTTCCTCCTCCTGGCGCTTCTTCTCTTCCTCGATGAGCCGCTGAATTTCGGCGTCATTCGCTTCTTTTTCCTGGGCGATCTTTGCAAGCTCCTCCTGGGTGCTGGCCTCGGTGGCCTGCAGCGCCTCCAGCGCCTCCTCGTTCTCCGCATACAGGGCGTTGAGCTCCTCCTGCTGCTCCTCCAGTTCCTTTTTCAGTTCTGCCACCTTGGCCTTGCTGCGGGTGCATTCCTCTCGCTCCTCGGAGGTCTCGTCCATGTAGGCGCGTATTTTATCCATCATGGCCTGATCCTGCCGGCTCATGGCGTCCATCAATTCGCTGCGCATGGTGAAATCACTGAAGCTGGTGGAATTGAGCAAGATCTCCAGGGTGCTGACGTTCCCGGCCTTATACAGGGCCACCAGCCGCTCCTTGAACTGATCCATGGTGCTCTGGATTTCCTTCTCCGCGGTCTCCAGCGTGAGGGTCAGGACGGAGATGCGCTGGTCCAGCGCCTCGATATCCCTGCGGGCGGAGAGGATGTGCTCCTGCTTGATGTCGATCTCCTCCTGGAGCGTTTCCAGGTATTCTTTGATTTTTGCCTCGTCGCCCCGCAGCTGATCCAGCTTGGCCTCGGCCTCCTGTTCGGCCTGCTCCAGCTTTTTCTGATCGGCCTCGATCTCGTCGATGGTGCGGGCGAGGACGCTGCCCTGTCCGGCCAGCAGCAGGCAGACTGCCAACAGCAGCGCGGCGGCACGTTTCCCAAAAGACTTTCGTTTCATAGGCTCCCTCCATCAAATGGCTGATCGCCAGATCCAAATGTGCTTTACATAAAGTCGGATACTATTTTACTCCACGGTCGGGGAATTATATTTCTGTATCGGAAAAATGTGTAACCAAATTGTAAATATTTTTTGCGATTTGTGGCCGCGAACGCCGTCGCTCCCAGATATAGCGTCAGTCATCGGGCAGAATCCCGGGGCAGGCAGGCGAAATCGCACACAAAATCCCAGACCGCCTTGAACCCGGTGATGTCAAAATCCCGGTCGATCCCCATCAGCTTGATGTGCACGCCGGTGCCTCCGTTGGGCAGCGACACCACGTCCACCGGCGGCGTGCTGTCGCCCAGGCTCAGCCTGCGCCCCTGGTAATCCACCGTGGCAAAGCCCAGCCCGGTGATCAGGATCGCCAGCGACACCCCCAGCGATGCATAAAAGGGCGCCCGCTCCGCTTTCTTTTTCAACAAAACCGCTCCCTTCCGCAAGATGCAGTCAGAAGCAGTTTGGCTCAATTTTCTTCAAAATATACTTCCATGCCCAGCTGGTGCATGAGCGCCAGCAGCGTGTTGAAGCGGAGAAAGACTTTTTTCGCCTCAAAGTACGAAATCATGGAGCGGCTCACGCCCACTGCCTCGGCCAATTGTGCCTGGCTCATGCCTTTTTCTTTGCGCAGCGCGGTCAACTGATCTACCAGTTGACTGGCGTTGACGATCTGCATCATGGCGGTACCTCCAATAAAAAAGTGCGCAGCCGGAGCCGCGCACCGAAAAACGCATTGCTCCGATTGCTGCGACACAACGGCTTTTGCTCAACCAAGGGACCAAAAGTGGAACATGCGTTTTTGCCAAAACAAGGCATGCCCCTTGGTAAAAATATTCCGTTGTGTCGCAAGTTTATTTTACCATGACCGAATGGAAAAATCAACACGAATCCTGTCGAAGCACATTAGTATTATTCCCCCGCCTTCGGCGGGGGGATAAAAAAGAAAAAATAAAAAGTGCGCAGCCAGAGCCGCGCACCGAAAAACGCATTGCTCCGATTGCTGCCACACAACCTTTTCTCTACACACGACACAAGCGAGCATGAAAGAAAACAGAGCAAGCATTTTTGCCATAGGACAAAAATGTCGCTTGTGTCTACTACTGTGTAATCAGACGATTGCAGTTGTGTGGCAGTGTTTATTTTAGCATAGCGGGCTGGGAAAATCAACACGAATCCTGTCGAAGCATGGGCACAAAAATTATTCCCCCGCCTCCGGCCCGGCAGCCTGAGGCTGCACGCACTTGGCTCCACCGAACTTAAGATAGTAGTGCCTCCCCTTACGGGGAGGCACATTTCTATTGAAAGCTCACAGTCAGTAGGAGCAAACGGAGCCCACCAGTTTCCAGCACGCAGTAAATTCCGCGATAGGGTCGGTTGTTTCTTTTGCGCAGCAGCGCACGCAAGCGTGCGCGAAACGCGTCGCGAAAACAGCCTCAGGCTGCGGTCAGGCCACATAAAGTTTTTAGCCCAGACTTTTTTCAAAAAGGCTGGCTTTTTCTTTCAAGAAAAAGGAGGGGCTCAATCAAAAACTAAAAAAGTAGGCAAATCACTGGACTGCGGCGCATATAGATGAAAGGTGGACGAAATGCAAAGGAGGCGCGGCGGTGCGAGGCGTATTTTCCGGACGAAGCCTGGGCAGGCGAATCATAGGAACGGGGTGCGCAGTGGTGTGCGTGGGCTGCGCGGCTGCCGCCTTTTGGGAGTGGGCCGGGCAGACCGGCAGCGACATTCCCCCGTTTTCCATCGGGCCGGTGGCCGCCTCGGTGGAGGTGGATGCCTCGGCTGCTGCCAGCAGTGCCAATCAGGAGCACCCCCTGCTGCTGGCCGACGACGGCATCGCCCCGTTCCACGAGGACGCCCTGCCCGGCGTCACCGCCACGCCCGAGCCCGGCCGGGCCTGGCACGCGGTGGAGGAGCGGGAGATCAACGGCGGGGAAGCGGTGGATAATTTCTTCGTCAAGGATTCCACCGGCTCCGGCACCGATCTGGCCTGGGAATTGACGCAGGAACCCGCCGCGCAGCTGCGGGGCGACGGCAGTGTGGAGGTGCTCATCTACCACACCCACACCAGCGAGGCCTATTCCGAAGCCTATACCGGCTTCTATTACGACGACATGACCCTGCGGACCCAGAATCAGGACATGAACGTGGTGGCCGCCGGGGAGGCTTTGAAGCGATCTCTGGAAGCCTATGGCATCGGCGTGGTGCACGATACGACGGTCTGCGACGCCATCTACAACGGCTCCTATTCCCGCTCCTGGGACGTGATCCAGAATAATCTGGCGGCGCACCCGGGGATCCAAATCACCATCGACGTACACCGGGATTCCATGACCACGGAAAGCGGCGTGAAATACAAGCCCACCGTGGCGGTGGACGGCCGGAAAGCCGCGCAGGTCATGATGATCGCCGGCTGCAACGCCGACGGCAGTTGGGAGGATTTCCCCAACTGGGAGGAAAATCTGCGGCTGATGCTCCGCATCCAGCAGAAAATGCAGGAGCTCTATCCCGGCCTGGCCCGGCCTTTGAATTTCTCCGACAGCCGGTACAACATGAACGCCACGCCCGGGTCGATCCTGCTGGAGATCGGCACGGAGGTGAACACTGTCTCCGAGGCCGAATACGCGGCGAAGCTGTTCGGCCAGTCCCTGGCCGAAGTCTTCCTGGGGTAGCCTCTACTTTTTTCCTTTTGATCGAACCCCTCCGCCCGTAGGGCGGAGGAACCTCCTTTTTCTTGAAAGAAAAAGCCAGCCTTTTTGAAAAAGAGGCTAAAACCTTTTGCAAGCAAAAGGTTAGCGAAAAACTTTACTTGGCTTGACCGAACTGAAATCATTGTGCCTCCCTGCCCTATAAGTATGGCCTCCCCGCCTTCGGCGGGGAGGCATTTCTATCTCAGTTCAGCGGAGCCACGTAAAGCTTTTTGTCAAACTTTTTCTCGAAAAAGTTTGCAACGCCACGGCCCCTGTCAAACAAAATACGGGTTGGGCTTGAGCAGCAGGGCGATCAGATCCACAAACCAGCCAATGGCAAACAAGCCGCCGGTAAAGAGGTAGAGGATCCCCATGCCGACCTTGCCCTCATAGAACTTGTGCGCCCCAAAGAATCCCAGGAACAGGCACAGGAAAAAAGCCACCCACTTGTTGCGGGCCTTCTTGGCCACATTGGCGTTCAGTGCGTTGACGTTGGTATTCTGATTGGTGTTGGTGTTGTTGATCACAATATTCGGCGTGGCGCCGCCGCCGACAGCTTCCACCTGTCTGCCGCAATGGGTGCAGATCACCGCGTCCGCAGGGATCTGCGCGCCGCAATGCTTGCAGAACTTCATGGGCTCGCTGGGCACTTGAGCGGATTGTGCCTCCGCGGGCTGCTGGGGCTGGGTCTCCTGGGGTTGTACATTCGGCTCGGTATTCATGGAACGACCTCCTTTAATCCTTTGGATTCATCCTACCACAGGCGTCGGTTTTTGTCAAGTTAAAACTATCACTAATGATAATTTATTATCATTAGAGGCAAGCTATAATTGACGCAAAAGGAGGCGGTGGGGCATGATCCTTCAAGCCGACAGCAGAATCAAACAGCTCCGGCAGGCCCGGGGCATCAGTCAGAGCGAGCTGGCGCGCATCATGTCTGTCACGCGATCCAGCGTCAACGCGTGGGAGATGGGCATTTCCATACCGACCGCCGCGAAGCTGGTGGAGCTTTCCCTGTTTTTTCACGTCTCCACCGATTATCTTCTCGGCCTGGACAGCAGCGAGAGCATCCAGTTGGATGGCTTCACCCAGCCCCAAAAAGAGCTGATCTACGCGCTGCTCTCCTATTTTCAAAAAGAGGACGAAGCATCCGCCGCGCCATAAGAAAAGCTCCCTTCCGGGAGCCTTTCTCTTAATTCGTATACGGGGAATTATGGCCTCCCCGTCAGTTCCAGCGTCATCCCGTCGTAGGCCACCTCGATGCCTTCGGGACGGGCCAGGGCCTCCAGTTCCTCGTGGAGCAGATGGCCGTTGTGGGAGAAGTGATTCATCACGCACCGGGTGTGTTCGTCGGCCAGGCCGATCTCCCGCATCTCCTGCACCACCCGCAGGATATCCGGCGCGCCCATGTGGCCACCGTAGCCGTTGTTGTAGCTGATCTCCCCATTGGTGGTGTCCAGGCTGATCAGATCGGCGGGCTTCTGCCGCTTGAAATAATCCCACACCTCGGGGAAGTAGTACCCGCTGTCGTGGAGATAATACACAGATACGCCCTGCTCGTCCACGATGTGATACACAAAGGGCTGATTCCCCTGTCCCATGTGATTGGCCGGCAGCGGCGTGACGGTATAGGGCCCTGCCTGCACGGTCTCAAAGGGCTGGAGGATGTGCCAATGGAGGGCGCTCATGCTGGCCTCGTCTATCTCCCCGGCGGTGCAGCGATCAAAGAGCGCCTTGGTCTCGGCGGCGCAGTACACGTCCATCTCCGGGGATTCCATCACCGGGCTGTAGCAGGAGCCCCGGATGCTCAACTCCTGGGGATAGAAGTGATCCATGTGGCAGTGGGTCACCAGCAGATACTTCACGGCGCTGAGCTCCAGCCCGTGCTGCAGCTTGTGCAGATAGGTATCCGGGGGCAGATCGAGAAGCAGATCGCCGTTGATGATGGCCTGGCTCCGGGTGCGGATATTTTTGCCTCCGGCCTCTGCGGCCCGCAGGCAGTGCTCGCACTTGCAGAACACGGCCGGCCAGCCCTCGGCGGCGGCGGTGCCCAGATATTGGAATTTCATAAAGCGGCCTCCCGTTTCAGATTGATCTCATTATAGTATGAACGCCCGAAAAAGACAAGCTCTATTTCACGCGCGTGGCCGCAAACTTTTTCGAGAAAAAGTTTGACAAAAAACTTTACGTGGTTCGACCGCTTTTTGCCGCGCCCAATAGATATTATTGTGCCTCCCTGCCCTATAATTATGGCCTCCCCGCCCGAAGGGCGGGGAGGCACTGTTATGTAGCTTGGAGCAACTGCGTGTAAGCGGAGCTCTCTTGCGTTCAGCACGCAAAAAGTTCCGCGATAGGGCCAGTCGTTTCCTTTGCGCATCCATGCGCCCCAGGCGCATGCCCCGCGTCGTGCGTGCAGGCTTAGCCTGCGCTTTTGTGATAAATTGTCCCTGCCGCTCATAAGATGTACTACAATTGAAGCGAGGGGTGGACCTATGGCAGGCAGTGTCATCGACGAAAGAGCTACAAGGCTAGGGGAATTTATCGTGGAAAACCGGGCCACCGTGCGCCGGGCCGCCAAACAGTTCGGCATCAGCAAGAGCACCGTGCATAAGGACGTTTCCCAGCGGCTGAAATACATCGACAGCTCTCTCTACCGGGACGTGAAAAACGTGCTGGCCGTCAACAAGGCCCAGCGGCACATCCGGGGCGGTATGGCGACAAAACGCAAATATGAGGCCAAAAAATAGGAAAAACCGTTGCATTTGCGGGTAAAACATGGTATTCTTTCCCCATGGAAAAGAATCTTTCGCCCGCTGCAGGGCAGGAACAGAAAATCGACCCCACCGGGGCAAAAGCGGGCAAGCACACCGCGCTCAAAAAAGAGCTGGTGGGGCTGGTCTGTCTGCTTTTGGCCCTTTTGGTGTTTATTTGGTTCTTCCAGCGGGTGCTCATCCCCAAGCGGCTGGATTACGGCGCCACCTGGGATATGTACCTGAAAGAGCCCGAAAACACCGTGGACGTGCTGTTTTTCGGCACCTCCATCGCCTACTGCGATATCGCCCCCGGGGTGATCTACGACGAGGCGGGCGTCACCTCCTATGTGATGGCCGGGCCGGAGCAGACCATCCCGGTGACTTACCGCTATTTGCTGGAAAGCTGCCGCACCCAGTCGCCCAAGGTGATTTTCGTGGAGGCCACGGGCCTGCTCTATGGCCAGAATAACCGCTCCCTCAAGGTGAATCTCACCTATATGCCCTGGGGGAAAAACCGGCTGGCCGCCACCTTTGCCGAGGCGGAGAAAAGCGAATGGCCCGGCCTGCTGTTCCCGATGTACGCCTATCACGACCGCTGGGACGACCTCACGGCGCAGGACTTTCAGATCGCCCTCTCCGGCTACGACCGCGACCCGCTGGCCGGGTACACCTTCCTCTCCCGCATCCAGCCGGTAGAGGAGATCCAGGTGCGTGACTACGCGGATGTGGAAGAAAACTATCCCCGGAATCTGGAGGCCGCCGGGGAGATCGTGGCCTACTGCCAGGCCAAGGGCATCCGGCCGGTGTTCTTCCTGGCGCCCAGCGTCAATCGGGTCAGCGACGAACTGACGGCGCGGATGGATGCCGATCTCACCGGGATGGGCGCGGATTTCATCAACTACAACGAAGTGTTCGACCGCTTCGGGTTCGACCTCTCCCGGGATTTTTACGACACGCTCCACACCAACTGCTGGGGCGCGGAGAAACTCTCCCGGTATCTGGCCGGAACGCTTACGGACCTGGGACTTGTCCCCACCGAGGGCGAAGACGCTGCCCTCTGGCAGGGCCGGGCGGAGCATTTCTACACCCGCACGGCGGAGGCCGCCCAATCGCCTGACGGGGAAGGAGGGGCAGCCGCGTGAATTTTAACTCCATCGGGTATCTCCTGTTCCTGTTCGTCAACGTGCTGGTGTACTACCTGCTGCCCCAGCGGGCGCGGAATTACCAGCTGCTCCTGGCCAGCTACTTCTTCTATATGTGCTGGAATCCCACCTACGCCCTGCTGATGCTCTTTTCCACTGCCGTCACCTTTGGCTGCGGCCTGCTGGTGGGCGGCAAGGCGCTGGGCAGGCGGAAACTCTGGCTGGCCCTGAGCTTCCTCATCAATCTCCTGATCTTATTCTTCTTCAAGTATTTCAATTTCCTGTCCACCCTCATTGGTCAGGGGCTTGCCCTGCTGGGCGTATCCTGGCAGTCGCCGCTGTTGGACGTGCTGCTGCCGGTGGGCATCTCCTTTTACACCTTCCAGGCCCTGGGCTACACGGTGGACGTGTACCGGGGCACGGTGGCGCCGGAGCGGAATTTTGTAGACTACGCCCTGTTCGTCTCCTTCTTCCCGCAGCTGGTGGCCGGGCCCATCGAGCGCTCCGGGAATATGCTGGGGCAGATCAAGGCATACCATCCCTTCCGTGGGGAGGATCTCATCGACGGCGCGCTGCCGGTGCTGTGGGGATTGTTCAAAAAGATCGTGCTGGCGGACAACCTGGCGGTGATCGTCAACACGGTCTATAACGCCCCCGGCGCATATGCCGGCGGGGATTTCCTGCTGGCTACGCTGGCCTTCGCCATCCAGATCTACTGTGATTTCTCCGCCTACACCGACATCGCCCGGGGCAGCGCGAAAATGCTGGGCTTCCATCTGATGGAGAACTTCCGCTGTCCCTATTTTGCCACCAGCATTCAGGATTTCTGGCGGCGGTGGCACATTTCCCTGTCCACCTGGTTCCGGGATTATCTCTACTTCCCGCTGGGCGGCAGCCGAAAGGGCAAGGCCCGGACCATCCTCAACCTGCTGATCGTCTTTGCCGTCAGCGGTCTGTGGCACGGTGCGGCCCTGACCTTTGTGGTGTGGGGGCTGCTCAATGGGCTGTATCAGGCGGTGTCCATCCTGCTGCGCCCGGCGAAGCAAAAGCTGTTCGCCCTGCTGCACCTCCGGGATTCCAACCCCATCCTCCACGGGTGCAGGATCCTCGTCACCTTCTGCCTCACCTGTCTGGCCTGGGTGCTGTTCCGGGCCAATTCCCTGGCCGACGCGGGGCTGATCTTTTCCGCCCTGCTGTCGGTCTTCCGGGACGGGATCACCCTGAATCTGCCGGCCATCAACGCCACCCTGCCCACCCTGTTGATGCTGGGCGTCTTCTCCGTGGGGCTGCTGGTCGCCGATTGGTTCATCTGCGAGCGTGACCTGATGGCGAAGCTCAATCGCCGGGTGGCGGTGCGCTATGCGGTGTATTTTGTCCTCATCGCGGCGATCCTGCTGTTCGGCTCCTGGGGCGAGGGCTTCGCCCCCCAAGACTTCGTCTACTTCCAATTCTAGCGGCGTGACGCCGTTTTCACTCCGCGCCGGTCTCACCTGCCGGTTCGGTCGGCACTGAACGGTCGCCACTGGCGACCAGCGCCGCGCAAAGCAGGCGCGCTCCTCTGCAGCAGGAGGATAGTTGGGTAGTTGCGCCCGATAGTGCCTGCGGGAAACCGGTGCGGTCCGCGTGCACATACTGGCTGCAAGCTATAGAACAGGGCCTCCCTCCGCCGTAGGCGGAGGGAGGCCCATTCTCTTTAGTTCGGTGAAGCCAAGTGCAGCAACGCTATTTGAGCGCAGCGAAAATTGCGTTTGGCCTCAGGCTGCCCGCAGTAGGCGGAGGGGCAATAAAAACTAAGTAAATTCCGCGACCTGTAAAGTTGTTTCCAGCACACGCCAGCGCACGTAAACGTGCGCGAAACGCGTCGTGCGTGCAGGCTCAGCCTGCTTATTCTTCGCTCTCGGCCTTGGCTTCTTCGATCACCTTCTGGGCCACGTTGTAGGGGGCTTCCTCATAGCGCTCAAAGGCGAACAAGAAGCTGCCCCGGCCCTGGGTGCTCTGGCGCAGGAACGTGGAGAAATCGTGCATTTCGGCCATGGGCACTTCGGCCTCCACCACCTGCCGGCCGTTGCCGCCGGACTCCATGCCCAGCACGCGGCCGCGCCGCTTGTTGACTTCGCCCATGATGTCGCCCATGTTGGCGTCCGGCACCGTGGCCTTCAGATGGCCGATGGGCTCCAGCAGCACGGGATCGGCCTTGGGCATACCGGCCTTGTAGGCCAGAGAAGCCGCGGTCTTGAAGGCCATTTCGGAGGAATCCACCGGGTGATAGGAGCCGTCATACAGCACAGCGGACAGGCCCACCACGGGGTATCCAGCCAGCGGCCCCTTGAGGACGCATTCCCGCAGGCCCTTCTCCACCGCCGGGAAGAAGCCCTTGGGCACCGAGCCGCCTACCACGCGCTCGCCGAATTCCAGCCCCTCGCTGTCGCAGGGGGAGAACTCGATCCACACGTCGCCGAACTGGCCGTGGCCGCCGGTCTGCTTCTTGTGGCGGCCCTGCACCTGCACGGTCTTGCGGATGGTCTCGCGATAGGGCACCTTGGGCTCTTTCAGCGTGACGTCCACGCCGAACTTGCTCTTGAGCTTGGTCACCGCCACGTCCAGATGCTGCTCGCCCAGGCCGCTGACGGTCATCTCATGGGTCTCGGCGTTGTTGGCGGAGGTGAGGGTGGGATCTTCTTCGGACAGCCGGGCCAGGCCCTGGGCGATCTTATCTTCCTCGCCCTTCTTGCTGGCCACGATGGCCATGGACATGGCGGGGGTGGGATATTCGATGGCGTCCAGCGTGACCTTCCGGTTGGGGGCGCACAGGGTGTCGCCGGTGTTCACTGCGGCGAACTTGGGCACCGCGCCGATGTCGCCGGCGGGGATGCACTTCACATCCTCCTGCTTCTTGCCGATCATCATCACAGTCTTGCCCACGCGCTCGGGATTGCCGGTGCGCATGTTGATCAACTGGGTCTCGGTGGAGATCTTGCCGGAGATCACTTTCAGATAGGAGAGCTTGCCGATGAACGGGTCCGCCACGGTCTTGAAGACGATGGCTGCCGCCGGGTCGCTTTCGCTGACGGCCACCTCGATGGGCTCGCCGTTTTCATCCACGGCCAATTCCCCGGCCTTCTCCTCTGCAGAGGGCGCCAGCCAGGCCAGGCCGTCCATAAACTGCTCCATGCCGCGCATCTGCAGCGCGTCGCCGCAGAATACCGGGGAGATCGCCCCGCTCTTGACGCCCTTGCTCACGCCGGCGATGATCTCTTCCGAGGTGAATTCCTCACCCAGCATATACTTTTCAAACAATTCGTCGTCCGCTTCGGCCACCGCCTCGGAGATGGTGGTGCGCAGGGCTTCCAGTCGGTCGCCCAGATCGGGCATGGCCACCGCCACGGGCTTGCCGCCGGAGAAGTCGTAGGCCTTGTTCTCCAGCAGATTGATGTACACATCCGCGTGATCCCCCTGAATATAGGGCACCACCACCGGGCACACCGACGCGCCAAAGGTGGATTCCAGCCCCTCCAGAGCGTCGTAGAACCGGGCGTTCTCGTCGGACAGGCCGTTGACGAAGAAGAACTTGGACAGGCCGCGCTTATCCGCAGCCTCTACCGCCTTCTCCGTGCCCACGCTGACGCCGTCCTTGCCGGAGACCACGATCACCGCAGTGTCCGCCGCCCGCATGGCTTCGCACATCCCGCCTTCAAAATCGAACAGGCCGGGGGCGTCCAACAGGTTGATCTTCTTGTTCTTCCACTCAAACGGCGCCATGGCCGCCGAAATGGACGCCTTGCGGCGGATCTCCTCGGCGTCGTAATCGCAGACGGTATTGCCGTCCGCCACTTTGCCCCGGCGGTCGGTCACGCCCGCCAGAAACAGCATGGCCTCCGCCAGGGACGTTTTGCCCACACCGCTGTGGCCGGCCATGGCCAGATTGATGATATCCTTTGCCTGATATTGCTTCATACTGAGCTCCTTTCACAGCCGACGGCTCCCCGTCCGGCTGATTTTATGCGTTTCGCACAAGCTATTGGTATTATACACTATCCCGCCGGGAATTACAATAAGCAACTTGAATTTATCTGAAATTTACGTACTTGTGTACACTTTTTTGGCAGTTTTTCAGCCTCCGCCCAAACTTTTTCGAGAAAAAGTTTGACAAAAAGCTTTACGCGGTTTGCCCCAACTGACAGAGAGAAGACCCGGGATTGATTTTCCGGTCGCGCCCGAAATTGGGCTGGGCCGCACACATTTGGCTCGACCGAACTAAGATAAGTGCCTCCTCCGCCTTCGGCGGAGGAGGCACTGTTATATGGCTCTGGGTTATTTGTGTGTGGACAGCACAGCTATTTGAGATACATTTTCACGCCCAGCACATCCATCACCCGGAGCAGGGTATTGAAGCGGAGAAAGACCTTCTTTTCTTCAAAGTACGAAATCATGGCGCGGCTCAGTCCTACGGCCTGGGCTAATTGGGCCTGGCTCATGCCTTTTTCTTTGCGAAGCGCGGCCAACTGGTCTACAAGCTGACTGGCATTGACGATCTGCATCATGGCGGTACCTCCAATAAAAAAAGTGCGCAGCCGGAGCCGCGCACCGAAAAACGCATGGCTCCAATTGCTGCGACACAATTTTATTTCTTATCCATTACAAGCAAGCGCGCATAATGAAAAGCAGAGCATGCATTTTTGCCAAAAGGCAAAGCTGCGTGCTTTTCTTGTAAGGATAGGAAAAAAGAAATAAATTATGTCGCAATGTTATTTTACCATAGCGGCAGGGGAAAATCAACACGAAAGATGTCGAAGCGTGGGGAGAAGAAAAAATATCCTGCCGCCCGAAAGATATAAATTGTGCCTCCTCCGCCTACGGCGGAGGAGGCACTGTTATATGGCTCCAGGAAAGTTGCGTGCAAGCGAAGCTCACCGGTTTCCAGCAGGCAGTAAGTTCCGCGACCGGAAAAGTCGTTTCCAGCACGCACCAGCACGCCCTAAGCGTGCGTCCCGCGAAGTGCGTGCAGGCTTAGCCTGCTAGCGCCGGAGTTTGGGCAGGAGCAGTACCACGGCCAGGGCCAGCGCCTGGAACAGGAACAGCACCAGCGCCGTCAGCTGACGGATGGCGCCGAAGCAGGCCAGGAAGGCCACCAGCACCAGGCCCAGGATGGCCGCCGCAGTCTGGATCGCCACGGTGAGGCTCAGGGAGCGCTTCAGCTCCACGCAGGCGGAGACCACGCTCATCAGCGATTCGGCGCGGCCCTTGGTGGCCGCCACCGCATCGGCACGGGGGATATTCGTTTCCAGCAGCTCTTTGGCGGTGTCGCCCAGCTCGCCGTCGATCACGCCCACCGAGGCGGGCTCCACCCCGAACAGCCGGGCAAGCATCGCGGAATTCACATTGGGGTCGGTGGTGCGGACGATCACGCTGACACCGCTGTTTTCCAGCCGCTGCAGCTCGTTCTTGCGGCGGCGGTCGGCGGAATAGGTCAGGGTGAGGATGGCCGCAATTTCCGTATCCACCGCGATATAGATCACCACCCGGTTGCCCGTGGCCAGCATGATCTCTTCCTCCCGGGTCAGGGCGTCGATCCGGTGATTGATCAGCAGCGCCCGGGTGCCGATATAGACGGTCCTGCCGTCCACCCGGCCCACGATCCCGCCTTCGGATTCATAGCGCACGCTGTCCACCAGCGGCAGCGCGTCTTCGTTTTCGCTGATGACCTGATCGAACACGCCGCCCAGCGGGCCACCCGCCTCCTGGATCACCGCGGAAGCCAGCAGAATGGCCTCCTCGGCGCTTGCCCGACCGCCCATGGTCTTGATGCCGCCCAGCACCACGGTGCCCCGGGGGAAGATCTCCTCCGCGTCCACCAGCACGGCGTTCACGTTGCCCAGCTTCTCCACCGCCTCATAGCCCACGGTCATGCCGCCCGCCCGCCGGGCGGTCTTGCACAGCCTGCTCACCGGGAGATTCACCGAGAGCATATTCCCCACGGCCACGCATGCGCAGCTGGCTGCGGCCAGGGCGCTGATGGCGGCGGGGACGCTGGAAGTGATCAGCAGGCACACCGCGCACACCGCCAGACTGGCGATCAACCCGATGGGCGCCAGCTGCTGGGAGGCGGTCTCCGAAAGGTCGGGAGCGTAGGAGAGCTCCAGGAACCGCCGCAGGAAACCGGCCCGGCACTGGTACGCCACCTGGGGCCGCTCGGCCACGGCGTCCCGGGTCATCTTGAGGGCGGTGTTGTAATCGTCGTAGACGTTCACCGCGTACTTCTGCTCCTTGGAGGAGACAAAACGGAAATTGCTGTGGATGCGGCGGATCATGGTGAGCTTGCCCGCCGCGTTGACAAAGAGGATCGCCGACAGCACCACGGCGTATAGATGGAAGCGCCCGTCAGCCAGATCGTCCCGGAAAAACAGGGCCAGCACCGTCTGCACTACGGCCGCCACCGCAGCCACTGCCGCCGCGCTGTCGGAATTGGCGTTGAAGGAGAACAGGGCCCGCAGGCCGCCCACCACGGTGCGGAAGCAGATGCCCACGGATACGCCCAGGAACAGCAGGGTCAGCACCAGATAGACCACGGCGCTGCTGCCGCCGTCGCCGCCCGCCGCGGCCATGCGGCCCGGGAAGATCAGGTTGGCGATGGCCAGCAGGGCCGTACACACTCCGGTGATCAGCAGCCGCAGGGTCAGCGCCTGCATATCGCCCTTGAGGTCGCCCGCGATGGCTTTGGCGTCCTCGGGGCCGGTGTAGTCGTCGATGGATTCCTCCGTATCCCGGCCGGAATCCATGTCCTCAAATTCGGGCTTGCGGGATTTCCTGCTCCGCTTGCTGCGGATGGCGCTGCGGATCTCCTCCTCCTCGGCGGCCCGTTTGAGCTCCTCGGATTCGGACAGCAGGGCGCTCTGCACCACGTCCACGTTGATGATGTGGGTGGGGACGCTCCGCGCCCGGTATTCATACACCTGTCCCACCTGGGGGATCGCTTCCTGCTCCCGGCCCTCGATCACCGGCTCGTCCCGGCTTTCGGTCAGCTCCTTGCCGCTGTCCAAATCTTCAAAGGTCTCCGCCGGTTTCTCGGCGTCCTCCTCCGGGGCGATTTCCGGGGCCGCCACCGTCGGCTCTTCGGGAGCGATCTCTGCATCCGCAGCCGGCGTCTCCTGGGCGCTCTCCTCGGGGGCGGGTGCTTCCTGCCGTGGGTGCTCGGGAGTTTCCTCCGTCAGGGCAGGATTGGCCGCTACCGGCACGGCCTCCGCCGGGGCCTCAAAGACCACCGGGGCCGGCTGGGCCTCCGTGGGCTCGTCCGATTCCAGGATGCGCTGCACCGCGCCCTCGCTCACCGGCGGCGCGGGGTCCTCGCCCGCCCGCTGCAGCTCCATGGCGTCGCTGGCCACGTTGAGCTTGACCTCCATGGTCTGCTCCTGGGAGGACTGGAGCATGGCCTTCTGGATGTCCGGCAGATCCTCGGAGCCGCTGCCCTCCACGTCGATGCCGTGCTCCTTGGCGTAGGGGTCGGCGGCAAAGGAGGTAATGGGCATGGGGGCCACCACCCCGAATTCGCTGGCGATCTCCTCCGCGTCCACACCGGCGTTCTGCACCGCTTCGGCCACCCGGCGGCGGCGCTCCCGCTGCAGGCGCTGGAAATTTTCCTCCACCTCGTCGTCGATGGCCTTTTTGGAATCGTCAAACAGGGAGTCGTACCCGGCGGGATTCAGGGTGAATTCCCCGGTCACCGGGTCGAAGCCCTGGCTGTATTCGTCAATGGGTTTCAGCTGCAGGCCGTAGTAGAAATCTTCCCCTTCGTCAAAGTCGGGCACTTTCTTCCGGCCGAACAGGCCCCTTTTCTTCTTTTTCTTTTTGCCCTTTTTTCCGTGCTCCGGCTCCGGCTCCTCATAGGGATCGTACGCCTCCCGCAGGTTGGGCAGGTTCCCCGTGGCAAAGGCGTTCAAGTCCGCCGCGTCGTCGGGCACGGGCCGCTCCACGGGCCGGGTCAGCGCCTGGGGTTCCGGCTGCTCCGGCTGCACGGGGATTTCCGCTTCTATGGTCGGGGATTCCACAGGCTTCTCAGCAGCCGGGGCTGTCTCCCGCCGGGTGCGCTCCTCCTTCAAGATATCCTCCAGTGTGAACTCATTTTTCCCGCTCATGGGGAACTCCTCCTTATGGGACTCGCGGCCTGCAGGCCGCATCTCTGTCTGCAAACTTCATAGCACAGCACGCCCGCCGCCACCGAGGCGTTGAGGGAGCTGACCTTTCCCCGCATGGGCAGGGAAAGCACAAAATCGGCTTTTTCCTTCACCAACCGGCCCACGCCTTTGCCCTCGCCGCCGATGACCATGGCCACCGGCCCGGTGAGGTCGGCCTCCACCCAGGGCTGGCCGTCCATGTCCGCGGCGTAGATCCACACGCCCCGGCGCTTCAGCTCGTCCAGCAGCCGGGGCAGGTTCCCCACCCGGGCCACGGGCAGATGCTCCACCGCGCCGGCGGAGGCCTTGCCCACGGCGTAGGTGAGCCCCACGCTGCGCCGGCTGGGGATGATCACCCCATGGGCCCCGGCGCACTCGGCAGTGCGGATGATCGCCCCCAGATTGTGGGGGTCCTCCAGCTCGTCGCAGATGACGAAAAAGGGCGGCTCGCCCCGCTCCTGGGCAAGGGCAAAAAGCTCGTCCACCGTGGCGTAGGCTTTGGCGGCGGCCAGGGCCACCACGCCCTGATGCACCGCCCCGCCGCACAGGTGGTCCAGCTTCCGGGGATCCGCCTCCTTGATGGGGATGCCTCTCTCCCTGGCCTGGGCCAGGATCGTCCGCAGGGTGCCGCTTTTTTCGCCCCGCTGCACCACCAGCTGGTCGATGGCCCTTCCGGCCCGCAGGGCTTCGCTCACACTGTTGCGCCCGGCGATGATCCCCGCGCCCCGGGGCTCTTCCGGGGTCTCTCTATGTTTATCCACGCGCTTTCCATTCCTCACGTTTTGAAAATACACATAAAAAGTATAGCACATTCCACGACAAATCTCAAATAATTTTCCGCGCTCCCCCGGCCTTTTTTGCGTCAAAAGCCGCAAAACCCGGTGCGATTCGGCCAAATAACTTATATTTTCTCATTTTCGTGGATATTTATCCATTTTCCTTCCAGCTTTTTCCGCTCATCGCCTTTTGTTTACATAACGCAAATTTTATCTGCGGCCAATGATTGTTGAAAACTCCGTTGAAAATGTTAAGAACACCCTGTCCCGCGCCGTTTCCGGCGGTTAAAAACCCTTTGCCCGTGGAAAAGTTATGTCACCCTCCGGGTTTGTCCAGGTTGCATTTCCTTTCCGTCCGGCCGCTGGCCCGCCCCCGGGCCCTCTCCCACATCTTGTGGCCATGGGGTTTTCCCACCGATATGCTGTGGAAAAACCTGCTTTTCGCAAATCGGACAAAAATCGACCCGCCCGGGCCCGAAAAATTTTCATTCCGCCCGATTTTGGGGCTACCATCTTTCCGGCGCCTATGCTATACTAGAGACAAACAATTCGGCCCAATGCCCCGTTTTCGGCGGAAAAACCCCTTTCTGCCCGGCGTTTCTCCCGTTTTTCGTCCTGCACTGGCAAGGGGCGTCCCCAAATCGCTCTGCAATCGAAAATGAATTTTTATTCTTTTTACAAAATTCCCATTCAGGAGGTCAATTTTATGCGCGAAGACATTGCAACCATCCCCGTCAACGACATCTTCGGCCCCAAGGACGGCTGCCCTTTCTGCCGGATGCGGGACATGCTGGAGCAGCGGATGGCCGAGTACATCACCGGCGCCGCCATGATGGAGCCCAGCGTCCGGGTGGAGACCAACCGCCTGGGCTTCTGCCACGAGCATTTCAACCAGATGCTGGCCGTGGGGCACAAGCTCTCCGTCAATCTGATCCTGGAAAGTCTGCTGGACACCGTCAAAGCGGAGATCTTCAACATGGAAAAGAAATCCGCCAAGAAGATCGCCGCCGCGGTGCAGGCCCGCAGGGACAGCTGCTTCATCTGCGACAATATCGCCGACAGCACCCGGCACCTGCTGGAGGTCTGCCTGCGGATGTGGCGCACCGATCCCGATTTCCGCAGGCTCTACAACGAGCAGCCCTATATCTGCCTGCCCCACTACGGCCAGGTGATGGACGCCGCCCAGAAGCTGCCCAAGAAGGATTTTGCCGCCTTTGAGCAGGAGACCACCCGGCTGGCCGCCCAATATCTGGATGAAGTCAAGGGCGACGTGACCCACTTCTGCTCCATGTTCGATTACCGCAACGCCGGCGGCGACTGGGGCAATTCCAAGGATGCGGCGGAGCGGGCCATCCAGTGGCTGACAGCCCGGAAGCCCACGGCGGAGGAGGATTCCAACGCCAAGAACCGCTGACCCCATGACCGGCGGCATCTCCATCCCCGCCCGGTTCGATCCGGCCCAGACCTTCGCCTGCGGCCAGTGCTTCCGCTGGCAGCCCTCTCCGGAGGACCCCCGCACCTACACCGGCGCGGCGGGCGGCCGATACCTACAGCTCCGGCAAGAGGACGGGCAGCTCCGCCTGAGCTGCACCAAAGAAGAATTCGACGGCTTCTGGCGGGGGTATTTCGATCTGGACACGGACTACGGCGAAAAGCGTGCGGCGCTCATGGCGTTCAGTCCTGTTCTGCGGGAGGCCGCCGCCTATGCCCCGGGCATCCGCATCCTGCGTCAGGAGCCCTGGGAGGCCCTGTGCTCCTTCATCCTTTCCCAGAACAACAACATCCCTCGGATCACCGGGATCATCGCCCGGCTGTGCGAAGCCTTCGGCGAGCCCATTCCCGGCGTGCCGCTCCACGCCTTTCCGACCGCGGAGCGCATTGCCGGGCTTTCGCTGGAGGCGCTTGCCCCGCTGCGGGCGGGCTTCCGGGCAAAATACCTGCTGGACGCCGCCCGGAAGGTGGCCAGCGGGGCAGTGGACATGGAAAAAGCAGCCCGCCTGCCGCCGGAATTCGGACGGAGCGAGCTGCAAAAAATTCTGGGCGTGGGGCCCAAGGTGGCGGAATGCACCCTGCTGTTCGGCTTCCACAAGACGGAGTGCTTCCCCATGGACGTGTGGATGAAGCGGGCCATGGCGGCCCTGCTGCCCGGCGTCTCTCCCCAGGATTTCGGCGAGAATGCCGGGCTTGCCCAGCAGTATCTTTTCCATTACAGCCGAATGCACCCAAATCTTTTCTGACAAGACTTGGGTGCATTTTAATTTGAAAAATATTGCCGCGGGCGATTCTTACGAGTTTTCGTCAAAAGGTGAAATGCTTCGGGATGCCCGGCTCCTGTTGGCTGGGGCTCTGGATCAGCGGTTCCAGATACTCCCACAGGGGCGGCCGGATGTCCATCCGTTCCCGGTCGATCCACTCCACCGGCACGGTGCGCTCGATGTTCGCCACCTGGGCGATCTCCACGCTGTCGTAGGCCACCTGGTAGGGCCTGCTGGAGATTCTGCGGATCGCCGCCATCACGCCGGTCTCTCCGGCTACGGCCAGTTCCACCGCCTTTGCGCCCACCTGCCGGGCCTCCTCCACGTCCCGTTCCGATTGGAGATGCCCTGCCGCCCGCTGCAGCACGTTGAGTTCGATGGACCGCACCTTGCAGCCGAAGCGGTCTTTCAGCACCCGGCCCAGCCGGTGGCCCACACCGGCCAGCTGCTGGTGCCCGAAGGGGTCCCGATTGTCGTCGGAGGCGATGTAGCTGCCGTCGGAGCGGCGCACGCCCTCGGACACGGCGATCACCAGATGGGCATATTCCCGGGAAAGCTCTCCCGCCCGGGCCAGGAATTTTTCCATGTCAAAGGGAACCTCGGGCATACAGATCATGTGGGGCGCCGGGGCGCCGTGGCTTCTGGCCAGCGCTGCCGAGGCCGTGAGCCAGCCCGCGTTGCGGCCCATGATCTCCACCACCGTCATGGAGGCGGGCAGGTAGATCTCACAGTCGGCGAAGATCTCCGCCACCGTGGTGGCGATGTATTTTGCCGCCGACCCGAATCCCGGGGTGTGGTCCGTCCCGCCCAGATCGTTGTCGATGGTCTTGGGGATGCCCACCACCCGGATGTCCTCGCCCTGGGCCCGCAGGTATTCCGCCAGCTTCTGCACCGTGTCCATGGAGTCGTTGCCGCCGGTGTAGAAAAAGTACCGGATGCCGTGGCGGCGCAGGATCTCCCGAATCTTTTCATAGGTCTCGTCCGGCGTTTCGCTGAGGCGCAACCGGCAGGAGCCCAGCGCCATGGCCGGCGTCCTGGCAAGCCGGGCGAAATCCGCCTCGCTGACCAGCTTTTCTCTCAGGGGGATCAGATCCTCCCGCAAAAGGCCCGTCACGCCGTTGCGCGCGCCGTAGATTTCCCCGATCTCCTCCATGTCCATTGCCCTGCGCACCGCCCCGGCCAGCGAAGCGTTGATGGCCGCCGTGGGCCCGCCCGACTGGGCGATCAGCATATTTCCTTGCATATCCGTCCCTCCATGCCCTGCTGTACGATTCCTATACGATTCCTATACAATCTTATACCCTACAAATCGCCGAATGTCAACCCCGTCGGCGTTTCTTCTTGCCTTTTTGCCGTTTTTGGCGTATGATAGCCCCAAGGAGAAGAAAAGGAGGATGCCCCTTGCCGCGCTACTTTGCCACCTTTATCCCCGGGACAGGGGAGATCGTCGCAGCCATGCTCCGTCGGCGCTTGAAGGATTTGCAGCTTTCCGCGCTGCTGGACGGCGCAGTGGAATTCGAGACCGGCGTCCCGTACAGCGACCTGAACCTTTTCTGCTTCAACAACGTGTTTGAAGTCCTCCACCGGGGCGCGTTCGATTCTCTGGAGGATTACCTCCGGGCGCTGCCCGCCGCCCAGCCGGACTGGGCCGCCGCCCGCAGACTGCCCGCCCGGGTGAAGACCTTCCGGCTGGTGACTTCCCACCGCAACCGGCTGGTATCGGTGGACGCCGCGGGCAAACGCCGGCTGGAAGCGAAGATCGCCCAGGCCACCGGGCTGAGGCCGGACAGGAGCCGCCCGGATACGGAATTCTGGCTGCTTGCCCGCAGCGAGGGCCTGTGCTTCTTTTTGAAGCGCCTCTCCCGCCACACCGCCTACGACCGGCAGCTTGCGCCCGGCGAGCTCCACCCGGAGCTGGCCTATATGCTCTGCTGGCTGTCGGAGCCTTTGCATACCGACGTGGTGCTGGACCCTTTCTGCGGCAGTGGCGCCATCCCCTGCCAGCGGGTGAAGCGCTTCCCTTTCCGGACGGTGTATGCCTTCGACCGGGACGCGTCCGCCGTCCGGCGCGCCGGGGAAAAATTGGCGGGCAGCCCCCGCGTCGTGCTTGCCCAACAGGACGTGCGCACCTTAAGTGAGCGCCTGCCCGCTGCCAGCGTGGATGCGGTGATCACCGACCCGCCCTGGGGGTTGTTCGAGAACGTGGGGGATCTCGCCCAGTTCTACCGGGAAAGCCTTGCGCAGCTAAACCGTGTCCTGAAGCCCGGCGGCCGGATGGTGCTGCTCACCGCCAAAAAGGAAGAGCTGGCCGCCGCCGTGGCGGCACTCCCCATGCTCACGCTGCAAAAGCGGTACGACATTCTGGTCTCCGGGAAAAAGGCGGGGATCTTCCGCATGGAAAAGGCCCGGTGATTTTCCCGCTTTTTCCGGAAAAAGATCGAATAAACCCGTTGCATTTCCAAGAATTATTGAATACAATAAAACAGGCACCCCGGGCGTATCTGTATCGCCCTCTAGAAAGGAGCATCCATCCGTGGCTTTGCCTTTCCCCAAAAAGCCTTTTCATACCCATGGCGGCGTATCGGTCCCCCACTGCAAGAACACCTGGAACCTGCCCACCGCCACCATGCCCCCGCCGAAGCGGGTGATCCTCCCCATGCAGCAGCATATCGGCGCGTCCTGCACCCCGGTGGTGAAGAAGGGCGACCACGTGCTGCTGGGGCAGATCATCGGCGACAGCGACGCCTATGTCTCCGCGCTGATCCACGCCTCCGTTTCCGGCACCGTGGCGGACATCACCCAGGTGGAGCTGCCCGGCGGGCAGCGTACCGCCGCCGTGGTGATCGACTCCGACGGGAAGATGGAGCGGGACCCCGGGGTGTATCCCCCCGCCCCTTTGATCGGCCCCAAGGAGCTGGCCCTGGCCGCCCAGTCGGCAGGGCTGGTGGGCCTGGGCGGCGCGGGCTTCCCGGCCCATGTGAAGCTGAACGTCCCCGAGGACAAGACCGTAGACACCCTGATCATCAACGCCGTCGAGTGCGAACCCTATGTCACCGCCGACCACCGGGAGGCCCTGGAAAACGGGAAAAACGTGCTGGACGGCGTGTACAAGGTCAAGGAGATTCTGGACGTCCACCGGGTGATCATCGCCGTGGAGGACAACAAACCCGATGTAATCGCCCGGCTCACGGAGATCGCGGAAAACCCGGAAAAGGACCCGCTGGACGAGGTGCGGGTGCTGGCCCTCAAAAGCCGCTATCCCCAGGGCGCGGAGAAGGTGCTCGTACGGGCCTGCACCGGCCGCAGGGTGCCCGCAGGCGGGCTGCCCGCCGACGTGGGGTGCCTGGTGATGAACATCGCGTCCATCTCCTTTCTGGCCAGCTACCTGCGCACCGGGATGCCCCTCACCCTCAAGCGCGTCACGGTGGATGGCTCCGCCGTGGCCCATCCCCAGAATGTGATCGTCCCCATCGGCACGCCCATCCGGGACGTGATCGAATTCTGCGGCGGGTACAAGTGCCCGCCCAAAAAGCTGATGATGGGCGGGCCCATGATGGGCCTCGCCCTCTATTCCGACGAACTGCCCATCCTCAAGCAGAACAACGCCGTTCTGGCCTTTGACGAAAAAGACTCCGCCGCGCTGGAGCCCACGGACTGCATCCGCTGCGGCAGCTGCGTGGCGGCCTGCCCCATGAATCTGATGCCCCTGAAGCTGGAGAAAGCCGCCCAGCGCCGGGACCGGGAGGCGCTTTTGGCGCTGGACGTGGCCACCTGCATGGAGTGCGGCTGCTGCGCCTATTCCTGCCCTGCGGGGCGGCAGCTGGTGCAGGCCATTCGGCTGGGCAAAAGCATCGTGCGAAACGCCGGGAGGTAGGAAACCATGGAAAAACTGATCGTATCTCCCGCGCCCCACTTCCACGGGGGGCGGACGACCCAGCGGATCATGCTGGATGTGCTGATCGGGCTCTGCCCGGCCATGATCGCCTCGGTGGTGCTGTTCGGCGTCCGGGCGGCGGTGGTGATCCTCACCTGCGTGGCGGCCTGCGTGCTCTCCGAGTATCTCTCCCGCCGGGTGATGAAGCGCACCCAGACCGTGGGCGACCTGAGCTGTGTGGTGACGGGCGTGCTGCTGGCGCTGAATCTCCCGGTGACCATCCATCCTCTGATGGCGGTGTTCGGCAGCGTGGCGGCCATCGTGGTGGTGAAGCAGATGTTCGGCGGCATCGGGCAGAATTTCGTGAATCCCGCCCTCACCGCCCGCATCATCCTGATGAATTCCTTCCCGGCCCCCATGACCCACTGGACGGCCCCCTTCGCTTATTCCGCCGGAGCCGATGCGGTGACCACCGCCACGCCGCTGGGCATGCTGCAGGAGGGGAGCGAAGATCTCCCCGGCGATCTGGAATTGTTCCTGGGCCGCACCGGCGGCTGCCTGGGGGAGACCTGTGCCCTGGCCATCCTCATCGGCGGGGCGTATCTCATCCTCCGGCGGGTGATCAGCCCGGTGATCCCCCTGACCTATCTGGGCACGGCGGCGGTCTTCTCCGCCCTGCTGGGCCGGGACCCGCTGTTCGATCTGCTCTCCGGCGGGCTGATGCTGGGGGCGTTCTTCATGGCCACAGACTACACCACCAGCCCCGTGTATTGGAAAGCCCGGGTGCTGTTCGCCGTGGGCTGCGGGGCGCTCACTATGCTCATCCGGGAATTCGGCTCCCTGCCCGAGGGCGTGTCCTATTCCATTGTGCTGATGAATATCATGACGCCGCTGCTGGAGCGGGCGGTGAAGCCCCGGGCCTTTGGCAAGCCCAGGGCCGGGAAGGCGGGTGACGGCCATGCGTCTTAAGATAGGGGAGGTATTGCGGCCCGCCGCAGTTCTGCTGGTGATCTGCACGGCGGTGACCTGCCTGCTGGCGGGGACGAATCTGCTGACAAAAGACCAGATCGCCGCCCAACAGGCGGCCAAGGCGGAGGGCTCCCGCCGGATCGTGCTGCCCGGCGCGGAGAGCTTTGAGCCTTCTGAAAGTGGAACGTGCTACGTGGGCCTTTCCGGCGGCGAGACCGTGGGCTATGTCTTCGAGACGGAATCCCGGGGCTATGGCGGCGCGGTGCGGGTCATGACCGGCATCAGCGCCCAGGGGGCCGTCACCGGCGTGGTGATCTTGGAGCACGGGGAGACGCCGGGCCTGGGCGCCAACGCCGAGCGGGAGGAGTTCCGCGTCCAGTTTGAGCAGGACGTCTCTCCGGCGGGCTTCTCCGTGATGCGGTATCAAGCTCCCGGCCCGGGCGAGATCGAGGCCATGACCGGGGCTTCCATCACCAGCCGTGCCGTCACCGACGCGGTGAATCAGGCCGTGGCGGCGTATTATCAGGAAGTGGAGGCGGATCCTTCATGAACGAGAAAACTTCCCTCTGGCGGGAATTCACCAAGGGTATCCTGCGGGAGAATCCCGTGCTGCGGCTGGTGCTGGGCTGCTGCGCCACCCTGGCCGTCACCACCGCCGCCGGGAACGCCATCGGCATGGGGGCGGCCACCACCTTTGTGCTGGTGTGCTCCAACGGGGCCATCTCCCTGCTGCGGAACGTCATCCCCAATAAGGTGCGCATCCCGGCCTACATCACGGTGATCGCCGGCTTCGTCACCATCGTGCAGCTGTTCATCAAGGCGTTTTCGCCTGAGCTGGACACCGCTTTGGGGGTCTTCCTGCCCCTGATCGTGGTGAACTGCATCATCCTGGGCCGGGCGGAGATGTTCGCCAGCAAGAACCGGGTGCTGCCCTCCATCCTGGACGGCCTGGGCATGGGGGTGGGCTTCACCGCCACGCTGCTGGCCATGGGCATCCTTCGGGAGCTGCTGGGGGCCGGGACGGTGTTCGGGCTGCCGGTGCTCTCCGGCTTCATGCAGCCCATCATCATCTTCCTGCTGCCGCCGGGAGGCTTCTTCGTCTTCGGAATGCTGGTGGCCCTGGCCGGGCGGCTCTCTGCGGAGAAGAAGCCCCCTGCCGCCACCGACTGCGGCCACTGCCCGCTGGCGGCCAGCTGCTCCATCAATAACCGCAAGAAGGAGGCCGGGGAATAAGTGGACGGACAGGTGATCAAAGGTCTGGTGGCCATTTTCCTGGCGGCCATCCTGACGGAAAATTACGTGCTGAATAAATTCCTGGGGATCTGCCCGTTTTTGGGGGTGTCCAAAAAATTGGGTACCGCCCTGGGCATGAGCTGCGCCGTGACGGTGGTGATGGTCATCGCCACCGCCGTGACCTGGCCCCTCTATGTGGGCCCGCTGGTGCCCAACGGGCTGGAATACCTGCAAACCGTGGTGTTCATTCTGGTGATCGCCGCGCTGGTGCAGCTGCTGGAGACCATCCTCCACCGGTATATGCCTCCGCTGTATAATTCCCTGGGCATCTATCTGCCGCTGATCACCACCAACTGCGCCGTGCTGGGCGTGACCATGCTGGTGCTGGAAAAGGCCGCAGGGGATCCTTCCTACGGCTACATTCAGGCGCTGGTCAACGCTTTCGGCTCCGGGGTGGGATTCCTGGTGGCCATGGTGCTTTTCGCCGGGGTGCGGGAGCGGCTGGAGGAATGCGACGTGCCCAAATGCCTGCAGGGCCTGCCCATCACGCTGGTGGCGGCCTCGCTGGTGGCGGTGTCGTTTTTGGGATTCAACGGCCTGGTGGACCGGCTGATGTGAGGGGGTAAGCGTATGCAAATTTTGATTCCCATCCTCATCGTGGCCGGGATCGGCCTGCTGGCGGGGATCATCCTGGCGGCGGCGTCCATCCTCATGGCCGTGCCGAAGGATGAAAAAGCCGAAGCACTGGAGGCGCTCCTGCCCGGGGCAAACTGCGGGGCCTGCGGATTTTCCGGGTGCTCCGGCTATGCAAAAGCCATGGCGGCGGGGGAGGCCCAGCCGGGGTTGTGTTCGCCCGGCGGGCAGAAGACGGCCGCCGCCTGCGCCCAGCTGCTGGGGACGGGGCCGGTGAGCGCCGTGCCCAGCGTGGCCACGGTGCGGTGCCTGGGCAGCGCGGACAACACCCGGGATCGGGTGGCGTATGCGGGCCTTGCCAGCTGCGCCGCCGCCCAGCTGCTGGGCGGGCAGACCGATTGCGGGTTCGGGTGCCTGGGATTGGGGGACTGCGTGGCCGCCTGCGAATTCGACGCCCTCCGGGTGTGCAACGGCCTGGCCCAGATCGACCGGGAAAAATGCGTGGGCTGCGGCAAGTGCGCCGCCGCCTGTCCCCGAAAGCTCATTGAACTGGCCCCGAAAAAGCGCCGGGCGGTGGTCTTGTGCCAGAACTGCGACCCTGCCCGGGACACCCTGCGGGTGTGCAAGGCGGGGTGCATCGGCTGCGGGAAATGCCAGCGGGCCTGCCCGGTGGGGGCCGTGGCCGTGGCAAACGGCCTGGCGGCCATCGATCCGGCCAAGTGCGTGGGCTGCGGAAAATGCGCGGCGGAATGTCCCCGTGGGGTCATCCGGCTGGAGACCGTGTGATGGAGCTCACGCTGGGCGAACGCACCGCCGAAACCGTGGGAGTTTATTTTGAAGCGCGTCTGCGGGAGGATACTCCATGAAACTGGTATTCATGATCGGAAATGCCGCGGTGGGCAAAATGACCGTGGGGCAGGCGCTTGCAAAGATCACCGGGCTGCGGCTGTTTCACAACCACATGACCATCGAGCCGGTGCTGGAGATCTTTGGGGCGTTCAACGCTCGGGCCATCGACCGGCTGCGGACGGTCATCTTTGAGGAGTTCGCTAAAACGGACCAATACGGGATGATCTTCACCTATATGTGGGCCTTTGACCGGCAGGAGGACTGGGACTATGTGGAGCGGGTCAAGGATATTTTCAGGCCCTACGGCACGGAATTTTACTATGTGGAACTGGTGGCGCCCCAAAGCGTGCGCCTAGAGCGGAACGCCACCGAAAACCGCCTCCTGCAAAAAGCCTCCAAGCGAAACGTTCCGTGGTCGAATCAAAACCTCATCGACTCCGACGCCCGCTACCGGCTGGAGAGCCTTCCGGGGGAAATTCCTTTTGAAAACTACATGAAGCTCGATAACTCCGCGCTTTCGCCGGAAGATGCGGCGCGCTACATCAGAGAGCGCTTTGGGCTGTAAAGTTCCTGGGATTTCCCAGGGCCGCCCGGAAAATTGCTTGCCAGCGCATCCAAACAATGGTATAATAGAGCCGCAAACGGTACGGCGTTGGCCCCTGGGGGCCGGGCTGTGCCGGTTGGAAAGGAATCCAAAATCTGAAAGGAGATCGCTATGAGAATTGCCGATTTACATTGCGATACCATTATGCGTTTCTATAATGGTGAGCATCTGAAAGGGATGGAGAACTCCCACATCAGCCTGGAAAAGCTGAAGGCCGGGGAATGGATGGTGCAGTGTTTCGCCATCTTTGTGCCGTGGAATCCCTCGGGCAAGCCCTCCCGCCGGCCCGGCCCCGCCCTGCCGCCGCCCGCCGAATACTTCGATCTGGCCTATCAGGCGTATCTGCGGGAGATGGAGCTGAATAAGGACGAGATCCTGCCCGCCTACACCGTGGAGGATGTGGAGAAAAATTACGCCGCCGGGAAGATGAGCTCCATCCTCACCGTGGAGGACGGCGTGACCCTGGACGGGAAGATCGAAAACGTGGACGAATACTACAAGAAAGGCGTCCGCATGGTGGCCCTCACCTGGAACCACGAGAACTCCCTGGGCTATCCCCAGAGCTCCGACCCGGTGGCCCACATGAAGGGCCTCAAGCCCTTTGGCATCGACGCCATCCGCCGGATGAACGAGCTGGGAATCGCCATTGACACTTCCCACCTGTCCGAGGGCGGTTTCTGGGACGTGGTGAAGCACACCTCCAAGCCGTTTATCGCTTCCCATTCCTGCGCCCGTGCCCTGTGCGATGTGGGCCGCGACCTCACCGACGAACAGCTGAAAGCCCTGGGCAACAAGGGCGGTGTCGTGGGCGTCAATTATCTGGCCGGTTTCCTGCATCCCGTGGTGGATCGGGAAAAGGACGACTACACCTCCGTGGAAGAGGTGGTGCGGCATCTGCGCCACATGGCCGACGTAGCCGGCATTGAGTCCGTGGCCTTCGGCTCCGATTACGACGGCATGGGCAGCAAGCTGGAGTGGGGCGACGCCTCCGGCCAGCAGCTGCTGGTGAAGGGCCTGGAAAAGAGCTTCACGCCCGACGAGATCGAGAAGATCTGCTACAAAAACGTCCTGCGCGTCTTCAAAGACATCATTGGCAAATAGCGGCGTGACGCCGCGGGCACGACGCGGGCCAAACGCAATTTTCGCTACGCTCAAATAGCGTTGCGCAATCCTCGCTTTGCTCGGATAGCGGTGCTTTCTGTGGCGCACGGATGCGCAAAAGAAACAACTCGCCCTATCGCGGAATTTACTGTGTTCTTGCCGCAAATGCGCTGCGCTCGGATAGCGCTGCGCTGAGGGCGCATGGGTGCGCAAAAGAAACAATTCATTCGGTCGCGCCCGATAGATGTAAAAAAGTGCCTCCCCACCAAAGGTGGGGAGGCACTTCTATCTCAGTTCAGTGGAGCCACGTAAAGCTTTTTGTCAAACTTTTTCTCGAAAAAGTTTGCAGGCTCAGCCCGCCTTTTTCTCAAAAAAGCTGGTTGTCAAACCGTCCCGAACGGGAGTATAATGGAGGAAACAAATTCTCCATCGGAAGAAAAGGGGCGGACGGCATGGCCAAATTGGAACGCAGGGACAAGACCAACTACTATCTGGACTTGGCGGAAACGGTATCTCAGCGGTGCACCTGCCTGCGCAGGCACTTCGGCGCGGTGATCGTAAAGGACGACGAGGTGATCTCCACGGGGTACGTGGGGGCGCCCAGGGGCCGGGCCAATTGCTCGGATCTGGGCTATTGCCAGCGGGAGGCCATGAAAATCCCCCGGGGGGAGCGGTACGAATTGTGTCGCAGCGTCCACGCCGAAGCCAACGCCATCATTTCCGCCTCCCGGCGGGAGATGCTGGGGGCCACCCTGTACCTGGTGGGCCGGGAAGTCTCCACGGGGAAATACGTGGAAAACGCCACGTGTTGTTCCATGTGCAAACGCATGGTGATTAACGCCGGCATCGCCCAGGTGATCATCCGGGACGACGAGACCCGCTACCGGGTGATCTCTGTATCGGATTGGGTGACGGATGACGAATCCCTGCAAGGGGTGCTGGGATATTGAGCGGCGCGGCCTCTTCCCGGCTGGGGGTGCTGGACGGTCTGCGGGGCGCGTGCCTGTTGAGCATGATCGCCTACCACGCCCTGTACGATCTGGTGTACATCCTGGGCGTGCCTATTGATTGGTACCCCCAACTGCCGGGGTACCTGTGGCAGCAGAGCATCTGCTGGACGTTCATCCTGCTCTCCGGGGCGTGCCGGCATTTCTCCAGCCGGCCCCTGCGCCACGGGCTGATTTTGGTGGGCGGCGGGGCGCTGGTGACGCTGGCGACCCTGCTGGTCATGCCCTCGGAATTGATCCAATATGGGGTGCTGACGCTGCTGGGGCTTTCCGCCCTGCTGTTGATCCCCCTGAAGCCCCTGCTGGACAGGCTCCCTGCTGGGGCGGGATTGTGCGGGGCCCTGCTGCTGTTTGGCCTGTGCCGGGGCCTTCCGCAGGGGTATTTGGGATTTGAATCCCTGCGGCTCGTCGAACTCCCCCGGGCGCTCTATCAGTGGGACGCCCTGGCGGTGCTGGGCCTGCCGGGCCCGGGATTCCGTTCCAGCGATTATTTTCCGCTGCTGCCCTGGTTTTTCCTGTATCTCGCAGGGTATTTCCTCTGGGCGCTGGTGGGCAAAAGCCCACAGGTGCGGGCGGCGCTCACGCCCGCCGTTCCGGTGCTGAGCTTTCTGGGCCGCCACAGCCTGGTGATCTACCTTGCCCATCAGATCGTACTGTGGGCGGCGCTCATTTTCCCGGCTACGCTGTAAAGAAAAGAAAACTTTTTCTTTTTTATTCTTTTGTCTCTTTATTCCACCAGCACCGCAAAAAAGAAAATTATTTTTCTTATTTTATTCTTTTGTTCCTTATTCCACCAGCGCGGCAAAAAAAGAAAATTTTTTCTTTTTTTATTTCTTTTGTCTATTTACTCCACCAGCACCGCAAAAAAGAAATTTTTTCTTATTTTATTCTTTTGTTCCGTATTCCACCAGCGCAGCGACCAACTTACCCATCAGACGGTACTTTGGGCGTTGCCCGCTTTCCCGGCTACACTGTAAAGAAAAGAAAACTTTTTTCTTTTTTATTTCTTTTGACATTTTCCTCCACCAGTGAGGCGACCATCTCCCCCAATCGCGCCACAGCCTGATGATCTACCTTGCCCATCAGATCGTACTTTGGGCGTTGCTCGTTTTCCCGGCTACACTATAGCCGCCAACCCCGCCCCGCCCGCGGAGCCCTTTCGGGCCCCGCGGCTTTTTCTGCGAAAAAGCGCCCGGCGTTCATAGAACGCCGGGCGGCGGGGCGGGCAGCTACGTCTCCTCATGGATCAGCCCGTACAGCACCACGTCCTGCCACTGGCCGTCCCGGAAGTATTGGCTTTTCTGCACGCCTTCCTTCTCCATGCCGATCTTCTCCATCACCCTGCCGGAGGCGGGATTGCAGGCGAAGTGCCGCCCGATCAGCTTGTGGAAGCCCTTCTCCCGGAAAACATACTCCGCCAGCGCCCGGGCGGCTTCCGTGGTATAGCCCCGGTTCCAATATGGCCGGCCCACCCAGTAGCCAATTTCTCCCAGGCGGTGCTTTTTGCGGATACCCGACACAGAGATGCTGCCCACCACCGCGCCGGTCTGCTTTTCGGTGATGGCCAGATTGTACTCCACGTCGTCCGCCATCCACTGGGCGTGGCTGGGCACCCAATTGAGGAAGTGCTCCGGCAGGTAGGGATGGGGCATCCCCAGGGTGGTTTTCGCCACCTCCCAGTCGTTGCAGAGCGCCACCACCTGCTCCACGTCCTCTGCCGTAAAGGGCCGGAGGAG
>CANRMX010000003.1 GCA_947631855.1 uncultured Clostridia bacterium | reverse complement strand
CGTCCAGCACGCCGCTGTTGTGGCCGTGGGCGGAATCCAGCACCACCACGTCCACCTGGGCCGCGATGAGGGCGGCCACCCGCTCCAGCACGTCTCGGGTGGCGCCGATGGCCGCGCCGCAGATGAGCCGGCCCCGGTCGTCCCGGGTGGAGTTGGGATAGCGCACGTTCTTTTCGATATCCTTGATGGTAATCAGGCCCTTGAGCCGCCCGGCCTCGTCCACGATGGGCAGCTTCTCGATGCGGTGCTTCCGCAAAATCTCCTGGGCGTCGGCCAGGGTGGTGCCCACGGGCGCGGTGATCAGATTCTCCTTGGTCATCACGGTGCGGATGGGCTGATCGAAATCCTCGCCCTCCATGAAGCGCATATCCCGGTTGGTGATGATGCCCACCAGCACGCCGTCCTGGCAGATGGGCACGCCGGAAATTTTGAACCGGCCCATGATCTCGTCGGCCTCCCGGACGGTGTTGTCCGGCCCCAGGTAGAAGGGGTTGACGATCACGCCGTTCTCCCAGCGCTTGACCCGGTCCACCTGATCCGCCTGCTGCTCGATGGTCATGTTCTTGTGGATGATGCCGATGCCGCCCTCCCGGGCGATGGCGATGGCCATGTCACTCTCGGTGACGGTATCCATGGCGGCGGTCATGATGGGGGTGTTGAGGCGGATCCGCTTTGTCAGCTGGGTGGACAGGTCGGCCTCCGCGGGCAGGACGTGAGACTCCGCCGGGATCAATAAGACGTCGTCGTAGGTGAGTCCTTCCTTGAGGAACTTCTGGCTGAATTCCATACACGCATCCCTTCTCTTTCCTTTGGATTTTTCTGATTCCTCTGCTAATTTAAGTCTGTATTATAGCACCGGAATCCGCCATTTGCAAGCCCTTCCGGGTTTTTTGGCGGATATCCCAAAAAAGCACGGCTCCAGGCAGATTCTTTGCTCGAAGCCGTGTGTATTCAGTGCAGTTCCGTCTGCCCGCCCATATAGGCGCGCAGGGGCTCGGGGATCTTGACCGTGCCGTCGGCCTGGAGATTGTTCTCCAGGAACGCGATGAGCATCCGGGGCGGCGCCACCACGGTGTTGTTCAGGGTGTGGGCAAAGTAGTTGCCCTCCTTGCCCTTGATGCGGATGCGCAGCCGCCGGGCCTGGGCATCCCCCAGATTGGAGCAGCTGCCCACCTCGAAGTATTTCTTCTGCCGGGGCGACCAGGCCTCCACGTCGATGCTCTTCACCTTGAGATCGGCCAGGTCGCCGGAGCAGCACTCCAGGGTGCGCACCGGGATATCCATGGAGCGGAACAGCTCCACCGTGTACATGTACAGCTTGTGGAACCATTCCATGCTGTCCTCGGGCTTGCAGACCACGATCATCTCCTGCTTCTCGAACTGGTGGATGCGGTACACGCCGCGCTCTTCGATGCCGTGGGCGCCAACCTCCTTGCGGAAGCAGGGAGAATAGCTGGTGAGGGTCTGGGGCAGGGCGTCCTCCGGCAGGATCTCGTCGATGAATTTGCCGATCATGGAGTGCTCGCTGGTGCCGATGAGGTACAGGTCTTCGCCCTCGATCTTGTACATCATGTTCTCCATCTCGGCAAAGCTCATCACGCCGGTGACCACGTCGCTGCGGATCATGAAGGGCGGCACGCAGTAGGTGAAGCCCTTGCCCACCATGAAGTCCCGGGCATAGCTGAGGATGGCCGAATGCAGCCGGGCAATGTCCCCCATGAGATAGTAGAAGCCGTTGCCGCTGGTGCGGCGGGCGCTGTCCAGGTCGATGCCGTGGAATTTCTCCATGATATCTGTGTGATAGGGCACTTCATAGTCCGGCACCTTGGGTTCGCCGAAACGCTCCACCTCCACGTTTTCGCTGTCGTCTTTGCCGATGGGCACCGACTCGTCGATGATGTTGGGGATCACCAGCATCCGCTTGCGGATCTCCTCGGTCATCTCCTCCTCCCGGCGCTCCATCTCCGCCAGCTCGTCCGCGATGGCCGCCACCTGCTGCTTGACCTCCTCGGCCTCCGCCCGCTTGCCCTGCTTCATCAGCCCGCCGATCTCCTTGCTGATGGCGTTGCGCTTGGCCCGCAGCTCGTCGCCCCGGCCCTTGGAGGCCCGGAACGCCGCGTCCAGCTCCAGCACCTCGTCCACCAGGACCAGCTTTTCGTCCTGGAATTTCTTTTTGATGTTCTCCTTCACCAGCTCCGGGTTGGTGCGGATCAGTTTGATATCCAGCATATCTATTTACCTCGCTTTTCTTTGCTTCGCCGGACAATGCCTGTCTATTCGCCGCCTTGCAGCTTCAGCTCGCCCAGCAGGTTTTTCAGATCTTCTTCGCCGTAGAATTCGATCTGCAGCACGCCTTTTTTCTTCGTGCCCGCCACCTTCACCTTGCGGCCCAGGTATTGGCCCACAGCCAGCTGGGCCTCCTCATAGTAGCGGTTCCTGGGGGCGCTTTTCCCGCCCGGGGCGGCCTTTTTGGCGGTGCGCTGGGCCATGGCCTCCAGCTCCCGCACGGAGGCACCCTGCCGGGCCTTGAGGATACCCGCCGCCAGGGCGTTTTCATCCTTGAAGCTCAACAGCGCCCGGGCGTGTCCCGCGGAGATGGTCCCGTCTTCCAGCATCTGCTGCACTTCTTCCGGCAGATGCAGCAGCCGCAGGGCGTTGGTCACCGTGGGCCGGGATTTCCCCACCGCCCGGGAGACTTCCTCCTGGGTGAGGCCCTGGGACTCGATCAACGTGCGGTAGCCTCTGGCCTCCTCCAGCGGCGTCAGGTCTTCCCGCTGGAGGTTCTCGATCAGCGCGAAGAGCATTTCCTCCGCGTCGGTCATCTCTCTTACCACCGCCGGCACTTCGGTGAGCCCGGCCATCCGCGCCGCCCGCCAGCGGCGTTCGCCCGCCACGATGCGGTATTCCCCGGACAGCATGGGTCTCAGCAGCAGGGGCTGCAGCACGCCGTGCTGGGCGATGGAATCCGCCAATTCGGACAGGGCTTCGCTGTCAAATTCTTTTCTGGGCTGTTCCCGGTTGGGCTCGATCTCGCTGAGCTTCACGCTGACGGCGCCTTCTGCGGCGCTCTCGGTGTTCTCGGCGAAGATCAGGTCCAATCCTCTGCCCAGCCCGCGTTTCTTCACTGCCATCGTTTTTCCTTTCCGCCGTTACCGGTCGTTTTTCAGAATTTCCGCCGCCAGCTCCCCATAGGCCAATGCGCCCCGGGAGGTGCGGTCGTAGTACAGGGCAGGCTGGCCGAAGCTGGGGGCCTCGGAAAGCCGCACGGTGCGGGGGATCACCGCCCGGAACACCTTGCGTGGGAAGTATTTCTTCACTTCCTCCACCACCTGCTGGGTCAGGTTCAGCCGGCCGTCGTACATGGTGAGCAGCACCCCTTCGATCTCCAGCCGCTGGTTATACTGCCGTTTCACCCTGCGCACGGTGTTCATCAGCTGGGAGAGCCCCTCCAGGGCGTAATACTCGCACTGGATGGGGATCAGCAGCGTGTCCGCTGCGGTGAGGGCGTTGGTGGTGATCAATCCCAAAGAGGGCGGGCAGTCGATCAGCACATAGTCGTATTCGGCCCGCACCGGGCCCAGGGCGGCTTTCAGGGTGCTTTCTCTCCCCGGCGCGGAGGCCAGCTCGATCTCCGCCGCCGCCAGGTCGATGTGGGAGGGCAGGATCGATAAACCTGCAAAGTCGGTCTGCACCACGCCGCTTGCGACGGGCTCCCCGCCGATCAACACGTCGTAGACGCTGACGGTGCATTCCCGGCGATCCACGCCCACGCCGCTGGTGGCGTTCCCCTGGGGGTCCGCATCGATGAGCAGCACTTTCTTGTGATTCGCGCCCAGCGCCGCTGCCAGGTTCACGGCGGTGGTGGTCTTCCCCACGCCGCCCTTCTGGTTCGCGACGGCTATGATCTTTCCCATGGGCAGCTCCTTTCCGGGTCTGTTCTCTCATTCTGCCCTATTCTACCACAAATCAACGGGAAAGAAAAGGGGGTCGGGCGTTTATTTTTGTTTCACGTGAAACGGGAGAAGGCCGGGGCGCAAAAGCCTCGGCCTTCTCCCTGTGGGAAATGAATAAGGGAATGGGTTAAACTTGTACTCGTAATTTTGGGATGCGCACGATGCACTCGATATAGTCGTCCGTCTCCTTTCGCCGGGTCTCGGCGTGGATGCCCGCGGTCTTCATGGCGTCCACCGCATGGTCGATGGTGTTCATGAAGATGCGGATGTCCTTGGCCACGAAGGTGCGCTTTTGCCGCTGCCCGGCAGGCTGTGGCCGGGCCAGGGCGGAGATCAGTTCCTCGGTCTGGGAGACGTTGAGCTTCTTGTCGATCACCGTCCGCAGCACCTTTTGCCGCAGGGTGCTGTCGTCGATGCGCAGCAGGGCCCGGGCGTGGCGCTCGGTGAGCTTGTTTTCCAGCACCTCTTCCTGCTCCTGGGGCGTGAGCTTCAACAGCCGCACCTTGTTGGCCAGATAGGACTGGCTCATCCCCAGGCGCTTGGCGGCCTCCTCCTGGGTGATCTGCCACTCTCGCAGCAGGTTGACGATGGCGTTGGCCTGCTCGAACATCTGCAAGTCGCTGCGCTGGAGATTCTCCAGCAGCGCAAGCACTGCGCTGTCCACCGGGTCGCAGCCGGTGACCAGCACGGGGATCTCCCGGAGCCCCGCCAGCTTGCAGGCCCGCAGCCGCCTTTCGCCCGCCACGAGGAAATACGCGCCGTTGTCCCTCCGCACGGTGACGGGCTGCAGCAGGCCGTTTTCCCGGATGCTCTGGGCAAGGCTTTCCAGCTCGTCGGGCGGGAAATATTTGCGGGGCTGGGAGGGATTGGGCAAAATCTTCTCCACCGGCAGACGCGTCAGCTTGAGCTTGTCCCTGGTAAACATTGTGCCGTTCCCTCCTTACAGGCACGATTTTACCACGGCCCGGGCGCACATTTTGCTGAAAGCTGTCAGGGGCGAAAAATTTTTTGGCGTGGGATTATTCGCCCAGCCGATACTTTTTGAAGCCCTTCACTTCCTGGTACCCCAGGGCGTGATAGAAGCGGTGGGCGCCCAGCCGCTGCATCCCGGAGACCAGGATGGCGTAGTGGCAGTCCTTTTCCTTTGCCCACAGCCCGATCTCCCGGAACATGGCGCGGCCCACGCCTTTGCCCTGATAGTCCGGCAGGACGGCCACGTTCTCCACCAGCAGGATGGGGCGACAATCCCCACAGATATCCTCGAACACCACCCCCAGCAGACTGCCACAGAGGGTATCGGTGTCCTGATCCACGGCCACCAACAGGTATTTGTCCTCGGCCGCCGCCAGCTTTTCCACCAGCGGGCCCGCCTTGGCAGGATCGGCCGGGCCGTTGCTGATGACCTGCATGACCTTGTCCAGCGCTGCCAGATCTCCCAGCGCCGCCCGTCTCATCAACAAATTCATGGGTGTTCCTCCTGTATGGATCATTGCGTGCAGACTTGATCTGCTTCAATGGGGGACCCCTCGTTCGGGTCCCCCAGTGCAAACAGTCCACTGGACTGTTTGCACGCCCCTCCTGCGTTCCGGAGAAGTTAAGGTCGTGGAGCGCTGCTCCACACCACGCAAGCCTTTTTGGAAAAAAGGCTTGGCGAAAAACTTGACACCGCTCTCGTGCAGTGGGCAGTATTAAACCGCAAAAATATAATCGCGCTCGAGCAGCGTGTTATAAAGGGTGCTTGGTGATCGTTCCCCCGTGGCGGGGATATTCCTTGGGCGTGAAGGCGCGCTTCTGCACCGCGACGATGTTCCGCTCCCCTGCTTCCGGCAGGGTGAAGGCGATCACCCTGGCCCGCTCGCCGCCCAGCAGCGTCAGCGCGCGTTCCGACTGCGCCAATTCCTCCGCCGCGCCGGGGCCTTTCATGGCCAGGAAAAAGCCTTTCATCTTCACCAGCGGCAGGCAGTATTCCGCCAGAATGTTCAGCGGCGCCACCGCCCGGGCGGTGACCACATCGAAGGATTCCCGCAGCGCTGGGATGCGCCCGGCCTCCTCCGCCCGCTTGTGGATGCGCTCCGCTTCGATCCCCAGGGCGGCGCACACCGCCTCCAGGAACACCAGCCGCTTGTTCTGTCCGTCCAGCAGGGTCAGCTGGAGATCCGGCCGCATGATTTTTAACGGCACGCCGGGAAATCCCGCGCCGGTGCCCACGTCCATGAGCTTCGCCCCGGGCTTGAGCTTGCAGTGGGCCAGCAGAGTAAGGCTATCGATAAAATGCTTCTCCGCCACCTCCGCCGGGCCGGTGATGGCGGTCAGGTTCATCTTTTCGTTCCACGCCGTCAGCAGCTCATAGTAGAGCCGGAATTTCTCCGCCTGTTCCGGGGTGAGCTTGATCCCCGCAGCCTTGGCTTTCCCGATCAAAATGGATGTGAACGCCTCCATGATGCCTCTCCTTTCCGCTCATGCCTCCGGCTGCCCGTGGGCGGCCAGCCAGATGAGCAGCACCGAGACGTCCGCCGGGCTCACCCCGGAGATGCGCCCCGCCTGGCCGATGTTCTCCGGCCGCACCTTGTCCAGCTTCTCTCTGGCCTCCAGCCGCAGGCCGCCGATCTCCCCATAGACGATGTCTGCGGGCAGACGCTTCTGCTCCAGCCGGCGCATCTCCTCGATATCCGCCTGCTGCTTTTTGATGTAGCCCTCGTATTTCAGGCTGATCTCCACGCTTTCCAGCACGGCCCGGGGCACGTCCGGGCGGCCGGTGTCGATCGCTGTCAGATCGTCGTAGCCGATCTGGGGCCTGCGCAGCAATTCCGCCAGCTTCACGCCGGTGCTCACCGGAGAGGTTCCACGTGAAACCAGCAGGGCGTTCAGCGCCTCCGACGGCGGGAAGACCGTGGTGAGGGCCCGCTTCATCTCCGCCTGCTTCTGGGATTCCTTGCGCCGGAACTTTTCCCACCGGCGGTCGGGGATCAGCCCGATCTCCCTGCCCAGCGGCGTCAGGCGCTCATCGGCGTTATCCTGCCGCAGCACCAGCCGGTACTCGGAACGGGAGGTCATCATGCGGTAGGGGTCGCTGACGCCCTTGGTGATCAGGTCGTCGATCAGCGTGCCGATGTAGCTGCTGGCCCGGTCCAGAATAAACCGTTCCTTGCCCTGCACCTTCCGGGCGGCGTTGATCCCGGCGATCAGCCCCTGGGCGGCGGCCTCCTCGTAGCCGGAGCTGCCGTTGAACTGCCCCGCGCCGTAGAGGCCGGGCAGGGCGCGAAATTCCAGGGCGGCGTTCAACTGCTGGGGGTCGCAGCAATCGTATTCGATGGCGTAGGCGCTGCGCATGATCTGGGCGTGCTCCAGCCCGGGGATGGTGCGGTAGAACGCCCGCTGCACCTCCTCCGGCAGGGAGGAGCTCATGCCCTGGAGGTACATCTCCTCGGTGTCCAGCCCGCAGGGCTCGATGAACAGCTGGTGCCGCGCCTTGTCCGGGAAGCGCACCATCTTGTCCTCGATGCTGGGGCAGTAACGCGGGCCGATGCCCTCGATCTTCCCGGCGTACAGCGGCGAGCGGTGCAGATTGTCCAAAATCACCTGCCGGGTCTGCTCGTTGGTCCAGCTGACGTGGCACACCCGCTGGTTCTCCGGCGGCGTCTCGGTATCGTAGGAAAAGGGAGTGCAGAGCTCGTCGCCGTGCTGCTCCTCCAAGTTGGAGAAATCAATGGTAGATTTCAACACCCGGGCCGGGGTGCCGGTCTTGAAGCGGCGGAGCGAGATCCCCAGCCGCCGCAGCGCATCGGGCAGGAAAGCGGCCGGGAACATCCCGTCCGGGCCGCTGTCGTAGGAGACCTCCCCCACGAACACCTTGCCGCCCAGGAACGTCCCGGTGCAGAGGATCACCGCCCCCGCACTGTATTGGGCGCCCAGCCGGGTGGTGAGCAGCCACCCGCTATCGGTGGGGGATAAATCCACCACCTCTGCCTGATAAAGTGAAAGATTTTCACAAGTTTCCAGGGCGTGCTTCATCCGCCGGGCGTAGTGATTGCGGTCGATCTGCGCCCGGAGGGAGTGCACCGCCGGGCCCTTGCCCAGGTTCAGCATCCGGCTCTGGAGGGTGCATTCGTCGGCGGCCCGGCCCATCTCGCCGCCCAGGGCGTCGATCTCCCGCACCAGGTGGCCCTTGGCGGTGCCGCCGATGCTGGGATTGCAGGGGCAGTTGCCCACCGCATCCAGATTGATGGTGAACACGGCGGTGCTGCAGCCCAGCCGTGCGCTGGCCAGCCCGGCCTCGATGCCCGCGTGGCCCGCGCCGATGACGGCCACATCCACCGTACCCGCAGCGTATGTCTGCAAAGCGTTCCTCTCCTCTAAGTAGATTGTAAATTGTAGATTGTAGATTGTCGTTGAAGCGCACCCTCGGCCCGCAGGCAAAAAATTCCGCGGCGGGCAGGGCCCGCTGCCAAGACGCAAGAAAGTTTCCAGTAAACCACAGATAAGTAGTCGCGCCCGAGAGTGAGCGCAGACCACAAGACAAGCAAAGCTCACCAGTTTCCCGCACACAGTAAATTCCGCGGCGGGCAGGGCCCGCTGCCAAGACGCGGGAAAGTTGTCATCAAACCGTAGATAAGTGGTCGCGCCCGATAGTTAGTACAAACAACAGCCCGCCTTCGTCCAGCACGCAAAAAATTCCGCGGCGGCCTGAGGCCGCATGCAATTCGCGGGAAAATTGTCATCAAACTACGAATGCGTGGTCGCGCCCAAAAGTCAAAACAAACCGAAAGACAAGCAAAGCTCACCAGTTTCCCGCACACAGTAAATTCCGCGACCTGTATAGTAATTTCCTGTACTCGCCAGCACGCCTCAAGCGTGCGAAGCGCGACTTGGCCTGGCCGGCCACGGCCTATTTGCCGACACAGAATTGGTCGAAGACGCGGTCGATGATCGCCTCCGACACCCGCTGGCCGGTGAGGGCGTACAGCTCGGCCAACGCCTCCTCCACGCAGACCGTGGCCGCGTCCAGCGTCAGGCCGCTGCGCAGGGCGGACGCCGCCTCGCCCAGGGCATCCCGCGCCCGGCGCACGTCGTCCCGCTGGCGGTCGGTGAACAGCACCGCCTCCCCCGCCTCAAAGGCCCGGGCGCCCAGCAGCGCGGAGACAGCCTGTTCCAGCTGCGCCAGGCCCGCGCCGGTGGAGGCGGAGATCTCCACCGCCTGGGGGAATTTCTGCTGCACCGCCTGCCGTGCAGGGCCCGCCGGAAGATCGCATTTGTTGAGCACCGCCACGGTGCGGCGGGGGTCCAAATCACACAGCCAGGACGCTTCGTCTTTTGTGAGCGGCTGGGAGCCATCGAACACCGCCAGCACCAGCTGGGCCGTTTCCAGCCGCTGGCGGGCGGCAAGCACCCCCATGCTCTCCACCGGGTCGCTGGTCTCCCGAAGCCCCGCCGTGTCCGACAACCGCAGGGGCACGCCGCCCACGGAAACCGTTTCCTCCACCACATCCCGGGTCGTGCCGGGGATCGCCGTGACGATGGAACGCTGGTGCCCGGCCAGCAGGTTCATCAGGGTGGATTTGCCCACGTTGGGCCGCCCGGCGATCACCGTCTCCACCCCTTCCCGGTAGAGCTTGCCCCGGTCAAAGGTGGCGAGCAAATCGGTCAATTCCTTTTCAAGATGCTGGAGGCGCTCCAGCGCGCCCTCTGCGGTGATGGCCGGGACATCCTCCTCGGGAAAATCCGCCCAGGCTGCCAGATGGGCCGCCAGATCGGACAGCTCCTCCCGCAGTGCGCCCACCGCCTGGGACAGCCTGCCGCTGCTCCCGGCCTCCGCGGCACGGGCCGCCTGCTCGCCGCCGGCGGAGATCAACTGCATCACCGCCTCGGCCTGGGCCAAATCCATCTTCCCATTGAGAAACGCCCGGCGGGTGAACTCCCCGGGCTGGGCGGGCACAGCCCCGGCCCGCAGCACCTCCTGCAAGATGCGGCGGGTGATGTACAGCCCGCCGTGGCAGGAGAGCTCCACCACGTCCTCGCCGGTGTAGCTTTTGGGCGCGGCAAACACCAGGGCCACCACGTCGTCCAGCCGCTGGCCGTCGACGGCAAATGCCCCGCCCAGCGCGGCGGTGTAGCCCTTCATCTGGGCGACGGTGCGCCCGCTTTTCGACCGGAACACCCGGTCCGCCACGGCTCTGGCCTCCGGCCCGGAGATGCGCACGATGCCGATGCCGCCCGGGGCCGATCCGGTGGAGACCGCCGCAATGGTTCTGCTCATGTTGACCGCCTTTTTCTTTGTTGATTGATCGCGCTCACCGCCATAAAAAAGGAGCGGCGGTGGCCGCTCCCTGCGCTCTTACGGCCTTTCAGAACGGGCCTTTACTTTTTGACTTCGATCTTCCCATAGATGGGCGCGGTGGGGTCGTCCGCCCGGGGCGTGGGATTGGGCTTGGGCGCGGCGGTGGTGCTGCGGGGCCTGGCGCCGCCCCGATTGTACCCGCCCTTGCCGCGGTTATCCCGGCGCTGCCGCCGCTCGCCGCCCTCGGGGCCGATCACCACGTGGCGGTTCTGGGCTTCGCCCTCGCTCCAGGAGGTGGCGCCCTCGATGGTATGTACGGCGGTGTGGATCACCCTGCGCTCGTAGGGATTCATGGGCTCCAGCGCGGCGTTGCGGCCGCTCCGCACGGCGCGGATCGCCATCCGGCGGCCAAGGGCCTCCAGGGTGGTCTTGCGCTTTTCCCGGTAATTGCCCACATCCAGCGTGACCCGGTAGTAGGCTTCGCCCACATGATTGGCCACCAGAGAGGCCAGATACTGGAGGGCGTCCAGGGTCTCGCCCCGGTGCCCGATGATAAAGCTGATATCGCCGCCGGAAAGATTCAGCGCGGCGCCGTTGTCGTCCTTTTCCACGGAGACTTCCACGTCGTTGAGGCCCATGGCCCCCAGCACGCGTTTCAGATAAGCGGCGGCTTCTTCGGCAGGATCCACGCCTTCCGCCCGCTTGGACGGCTGCGCCGCAGCCTTCTCGGCCTTGTCGGCTTTGTCGGCTTTTTCCGGCTGCTTATTTTCCCGGGCCGCAGGGGCTTCCGGCACGGCGGGCGCTGCCGGGGCCGGTTCGGGATCGGGGATCTCAATATAGGCCCGGGCCTTGGCGGGCTTGCCTCCAAAGAGACCGAAGGTCTTCTTCACGGGCAGCTCCAGCACCTCGCAGGTCGCTTCTGTGGGATCGACCCCCAGCTCCGCGCAGGCGCGGTTAAATGCTTCCTCTACGGTTGCTCCCTGAGCAACAGCTTCCTTGATCATTGGATGTTCCTTCCTTTCATTTATTTTTTCGTCCCAATATAAGCGTTGGAGTCGTCAGAACTCGACCCGCTTTTTTTCTTTTTATTGCCGGCCTTCTTGGCATTGGCGGCTTTCTTCTGCTGATTGGCCGCGCCGGCCTGGGCGCTGGCGGCGATCTTATCGGCGATCTCCTTCTGCGCCGCGGCGGACAAAGGCTTCACGGCGGCCTCGGCGGCCTCCATGGTGACGGCCCGCTGGGCCTCGGTCATGGCGGTGAGCTGCCCGGTGCTGAAATACCGGTTGGTGATCAGCGTCTGGACAAAGCTGGTGAGGTTGGAGATGATCCAGTAGAAGCCCACGGCGGCGGGCATGGTGTAGGCCCAGTAGAGGCTGATCAGCGGGAAAAACAGTAGCATCACCAGCATGCAGCCCATCTGCTGGGACTGGCCGGTGGTCTTCTTCTGATACCACATGGTGTACAGCTGGAAGGCCAGGCCGGAAAGCAGCGACAGGGCGGGGATCAGCCACAGGAAAGTGGTAAAGGACGAGCCCTGAGGCGTGGCTAGCAGATCCAGCCCGAAGATGCGGAAGCCCCGGGAGAAGCTCTCGATCTTGGCCAGATCGGCGTCGCTGAACATGGTCAGGTTGGCTTTCAGGGCGTCGAAATTGTGGATAATATTCAGCTGTGAGTAGAAATCGCCCGCGGCGGTGGTGTAGACCACGCCGGGAATTTTGGAAATGTATGCGGTGGCCTGCTGCACGGCGTCGGCAGAGCAGTGCAGCGTGTTGGAAAGGGGCGCGATCACCGAACGGTAAATGCCCAGCATGATGGGGAAGGGCAGCAGGGAGGTCAGGCAGCCGGACGTGGGGCTGATCCCCTCCCGGGAGTAGAGCTTGGTGACTTCCTCATTGTACTTCTGCTGATTGTTCGCGTATTTCTTCTTCAGGTCGTTGAGCTTGTCGGTGAGCTTCGACTGCGCGGCCATCATCCGCTGCTGCTTGATGGTGGTGGGGAACAGCACCAGCTTGAGGATCACGGTAAACAAAAGGATAGCCATGCCGTAGTTCTTGAAGATGGTGTACAGGAACCACAGCAGGTAGCCCAGAATGCTTCCAAAGAAATCAAAAATGCCCAAAGTACCTTCTCCTTTTTATATGGTACCGTATTCTTCCAGAGGACGCGGGTTTTCCACAGTTGCCCGCGCGGTGCACAAAATCTACCGGGGCTTCTTCTCCGGCACCGGATCGTACCCGCCCTTGCTCCAGGGATTGCAGCGGAGGATCCGCCAGACCGTCAGCGCGCCGCCTTTCAGCGCGCCAAAACGCTCCACGGCCTCCAGCCCATATTCGGAACAGGTGGGGATATACTTGCAGGTGGACGGGGTCATGGGGGAAATGTATTTGCGGTAAAAGCGGATGATCCCCAGCAGGAGCTTCTTCATCATGGCGCGTTTCCGGCCAGCACGCCGGCTTCCGTCAGGTGCTTTTCCATCTGTTTGCGCACCGCCCCGCTTTTCACATAGGGCGTCTTGCCCCGGGACACGAAGACCAGGTCGTAGCCCGGCTTCACGCCGGGAGAAAGCAGCCGGTAGGATTCCCGGATCACCCGGCGGGCACGGTTGCGCTGGACGGCGCCGCCCACCTTCTTACTGGTGGTGATCCCGATCCGGGTGAAGGGCAGGCGGTTCCTGCGCACATAACTCACCAGCAGAGAACCCACAAAACTCTGGCCCCTACCGTATGCCCGGTGGAAATCGTTATTTCGCGTGATGGAAACGATCTTGTATCTCATGCTCTTTTCCCAGCGGGCAGCGGCCCGCTGTCCATGTTTTTCATTGGCTACCCCGCGCGTGGGTGTCCGGCGGCAAAGGATGCAAAAGGGGGAAAATCACAAGGCAAAAGGAAACGGGAGTTGATCGCAGCCCCCAAGGGCCTTTCATTATCGTAAGCCGCCCAGTTGCCTGGCCCGATCAGTTGTGGTGTTGCAATCAAGCCGAAAGGCCAGAGTGCGTGGAGGCTCAGCCTCCAAGGCCAAACGTGCATGGGAATTTATCTTAGTCCCCGAAAGCTATAAGTCCCCATAAGGCACCCACTAGCCTGACCCGCGCATCATCGGTGTTTCACCCAAGCCGCAAGGCCAGAGTGCGTGAAGGCTCAGCCTCCAAGGGCCTTTCATTCTCGTAAGCCGCCCAGTTGCCTGGCCCGCGCATTGTCGGTGTTTCACCCAAGTAGAAGGGCCTAACGTGCAAGGGGGCCCGGCCCCCCAAGGCCAAACGTGCATGGGGATTTATCTTAGTCCCCGAAAACTATAAGTCCCTATAAGACACCCAATTGCCTGACCCGCGCATCAGCGGTGTTCCACCCAAGCTGCAAGGCCTAACGTGAATGGGGCTCAGCCCCCAGCCTTCAAAAAGGAAAGGCCACGCGAGGTGACCTTTGAAGCGTCTTATCTTAATAGGAAAGACGCGCTCTGCCCTTTGCCCTGCGGCGTGCAAGCACCTTGCGTCCGTTTCTGTCGGACATTCTTTTGCGGAACCCATGCTCCTTCTTGCGGTGGAGCTTCTTCGGCTGATAAGTTCTCAGCATATTTAAACCCTCCTTTCGGGTATATATCCTCACGTTTTCCTATTATAGCCTAAAGCACGGGATTCTGTCAACAAAAAATTTTCCCGGAATCCCGCGATGGGGCGGCGGCAAAAAAATTTTTTTGATTCTTTTCGGGAAACAACAGAAGAACTTGGGCCCGTGAGCAAACTGACCACAACACTTTGTGCATGGGCAGGCCAGGGGCACGCGGAAAAAAATTTGATAAATTTTCGGTTTTATGCTATACTAAAAGACCCGGGGACCGGGGAGAAGAATGTTTTGGAGGGAATCGGCAGTGGAGTCTTTTGATCAAGCCTGGGAGCTGATCTGCGCGTTTTGTAAGGAGCGTATCACAGAGGTAGCATATAATACATGGTTCAGCCGATTGAAGCCGGTCTCTCTGAATTTTGAAGAAGGACTGGCGGTGATCGAAGCGCCCAACGACTTTCATCGGCAGACCCTTCTCCGCTGTTACAGCGACCTGCTGAGCGAAGCGTTTCAAAACGTGTTCGGCGCCAATATCAACTTTACTTTGCGGGTGCAGGAGGAGATCCTGCCCGCGGCCAAAACGGAGCCCATGCCCCAGACCGACGGGGACGACCTGACCTTCGAGAGCTTTGTGGTGGGCTCCTCCAACCGGTTCGCCCACGCGGCGGCCCAGGCGGTGGCGGCCAAGCCCGCGGTGCTGTACAATCCCCTGTTCATCTACGGCGGGCCGGGATTGGGCAAGACCCACCTGCTCAACGCGGTGAGCAAGGAATTTATGAAGAACTTTCCCGGAAAAACGGTGGTGTACATCAAGGGCGAGGACTTTGCCAACGAGGTGATCGAGGGCATCGCCCGGGGCACCATGCCCCACGTGCGGGAGCGCTACCGCACCGCCGACCTGCTGCTGATGGACGACGTGCAGTTCATCGCCGGAAAAATTTCCACCCAGGAGGAATTCTTCCACACCTTCGATGCGCTGCACGAGGCGAAGAAACAGATCATCCTCACCTCGGACAGGCCCCCCAAGGAGATCGCCACGCTGGAAGACCGGCTCAAATCCCGGTTTGAATCGGGCCTGCTGGCGGACATCCAGCCCCCGGATTTCGAGACCCGGGCGGCCATCGTCTCCCGGAAGGCGGAATCTCTCTCCTTTGAAATTCCCCCGGCGGTGTGCGAATACATCGCCAATAAGCTGAAAAACAACATCCGCCAGCTGGAGGGCGCGGTGAAAAAGCTGCGGGCCTTCAATCTGCTGGACGAGAAGCCCATCAACATCACCACGGCCCAGGCGGCCATCAGCGACATCATCAACAATTCCCAGCCCGCCCCGGTGACGGTGGACAAGATCATCGAGGAGGTGGCCCGCACCTACGGCAACGTGACCCCCGAGGACATCCTCTCCAAGAAGCGGAACGCCAATATCTCCATGGCCCGGCAGGTGTCCATGTACATCGTGCGGGAGATCACCGACCTTTCCATGGTGGAGATCGGAAAGACCTTCGGCGGCAGAGACCACTCCACGGTGGTATACGCCACCAGCCAGATCGAGCAGCGGGTGAAGACCGATTCCCGGACCCGGGACATCATCAACGACATCATCAAGAACATCCGGGACCAGTAATTTTCCACCGCCGCCTGCACATTCCACAGGGCAGTTTTCCACAAGCTGTGCAATCGCCCGAATCTTTCCACTTTTTCCACGATTTGCAAACCGACGGGCAGCAAAAAGTTTTTCCCGGCTTTTCGGGATCAGCGGCCCTTTTGCACAGTATCCACAGCACTACTACTACGTCTAAATCCATACAGTTCAGAGAAAGACTTTTAGAGGGCGGTGGGCAGGAAGATTCCACAGCAAGCCAGCCCTCGGTGGAAAAGTCTTTCGCGGCAAACTTTGTACACAATCATCCCATCATCATAAGGAGTACATCAAGATGAAAATCACCGTATCCAAAAGCGAAATCACCGAAGCCGTCTCCAATTTGCAGCGGGCCGTTTCCTCCAAAACCTCCGTGCCGGCGCTGGAGTGCATCCTGCTCACCGCCACGGAGACCGGCCTGGAGCTCTGCGCATACGACCTGGAGCTGGGCATCACCACGGCCATTCCCGCCCGGATCGAGGAGACCGGCAAGGCCGCCCTGCCCGCCCGGATCTTTTCCGACATCGTGCGCAGGACGCCCGACGAAAACATCACCGTCACCGTGGACGACAAGAACATGACCACCATCGAAAGCGGCATGAGCCGGTTCTCCATCATCGCCATCGCGGCGGAGGAATTCCCGGAGCTGCCCAAGGTCTCCGAGGCCACGGCGCTGAAGCTGCCCTCCAGCCTGCTCAAGAGCATGATCCGCCAAACGCTGTTCGCCGTGGGCGAATCCGACGCCAAGCCCGTGATGCAGGGCAGCCTGTTCCAGATCGAAAACGGCAGGCTGGACGTGGTGTCCATCGACGGCTTCCGGCTGGCCATCCGCAGCGAGCCCATCGACTTCCCCGAAGACCTGTCCTTCGTGGTGCCGGGCAAAACGCTGAGCGAAGTGCTGAAGCTCTTGAAGGACACCGACGACCCGGTGGAGATCGCCGCGGGCCGCAGGCACATCCTCTTTACCATCGACAACTATACCGTGATCTCCAGCCTGCTCAGCGGAGAGTTCATCAATTACAAATCGGCCATCCCGCCGGAGGGCAAGACCCAGGTGGTGGTGAAGACCCGGGAAATGATCGAAAGTGTGGAGCGCGTCTCCCTGCTGATCACCGACCGGCTGCGCAGTCCGGTGCGCTGCCTGTTCGAAGACGGGGAGATTAAGCTGCTGTGCACCACGGTGATGGGCCGGGCCAGCGACCGGGTCAACGTGGAGATGACCGGCGATACCCTGGAGATTGGCTTCAACAACCGCTATCTGCTGGACGCCCTGCGGAACACCGAGTGCGACGAGGTGCGGTTCCAGCTCAGCGGGCCCCTGGCCCCCATGACCGTCACCCCCAAGGACGGGGACAGCTTCCTGTTCCTGGTGCTGCCGGTGCGGCTGCGGTCTGAATAAACGGGAGAGAGTCTATGGAGATCGTGACCATTGAGACCCCGTTTATCCGGCTGGACGCGTTTTTGAAATTTGCCGGGCTGCTGGAGACCGGCGGCCAGGCCAAGACCGTGGTGCAGGGCGGAGAAGTGCAGGTGAACGGAGAGACCTGCACCCAGCGGGGCAGGAAACTCATACCCGGCGACGTGGTGGCCTATCGCGGCCGCACGGCCCAGGTGGGATAAAACTGGATTGAAAGGATGGGTGGTTTTTCATGATCGTGAAACGGCTGGCCACCCGGTCCTTTCGCAATTTAGAGGATACCGAGATTTTCCCCCATGCAGGCGTCAACGTGATCTACGGCGACAACGCCCAGGGGAAGACCAATCTGCTGGAGGCCCTGTGGCTCTTTACCGGCGGGCACTCCTTCCGGGGCGCAAAGGACGGGGAGCTGCCCGTGCTGGGCGCCGACGGGAAGAACGCGCCCTCGGCCGCGCTGGCGATGGATTTTTTCAGCGAGGAGCGGGACCAGAAGGCGGTCTTGCAAATCGAAAACGGCCGGCGCAGCTCGGTGATCAACGGCGTGGCCAAAAAGACCGGGTCGGCGCTGGTAGGCAAGGTGCGGGCGGTGATCTTCTCCCCGGAGTACCTGCTGCTGGTGAAAGAAGGCCCCCACCGCCGCCGCAGCTTTATCGACGGCGCGCTGTGCCAATTGCGGCCGGGCTTTGCAGGGGCTTTAGGGATGTACAACCGGGCGCTTTTGCAGCGCAACGCGCTTTTGAAGGATTTATTTCGCTTTCCCGAACTGCGGGACACGCTGGAGGTTTGGGACGCCCGATTGGCCAAGCTGGGCGCCGCCGTGATGGTGGAGCGCAGGAACTACGTGGGCCGGATGGCGGCCCGGGCCGCGGATATCTACGCAGGCATCTCCAAGGGAAAAGAGTCGCTGGAAGCGGCCTACGTGCCCTCGGTGAAGGGGCTGTCCGAATCCTTCACCGCCGGGGAGGCGGAGGAGGCTTTTCTGGCGGAACTGCGCCGGGTGGAGGCTTCCGACATCCGCACGGGGTTTACCTCCTACGGCCCGCACCGGGACGATCTGGAGCTTTTCCTCCACGGGCTGTCGGCACGGTCTTTCGGCTCTCAGGGGCAGCAGCGCAGCACGGTGCTGGCGCTGAAATTGGCCGAGGCGGAGACGCTGGCCGGGGCCTCCGGCGAAACGCCCATCGTGCTGCTGGACGACGTGATGAGCGAACTGGACCAGAGCCGGCAGGATTACCTGCTGAACCACCTCCACGGGCGGCAGGTCTTTATCACCTGCTGCAGCCCGGAAACGGCGGGCCTGCAGGAGACCGGCAAACGGTTTCGGGTGGAGGCAGGCAAAATTACCCCGGAGACTGTGTGAAAGGATGAGGAAAATGTACCTGCATTTGGGGCAGGATACCATTGTGCGTACCGATACCATTCTCGGAGTGTTTGATCTGGACAACGCCACCGTTTCCAAGCACACCCGGGAATTTTTGAACCGCGCCCAGCGGGAAAACCGGGTGGTCAACGTGTCCGATGAACTGCCCAAAGCCTTTGTGGTGTGCAGAGAAAAGCGGGGCACGGTGATCTATCTCTCCCAGATTTCTCCGGCCACGCTGCTGCGCAGGGCAAGGGCGGGGCTGGGACTGGAGACCCTCTGAATTCGATCCACGAGGAAGGAGCAAGAAATAATGCGATATTTCGGCGTGCCCGTGTGCCCGTACTGCAAGAAGCGGGTGAATCTCATCCGCACCTGGTCCCTCAAGAAGCAGGGCGAATACTGCTGCCCGCGGTGCGGAGGCATCTCCAATGTGTACCTGTCCCCGCTGATCTACGTCTTCGCGCTGCTGGCGGTGTTCAGCGGCGGGGCGATGTATTTTTTCCACCGGTATATTCTGGGCGACCTGACCTTCTCCACGGTGCTGCAGGTGCTGCTGCCCTTCGTGCTGTTTTATCTCATCAGCCTGTTCATGGTGTACCTGGCCAAGCCGGTGATCAAGAAGGTGTACCGCAGCCCCAAGGAGCAGGTCCGGCGGCAGGACACCCAAAGCCAGCGCCCGCTGTATGAGGAGGAGGACGAGGATTATCTCCCGCCGGCGGTCTCCGTCACCGGGCCGGTACCCAGGCCCGTCCGGCAGGCCGATGCGGACATGCGGATATTCCAATCCGCGGTGCACGATCTCCCGGACGAGGATGTGAAGATCTACCCGCCGGTGCCCGTGCAGGGCGTGCGGCGTTCTCCCGAAGCTGCAGCACGGGTGCAGCCCACCAACGGACAGTCTGCCGTATCCCGGCAGGCTGTGGACGGCTACGCGCCTTTGAAGCCCGCACAGGCGGAGACGCCCCAACCGGCGGCCCGGGCCGAATCTACCCGGGCCCGGCGGCTTTCCATCGACGAGGAAGTGTCGCTCTCCAACGATGCGTATTTCAAGCGGTATGACGACCCCAGCTACGCCGCGCGGCACATGGCGCCGCAGGAATCCTCGAAACCGGATGAAAACTGAAAAATGAACGGTTTTTGCCCCTTTTTCGCCCGAAACTTTGGCCACCGTTGCGCCGGTTCCGGGCTTTTTTTGTGTTTACAAAAGGCACAAAAAATGGTATACTATTTATATATGTGAGCACATCCGCAGAGAATCACTGCGCAGAAAAGGCGGGGAACAGTTTGAAGTATCCAGAGAATCAGGAGCAGTTGAACGATTTGGGCGGCGCTTTTGAGGCCGCGCCCGATCAGGAATATGACGGCGACCAGATCCAGGTGCTGGAGGGCCTGGAGGCGGTGCGCAAGCGGCCCGGTATGTATATCGGCTCCACCGGCCCCAGAGGGCTGCACCACCTGGTGTATGAGATCGTGGACAACGCCATCGACGAGGCGCTGGCCGGGGCGTGCGATACCATCGTGGTGCGCATCCTGCCCGGGAATATCATCTATGTGTCCGACAACGGCCGGGGCATCCCGGTAGGCGTGCAGCACAAGACCGGCCTGCCCGCCGTCACCGTGGTGTTCACCATCCTCCACGCCGGCGGCAAATTCGGCGGCGGCAGCTATAAGGTCTCCGGCGGCCTCCACGGCGTGGGCGCTTCGGTGGTCAACGCCCTTTCGGAATGGCTGGAGGTGGAGGTGGTCCACGAGGGCCAGCTCTATTATCAGCGCTTCGAGCGCGGCCACGCCGTCACCGAACTGGAAAACCGGGGCCCGGCCCCGGAAGGCCGCACCAGAGGCTCTGTGGTGGTGTTCAAGGCCGATCCGGAAATTTTCAAGGAGACCACTACCTATTCCTATGAGACCCTGCAGACCCGGCTGAGAGAGCAGGCTTTTCTCAACGCCGGGGTGAATATCCAGCTCATCGACGAGCGGCCCCTGAAAGACCGGGACCCGGAGGAGCAGGACACCGAGGAGACCGTTTCCAACACCTACTGCTATGCAGGCGGCATCAGCCAGTTCGTGGAATACCTCAACGAGAAGAAGGCGGCGGAGACCGTCCACCCCGAGATCATCCGCTTCGGCGCGGAGGCCGCCGACGGCAATTCCACGGCGGAGATCGCCATGCAGTACACCGACAGCTATAACGAGCTGATCCTCTCCTTTGCCAACAACATCCACACCACCGACGGCGGCACCCATGAGGACGGCTTCAAGCGCTCCCTCACCCGGGTGATGAACGACTACGCCCGCAAGTACAATATCCTCAAGGAGACGGACAAGAACCTCTCCGGCGAGGACGTGCGGGAAGGGCTGACCTGCGTCATCAGCGTGAAGGTGAAGGAGGCCCAGTTTGAGGGGCAGACCAAGGCCAAGCTGGGTAATACGGAGATCACGTCGTTGGTGAATTCCCTGGTGACGGAGAAGATGATGACCTTCCTGGAGGAGAACCCGGCCACGGCACGGGCCATCTTCGACAAGGCCCTCACCGCCTCCCGTGCCCGGGAGGCCGCCCGGAAGGCCCGGGAGCTGGCCCGGCGCAAGACCGCCCTGGAAAGCAACTCCCTGCCGGGCAAGCTGGCGGACTGCCAATCCCGGGACCCGGAGGAAACGGAGATCTACATCGTGGAGGGCGATTCCGCAGGCGGCTCCGCCAAGGGCGGCAGAGACCGGAAATTCCAGGCCATCCTGCCGCTGTGGGGCAAGATGCTCAACGTGGAAAAGGCCCGGCTGGACAAAGTATACGGCAACGAAAAGCTGATGCCGGTGGTCACCGCCCTGGGAACGGGCATCGGCGAGGATTTCGACATCGCCAAGCTGCGGTACGGCAAGGTGATCATCATGGCCGACGCCGACGTGGACGGCTCCCACATCCGCACGCTGCTGCTGACCTTCTTCTTCCGGTACATGCGGCCGCTGGTGGAGCAGGGCCATGTGTATCTGGCCCAGCCGCCCCTGTTCCGGATCACCAAGGGCCGCCGGCACTACTATGCCTATTCCGACCCCGAGCGGGACAGGATCATGGCGGAGCTGGGCAGCGGCTATGACGTGCAGCGGTACAAGGGCCTGGGCGAGATGGATTCCGACCAGCTGTGGGAGACCACCATGGACCCGGCGGTGCGCACCATGCGCCGGGTGGAAGTGGAGGACGCGGTAGAGGCGGACAAGGTCTTTACGGTGCTCATGGGCGACAAGGTGGAGCCCCGGCGGGATTTCATCGTGGAGAACGCCCAGAAAGCCAACTGGGACGTATAAGGAGAGTGACCGCAGATGGATGAAAATACACAAACCCCCATGCCCCCCGAGGATGGCGGCGGCCGCGGCCGGGTGATCGACGTCAACCTGACCAAGGAGATGGAGCAGTCCTTTTTGGATTACTCCATGTCGGTGATCGTGCAGCGGGCCCTGCCCGACGTGCGGGACGGCCTGAAGCCGGTGCACAGGCGCATCCTGTACACCATGTATGAAAACGGCCTCTGGCCGGAGCGCCCCTACCGCAAGTGCGCGGACACGGTGGGCTCGGTGCTGGGCAGCTATCACCCCCACGGCGACGCCTCGGTGTACGACGCCCTGGTGCGGCTGGCCCAGGATTTCTCCCAGCGGTATATGCTGGTGGACGGCCACGGCAACTTCGGCTCCGTGGACGGCGACCCGCCTGCCGCCTATCGATATACCGAATCCAAGATGAGCAAGCTCTCCGTGGCCATGCTCAGCGATATCGACAAGGACACGGTGGATTTCCAGCCCAACTACGACGACCGGCTGCAGGAACCCACAGTGCTGCCCTGCCACTTCCCCAACCTGCTGGTCAACGGCTCCACGGGCATCGCGGTGGGCATGGCCACCAACATCCCGCCCCACAACATGGGCGAGGTGTGCGACGGCGTGTGCTGCCTCATCGACAACCCCGACGCCTCGCTGGAGGAGCTGATGGAGCACATCAAGGGGCCGGACTTCCCCACCGGCGGCATCGTCATGGGCCGCAGCGGCATCCGTGCCGCCTACGCCACGGGCCGGGGCAAGATCACGGTGCGGGCCCGGGCGGAGATCGAGGAGGACGAGCGGTCTGGCCGCGCCAAGATCGTGGTCACCGAGCTGCCCTATCAGGTGAACAAGGCCCGGTTGATCGAGAGCATCGCCGACCTGGTGAAGGAAAAGCGTCTGGAGGGCATCTCCAACGTGGACGACCACTCCGACCGGGACGGCATGCGCATCGTCATCGACGTGAAGCGGGAGGCTTCGCCCCAGATCGTTCTGAATAATCTGTTCAACCTCACCCAGCTGCAGATCACCTTCGGCGTGATCATGCTGGCTATCGTCAACGGCCGGCCGGAAATTCTCAACCTGCGGGGCATCTTGGAGAAGTACATCCAGTTCCAGTCCGAAGTGGTGGCCCGCCGCACGGCCTTCGATCTCAAAAAAGCCCAGGAACGGGCCCACATTCTGGAGGGCCTCAAGAAGGCCATCGACATCGTTGACGAGATCATCGCCGCCATCCGGGCCTGCAGGGGCGGCCGGGCAGAGGCCAAGGCCGCGCTGATGGAGCAGTTCGGCTTCGACGACGTGCAGGCCGACGCCATCTGCCGGTTCCAGCTGGGACAATTGGCCGGGCTGGAGATTCAAAAGATCGAAAGCGAGCTCCAGGAGCTCCATGACAAGATCGCCGATCTCAGCGAAATCCTCCAGAGTGAAACCCGGCGGCTGGCCATCATCAAGGACGAGGCGCTGGATATGAAGCAGCGCTTCGGCGACGACCGGCGCACCGAGATCGCGGCCATTTCCGGGGAGGTGGACGTGGAAGACCTGATCCCGCGAGAGGAATGCGTGCTGACCCTGACCAACTTCGGGTATGTGAAGCGCCAGAAGATGGACGTGTACCACACCCAAAAACGGGGCGGCCGGGGCGTTGCCGGCATGACCCGCCGGGAGGAGGACGTGGCCACGGAGCTGTTCGTCACGGGCAGCCACGACCGCATCCTGTTCTTCTCCGACCGGGGCCTGGTCTACCGGCTCAAGTGCTATGAGATCCCCGAAGGTGGCCGCACCAGCCGGGGCATGAATATCAAAAATCTGCTGCCCCTGCAGCCCGAGGAAAAGATCACCTCCATGATCCGGGTGGAATCCTTCAGCGACGACAAATATCTGGTGATGGTCACCCGCAGCGGCGTGATCAAGCGGACGCGGCTGTCGGCCTATGAGAACATCCGCAAGGCGGGGCTGATCGCCATCAATCTGGACGAGGACGACGAGCTGAGCTGGGTGCGGGTCACCGACGGCCACGACGATCTGCTGGTGGCCACCCGAAACGGCTACGCCATCCGCTTCTACGAGACCGACGTGCGGGAGATCGGCCGCACCGCCCGGGGCGTGCGGGCGCTGGATCTCCAGCCCGGCGACTGCGTGGTGGGGATGTCCATCCTGCGGGAGGGCAGTCTGGTGCTTACCGTCACCGAGACCGGCTTCGGGCGGCTGTCCGCGCCGGAGGATTACCGCTTGCAGCACCGGGGCGGCAAGGGCTTGCTCAACTATCACACCGCGCGATTCGGCAGCGTGGCGGGCATCAAGGCGGTGGATCTGGACGACGACATCATCCTGATCTCCCAGGAGGGCGTGATTATCCGCATCGAGGCCAATTCCGTGCGCGTCTGTGCCCGGCCCGCCAAGGGCGTGCGGGTCATGCGGCTGGCGGAAGGGGACCGGGTGGTCACTCTGGCCCGGGTGCCCCACGAGGAGGGCGAGACCGAGGACGCGCTGCCCGAGGATGACGGCCCGGAGGAAGCCGAGGAAGACCTGCCCGAGGACGAAGCGTAAAGATCATAGCAGTAATTGAAAGAGCCTCCCCGAAAGGGGAGGCTCTTGTAGCGTTACAAAAAGTCTGTGCCGCCGGGCGGCTGATATAAATACATTAGATTTTTGGGAACCCTCTGCAGGGGGTTCCCCAAGGCTCGTCAAGCGTTACAGCAGCCCCTTTTCCACCAGGGCGGCAGTTTTCAGAATACCCACCTGGGTCTTGGCGTCGGGGATCTCATTGGCCAGCACCATCTCCACGGCCTTGTCCAGCGGGATGCGCTCATTGGTGAGGAATTCGTCCTCGTCCAGGTGGAGCTCCCCGGTGGCTTCCACCGCCCGGCAGGCCCAGAGGCGGATGATCTCCCCGCAGTAGCCGGGGGTGGGATACAAATTGCCCAGGAAAATGTAGTGCTCGCCCCGGGTGCCGGTCTCCTCCAGCTGCTCCCGCAGCATGGCTGCATAGGGGTCTTCGCCGGGCTCCAGCTTGCCGGCGGGCAGCTCCAGCAGCACCTCCTTGTAGGGATAGCGCAGCTGCCGTACGAAGATCAGCTCGTTCTGCCCGGTGAGGACGGCCACGCACACCCCGCCGGGATGCTCCACCACTTCCCGCATGCCCCGGGCGCCGTTCTCCAGCTCCACGTCGTCCACATGGACGCGGATGATCCGGCCGTTGTAGATCTCCTTTTCGTGCAGGGTCTTTTCGGATAGCTTCATTTTTTTAACCTCTTTGCTTGTTAAAACTTTTTAGCTTCGCGCTCAATGCTTATCGTCAGCATCCAAGTCCTCCATCAGGGCAGAAACAGAGGTGAAACTCCGGCTCAGTCCTATCCCCTGCCGTGCGTTCTCTATGGCCTGGAGCGTTTCCAAATTGGGAAGCGGATTCCCTACGCGAAAAGGAATGGCCTGCTCCCGAACGGCCTGCCGCAAAAACATATTGATGGCGGCACTCAGGCTGAGCCCGAAGCTCTCAAAAAGGACCTGCGACTGTTCCTTCAAGACAGGGTCTATTTTGATGTTGGTGCTAACCGGCGTCATAGTACGCGCCTCCTTTCCTTACTTACTATATACCTATTGTACACACTTCGTCAATACTATAGGCACATTTATCCATTTTACTTTTTTATGGCGTCTTAGACCGTCTGCCCGGCATCCAATGCCTCGGGATACAGCACCCAGCCGGCCTGGATGGGGAGATCGGCTTCTCCCGCCGCCGACAGCAGCGCGAAGCAGAATTCGGTTTCGTCCGTCCACAAGGCACCGTCCCCAAGGGAACGCCTGCGGGCCAGCGCCGCCCGGTATGCGCCCAGTCCCCTTTGGAGGGTCAGGGGCCGATCGCACAGGTCCTCCCGCAGGGCGGTGATGGCCACCGGATCGTTGACCACCCACAGCCGGTGCCGGGCGCCGTCCAGCAGGCGGTCGTACCGGGGCGGGACGGTGCGGATGAGATTGCCCAGCCGGGCTGCCGTCACTCCGCGGGGATCGTCATAGGCGGCCCACACGGGGTCCCAGCCGGGCTGGGACGCAGCGTCTTCGGGGGTATTCTCCCCCACTTGCACGATGCCCGTGGAAAATTCCGCCAGCCGCAGCTTGCAGAAGAATCCCAAAAAGCGCTGGCCGTCCTTTTCGATGGCGTAGAGATAGAGCCCCGCCCACAGGTCCTGCTTGACCTGCGGGATGGGGACGGCTCCGCCGGGAGAGGCCGACCAGGCGGGGCGCAGCCAGTCCCCGTTTTCCGGCCGGATGCCCGGGAAGGGAAGAAAATCCGCCAAAGCAGTCACCTCGATTTCCACCCCTTATTGTATGCTTTTCGCCCTTTCCCGTCAAGACCATTTGCCCCTCACCGGGCCTTCACAGAAAGTTCACAGAAGCCGGGTAAAATCAATCATAAAGGACAATTCCCGCAAAATTCACAGAAGAATCTGTGAAAGGACTTGCAAAGTTCAACATTTTGCGGTATATTGTAGGGTGCGAGGTAAGACGGAAAGACAGGAGGAATTTGCGACAATGATCGAGGTCAGAAATCTCACAAAACGGTACGGCACAAATCTTGCGGTGGACCGGGTGAGTTTTACAGTGGAGGAAGGCACCATCGTGGGCTTCCTGGGGCCCAACGGCGCGGGGAAATCCACCACGATGAACATCATCACCGGGTACCTGTCGGCCACCTCCGGCGAGGTGCTGGTGTCCGGGAAGAACACCCTGGACGAGCCGCTGGAAGTGAAAAAGCTCATCGGGTACCTGCCCGAGCAGCCGCCCCTCTATATGGACATGACGGTGAAGGAATATCTGAACTTCATGTACGACCTGAAAAAGGTGAAGCTGCCCCGGGAAAAGCATTTGCAGGAGATCTGCCAGCTGGTGCGCATCGAGGAAGTGTACAACCGGCTGGTGGGCAACCTCTCCAAGGGCTATAAGCAGCGCGTGGGCATCGCGCAGGCGCTGGTGGGCAATCCCCCGGTGCTGATTTTGGACGAGCCCACCGTGGGCCTGGACCCCAAGCAGATTATCGAGATCCGGGATCTGATCAAGCGGCTGGGCAAGAACCACACGGTGATTTTGAGCTCCCACATCCTGCCGGAGGTGCAGGCCGTGTGCGAGCGGATCATCGTCATCAATAACGGCAGGCTGGTGGCCGACGGCGCCACCGACACCCTGTCCCACGATCTCTCCAAGGATCACCGGCTGCTGCTTCGGGCCGAGGGCCCCGAGCGGGAGATGGTGCACGCCATCCGGGCGCTGCCCAGGGTGCAGGAAGTGATCTCTCTGGGCGAGAAGGAACCGGGGGTCTTCGAGATCAGCATCGAGACCGACCCCAACAGCGACCCCAGGCGGGACCTGTTCGCCCTGATGACCCGCAGGGGCTGGCCCATGATGGCCCTGAAGAGCATGGACCTGACGCTGGAAGACCTGTTCCTGCAGCTGACCACCTCTGATAACGCGGCGGTCGCGGAGGAATATGGGGACGAGATGGACCATGCCGAGCTGCTTCAAGGAGGGAAAGACCGATGAGAGCGATCTATAAACGGGAGCTGCGCTCCTTTTTCAATTCGCCGGTGGGCTACGTGTGCGTGGCCGTGCTGCTGGCCCTGTACGGATTTTTCTATTTCCAGGTGATGGCCGTGGGCTCCACGGGCATGATCAGCTGGATCTACAGCACCATGTTCTCTTTCAGCATGATGATCATCCCCATCATCACCATGCGCAGTATGACGGATGACCAGAAAAACAAGACCGATCAGGCTCTGCTCACCGCGCCGGTGGGCGTGGCGTCCATCGTGCTGGGGAAGTTCCTGGCCTGCCTGACGGTGTTCGTGCTGGCCTCCACCCTGGCCCTGCTGCCGGCGGTGGCCATCTCCTTCTTTTCCAGCCCGCCCTGGGGCGAGATCATCGGATACTATCTGGGCACCGTGCTGTATGGCGGCGCAATGATCTCCATCGGGGTGTTCATCTCCAGCCTGACCATCAGCCAGATCATCGCGGCGATCGGCACCTTTGTGGTGGCGGTGGCGCTGATGTATATCGACAACCTGGCCTCTGTCACCAGCAACGCGGTGTTCCACGCGGTGGTGGGATGGATCTCCTTCAACACCCGGTACAACGTGTTCACCCAGGGAATTTTCAGTATCTCCAGCACCGTGTTTTTCCTCAGCGTCATGGCCGTGTTTGTCTTCCTGACCGCGCGCCGGCTGGAAAGCCGCCGTTGGAACTAATTAGGAGGTGCAAAGATGGATTACTATAACGACCTGCCCGAGCAGGAGAACGAGCCCAATACCCGGCCCGAGGGCCAGACGGAAGAGCCCGCAGAGGCCGTCGAGCAACCCACCGGCCAGACAGGCGAAAAAGAAGAAACTACCGATAAGCCAAGTGAACGCCCTCAGGGCGCTCAGGCTGACGGGAGCCAGTCGGGCGACAACACAGAAACTGTTGGTCAAGTCAAGAGCGCGCAGCCTCAGGCTGCCGGGAGCGAGACGGGCGAAAAAGAAGAAACTATCGGTAAGCCAAGTGAACAGCCTCAGGCTGCCGATACCGCAGCGACTGCGGGCCAAAGTAAGAAGAAGTCGATCATGAGATTGCTGCGCACGGAGAAGTTCAAGCGGGGCGGCATGGCCACCCTGCTCACCGTGATCTTCGTGGCCGTGGTGGTGGTGATCAACATCCTGGTGAGCCTGCTCACCGACCGCTTCCCCTCCATGAATATCGACATGACCGCCCAGGGCTTCAACACCCTTTCCGAACAGGCGCAGACCGTGGCCGAGGGCGTGCAGAACGAAACGCGCATCTACCTCATCGGCTCTGAGGACGCCTACCGCAAAGACCAGCTGTACAGCAGTTACGGGCTGGAATTCAGCCAGGTGGCCAACCTGGCGGAGCGGCTGGTGGAGTGCAATCCCCTCATCTCCATGGAATTCGTGGACCCCGACCTCAATCCCGATTTCATCTCCAAGTATGCGGATGAATCCCTCACCAGCGGCTGCGTGCTGGTGGAGACCGATAAGCGCCACAAGGTGCTGCGGCCCGACGACCTGTTCGACATGACCCAGGACAGCTCCACCGGCCAGATCCGCACCTACACCAACGTGGACAGTTCGCTGGCCGGCGCGATGGAGATCGCGAACATGGACAAGGTGCCGGTGGTGGCCATCGCCCTGGGCCATGGGGATATGCTGGACGGCAGCCTTAACGACTTCACCACCCTGATGGAGCGGCAGAATTATGAGGTGACCACCTTCAACATCCTCACCGAGGAGCTGCCCGAGAACACCCAGATCCTGATGCTGCCCACCCCCACCAACGATTACTCCGAGGGCGAGCTGGAGAAGATCCGCGCCTATATGGACGACGAGGAGCGCAAGGACAACCTGAACCTGATCGTCACCTGCCATCCCCAGCAGGGCGAGCTGCCCAATCTGGCCCGTTTCCTGGAGGAATGGGGCGTGCGGGTGGAGCCCGGCATGGTGTATGAAAGTGACGACAGCCGCCAGGCCAGCTACGACGAGGCCTTCGTGCTGATGAACCCCAACACGGACGTGATGGACGGCTCCTATAGCCTGCTCACCGCACCCTACAGCTCGCCGCTGACGGTGCTGTTCTCCGGCGTGGGCGATATCGGCGCCCAGTGGCTGTGGCAGACCGCCGACACGGGCTATGTGGTCACCGACGACATGACCGAGGCGGAGAAGGAAAACCCCAGCACCGGCGTGCAGACCACCGCCACGGTCTCCATCAAATACGTCCAGCTGGACGGCGAAGACTACCGGCGGAACCTGTTCGTGTTCGGCTCCTCCTATGTATTTATCGACAACCTGGTGAATACCTCCGCCTTTGACAACGGTCAGTATCTCACCGACCTGATGCGCTACGGCACGGGCACCGGCGGCAGCTCCGTCACGGTGTATTCCAATCCCGTGCAGACCAACACCATGGACATCAGCATGTCGGCCCAGACCATCACCCTGCTGGGCCTGGGCGTGTTCACCATCGGCCTGCCTGTGGTGATCCTCATCGTGGGTCTGGTGATCTTCCTCAAGAGGAGGCACCTGTAAGCCTATGAAGAAGAATTTGCGGAATCTATTGATCCTGGCGCTGGTGCTGGCGGTGCTGGGCGGCGTGGCCGCCGCCGTGGCCTTCTGGCCCCAGGCCGGAGAGGCGCAGGAAGACCCTGTGTCCTCCCAAACCGCCTCCCTGCCGGAAAAGGAAGCTCTGTTCCAGCACGGCGCAGGGGATGTGGAAGCCATCCTGGTGAAGAATCCCAACGGCGAATACCGGATGCTGGGGCAGCAGGGCGCGAACGGCGTGGTCTTCACCCTGGAGGGCTATGACGACTACAACTTGCTGGAAAGCTCCATAGGCACCGCGGCGGAGAGCCTGTTCTCCGCCTCCACCGCCCGGGAGCTGGGCGAGATCGCCAATCTGGCGGATTTCGGCCTGAAAGGCGCGGACGCGGCGGAGGTGGAGATCACCTACACCGACGGCACTGGGGACACGCTGGTGCTGGGCAACGAGGCCGCGGAGACTTCCGGCCGGTATGTGCTCAAAGACGGCAAGGTGTACATCCTTTCCGGGGTGTCCAGCCTGCTGTACGGAGCGCCCACGGCCTTTATCAGCACCTCTCTGTATACCATTTCCGACCGGGTGCTCAGCGAGGAGCAGCAGGCCGCCGGAGCCACCGCCTATGATCTCATGAGCTCCATCCGCTTCACCGGCACCAATTTCCCGGAGCCCATCACCGTGAAGTGGGACGAGGGGATGCTCAGCGAGTACCGCATCACCGAGCCGGTGTCTGCGGAATCGGGCAACACGGCCTTCCTGGAAATGATCGACGGGATGAAATCCCTGACGGCCAGCAAGGTCATGGCGGTGGGGATCACCGACGAGCTGCTGGCGGAATACGGCCTGGACGAGCCCTTTGCCCAGGTGGAATTCACCCTCAACGGCCAGACCCACACCCTGGCGGTGAGCGCGGCGGCGGACGGGTACCGGAATCTGCTGTGCGACAACAACGACGTGATCTACCAGGTGGCAAAGGACACCGTGGCCTGCTGGGCGGAGCAGTCTTTGGGCGCCCTGCGCATGAGCTACGTGATGGTGGCCCAGGCGGACAACGTGCAGCGCCTGACGGTGACGGCCAACGGCAAGACCCATGTGTTCGATGTCACCCGCACCGTCAACGAGGAGACCTCCACCGAAACGACGACCAATTACGATCTGGCCGTCACCGAGGAGGGCGGCGGGGAGATCGACGCCGACGAATACCGGCATTTCTACAGCCAGGCCATGGCCATCCCGGCGCTGAACTCCGAGCAGACGGAGTATGACGAAAAGGCCGTGGTGCTCAGCCTCCGCTATGAGTATTTCGACAACACCGCCCCGGACGAGGTGCTGTTCTGTGAGGCCGGTACCGACCGCTACGCGGCCCTGCTCAACGGCGACTACAACGGCCAGATGCGCACCGCCGACGTGGACAAGGTCGTCCGCTATCTGGACGCCCTCCTCAACGGCGAAGACCTTCCCAGCCTCTTCTAACGGCGTGACGCCGTTTTCGCGACGCGTGACGCGCACGTTTGCGTGCGCTTGTGAGTGCTGGAAACAAGTGCCCGGTCGCGGAATCAATTACGTGCAGGACGAAGGTGTGCTATGTCTGCACCGATTGGCTGTGAATCTCAATAGCAATCGTCCCTCCCCATTGGGGAGGGACTTTTCTCTGTCCGTTGGGTCGCGCCCAAAAGTGAGCACAAACAGCAACGCACCCTCGGCCAGCAGGCAAAAAGTTCCGCGACCGGCCGAGTTGTTTCTCAATCGCACCAGCACGCTCTAAAGCGTGCGAAACGCGAAGCGCGTGCAGGCTCAGCCTGCAAAAATCAATCGAAAAAGGATAAACCCGGTTTCCCGGCGAATACTAACCTCACGCAAGCGAATTTGCAAACACTTTTCGGCTGCAGCGGCCAAATCAATACACAGGAAAGAGGTAATCGTATGAAAGCGACAGGGATCGTGCGGAGGATCGACGATCTGGGGCGGGTGGTGATCCCCAAGGAGATCCGCCGCACCCTCAAAATTCGGGAAGGGATGCCCATGGAGATCTTCACCGACGTGTCCGGCGAGGTGATCCTGAAAAAGTATTCTCCCGTGGGGGAGATGTCCCAGCTGGCCCAGGCCTATGCCGAGGCGCTGGTGAGCCTCACCGGCCACGGGGCGGCGGTGTGCGATACGGAACAGATCATCGCGGTGGCGGGCAGCGCCAAGAAAGACCTGCTGCACAAGGGCATCGCGCCCCAGCTGGACGAGCTGCTCCGCTCCCGGCGGAACTTCATCACCGACGGCGAGGGCACCGTGCTGGCCTGCAAGGACGTGCCGGCGGCGGCGCTGGCGGTTTTCCCGGTGATCTCGGTGGGAGACGTGATGGGCGGCGTGGTGCTGCTCAAGGGGGAGAAATCCCCGCCCAAGCTCAGCAGCGAGGCGGCGGAAAGCGTGAAAGCGGCGGCCATGTTCCTTTCCCGGCAGCTGGAAGCATAAAAAACGGGAAGATTTGCAGAAAAACCCTTGATTTTCCGTGGGAACAGTGCTATAATCGCCATAGTATAGGGATGAAAGTGGGTGCAGCAAAACGCTGCACCCACTTTAGCGCAACCCGGCTTTACCGATCACCGGGGCCGAAAAGGCGCCGGACAGGTCGGAGGAAGGGAGAGAATATGCCCCAAAAATCCGGAAAAAAAGGAAACGTCTCCGCCCGCGTATGGGAGCTGGCGGAACCCCTGGCCCAAGGGCTGGGACTGACCCTGTGGGACGTACAGTACATGAAGGAAGGCGCGGACTGGTTTTTGCGGATCCTCATCGACAAAGAGGGCGGGGTGTCCATCGACGACTGTGTGGAGATGACCCACGCCATCGACCCAGTGCTGGACGAGGAAGACCCGGTGCCCCAGGAATATATGCTGGAGGTGTCCTCTCCGGGGCTGGAGCGCAAGCTCACCCGGCCGGAGCACTTCACGGCCTACGCCGGCCGGCCGGTGCACATCCGGCTGATCCGCCCCACCGAGGCCGGGCGGGAATTCACCGGCACCCTTGCCCCCGGCGGCGAGGGCGCGGAGGTCTCCCTGGCGCTGGAGGACGGCAGTACGCTGACGGTCCAGAAGAAGGACTGCTCCGCGATCCACGCCGTGGCCGAGGACGAAGACGAAGAATTATAACAGAGCGGCGCAAAAAAATCCCGGCGCCGTCAACGGAGTAAACCATTCTAAAGAGGGAGAGGACTATGGCATCGAAAAAGAAAGAACCTGAAAAGGTCGGCAACGAAGAACTGTTCCAGGCGCTTGTCCTGCTGGAAAAGGAAAAGGGCATCCCGGTGGAATTCATGCTGGATAAGATCAAGAAGGCCATCTCCACCGCCTGCAAGAACAGCTATGGCAACGAGGAAGTGGCCATCGATGTGGACGCGGCCACCGGCAAGTTCGACGTGTACCTCCAGAAGGAAGTGGTGGAGGAAGTGGAGAATCCCAACCGGGAGATCCTTTTAGAGCGCGCCAAACAGCTGGACCCCATGGCCGAGGTGGGCGGTTTCGTGGGCATCGCCCTGGACACCAAGCAGTTTGGCCGGGTGGCGGCCCAGACCGCTCGGAACATCATCCGGCAGGGCATCCGGGACAGCGAGCGCGGCCAGATGCTGCAGGAATTCCAGAGCAAGCACCAGGAGCTGGTGAGCGCGCTGGTGGAGCGGGTGGACCCCCAGACCGGGGCGCTGTCCCTGCGCATCGGCAAGGCGGAAGCGATCCTGCCCAAGGTGGAGCAGGTGGGCGGTGAAAACGTCCGGGAGGGCGATTACATCAAGGTGTACGTGGTGGACGTGCGGGAGACCGAGAAGGGCCCCAAGGCCATTATTTCCCGCACCCATCCCGATCTGGTGAAGCGGATGTTTGAAACGGAGGTGCCCGAAATCTACGACGGCACCGTGGAGATCAAAGGCGTGTCCCGGGAGGCGGGCTCCCGCACCAAGATGGCGGTGCTGAGCCACAACCCCGACGTGGACGCCGTGGGCGCGTGCATCGGCACCCGGGGCGTGCGCGTGTCCGAGATCGTGGCGGAGCTGGGCGGCGAAAAGATCGACATCATCGAATACAACGAGGACCCCAAGGCGTTTATCGCGGCGGCGCTGTCGCCCGCCAAGGTGCTCAACGTGGAGCCCGCCGAGGACGGCTCCCGGGCCTGCAAGGTGACGGTGCCGGACAATCAGCTTTCCCTGGCCATCGGCAACAAGGGCCAGAACGTGCGGCTGGCGGCGCGGCTGACCGGGTGGAAGATCGACATCAAGCCGGAAAGCGGATTCTACGGCGAGGACTGAGCGGAATTTGCCAAGGGCGCGAAGGAGGCGAAGGGAATGCGGCCAAGGAAAGTCCCCATGCGGATGTGCACGGGGTGCGGCGAGATGAAGCCGAAAAAAGAACTGGTGCGGGTGGTGCGCAGCCCGGAAAAAACGGACGAAGCGGGAAATCCCCTGCCCCAGGAGATCAGTTTGGACTTCACCGGCAAAAAGCCGGGCCGGGGAGCATATCTGTGCAAGGACCCCGACTGCCTCCGGGCGGCGCGGAAATCCCGGCGGCTGGAACGCGCTTTCGCCTGCAAGATCCCCGACGAGGTGTATGCGCGGCTGGAAGAGGAGATGGGGAAGGATGCAGGATAAGGTCCTGTCCCTGCTGGGGCTGGCCCGCCGGGCGGGCAAGCTGGCCATCGGATTCGAGGCGGCAAAGGCCGCGGCCAGAAACGGCAGCGCAAGGCTGCTGGCGGCGGCCGGGGATATATCGGAGAAGACCTGGAAGAATTTGACATTTGAAGGGGAACGGGCCGGGACGCCGGTGATCAGGCTCACCCGGACACAGGCAGAGATCAGCCGGGCTTGCGGCATAAAGACAGGCGTGGTAAGCGTATTGGACGAGGGTTTTGCAAAGGCGATCACGGCGGCGGGGCCCACGGAACGAGAGCAAGGAGGAGAAGCAAGAGATGATGATTAAATACCGGGTACGGGAAGTGGCGAAGGATCTGGGCATTTCCAACAAGGAGGTCATCGATCTGCTGGCGAAGTATTTTACGGAGCCGAAAAAATACATGACGGTGCTCAACGAAGCGGAGCTGGACGTGATCTTCGACGTGTTCACCCAGACCCGAAACATGGAGAGCCTGACGGAATATTTTGCCCAGCGGCAGACCAAAGAGGAGATCGTCCTGGAGGAGCCGGAGGCAGAAGAAACGCCCGTGGCCGTCGAGAGCCAGGAGGAACAAGCACAGGCCGGCGGCAAGCCAGGCGAACGGCCCCAGGCCGGGAGCAAGGCGGGCGACAAAGCACAAACTGGCGGTAAGCCAAGTGAACGCCCTCAGGGCGCCGGGAGCAAGACGGGCGAAAAGAGCACAGCTGCGGTCAAGCCAAGTGATCGGCCTCAGGCCGGGAGCAAGCAGGGCGAAAAGAACCCAGCTGCGGTCAAGCCAAGTGATCGCCCTCAGGGCGGTGAGCATAAGCCGGCGGTGCGCAGGGTGGTGGATACCCGGGCGTCCAATGTGAATATCGACCGGTACAACGAGAAATATGACCGGCTGGCCGACCAGAAGGTGCGTACCGACAACGTGGTGACCAAGCAGAAGTTCACCAACCGGAACCAGCAGCGCAGAGGCCAGCAGCGCAGAGGCAAGCGGGAGACCGAGGCCCAGCGCCTGCAGCGCATCGCCCAGGAGCGCAAGGCGAAGCACATCACCATCGAGGTGCCGGACGAGATCACCGTGGGAGAATTCGCCCTGCGGCTGAAGGTCTCCGCACCGGAAGTCATCAAAAAGCTGATGAGCATGGGCGTGTTCGCGGCCATCAACGACACCATCGATTTCGACACCGCTTCGCTGGTGGCGGACGAATTCCACGCCAAGGTGGAAAAAGAAGTGGTGGTCACCATCGAGGAACAGATCATCGACGACAGCGAGGACGACGAGGCCAACCTGACCGCCCGCGCGCCGGTGGTGGTGGTCATGGGCCACGTGGACCACGGCAAGACCTCCATCCTGGACGTGATCCGGCACACCAACGTCACCGAGGGCGAGGCCGGCGGCATCACCCAGCATATCGGCGCGTACCGGGTCAAGACGGGCGACCGGGAGATCACCTTCCTGGATACCCCCGGCCATGCGGCGTTCACCACCATGCGCGCCCGCGGCGCACAGGTCACCGATATCGCGGTGCTGGTGGTGGCGGCCGACGACGGCATCATGCCCCAGACCATCGAGGCCATCAACCACGCCAAGGCGGCAGGGGTGTCCATCATCGTGGCCATCAACAAGATCGACAAGCCCGGGGCCAACCCGGAACGGGTGAAGGAACAGCTCACCGAATACAATCTGGTGCCCGAGGAATGGGGCGGCGACACCCCCTGCGTGCCGGTCTCCGCCGTGACGAAAGAGGGCATCGACGACCTGCTGGAGATGATCGTCCTCACCGCCGACATGATGGAGCTCAAGGCCAACCCCGACCGGGCGGCTAGGGGCACCGTGATCGAGGCGCGGCTGGACAAGGGCATGGGGCCCATCGCCACGGTGCTGGTGGAAAACGGTACCCTGAATCTGGGGGATATCGTGGTGGCAGGCACTGCCGTGGGCCGGGTGCGGTCCATGATGGATGAACGCGGGCGGAGAGTGAAATCTGCCGGGCCTTCGGTGCCGGTGGAGATCACCGGCCTGGGCGACGTGCCCACCGGCGGCGACACCTTCAACGCCGTCTCCGACGAGCGGCTGGCCAGGGAGCTGGTGGAGCAGCGCAAGGGCGAGCAGAAGGAGGAGACCTTCCGCGCCCAGACCAAGGTCACGCTGGATAACCTGTTCGAGCAGATGCGCGAGGGCGAGATGAAGGAGCTGAAGATCATCGTCAAGGCCGATGTGCAGGGCTCGGTGGAGGCCGTGCGCCAGTCGCTGGAGAAGCTCTCCAACGAGGAGGTGCGGGTGAATATCATCCACGGGGCCGTGGGCGCGGTGAACGAAAGCGACGTGATGCTGGCCAACGCCAGCAACGCCATCATCGTGGGATTCAACGTGCGGCCCGACCCGGTAGCGGAGGAAAACGCCAAGCGGGACGGCGTGGATATGCGACTGTACCGGATCATCTACGACTGCATCGAGGAGATCGAAAGCGCCATGAAGGGCATGCTGGCCCCCAAGTACCGGGAGGTCTTCCTGGGCCGGGCAGAGTGCCGGGAGACCTACAAGATCTCCAACGTGGGCATGGTCATCGGCGGCCACGTGACGGCGGGGAAGATCACCCGCAGCGCACTGGTGCGGCTGGTGCGGGACGGCATCATCATCGCCGACGACAAGGTGGCCTCCCTGCGGCGGTTCAAGGACGACGTGCGGGAAGTGGCCGACGGCTATGACTGCGGCATCATGCTGGAGAAATTCAGCGACATCAAGCAGGGCGATATTCTGGAAGCCTATATGATGGAGGAATACCGGGACTGATCCCGGAAAAAGGTTCGGGCCCGAAAGCGGGCCCGGCCTTTCGCTGTGAAAAGACCGCAGCTTGCGAAAGGAGCGAGAACAATGCCCAGCTATAAAATTGCCCGGGTCACCGAGGACATGCACCGGGAACTGACGGCCATCCTGCGGGAGATCAAGGACCCCAGGGTGACGGGGTGCATGCTGAGCATCGTGCGGGTGGAGGTCACCAACGACCTCTCCTACTGCACGGTGTACGTCAGCACGGTGGAAGGGATGGAACGGATCAAGACGGCGGTGCAGGGGCTGAAGTCAGCGGCGGGATTCATCCGCCGGGAGGCGGGCCGGCGGCTCGATCTGCGCCATGTGCCGGAGCTGATTTTCAAGCCCACGGATTCCATCGAGTACGGGGCGCATATCTCCAGGCTCATCGATGATCTGGACCTGCCGCCCCAGACCGATGGCGAGCCGGAGGAATAAGCGCCGCGGCCAACGAAAACCCCCTTGGAAAGAAGAGGTACCATGAACTGTGAAGAAACTTGCGTCCTGCTGCAAAGCTGGGACGATCTGCTGATCCTCTGCCACGCCTCCCCGGATGGGGACACTTTGGGCTCTGCGGCGGCGCTGGTGCGCGGGCTGCGGGCCATGGGCAAGCGGGCGTCCTTTGCCTGCGGGGACCCGGTGCCGGCGAAATACGCCTATCTGTTTGAGGGCCTGGAGGATTTGTCGGACGCCCCGGCCCATATCGTTTCCGTGGACGTGGCGGACGCAAAGCTGCTGGGCGATTTGGAGGCCCCATACGGGCAGCGGGTGGAGCTGGCAATCGACCACCACGGCACCCATGTGCCCTTTTCGCCCCGCTGCTGGAACGAGCCGGATTCCGCCGCCACCTGCGAGCTGATCTATCAGCTGCTCAAAGCGATGGGGGCGGCCATCACCCCGGATATCGCCCGGTGCCTCTTTACCGGGATCATCACCGACACCGGCTGCTTCCGCTATTCCAATGTGACCCCACGCACCCACCGCATCGCGGCGGAGCTGATGGAATTGGGCGCGCCCGCCGACGAACTGGCCCGCAGGCTCTTTGAGACCAAGAGTCGGGCCCAGGCCGAGGCCGAGCGCATGGTGCTGGAGACCATGGAAATCTTCTGCGACGGGAAGGCCGCCATGGTGCAGGTGCCGGCCAGGATCCGGCAGGAGACCGGCGCACAGGACAGCGACCTGGAGGGCGTGGCCTCCTTCCCGCGGCAGGTGGAAGGGGTGGTGCTGGGCGTCACCGTGAAGGAAAAGGCCGACGGGGAGATACATGCCTCCGTGCGGGCCAATCCTCCGGCGGATGCGGCGGCCCTCTGCGGGCAGTTCGGCGGCGGCGGTCACACCGGCGCGGCGGGGTGCTCCTTCCCAGATGACACGATGGAAGGGGCCGCCCGGAAACTGAAAGCGGCCTGCGCGGCCTATCTGGAGGCGCTGGGCCTGTGAACGGGGTGCTGGTGCTGGACAAGCCCGCAGGATTCACCTCCTTCGACGCGGTGGCGGTGCTGCGAAAGCTCACCGGGGAGCGGAAGATCGGCCACACCGGGACGCTGGACCCCATGGCCACCGGCGTGCTGCCCATGCTGCTGGGCAAGGCGGCCAAGGCGGCAGACCTGCTGCCCGACACCGACAAGGCATACCGGGCGGAGTTCACCCTGGGCAAGCGGTTCGATACGGGGGATTCCACCGGCCGGGTGCTGGAGGAGCGGGACGTGCCCGTCTCCCGGGCGCAGCTGGAGGCGGCGCTGGACAAATTCCGGGGGGAGATCGACCAGATGCCGCCCATGGTCTCGGCGGTTTCCATAGGGGGCAAGCGGCTCTACGAATACGCCCGGCAAGGGGTGGAAGTGCCGCGCAAGCCCCGGAAGGTGCGGATCTTCCGGCTGGAGCTTGCGCACTATGACGAAGCGGCCCGGGCCGGGGCACTGCTGGTGCGCTGCTCCAAGGGGACGTACATCCGCACGCTGATCGAAGATATTGCCGGGGAAATGGGCGCGCTGGGGGCCATGACCGCCCTGCGGCGCACCGCCGCCTGCGGCTTCATGGAGGCGGACGCCTGCCCGCTGGAAACTCTGCGGGCAAGGCCGGAGGACATTCCTGCCCGGCTGCGGCCCACGGAGAGCCTGTTTGCGGATCACCCGCCGGTGCGGGTCAGCGCGGCCCAGGCCGCCCGGTTCCAAAACGGCGGGTCGCTGGCGCTGGAAAGGCTCCATCTCCCCCATATGCCCGCCGACGGCCAGCGGCTGCGGATCCAGAGTCCGGAGGGAGAATTTCTGGGCCTGGGACAGGTGGAGCTGGCGGCGGGGCAGGTCAAATTTCTCAAGCTGTTCAAAGAGGCGGAGCCATGAATTCAGAGAAACGATCCATCGCGCTGGGGGCCTTTGACGGGCTGCACCGGGGCCACCGGGCGGTGCTGGAACGGGCGCTGGACTGCGGGGAATATCTGCCCGCGGCGCTGACCTTTGCCGCCAGTCCCTCGGGCGAGCCTTCCCTGCTGACGGGGGAGGATCGGGAGGCGCTGCTGCGCAGGGCGGGCTTCCGGGAAGTGTACACCCTGCGGTTTGAGGACGTGCGGGACATCCCCGCTGAGACCTTTTTCCGGGACTACCTGCTGGGCCGGTGGCAAGGGGGCCGCTTCGCCTGCGGGGAGGATTTCCGGTTTGGCCGCAGCGCAGAGGGCGACGCCGGGCTGCTCCAGGCCCTGTGCAAAGCGGCAGGCGCGGAATTCCAGGTGGCGCCGCCGGTGACGGACGACGCCGGGAAGATCAGCTCCACCCGCATCCGGCAGGCGGTGGAGGCGGGAGACATGGAGACCGCCAACCGGCTGCTGGGCAGGCCCTTCGGGTTTGCGGGAGAAGTGATCCACGGCAACCACCTGGGCACGGGGCTGGGCACGCCCACCCTGAACCAGGCGTACCCCAAGGCGCTGGCGGCGGCGAAATTCGGCGTGTACGCCGCCTGGTGCCGCACGCCCATGGGCGACTGGTACGGGGTGACGAACATCGGCGTGAAGCCCACGGTGGGCAGCGACCGGGTGCTGGCCGAGACCTGGCTGCCCGGCTTTTCCGGCGACCTCTACGGCAAACGGGTGCGCATCTTCCTGCTGGGCTTCATCCGGCCGGAGCGGAAATTCCCCTCGCTGGACGCGCTGCGGGCGGAGATCCTGCAAAACGCGGAACAGGCCCGGGCGATGGCGGCGCGATATCCGCTTGCGACCTGGCCGGAGCAGGAGCTGCTGGGGCCGTGAGAATTTGGGTCCTTGCGAAATTTCCCCTTTACAACCGGCGGGGGATGTGTTAAAATAATGGAACGCCCATCCTCGGATACGGGACACACCGACCCTGTCTGCGGATCGGGGGAAAATAATCAAGCGGCGAAGGCCGCGGAAAAGGTGAAACCTATGACAAAAGAAGAAAAGACCGCAATCATCCAGCAGTATGCCCGCCATGAGGGCGATACCGGCTCTCCCGAGGTACAGATCGCCGTGCTCACCAAGCGCATCAACGATCTCACCGAGCACCTGCGCATCCACAAGAAGGATCATCATTCCCGGCGCGGCCTGCTGAAGATGGTCGGCCAGCGGAGAAGCCTCCTCAATTACCTGACCAAGATCGACATCGAGCGGTACCGCAAGATCGTCGCGGATCTGGGACTTCGCAAATAAGAGCAAATCAAAGCGCTGTGGTCGCGGGCCGGTGGCCGGCGCCGCAGCCTTTGTCATAGCAGGGGTCTTTGAACGCCCCCAAGTCAACGAAAGGAAAAGTAGAGTATGTTTGAGAAGTTCAAAGTGTACGAGACGGATTTCGCAGGCCGGCCGCTGAAGATCGAAACCGGCAAGATGGCCCAGCTCGCAAACGGCGAGTGCCTGGTCCGTTACGGTGAAACGGTGGTGCATGTGGCGGCCACCGCCTCCGCCAAGCCGCGGGATGGGATCGATTTCTTCCCCCTGTCGGTGGATTTTGAGGAAAAGCTCTATTCCGTGGGTAAGATCCCCGGCGCGTTCCTCCGCCGGGAGGGACGCCCCAGCGAAAAGGCCACCCTGGCCTGCCGTATGATCGACCGGCCCATCCGCCCGCTGTTCCCCAAGGATATGCGCAACGACGTGGCCATCGTCTGCACCGTGATGTCCGTGGACCCCGACTGCTCCCCGGAGATCGCCGCCCTGGTGGGCACCTCCATCGCCCTGTCCATTTCCGATATCCCCTGGGACGGCCCCATTTCCGGCGTCTCCGTGGGGCTGGTGGACGGCGAATTCGTCATCAATCCCACCGCCGAGCAGCGCAAGGTGAGCCAGATGGCCGTCACCGTGGCCTCCACCGACGAGCGCATCGCCATGATCGAGGCGGGCGCCAACGAGGTCAGCGACGAGGATATGTACAACGGCATCATGGCCGGCCACGCCGAGAACCAGAAGATCGTGGAATTCATCAAGGGGATCCAGGCAGAGATCGGCAAGGAGAAGTTCACCTTCCCGTCGCTGAAGCCCGATCCCGAGCTGCTGGAGGCCATCAAGGAATTTGCCCAGGAGGACGTGCGCGCCGCCCTGGACACCGACGACAAGAACATCCGGGACGAGCGGCTCAAGCCCGTATACGCCAAGGTGCACGAGCAGTTCGATCCCCTCTATCCCGAGCAGGAGGCCCAGATCGACGAGTGCCTCTACCAGACCCAGAAATATGTGGTGCGCCGCTGGCTGCTGGATGAGCAGAAGCGCGTGGACGGCCGCGGCATGGACGATATGCGGCCCCTGGCGGCGGAGGTGGGCCTGCTGCCCCGCACCCACGGCTCCGGCATGTTCACCCGCGGGCAGACCCAGGTGCTCACCGTGGCCACGCTGGGCTCTGTGCGGGATAATCAGCTGCTGGACGGCATCGACGACGAGGAGACCAAGCGGTACCTCCATCACTACAACATGCCCTCCTATTCCGTGGGCGAGACCAAGCCCAGCCGCGGCCCCGGCCGCCGGGAGATCGGCCACGGGGCGCTGGCAGAGCGCGCGCTGCTGCCCGTGATCCCCAGCATGGACGAATTCCCCTACACCATCCGGCTGGTGAGCGAAGTGCTCTCCTCCAACGGCTCCACGTCCCAGGCCTCTATCTGCGGCTCCACGCTGGCCCTGATGGATGCGGGCGTGCCCATCAAGGCGCCGGTGGCGGGCATTTCCTGCGGCCTCATCACCGAGGGCGACCGCTGGATGACCATGGTGGATATCCAGGGCATCGAGGATTTCTTCGGCGATATGGACTTCAAGGTGGGCGGCACCAAGAAGGGCATCACCGCTATCCAGATGGACTTGAAGATCCACGGCCTCACCCCCGAGATGGTGAAGGATGCGCTGGAAAAGACCCACAAGGCCCGCAACTACATCATTGACGAGATCATCCTCAAGGCCATTCCCGAGGTGCGTCCCGAGCTTTCCAAGTACGCGCCCAAGATGCTCTCCACCCAGATCCCCGTGGACAAGATCCGCGAGGTGATCGGCACGGGCGGCAAAGTGATCCAGAAGATCTGCGCCGAGTGCGAGATCACCATGGACGTGGAAGAGGACGGCCATGTGTACATCACGGGCCTGGATATCGACAAATGCCGCCGGGCGCTGGATATCATCGACACCATCGTCAACGATCCCGAGCCGGGCAGCTACTACAACGGCCGGGTCACGAGGATCATGGATTTCGGCGCTTTCGTGGAGATCGCCCCGGGCAAGGAGGGGCTGGTGCACATCTCCCGGCTGGATGTGAAGCGCACCGAGAACGTCACCGACGTGGTGAACGTGGGCGACGTGGTGAAGGTGAAGGTGCTGGAGATCGACGACAAGGGCAGGCTGAATCTGTCCCGCCGGGACGCGCTGATCGACCTGGACGGCGCGGTGCCGGAGAACGACATCAGCGACGACCGCGGCCCCCGCAGGGACCGCCGTCCGCCCAGACGGGATCACGGCAGCCGCCGGTAAAAAGCCATGAAGAAAGACCCGGCAGGACGCCGGGTCTTTTTGTGTGTGCAGGGTTTTACTTTTTCGCCTTGCTGTACTGCGGGATCTCCGTGACGTACACGGCGTAGGTGTCGGCAGGCGTGGTCAGCTCCTCATAGCCCTCCTGGGTGATCACGCCGCTTTCCAGGCTGGCCTTGCAGGCCGCCAGATCCATCTGCCAGGCGATGTCCTCCACAGGCGGATCGGTCTCGTTCACCGCCTCGATGTCCCGGATCATCTTGCCCAGCTTCACCAGATCGCCCATACCGCTTTTCAGCGTGGTGTCCTCGGTCAGCGGAGCAGTCGAGCCGCTGTTGGTGTATACGCCATAGATCCCGCCCATCAGGGTGAAGTATTCATCGGGGGTGGCGTTGCCGCCTTGGTAATTGGGGGTCTGCAACAGCAGCAGGTACTCTTTGCCAACTTCAAAATGATAGCTGTCCGAATATTCTATATTGTAGCCGCCGGCCAGCCCGCCCGGAACGCGCAGCGTCACATAATCGCCTACAAATTCTTTGCCCCGGTAAATGTCGATGGGGGTGAAATAGTAATTGGTGTAGTTGTCAATGTGGTGTGGCGCAAAAAGGCGGTAGGCGTCAGATACTTCCTCCAACCGGCAGGTGAGAGCGACGTTGCACCCCTTGAGAAGCTCTTCTCGGGTGTGGGAGGCAAGGGCAACAGCCGCATACACATTCTGCACGTCTCCCTCGTGGATCAGATCACCCTGGATCGTGCTCACGTCCACGCCCAGATAAGTCCCGCTGGTGGGCGGATCGGAGTGCCAGCACACCGGCTCCGGCAGGGTCTTTGCCTGGGCCGGGCCCGTCCCCGGCAGGAAGAGCACCCCCGCCGTGACGCCCACAAGGACAAGCGCCAGGGCCCCGCAGGCCGCGATGATCCATCCGCGCCGTTTTTTGAGCTTTTTCATCCTTCCGCACTCCTTTCCTCTTGTAGATTCAAACGGTATCTTCTACAAGTATACTACAACGATTCTTGTGAAATGTCAACAAGTTTTGTGGAAAAATTTTACGAAACACGAAAGGATGCCCATCCTCTCCCGGGCGTGTGGAAAGCAGGTCGCCCGGCCCGGAAGAACCGCGCTGCCCTCTTGCAATCCGGCGGCAATCATGCTACAATAAAGCACTGTGAAAAGAACGCGAAAGGCGGTAATCCTCATGAATCCAACCGAAAAGACCATGGACAAGATCACGGCCCTGTGCAAGAACCGGGGCTTTATCTTCGCGGGCAGCGACATCTACGGCGGCCTGGCCAACACCTGGGACTACGGCCCGCTGGGAGCAAGGCTGAAAAACAACGTAAAGGACACCTGGCGCAAGCGGTTTATCCAGGAGCGGAAGAACAGCTTCGAGGTGGACGCGGACATCCTGATGCACCCCCGGGTGTGGGAGGCCAGCGGGCATATCGCGGGCTTTTCCGATCCCCTGCTGGACTGCAAGGAGTGCAAGACCCGCCACCGGGCGGACAACCTCATCGAGGCCTTTGATCCCGACGCCCACCCGGACACCATGACCAAGGAGGAGATGTTCCAGTTCATCAAGGATCATCACATCCCCTGCCCCAACTGCGGCAAGCACAATTTCACCGACATCCGGGAATTCAATTTGATGTTCCAGACCTATCGCGGCGTCACCAACGATTCCAAAAGCGTGATCTATCTCCGCCCGGAGAACGCCCAGGGCGAGTATGTGAACTTCCTCAACGTCCAGCGCACCATGCGGGCGAAGCTGCCCTTCTCCATCGGGCAGATCGGCAAGGCCTTCCGCAACGAGATCACCCCCGGCAACTTCACCTTCCGCACCATCGAATTTGAGCAGATGGAGTTCCAGACCTTCTGCAAGGAGGGCACGGACGGGGAGCTGTACGAATATTTCAAAGCCTATGGCCGGCAGTATTTTGAGGACCTGGGCATCGCGGCGGAGCACCTGCGCTTCCACGACCACGAGAAGCTGGCGTTCTATGCCAAGGCTGCCTGCGATATCGAGTTCCTGTTCCCCTTCGGCTGGGGAGAGATCAACGGCACCCACAACCGCACCGATTACGACTTGTCCCGCCATCAGGAGTACAGCGGGCAGAATCTCACCTATCTGGACCCGGAGACCGGGGAGCGGTACATCCCCTACATCATCGAATCCACCTACGGCCTGGACCGCACGGTGCTGGCGCTGCTGTGCGAAGCATACGACGAGGAGAATCTGGGCACGGCGGAGAAGCCGGATATGCGCACGGTGCTGCATCTCCACCCGGCGGTGGCCCCCTATAAGGCGGCGGTGCTGCCCCTTTCCAAGAAGCTCTCCGGCAAGGCGCAGGAGGTGTATGAGGAGCTGTCCCGCTCCTTCATGACGGACTATGACGAGACGGGCTCCATCGGCAAGCGGTACCGCCGGGAGGACGAGATCGGCACGCCGCTGTGCGTCACGGTGGATTTCGAGACCGTGGGCGACGGCGACACCCCTGGCGACAACTGCGTCACCGTCCGCGACCGGGACACCATGGAGCAGGTGCGCATGCCCATCGCGGCCCTGCGGGACTACATCGGGCAGAGAATTGGGTTTTGATTTTGAATAAGCAAAGGCTCCCCGTTTGGGGAGCCTTGCCTTTTCATATGGAAAGAGATGCGCTGCGGGGCGACTTTCTTACCGCGCGGAAGCCCTTGGGGAACCCCCTGCGAGGGTTCCCCACCGAAAAACAGTCCACTGGACTGTTTTTCGCCCCTCCTGCGCTTTCTTTGCGTATTTTATGGGGGCGCTGCCCCCATACCCCCGCCGCCTTTTGAAAAAGGCGGGCGAAAACTTTGCGTTTTGGGTGCGAAATGCTCACGCCCGAGGCTTGACCGGCAGCCAGATCTCGCTTTTGTAGTCCGGGGCGCTCATATCGCCGGGCAGATAGTTCTCCACGGTCAGGCTTTCGTCCAGCTCCCATTGGCCGTTGGTGGGCAGCCAGGAGGCGAAGATCTGGGTGTTCACGGTCTGCATGGCGCCGGGCAACGGCCCGGTGCAGGTGAACACCGCCCAGGTGTGGGGGCCGATCTCCAGCACCGCCTGCCCGGGTGGAAGTTCTCCGCCCGTGTAGGGCCGGGCCACCCAGTAGGCAAAATCCTCCCGGCCGCCCTCGTCCACGCAGACCGCGATCTGCCCCAGCGCCCGGATGTCCGGGTCGGTCCTGGCCTTTTCGTTCAGTTCGTCCCACCAGGCGGGAATGTCCCGGTAGCCCGTTTCGTTCTGGAAGCGGCGGGAGATGCCCGCCACCCGGAAGCTGTCCTTGTGCTCGATCTTTACATTCATGTCTGTACCTCCCTGTACATGGGTCGTGACGGTGAGCGGAAGAAACGGGTGGGGAATGCGCCCGGTGCGGCGCACCTGGGCGGGCGTGGCGCCGAACTGCCGCCGGAACGCCTTGGTGAAGCTCTCCGGGCTGTCATAGCCAAAGGCCAGGGCCACGTCCAGCACCCGGGCGTTGGTGCGCACCAACTCCATGGCCGCCAGATACAGCCGCCGCCTGCGGATGTATTCCCCCACGGTGTACCCGGAAAGGGCCGCGAAGCCCCGGGAAAAATAGAACGGGGAGAGATACACCGCCCGGGCCGCATCCGCCGGGGTGATGTCCTGCGTCAGGTGGGCCTCGATGAACGCCACCGCCTGCCGCACGGTTTCCAGCCAATCCACCGCGCTGCCTCCTTTCTTTGCTGTCGGAAGGATCCTTCGCACTTATCCTACCACAGGACAGGGCCCCTGTCCTGTCCAAAATTGCGGAAAGCGGCTTATAAGGCGAAGGCTCCCCATTTGGGGAGCCTTTCCGTTTCGATCGCTTACAGCGTGCACCGCACTTCGCCCAGGTCGGCGTTCACCCGCAGCAGGGCGCCCAGGGGATGGGCCTCGGCCACCGCGCCGGAGACCGCTTTCACCGCGGGCACGTTCCGCAGCAGGATGGACAGCCCTTCCACCGGGCCGTGGGCTGCAAAGGTGAAGATCGCTTCGCCGTTCTCGTTTTTGGCGGCGACGGAGAGCAGATCGTTCCCCAGCATGTCCTTCACCTCCGCGGCGGCCGCATCCTTCAGCGCGAAGACGTGGAGGGTCAGGCCCTTGCCGTAGTCGTATTCCACGTGCTGGTCGTCCGCGCCCAGGGCGATGATGGAATTCTCCCGGGCCATCAGGGGCAGGCTCATGAAGTCGTGGACCTCGTGACGCCAGCCGCCGCCTTCCACCACCCGGTTATCCAGCAGATTGGTCCAGGTGCCGGCGGGGAGATAGTAATCCACATCGCCGCTTTCGCTGAACACCGGGGCCACCAGCAGGGCATCGCCCAGCATGTACTGGCGGTCCAGATCGGCGCAGGGGATGTCCTCCGGGAATTCCAGCACCATGGCCCGCATGGACGGGACGCCGGTTTGGTGGGTCTCCACGGCCTTGGCATAGAGATAGGGCATCAGGGTGCACTTGAGGTTGGTGAATTTCCGCACCACGTCCACCGCCTCGTCGCCAAAGAGCCAGGGCACCCGGTAGGAATTGGAGCCGTGGAGCCGGGAATGGGTGGACAGCAGCCCGAAGGCCGCCCAGCGCTTGTACACGTCCGCCGGGGCCGTGCCCTCAAAGCCGGAGATGTCGTGGCTCCAGAAGCCGAAGCCCGACAGGGTGAGGGACAGCCCCGCCCGGAGGGATTCGCCCATGGAGGCGTAGTTGGAGGAGCAGTCGCCGCCCCAGTGCACCGGGAATCTCTGGCCGCCGGCAGTGGCGCTGCGGGCAAACAGGCAGGCCCCGTTTTTCCCTTTGTATTCCTCCAGCAGGGAGAAGACGCATTCGTTATACAGATAGGTATAGAAGTTGTGCATCAGCTCCGGGTCGCTGCCGTCGTAGTAGACCGCGTCGGTGGGGATGCGCTCGCCGAAATCGGTTTTGAAGCAGTCCACGCCCTGCTCCAGCAGGGTGCGCAGCTTGCCCTTGTACCAGTCGCAGGCGGCGGGATTGGTGAAATCCACAATGCCCATGCCGGCCTGCCACAAGTCCCACTGCCACACGTCTCCGTTGGGGCGTTTCAGCAGGTACCCGGCCCGGGCGGCTTCTTTGAAGAGCGGCGATTTCTGCCCGATATACGGGTTGATCCACACGCAGATCTTGAGCCCCTTGTTGTGCTTCATCCGGGACAACATCCCCGGCACGTCGCTGAACATGGCGTCGTCCCAGGTGAAGTTGCACCACTCGTTCTCCCGCATCCAGTAGCAGTCGAAGTGGAACACGTGCAGGGGAATTTTCCGCTCCGCCATGCCGTCCACAAAGCTGGTGACGGTGGCCTCGTCGTAGCTGGTGGTGAAGGAGGTGGTGAGCCACAGCCCGAAGGACCAGGCCGGAGGCAGGGCGGGCCGGCCGGTGAGGGCGGTGTAATTTTGCAGCACTGTCTTGCCGTCGCCGCCGCCGATCACCATGAAGTCCAGCTTCTCCCCGGGCAGGGAGAACTGCACCCGGGTCACCACCTCGGAGCAGACCTCGTAGGACACCTTGCCGGTGGAATTCACCAGCACGCCGTAGCCCTTGTTGGTCATGTAGAAGGGCACGTTCTTGTAGGAGATCTCCGAACAGGTGCCGCCGTCCTCGTTCCACATATCGATGACCTGGCCGTTCTTCACGAAGGGGGTGAAGCGTTCGCCGAAGCCGTAGACCTTTTCGTCCAGGGCCAGGTCCAGCTGGGCCCGCATGAAGGGCCCCTCGGGCGTCTTGATGGTGCTGATCATGGCGTGGCCGAAGCGGTCGCCCACCCGGGTGAGGTATTTGCCGTCATAATAATAGGAGAAGCTGGCAGGGCTTTTGGTGATCCGCAGCTCCGTTTTGCCGCTGCGGATGTTGACTTCGTTGCCGGATTGTTCCACCTGCAGCGCCGTGGGGACGGTATCCAGCACGAACTGGGGCTCCTTTTTGGCGCTGCCCATGAAATGGTACGCCGTGGTGCGGAGGATATCCGGCCGGGGCGAGGAGATGAACAGCTCCAGCACGGGGCCGCCCATGGCCCGATCGTCCTGGGGGAAGGGCACGGCGTAGAGATAGACCCGGTCCGCCTCCACCCGCACCTCGCGGATTTGGACGCAGTCGGCGTTTTCCACGCCGGGCAGATTCAGCCAGTAGCCTTTGGTAAACTTCATGATGCAAGCCTCCTGTGGAGAAAGTATCTTCGCCTTGATTATAGCACGGCCCACCTCGGCAGGCAACGGAAATCTTTCCACTGCGGCGGGATTTTCGGCTCTTTTTTCGCCGGCGGCAGGGCGGGCGCGGAAAGGGCTTGCAAAACCGGGGCGGATAGGGTATGATAGGCAAAGACCGGGAAAGGAAGCGGTATTATGGCGATCATAGGAATTATTCTGGGCGTGCTGGCGGTGCTGGGCATCGGCTGGCTGTGGCTGGTGGCCCCGGGCAGGGGCGGGGATTTCACGGAGCTTGCGAAATTCGACTATGCCCACCGGGGCCTGCACGACTTGGAGCAGGGCGTGCCGGAGAATTCGGCGGCGGCCTTTGCCCGGGCGGTGGAGAGAGGCTACGGCGTGGAGCTGGACATCCAGCTGACCAGGGACGGCCGGGTGGTGGTGCACCACGACCGCACCCTCAAGCGCAGCTGCGGAGACGAAGCGGCGGTGGAGAGCCTGACGCTGGAAGAGCTGCAGGCGCGCAAGCTCTTCGGCACGGAGCAGCGGGTGCCCACCTTTGCGGAGGTGCTGGGGATCATCGGCGGGAAGACGCCCATCATCGTGGAGCTCAAAGGGTATAACGACGTGGACCGGCTGTGCACCTTGGCCATGGAGGAGCTGGCGGATTATCCGGGCCTCTACTGCGTGGAATCCTTCGATCCGCGGATCGTGCGGTGGTTCCGGAAGAATCGGCCGGAGATCGTGCGGGGCCAGCTGATGTATGCCATGCACGCCGGGGAGATCGTCCACGGCAAGCCCCTGGGGAGATTCCGGGCCTTCTGCGCCAGAAACCTGCTGACCAACTGCCTGACCCGGCCCCACTTCGAGGCCTACGACATCTCCGCCCACGGGACGAAGCGCCTGTGGTCCTTGGGATTGGCCAAGAGCATCTGCGGGATGCAGGAGGTCAGCTGGACCATCCGCAGCTGGGAGGCATACACCCAGGCCCGGGAGGAGCTGCACAGCCTGCGCATCTTCGAGAAGATCACCCCCGGGAAGCTGGAGGATTGAGCACGGAGGTAGCCATGGCGGAGCAATTTTTGACCCTGATGGCGGAGCTGGACGATGCCGCCCAGCGCAGCCTGTGCGCTCAGCGGCGGCGAAAAATAGGGGTGGTTTTGGGCAGGGACACCACATCTTGTGGAGTTTGCAGAAAGTTGAAGAAATTGAAAAAATCGGAAAAAAACCCTTGCAAATTTTGCCCGGGTGTGGTACTATAATCGAGCGTGACTGCAGATATGCGATGAAGCGGGAGGTTGCGGCCAAAAGGCCGGTTTTTCCGTGGAGTATGTCCGATTTCAAACCGGGCGAAAGAATCTGAAAGGTCGGGAACCGTCGGGCTTGCCCGAAAGGCCGCGAAAGGGCTTTTCAGAGGATGCTAGTGGGTTTTTCCCATTCCCGGAATCCGTCTGCGGATTTCGGTTTTTTGATGCCCGCGGGAGGAACACCCGGGCCAGTGGAAAGAAAAACCCCAGCCCGCCAACCAATTTAACAGGAGGCGACAAAAATGGCAGTCAAGGAAAAAATCAGGATCAGGATCAAGGGGTACGACCACCAGCTGGTGGACCAGTCCTGCGAGAAGATCGTGGCCACCGCAAAGCGGACGGGCGCCCGTGTCTCCGGGCCGGTGCCGCTGCCCACGGAGAAAGAGGTCGTTACGATCCTCCGCTCTCCCTTTGTGAACAAGGACAGCCGCGAGCAGTTCGAGCAGCACACCCATAAGAGACTGATCGACATCCTCAGACCCAGCAACAAGACTGTGGAAGCCTTGATGGGTCTGGAACTCCCTGCCGGCGTTGAGATCGAGATCAAGCTGTAAAAGCGATCACAACCTACCGAGACAGAGGGTCAAGTTGGGAAGCAGCCCAACCAATAACCTTTTTAAGGAGGAAAAGCATGAAAAAAGGTATCATCGGCAAGAAGATCGGCATGACCCAGATCTTCGACGAAAAGGGGAAGGTCATCCCCGTCACCGTGGTGGAGGCCGGCCCCTGCGTGGTAACGCAGAAGAAGACCGTCGAGAACGACGGCTATGAGGCCGTGCAGGTGGGCTTCGGCGACCAGAAGCCCCAGCGCCTCACCAAGCCCCTCAAGGGCCACTTCGACAAGGCCGGCGCGGCCCCCAAGAAGGTGCTGCGGGAGCTGCGGCTGGAGGACATCTCCGGATTGAACGTGGGCGACCTGATCAAGGCCGACGTCTTTGAGGCCGGCGAGCACGTAGACGTGACCGGCACCAGCAAGGGCAAGGGCTATCAGGGCGTGATCAAGCGCTGGAACTTCCACCGCCTGAAGGAATCCCACGGCAGCGGCCCTGTGGTGCGCCACGGCGGCTCCAACGGCGCCATCTCCGACCCCTCCCGGGTATGGAAGGGCCTGAAAATGGCCGGCCACATGGGCGCCCAGACCGTCACGGTGCAGAACCTCACCGTTGCCAAAGTCGACGCGGAGAACAACCTGATCGCCATCAAGGGCGCCGTTCCCGGCCCCAACGGCGGCATCGTGGTCATCCGCAACAGCGTGAAAGCGTAAGGGAAGGAGGAAGCAGAATGCCTACAGTAGCAGTTTTGAATATGCAGGGCCAGGAAGTGGGCACCGTTGAGCTGAGCGAAAGCGTCTTCGGCGTCACCCCCAACGTCCCCGTCATGAACGACATGGTCAAGAATTATCTGGCCAATCAGCGCCAGGGCACTCAGTCCGCTCTGACCCGCGCGGAAGTTTCCGGCGGCGGCAGAAAGCCGTGGCGGCAGAAGGACACCGGCCGGGCCCGGCAGGGCAGCACCCGCGCCCCCCAGTGGACCCACGGCGGCATCGTGTTCGCCCCCAAGCCCCGGAACTATCGGTACACCCTGAACAAGAAGGTCCGCCGGCTGGCGATGAAATCCGCCCTGTCTTCTAAGGTGCTGGACAACGAGATGATCGTGCTGGACGCCATCTCCACCGACAGCTTCAAGACCAAGACCATCGCCGCCATGCTCAAGGCGGTGGGCAGCGAGAAGAAGGCCCTCATCGTGCTGGACAGCGTGGATGAAAAGGTCATCGTCTCCGCCCGGAATATCCCCGGTGTGAAGACCGCCCAGGTCAACACCCTCAATGTTTATGACATCCTCAACGCCGACAAGTTCATCGTCGTGAAGGATGCGGTGGCCAAAATCGAGGAGGTGTATGCGTAATGGCTGCTCAGGATATCATCATCCGCCCCATCATCACCGAGAAGACGATGGCGGGCAACACCATCAAGAAGTACACCTTTGAGGTGCGCAAGGACGCCACCAAGATCGACATCGCCAAAGCCGTGGAAGAGCTTTTCGGCGTCAAGGTCAGCAAGGTGAACACCCTCCATGTCAGAGGTCAGCTGCGCCGCCAGGGGAGGAACCAGGGCTATACCAGAAGCTGGAAAAAGGCCGTCGTTACCCTCACCGAGGACAGCAAGACCATCGAGTTCTTCGAGAGCATGGTCTAAACCGCAATCAATCGTTTTTATCACGGCAGGAATGGGGCATCCCCCGCAAAGCCGAATAGGAGAGTGAAACCCACATGGCAATCAAGAATTACAAGCCGACTACCGCGGCAAGGCGGAATATGTCCGTCACGGACTATAACGACCTTTCCAAGGGCGGCCCCGAGAAAAGCCTGCTGGCCCCGCTGAACAAGAACGCGGGCCGCAACGGCTACGGCCGCATCACCGTCCGCCATCGGGGCGGCGGCAACCGCAAAAAGTATCGCATCATCGACTTCAAGCGTCAGAAGCACGACGTGGAAGCCACGGTGCTGACCATCGAGTACGACCCCAACCGCTCCGCCTTCATCGCCCTGGTGCAGTATGAGGACGGCGAAAAGCGGTATATCGTGGCCCCCAACGGCCTGAAGGTGGGCGACAAGGTGGTGTCCGGCGAGAACGTGGATATCAAGGCCGGCAACGCCCTGCCCCTGAAGAGCATCCCCGTGGGCACCTTCATCCACAACGTGGAGCTGTATCCCGGCAAGGGCGCCCAGCTGGCCCGCGGTGCCGGCGTGATGGCCCAGCTGATGGCCAAGGAGAACGGCATGGCGCTGCTGCGGCTGCCCTCCGGCGAGCTGCGGAACATCCGGGAGAACTGCATGGCCACCATCGGCCAGGTGAGCAACATCGACCACGAGAACGTGAAGATCGGCAAGGCCGGGCGGAAGCGGCACATGGGCTGGCGGCCCACGGTACGCGGCTCCGTCATGAACCCCAACGACCACCCCCACGGCGGCGGCGAAGGCAAGAGCCCCGTCGGCCGTCCCGGGCCTGTCACTCCCTGGGGCAAGCCCGCCCTGGGATACAAGACCCGCAAGCCCCACAACCGCAGCGACAAGTATATCGTTCGGCGCAGAAACAGCAAGTAATCGCACGGGAAAGGAGTTTCAAGGAACATGAGCAGAAGTTTGAAAAAGGGACCCTTTGTACAGCCCGTGCTGTTAAAGAGGATCCAGGCCATGAACGAGACGGGCGAGAAGAAGATCGTCCGCACCTGGAGCAGGGCCTCCATGATCTTCCCGGATTTCGTGGGTCACACCATCGCAGTCCACGACGGCCGCAAGCATGTGCCGGTGTATATCACCGAGGACATGGTGGGCCACAAGCTGGGCGAGTTTGCCCCGACCCGTACTTTTAAGGGTCACTCGGGCTCGAAGACCGGCAAGTAAAAGGAAAGGAGAGAAACGAACATGGAAGCGAAAGCAACACTGAACTACACCCGCATCTCTCCCCGCAAGGTCGGCATCGTGCTCGATCTCATCCGCAACAAGCCGGTGGACCTTGCCGCCGCTATTCTCAAGAATACCCCCAAGGCCGCCTGCGAGGACCTGCAGAAGCTGCTCAAATCCGCGGTCGCCAATGCCGAAAACAATTTCAACATGGATCGCGGCAGCCTGTACGTCTCTAAGTGCTATGTGACGCCGGGGCCCACCCTCAAGCGGATCCGCCCGGCCAGCAAGGGCAGAGCGTACCGGATTTTGAAGAGAACTTCCCACATCACCATCGTGGTGGCGGACAAAGAGTAAGCGGTTAGGAGGAAGAGTATGGGTCAAAAAGTTAATCCCCACGGCCTTCGCGTGGGTATCATCAAGGATTGGGATTCCCGCTGGTACGCAAAGGACAGCGATTTCGGCGACACCCTGGTGCAGGACTATAACCTGCGCAAGGTGCTGAAAAAGCAGCTGTTCTCCGCCGGCATCCCGAAGATCGAGATCGAACGGGACGCGTCCAAGGTGCGCATCCACATCCACTGCGCAAAGCCCGGCCTGGTCATCGGCAAGGGCGGCACGGAGATCGAGAAGCTCCGCCAGCAGTGCGAGCAGATGCTGGGCAAGCCCGTGGTCATCAATATCGTAGAGGTCCGTCAGCCCGACCTGGACGCGCAGCTGGTGGCGGAGAACATCGCCTCCCAGCTGGAGCGCCGGATCTCCTTCCGCCGGGCCATGAAGGGCTGCATCGGCCGCAGCATGCGGCTGGGCGCCCGGGGCATCAAGACCATGGTCTCCGGCCGGCTGGGCGGCGCGGACATCGCCCGCAGCGAGAGCTATCACGATGGCACCATCCCTCTGCAGACCCTTCGGGCGGACATCGACTACGGCTTTGCCGAGGCCGACACCACCTATGGGCGCGTAGGCGTGAAGGTGTGGCTGTATAAGGGCGAAGTCCTGAACGACAACCGGGAGAACCGGGACAGCCGCCGCCGGGACGACCGCCGGGACAACCGGAACCGGGGCGACCGCCGGGACAACCGGGGCCGCAGAGACGACCGCCGTCCGGGCGGCCAGAACAGGGAAGGAGGACGCAGGTAAATGTTACTCCCCAAGCGTGTTAAATACCGCCGCGTGCAGCGGGGCCGCATGAAAGGCAAGGCCCTGCGCGGCAACACCGTCACCTATGGTGATTACGGCTTGCAGGCCCTGGAGCCCGCGTGGATCACCTCGAACCAGATCGAGGCCGCCCGTGTGGCCATGACCCGTTACTGCAAGCGTTTCGGCAAGGTCTGGATCAAGATCTTCCCCGACAAGCCCGTCACCGCCAAGCCCGCCGAGACCCGCATGGGCTCCGGCAAAGGCTCGCCCGAATACTGGGTGGCCGTGGTCAAGCCCGGCCGCGTGATGTTCGAGCTGGGCGGCGTGAACGAAGCGACGGCCAGAGAGGCCCTGCGCCTCGCGGCCAACAAGCTGCCCATCAAGTGCAAGGTCATTTCCAAGGAAACGGAGGCGTAATCCATGAAGGCTTCAGAAATCAGAGAACTGAGCGAGCAGGAGCTCAACAGCAAGCTCAACGACCTCAAGGCGGAGCTTTTCAACCTGCGCTTCCAGCTCGCTATCAATCAGCTTGAGAACCCCATGCGCATCACGGCCGTGAAGAAGGATATCGCCCGCATCAAGACGGTACTCCGGGAAAATGAGCTTGGCGCCGGTCGCGCTTAAGGAAAGGGAGGTTGAATCTAGTGAGCGATAGAAACATGAGAAAAACGGCTATCGGCCGCGTGGTCAGCAACAAGATGGATAAAACCGTGGTCGTCGCGATCTCCGACAGCGTGAAGCATCCGCTGTATGGCAAGGTCATCAAGCGCACCGTGAAGCACAAGGCCCATGACGAGCACAACGAGTGCAACGTGGGCGACCGGGTGCGCATCATGGAGACCCGTCCTCTCTCCAAGGACAAGAGATGGCGGCTGGTGGAGATCATCGAGAAGGCCAAGTAAGGGCTTTTAGCAAAGGAGGAACGTACTGTGATTCAACAGCAGACTTACCTCAAGGTTGCCGACAACACCGGCGCGAAGGAGCTTATGTGTATCCGCGTGCTGGGCGGTACCGGCAGGAGGTATGCCAATATCGGCGACGTGATCGTGGCGTCCGTGAAGAAAGCGGCGCCCGGCGGCGTTGTGAAGAAGGGCGAGGTCGTGAAGGCGGTCGTGGTCAGATCCGCCACCGGCGTGCGCCGTGAAGACGGCACCTATATCCGCTTTGACGAGAACGCTGCCGTCATCATCCGTGACGACAAGAACCCCCGGGGCACCCGTATTTTTGGGCCCGTGGCCCGCGAGCTGCGCGACAAGGACTATATGCGTATCCTGTCCCTGGCTCCGGAAGTGCTTTGATGGAGGGAAGTAGATCATGAGCAAAATTCATGTGAAGACCGGCGACAACGTGGTCATCCTCAGCGGCAAGGACCGCGGCAAGCAGGGCAAGGTGCTGCAGGTGAGCCCCAAGGAGGGCAAGGTGATCGTTGAGAACGCCAACTTCGTGCAGAAGCACGTGAAGCCCCGCCGTATGGGCGAGCCCGGCGGCATCATCCGCGCGGAAAGCGCCCTGTATGCCTGCAAGGTGCAGGTGGTCTGCCCCCGCTGCGGTAAGCCCACCCGGATCGGCCACAAGATCTCTGCCGACGGCACCAAAGAGCGCATCTGCAAAAAGTGCGGCGAGGCGCTGTAAGGGAGGAGGAAACAGAAGATGGCAAGAATGAAAGATTTCTATCAGACAGAAGTGGCCCCCGCCCTGATGAAGAAATTCGGCTACAAGAGCGTGATGCAGATCCCCAAGCTGGACAAGATCGTGGTGAACGTGGGCGCCGGCGAGGCCAAGGACAACGCCAAGGCGATCGACTCCATCAGCGGCGATCTGGCGGCCATCACCGGGCAGAAGCCCGTGGTGTGCAAGGCCAAGAAGAGCGTTGCGAACTTCAAGGTCCGCGAAGGCATGCCCATCGGCGTGAAGGTCACCCTGCGGGGCGAGCGGATGTATGAATTCCTGGACCGGCTGTTCAACGTGGCCCTGCCCCGCGTCCGCGACTTCCGGGGCATCAACCCCAATTCCTTTGACGGACGGGGCAACTACAACATGGGCATCCGGGAGCAGCTGATCTTCCCCGAGATCGACTACGACAAGGTCGACAAGGTGCGGGGCATGGACATCTGCTTCGTGTCCACCGCAAAGACCGACGAAGAGGCCCGGGAGCTGCTGACGCTCATGGGCGCTCCGTTTACTAAGTAAAGGAGGGATTCATCGTGGCCAAGACATCTATGAAAATCAAGCAGAAGAGACCGCAGAAGTTCTCCACCCGCGAGTACAACCGCTGCAAGATCTGCGGACGGCCGCATGCCTACCTTCGGAAGTACGGCATCTGCCGTATCTGCTTCCGCGAGCTTGCCTACAAGGGACAGATCCCCGGCGTGAAGAAGGCAAGCTGGTAAATCATAAGGAGGAATTGTCATGCAAGTTACTGATACAATCGCGGACCTGTTGACGCGTATCCGCAACGCCCAGGCTGCGAAGCACGACACCGTGGAGGTGCCGGCTTCCAACGTGAAGAAGGCCATCTGCCAGATCCTGGTGGATGAGGGTTACGTCAAGGGCTTCACGGTCCGTCAGGACGGCAAACAGGGCGTTATCACCATCACCCTGAAGTACGCTGAGGGCAAGACCCCGGCCATCAAGGGCTTGAAGCGCGTTTCCAAGCCCGGCCTGCGCATCTACTCCGGCGCGCAGGAGCTGCCGAAGGTTATGAAGGGCCTGGGCGTGGCGATCATTTCCACCTCCAAGGGCATCATGACTGACCGGGCAGCCAGAAAAGAAAACGTCGGCGGCGAAGTGCTGGCGTTTATCTGGTAATCACAAGAAAGGGGGCGCGACTATAATGTCGAGAATTGGAAGAAAACCCATAAATATTCCCGCCGGCGTTGAGGTCACACTCAACGGCAGCGAAGTTACCGTGAAGGGCCCCAAGGGCACCCTGACCCAGAGCTTCAGCCCCAGGATGGGGATCGCCGTGGAAGGCAGCGAGGTGCTGGTCACCCGGCCCAACGACGATAAGGTCAACCGGTCCCTCCACGGGCTCACCCGCACCCTGGTGCACAACATGGTCGTCGGCGTCACCGAAGGCTTCAGCAAGACGCTGGAGGTGCAGGGCGTGGGCTACCGTGTGCAGAAGCAGGGCAAGGATCTTGTGATGAACCTGGGGTTTTCCCATCAGGTCGTCGTGTCCGATACCGACGAGATCAAGATCGAAGCGCCGAACCCCAACACGATCGTCATTTCCGGCATCGACAAGCAGAAGGTCGGCCAGTTTGCCGCCGAGGTCCGCAGCAAGCGTCCTCCGGAGCCTTACAAGGGCAAGGGCATCCGCTATCAGGGCGAGTATGTCCGGCATAAGGAAGGCAAGGCCGGCAAGGGCGCGAAGTAATGGTGAAGGAGTGAGAAGAAATGGTCAATAAACCTGATACGAACAAAGCCCGTCTCCGCCGCCATAAGAGAGTGCGCGGGAAGATCTCGGGTACCGCCGCAAGGCCCAGGCTCAACGTGTTCCGCTCCTCTGCGAACATCTACGCCCAGATCATCGACGACACCACGGGCCACACCCTGGCGTCGGCCTCTACGCTGGATAAGTCCTTCACGGGCAACGGCGGCAACAAGGAAGCCGCCCGCACCGTGGGCAAGATGATCGCCCAGCGCGCGCTGGACAAGGGGATCACCACGGTGGTCTTCGATCGCGGAGGCTATATTTTCCACGGCCGTGTGAAAGAGCTGGCCGAAGGCGCCCGTGAGGGCGGCCTCAAGTTCTGAGAAGGAGGGACACGAAATTGCCTAACAATATCGACGCATCCACGCTGGATATGCAGGAGCGCGTGGTCTCCATCAACCGCGTATCGAAAACCGTCAAGGGCGGCCGCATCATGAAGTTCTCCGCCCTGGTCGTCGTCGGCGACGGGAACGGCACGGTGGGCTTCGGCATCGGCAAGGCGGCCGAAGTGCCGGACGCCATCCGCAAGGGCATTGAAGACGCCAAGAAGCACCTGACCAAGGTGGCGCTGTACGGTTCCACCATCCCCCATGAGATCGTGGGCGAGTTCGGCGCGGGCAAGGTCATCCTCAAGCCCGCAGCCCCTGGCACCGGCGTTATCGCCGGCGGCCCGGTGCGTGCCGTGGTGGAGAGCGCGGGCATCAAGGATATCCGTGCCAAGGCCCTGCGTTCCAAGAATCCCTGCAACGTGGTCCGTGCCGTGATGGCGGGCCTCACCCAACTGCGCACCGCTGAGCAGGTGGCAGCCCTCCGCGGCAAGACCGCAGAGGAAATTCTGTAAGGAGGCCGGTGACATGAAAATCACTTTGAAGAAGAGCCTCATCGGCAGCAAGAAGGACCAGATCGCCACCGCCCAGTCCCTGGGGCTGAAAAAGGTGGGCGATGTGACCGAGCAGCCCGAAAACGCCCAGACCCTGGGCAAGGTGAAAAAGATCGGCCATCTGGTCGAAGTCAGCAAGTAAGCAAGGAGGTGCGTGACTATGAAGCTCAACCAACTTACCGCGGCTCCGGGTTCCACCAAGGCCGCCAAGCGCGTTGGCAGAGGCGCGGGCTCCGGCACGGGCAAGACGTCCGGCAAGGGCCACAAGGGCCAGAAGGCCCGCTCCGGCAGCGGAATGCGCCCCGGCTTTGAAGGCGGCCAGATGCCTTTGCAGAGACGCCTGCCCAAGCGCGGGTTCAACAACATCTTCGCCAAAGAGATCGTTTCCGTGAACGTGGGGTCTCTCAACCGGTTTGAGGACGGTGCCGAGGTGGATGCCCAGGCCCTGATCGCAGCCGGTATCATCAAGAAGGCCTGCGACGGCGTTAAGATCCTTTCCAATGGACAGCTGGGGAAGAAGCTGACCGTAAAGGCCGCCGCTTTTTCCGCCGCGGCCAAAGAGAAGATCGAGGCGGCGGGCGGAAAGGCCGAGGTGATCTGATTTGTTCAACACCATCAAAAACGCATGGCGGATCCCCGACCTGCGGAAGAAGATCCTCTTCACGCTGGTGATCGTCGTGGTGTTCCGCTTCGGGTCGGTGCTGCCGGTCCCGTTCCTGGATGCCTCCAGCCTGGCGTCGCTGATGCAGTCCGCCGGGGAGAACTCGGCGCTGGGGTATATCAATATGCTCACCGGCGGCGCGTTCACCTATGCTTCGCTGTTTGCCATGGGCATCACCCCCTATATCAACAGCTCCATCATCATGCAGCTGCTCACGGTGGCCATCCCCTATCTGGAGAGGCTTTCCAAGGAGGGTGAGGCCGGCCAGAAGAAGATCGGCACCATCACCCGGTACGTCACCGTGGTGCTTGGCCTGATCCAGGGCGTCGCCTACTATGTGTACCTGCGGGGCAACGGCATCGTCAAGTACACCGTGGGCTTCGGCGGCTTCTTTGTGGGCACGGTGATCGTGCTGTGCTTCACCGCCGGTACGGCGCTCATCATGTGGATGGGCGAGCAGATCAACGACAAGGGCGTGGGCAACGGCATCTCCGTGATCCTGTTCGCAGGCATCGTGGCCCGGCTGCCCGTCACCTTCGGCCGCGTGTGGGATTATTTCCGCCTGGGCATGGAGAGCCCCTCCACCGTGGGCCATTTCATGGTGCTGGCGCCCCTGTTCATCGTGCTGTTCCTGGGCGTCATCTGGGTGATCGTCTTCATGAACGAAGCCGAGCGCCGGGTGCCCGTCCAATACGCGAAGCGCGTGGTGGGCCGGAAAATGTACGGCGGCCAGAGCACCTATCTGCCCATCAAGGTGGCCATGAGCGGCGTGATGCCCGTGATCTTCGCCAGCTCCATCCTGTTCATTCCCCAGTTCATCCACTTCTTCGTTCAGCCGGAGGGCGGTTTCTGGGCGGCGTTCTTCAACGCCTTTGAGCAGACCGGCTGGGTCTATATCGTGCTCTACTTCCTCATGATCCTGGTATTTGCCTATTTCTATATGTCCATCCAGTATAACCCGCTGGAGATGGCCAATAATCTCCGCCAGAACAATGGCGCGATCCCGGGCATCCGGCCCGGCAAGCCCACGGCGGATTTCATCCGTAAGATCCTCTCCAAGGTCACTTTGATCGGCGCGCTGTTCCTGGCGTTCGTGGCGCTGGTGCCCATCATCTACACCAAGGTCACCGGCATGGCCGGCCTCTCCCTGGGCGGCACCTCCGTCATCATTATCGTCGGCGTTGCGCTGGATACCGTCAAGCAGCTGGAGTCCCAGATGATGATGCGTCATTACAAGGGCTTCCTGGATTAATCCGGAAAGGGGTATAAGAGCGATGAAACTGATCCTGTTAGGAGCCCCGGGTGCGGGCAAAGGCACTCAGGCGGAGATCATCTGCAAAGACAAGAACATTCCTACTATTTCCACGGGCAATATGCTCCGTGAGGCGCTGAAGAACGGCACGGAGATGGGACTGAAGGCCAAAGTGTATATGGAGGCCGGCGACCTGGTGCCCGATGACATCATCATCGGGATCATCAAGGACCGGGTGGCCGAGGACGACTGCAAAAACGGCTTCATCCTCGATGGCTTCCCCAGGACCATCCCCCAGGCCGAGGCTCTGGACGCCATGGGCATCGACATCGACGCCGTCCTCGATATCGAGGTGGCAGACGAGGATATCGTTACCCGGATGTCCGGACGCCGTGTCTGCGAAAAATGCGGCTCCTCCTACCACATGCTGTACAAGCAGCCCAAGGTGGAGGGGAAGTGCGACAATTGCGGCGGCACCCTCGTTCAGCGCAAGGATGACCATCCCGATACGGTGAAAGATCGTCTGAACGTCTACCACAGCCAGACGGAACCCCTCAAGGAGTTCTACAGCAAGCAGGGCAAGCTGCTTGTGGTCCACGGCCAGGAAGAGGTGGAGGATACCACCCGGCTGGTGCGTGAGGCGCTGGAGGGCATTCAATGATCGTGCTGAAAACGAGCCGGGAACTTTCCGTGATGCGGAAAGCCGGTCAGATTTCGCAAAAAGCACTGAGACTCGCCGGAGAAGCGGTCGAGCCGGGTGTATCCACCTGGGAGATCGACCGGATCGTTCGCCAGTATATTGAGAAAGAGGGGGCAACACCCAGCTTTCTCAATTACGGCGGATTCCCGGCAAGCGCCTGTATCTCTGTCAACGATGTGGTCATCCACGGCATACCCTCCAAAGGCGAGATCCTGAAAAAGGGCGATATCGTGGGCATCGACGTGGGCGCCTGTTATAAGGGCTACCACGGCGACAACGCCTGGACCTTCCCCTGCGGGGAGATCGGCGAAGAAGCCCGCGCGCTTTTGGACGCCACCGAGAAGGCGCTGTTTCTCGGCATCGAGCAGGCCCGCCCCGGCAACCGGCTGGGCGATGTGGGCCACGCGATCCAGGAGTATGTCGAAGCTCGCAGTTACTCGGTGGTACGGGAATTCATCGGCCACGGAGTAGGTGCGAACCTGCACGAAGACCCAAGCGTCCCAAATTACGGAACCCCCGGCAGAGGCGTTCGATTGATGCCGGGCATGGTCATTGCGATCGAACCGATGGTGAACCAGAAAGGGCACAAGGTGCGCGTCCTGCCCGACGGCTGGACCGTCAAGACCAAGGACGGCGGCCTGTCTGCCCACTTTGAGCACACCGTCGCCATCACCCCGGACGGCCCCGTCATCCTGACGCGGCTGGATTGAGAGGCCGCTCTATGGAGATCATACGCGGCCAGGTGGTCAAGTCCAAGGCCGGAAGGGACAAGGGCGGATTCCTCGCCGTACTGAAGGTAGAGCCTCCTTATGCGGTTCTGTGCGACGGCAAAAGGCGGCCGCTGGAAAGGCCCAAGCGCAAGAAGCTGATGCATCTGGCGCCCACGGGCACGGTGCTGCCGGAGGAAGTCCTCGGCACCGACCGGAAGTTACGCAAGGCCCTGCAGGCGTTTGCAGGCCCGGGGCCAACTGAAAGGGACAGGTGATTGTCAATGTCAAAGCAGGACGTAATTGAAGTGCAGGGCGTGGTGAAGGAAGCCCTGCCCAACGCGACGTTTCAGGTCGAACTGCCCAATGGGCGCATGATTTTAGCCCATATTTCCGGCAAGCTCCGGATGAACTACATCCGGATCCTCCCCGGCGATAAGGTCACCATGGAGATGTCTCCCTATGACCTGACTAAGGGCCGCATCACCTGGCGGTCCAAGTAAGCAGAAAAGCTCAGCAAACGCTTTCGTTTAGCAAAGGAGGCAACCACAATGAAGGTAAGACCTTCTGTCAAGAAGATGTGTGAAAAGTGCAAGATCATCAAGCGCAAGGGAAAAGTCATGGTAATCTGTGAGAATCCCAAGCACAAGCAGCGCCAGGGCTAAGCCCGGCCAACTTTTGGAGGTGTAACAATGGCTCGTATTTCCGGTGTCGACCTTCCCAGAGATAAGCGGATCGAGATCGCGCTGACCTATATTTTCGGGATCGGCCGCAAGACCGCCAGCACCATCTGCGCCGAAACCGGCGTGGATCCCGACATCCGCGTGCGGGATCTCAGCGAAGATGACGCGTCCAAGCTCAGAGAATATATCGACAAAAACTGCCATGTGGAAGGCGACCTGCGCCGCGACCTGGCCTTCGACGTGAAGCGCCTGATCGAGATCGGCTGCTACCGCGGCATCCGTCACCGCAAGGGGCTGCCCGTGCGCGGACAGCGCACCAAGACCAACGCCCGCACCCGCAAGGGCCCCCGCAAGACCATGGCTAACAAGAAGAAGTAAGAGGAGGGATCTTATCTATGCCTAAGGCAACCAAGGGCGCCGCTGTGCGCCGCCGCCGCGAGCGTAAGAATATCGAGCGCGGTGCTGCCCATATCCAGTCCACATTCAACAACACCATCGTCACCATCACCGACACCCAGGGCAACGCCATCTCCTGGGCCAGCTCCGGCGAGCTGGGCTTCAGAGGCTCCAGAAAGTCCACCCCCTTCGCCGCCCAAACCGCAGCCGAAACCGCTGCCAAGCTGGCGATGGAGCATGGCATGAAGTCCGTCGAGGTCTATGTGAAGGGCCCCGGCGCCGGCCGTGAAGCCGCTATCCGCGCGCTGCAGGCCGCCGGTCTGGAAGTCAGCATGATCAAGGACGTGACGCCGATCCCTCACAATGGGTGCCGTCCTCCTAAGAGAAGACGTGTGTAATTACCAATAGGAGGTTACTCGAACAATGGCAAGATATACAGAAGCTGTTTGCAAGCTGTGCCGCCGCGAGGGCCAGAAGCTGTTCCTCAAGGGAGAGCGCTGCTATACCGATAAGTGCGCCCTTTCCCGCCGCGCCTATGCCCCCGGCCAGCACGGCCAGGGCCGCAAGAAGGCTTCCGAATACGGAAACCAGCTGCGCGCCAAGCAGATGACCCGCCGCTACTACGGCGTGCTGGAGAAGCAGTTCCACCACTACTACGAGATGGCCACCAAGATGCCCGGCAGGACCGGCGACAATCTGCTGGTGGTGCTGGAGTCCCGGCTGGACAACGTGGTGTATCGCTGCGGCTGGGCAAGCTCCCGTGCGGAGGCCCGCCAGCTGGTGGTGCACGGCCATTACACGGTCAACGGCAGGCGCGTGGACATTCCCTCTTATCTCGTCAAGCCCGGCGACGTGGTGGCCATCCGCGACAAGAGCCGCCAGAGCGACAAGCTCAAGGCCGTGGTAGAGGCCAATTCCGCCCGGCCCGTTCCCCAGTGGCTGGATGTGGACGCCCCCAACGCCCAGGCGAAGATCGCCGCCATGCCCACCCGGGAGGAAATCGATCTTGAGGTGGACGAGACCCTCATCGTCGAGCTGTACTCCAAGTAATCCGCCCAAAAGGCGGTTCGCACAACAGGGCCTCGGTTTTCTGCGGCCCGTATGGCTTTCGACCGTTCGATAGACGGAAAGTTCGCTTTGTGTTAGAAAAGGAGTGTGGCGGATGATCGAAATTGAGAGACCGAATATCACCATAGAAGAAATTTCAGAAGACGGCAGATACGGCCGCTTCGTGGTAGAGCCGCTGGAGCGCGGCTTCGGCACCACCCTGGGCAACAGCCTCCGGCGCGTGCTGCTTTCCAGCCTGCCCGGCGTCGCCGTGAAATCCGTCCGGATCGAGGGCGTCCTCCACGAGTTTTCCACCATCCCCGGTGTGAAGGAAGACGTCACCGAGATCATCCTCAATATCAAGGGGATCGTGGCAAAGCTGCTGGGCGACGGGCCCAAGACCATGGAGGTCAACGCCCAGGGGCCCTGCGTGGTCACGGCCGCGTCCATCAAGACCGACAGCGAAGTGGAGATCCTCAACCCGGAGCTGCACATCGCCACCCTGGGCGAGGGCGCGGAGCTGCGCATGGAGATGGTGCTGGACAAGGGCCGGGGCTATGTCTCTAACGAGCGCAACAAGCAGAGCATGCCCGAGGGCATCATCGGCGAGATCGCGGTGGATTCCATCTACACCCCGGTGCTGAAAGTCAATTTCGGCGTGGAAAGCACCCGTGTGGGCCAAAGCATCGACTTTGACCGCCTGACGCTGGAGGTGTGGACCAATGGCGTCATCGGCGCCCAGGAGGCTGTCTCTCAGGCCGCGAAGGTCCTCACCGATCACCTGAATCTCTTTGTGGATCTGTCCGATATGGGCAAGAGCATGGAGATCATGGTGGAGAAGGACGACGGCGGCAAGGAAAAGGCGCTGGAGATGACCATCGAGGAGCTGGATCTTTCGGTGCGTTCCTTCAACTGCCTCAAGCGCGCCGGGATCAACACCGTGGAGGATCTGATCAGCAAGTCCGAGGACGATATGATGAAGGTCCGCAATTTGGGCCGCAAGTCTTTGGAGGAGGTCGTGTGGAAGCTCGCATCCCTGGGCTTCAGCCTCCGCAAGGACGACGAATAATAAACTAACGAATGGAGTGAATATACGATGCCCGGAACCAGAAAGCTGGGAAGAGCCACTTCCCATCGCACCGCTATGCTGCGCGGCCTCGTGACATTCTTCCTTGAGAAGGGCAAGATCGAAACCACCGCCACCCGCGCCAAGGAAGTGCAGGCGCTGGCGGAGAAGATGATCACCATCGCCAAGGAGGATACCCTGGCCAACAAGCGCCTGGTCATGAGCTTTGTCACCAAGGAAAACGTGACGCACAAGCTGTTCACGGAGATCGCTCCCAAGTATGCAGACCGCAACGGCGGGTATACCCGTGTCACCAAGCTCGGGCCGCGCCGGGGCGACGCCGCCGAAATGGCCATCCTGGAGCTGATCTGAGATCGGTTTCTGCAAAAGAGGCAAGACCCCCAATCTCGGGGGTCTTCCTTTTTCTTGAAAGAACTTACTTTTTCTTGAAAGAAAAAGTAAGCAAAAAGAACTTCACTTTTCTCTCCCGAAATTTGCAGAAGTCCTCCTTGGCTCGCCCGAACTTTGCAGAAGTCCTCCTTGGCTCCACTGCACTTTGCAAAAAATCCCCTTGCCCGACGGCAGGGGGATTTTGCTGTTTGTTTGGGCCAAGCCAAGTGCGCGCAGCCTCAGGCTGCCCGAAGGCGGAGGGGACAAAATAATACAATTAATTCTCCCAGTACATCCTGGTCTTGGTGTGCACTTCGCCTTCCTCCAGCGTGAAGTGCATCTCCGGGGTGAGGGGGTCGCACAGGCCGCCCACGTCCGGGTAGGTGGAATCCGCCGTCAGCGTGAGGGCGGTTTTCGCAAAGTGGAACACAAAGCGCTTGCCGCTGACCGTCCGGGTGTTGCGCAGCTCGATCTCCAGCTTGTCCTTGGCCCGCCACCGGCCGATGGCCCCAAAGGGCACGTCGTTCACCGTGGTGATCAGATAGTGCCCCGTCATGCCGATGGCAATCTCATAGGCGGCGTTGTCCTGTTTGATTACTAGGGCCGCGTCGTCGTCCGCAAACCGGAAGCCCAGGGACAGCAGATTGCCGCCGTCGGAGGTGAACTTCCCCGCGCCGCCGATGATGTCCGTCATGGCGGGGAGGGGCTGATCGGGCAGGTAAACCGCGCCGTTCAGGGACTGTTCCGCCCAAGGATTGCGCATCCCCAGCACCGGGGTCAGCTCCAGATGTTCCAGCCGGTGCCGCAGGAAGTGGACCATGGGGTCCGGCGGCAGGGCGCATTCTTCCATGGCGGGCAGCAGCTTCTCCCAGGTGGCGGTGAGCACCGCCTGCAGCCTGGGCGTGGCCGATTGGATCACCAGCACCGCATCCTGCCGGGTGCAGACGATCCCATATTGCCCAAAGGCCCCGTCGCCCCGGAATACGCCCTCGGGCGCGCAGCGCCAGAACTGATAGCCATAGCCCTGTTCCCAGTCCGAATCGCCGTTCCAGCCCGCGCCGCGGTTTTCGATCTGCTTCCGGGTGGCCTCCTCGAACCACGCCGCCGGCAGCAGCTGTTTGCCCTCCCAGCAGCCCTTGTTGGCCACGAATTGCGTGAACCGGGCCATGTCCTCCAGCGTCAGGGCATAGCCCGCGCCGCCCATTTCCGTGCCGTCGGGCAGGGCGTGACAGCGGATATCGCTGAGCCCCAGGGGCTGGATCAGCCGGGGCGTAAGGAACTGGGTCAGGGTCTGGCCGGTCTTGCGGGTCAGGATGGCGGACAGCAGATTGGTGCCCGCGGTGTTGTAGAGGAAATGGGTGCCCGGCGCGTGGACAAAGGGATGGCCCAGGAAGCTGGCAATCCAATCCGCGTCCCCGCGGCCCAGGTCGGGGATTTCGCTGTCGTGGCCGCAGCCCATCATCAGCAGGTGGCGCACGGTGGCCTTTTGCAGATTTTCACTGGGCGCGGCGGGGAGCTTCTCCGGGAAGATATCCACCAGCCGCTCGTCCAGAGAGAGCATGCCCTCCTGCACCGCAAAGCCGATGGCGGTGGAGGTCAGGCTCTTGGAGAAGGAGAACATGCTGTGGGGCACGTTTGGCCGGTAGGGATGCCAGGAGCCCTCGGCACAGACCTTGCCGTGGCGCAGCAGCATAAAGCCGTGCATTTCCACGCCATAACGGTACAGCTCGTCCAGCCAGCTCAGCACCGCCTGGGAGGGGATGCCCACGCTTTCGGGCGTTACCCGTTCAAATTCCATACGATCGCCTCGTTTCAGGAAGATTCTGCCCCTATTCTATCACGCATGAAAAGAGCTTGCAATGGGAATCCTAAAGAAAATTCAACGGGAAAGGCGGCGGTCGATTTGCCACAGATTCAAAAAGTTACGGCCCGGGAGATTCTCGATTCCCGGGGAAATCCCACGGTCAGCGCCACGGTGATCCTCTCCGACGGCTGTACCGGCACGGCGGCGGCGCCCAGCGGAGCATCCACCGGGAAATTTGAAGCGGTGGAGCTGCGGGACGGCGACGACCGGCGGTACGGCGGCAAGGGCGTACTGAAGGCCGTGCGGAATATTCGGGAGATCATCTCCCCGGCGCTGGAGAAAATCCGCGCGGCGGAGCTGCGGGAGATCGACGGGGTGCTCTTAAAACTGGACGGCACCCACAACAAGGCCCGGCTGGGCGCAAACGCCACCCTGGCGGTCTCGATGGCCAGCGCCCGGGCCCTGGCCGCCCACTACCGGCTGCCCCTGTACCGCTATCTGGGCGGCGCGGCCGCCCGGCGGATGCCCGTGCCCATGATGAATATCCTCAACGGCGGGGCCCACGCGGACAACAACATCGACATCCAGGAGTTCATGATCATGCCCCTGGCCGCCGGCAGCTTCCGGGAGGGCCTGCAGTGGTGCGCGGAGATCTACCACACCCTGGGCGCGGAGCTGAAAAAGAAGGGCCATTCCACCGCGGTGGGGGATGAGGGCGGCTTTGCGCCGGACCTGCCCCACGACGAGGCGGCCATCGAGGAGATTTTGAACGCCGTGGACAAGGCGGGCTATACGGGCAGGGTGAAGCTGGCGCTGGACGCCGCCGGCAGCGAATGGGTGGTGGACGGCCACTACCGACTGCCCAAGCGGCGCACGGAATACGACCCCATGGAGCTGGCGGAATACTGGATCGACCTGGCGGGCAAATACCCCATCGTGTCCATCGAAGACCCGCTGGGCGAGGAGGATTTCGCGACCTGGCGGGCGCTGACGGACCGCCTGGGCGGCCGGGTGCAGCTGGTGGGGGACGACCTCTTTGTCACCAATCCCGAGCGGCTGCGGCAGGGCATCGACGAAGGCGCGGCCAACGCCATCCTCATCAAGCCCAACCAGATCGGCACCCTCAGCGAGACCTTCGACGCCATCGACCTGGCCGCGCGCAGTGGATATCGCACCATCCTCTCCCACCGCTCCGGCGAGACCGAGGACACCTTCATCGCCGACCTGGCCGTGGCGGCCAACGCGGGGCAGATCAAGGCCGGCGCGCCCTGCCGCACGGAACGGGTGGCAAAATACAACCGGCTGCTGCAGATCGAAGAAAGCTGACCTTGACGGGGCGGGGCAAGTCCTGTACAATAGGAGGAGCAACGAACGGGGAGGCGTTTGGATGGGCAGGATTTTGGACCGGGTAGAGGCCTGCGTCCGGGCGATCCGGGCGCGGAGTGATCTTGTGCCGGAAGCGGCGGTGGTGCTGGGCTCCGGGCTGGGCGGCTTCGCAGAGCAGCTGCGGCCCGTGGCTGCGATCGATTACCGGGAGATTCCCGGCTTTCCCGTCTCCACCGTGGAGGGCCACGCGGGGCGGTTCCTGTTGGGCAGCCTGGGCGGGAAGCAGATCGCCGTGATGCAGGGCAGAGTGCACTACTACGAGGGCTACGCTATGGAGGACGTGGTGCTGCCCATCCGGGTGCTGGGCCGGCTGGGGGCGAAGCAGGTGATCCTCACCAACGCCGCCGGCGGCATCGGGCCGGGACTGGCCCCGGGCGACCTGATGCTGCTCACCGATCACATCGCGTCCTTTGTGCCCTCGCCGCTGATCGGCCCCAACGAGGACGCCCTGGGCACGCGGTTCCCGGACATGACGGCGGTGTATTCCCCTTTGCTTCGGGAAAAGGCGAAAGCGGCGGCCAAGGGGCTGGGGATCACCCTCAAGGAAGGGGTCTATCTGCAAACCACCGGGCCCGCCTACGAGACCCCTGCCGAGGTGCGGATGTTCGCCCGGCTGGGCGCGGACGCCGTGGGCATGAGCACCGCCTGTGAGGCCGTGGCCGCGCGGCACAGCGGGATGGAGGTGTGCGGCATCAGCTGCATCACCAATCTGGCGGCAGGGCTGGGGGATTCGCCCCTCTCCCACGGCGAGGTGCAGACCGCCGCCGACCGTGCCGCCCGGGATTTTACACGCCTGCTCCTGGCGCTCATCGCAGCGCTGTGAGCGGGGCCGAAAGGAGAATGACGGATGAACGGGCTTGTTTTGCGGATCGCCAGAGAGGCGGACGGCCCCGCGCTGGCGGAAATCTACGCGCTCTATGTGCGGGACACGTCCATTACCTTTGACTATGAGCCGCCGAATGGGGCGGAATTCTCCCGGCGGATTTTGGCCACGCTGGCGCGGTACCCCTATCTGGTGGCCGAGCTGGACGGGAAGCCGGTGGGCTACGCCTACGCCTCCGCCTTTAAGGGGCGGGCGGCCTACGACTGGGCGGTGGAGACCTCCATCTACATAGCCATGGGCTGCCATGGAAAGGGCATCGGTTCCGCCCTGTATGGAGAACTGGAGCGGCTGCTGGCCGCCCAGCGGGTGCTGAATGTCAACGCCTGCATCACCTATCCCAATCCCGGCAGCGTGGCCTTCCACGAGAAGCTGGGCTATCGGCAGGCGGCGCATTTCCACCAGTGCGGCTACAAGCTGGGCAAATGGTGGGACGTGATCTGGATGGAGAAGACCCTGGGGGAGCACGGCAATCCCCCGGCGGAATTTATCCCATTTTCAAATCTTTGCAGCAAAGGAGTATCCCTATGAAGAAGAATTTCACCCAGCCCATTTCCGGCGCGGCCTATCGCGTGCAGGATGCCTTCTTTTCCCGTCTGCGGGAGGCAGTGCGGAAAAACGTGATCCCCTACCAGTGGGAGGCCCTGAACGACCGGGTGCCGGGGGCGTCCAAAAGCGGGTGCATCGCCAATTTCCGCGCCGCGGCCGGCGAAAGCGACGGCGAGCACTACGGCTATGTGTTCCAGGACAGCGACCTTTTCAAGTGGATGGAGGCCGCCGCCTACAGCCTGATGTGGGCCCCGGACGAACAGCTGGAAGCGGAGCTGGAGGAGGCGGTGCGCCTCATCGCCAAGGCCCAGCTGCCCGACGGCTATGTGGACACCTATTACATACTGACCGACATCTCCAAGCGGTGGACGAATCTCAAGGATCACCACGAGCTGTACTGCACGGGGCATATGTTCGAGGCGGCGGTGGCGCACTTCCGGGCCACCGGGCGGCGGACTTTTCTGGACGTGGCCGAAAAGCTGGCCCGGCACATCGCCTCGGTGATGGGCCCGGAGCCGGAGAAGCTGCACGGCTATCCCGGCCACGAGGAAGTGGAGCTGGGATTGGTCAAGCTGTATGAGGCCACCGGAGAGCAGGCGTATCTGGACCTGGCCCGGTATTTCATCGATGAGCGGGGCAAAAAGCCGCTGTATTTTGAGGAGGAGACCCGGCGGCAGGGGAATTCCTTCTATTGGAAGGACGGGCCGCTGGGGTATGCGTATTATCAGGCCCACAAGCCCCTGATGGAGCAGGAGCGGCCCGTGGGCCACGCCGTGCGGGCAAACTATCTCTATGCCGGGGCGGCGGCCGTGGCCCGGTGCACCGGGAACGACACCCTCTATGCCCATCTGCGCAGCCTCTGGGCGGAGACCACCGAAAAGCAGATGTACATCACCGGGCAGGTGGGGTCTTCCGAATACGGCGAGGCGTTCACCTTCCCCTACGATCTGCCCAACGACACCGCCTACGCCGAGACCTGCGCCGGGCTGGCGCTGGCGTTCTTCGCGGCCCAGATGCTCAAGGTGGAGCGCCGGGGCGAATACGCCGACGTGATGGAGCGGGTGCTGTATAACGGCGCGGTGAGCGGGATGGATTTGGAGGGGACGGCGTTCTTCTATGTCAACCCGCTGGAGGTGGTGCCCGAGGCCACCCGGGAGGATCAGCGCAAAAGCCATGTGCAGCCCGTGCGCCAGAAGTGGTTCGGCTGCGCGTGCTGCCCGCCCAATCTGGCCAGGACCCTGGCCTCCATCACCGACTACGCCGTGGGCATCGCCGCCGATCACACGGTGTGCCAGCACCTGTATGTGGCGGGGGATTTCACCGCCCAGCTGGCCGGTACGGGCGTGCGCTTTGCGCTGCGGGGCGAATACCCCTGGAGCGGGGAGATCACGATCAACGTGGAGCCGGAAGCGCCGGTGGATTTTACCTACGCCCTGCGGATCCCCGGCTGGTGCGGGCAATTTGGCCTGACAGTCAATGGGGAGCGGATCGACCTTGCTCCCGACAACGGATATGTGTACCTCACCCGCCGGTGGGTGTCCGGCGACGTGGTGGCGCTTGCGCTGGAGATGCCGGTGCAGCGGATGTATGCCCATCCCGCCGTGCGGGAGGATGCGGGCAAGGTGGCCGTGCAGCGTGGGCCCATCGTCTACTGCCTGGAGGAGGCGGACAACGGGAAGGACCTCCACCGGCTGCTGCTGCCCGCCCAAAGCGAATTCACCGCCCGCTGGCAGCCCGACCTGCTGGGCGGCGTGGTGACGCTCTCCTGCAAAGGCCTGCGGGAAAGCGGCGACGCGAGCCGGCTCTATTCCACCCAGCCGCCCACCGCAGAGGAGGAGCGGGAACTCACCTTCATCCCCTACTACGTCTGGGCCAACCGGGGCGAGGGCGAGATGACCGTGTGGGTGCGCAGGGCATAAAATCCAACAGGAAAGGGGCTAATTCCCATGATCTACACGGTTACGCTCAATCCCTGCATCGACTGGTACGCCGCCACGGAGGCCCTGCAGCCCGGAGAGATCCACCGCTGCGGGGAGGAGATCTACGCGCCGGGCGGCAAAGGGATCAACGTCTCCCTGCTGCTCAGCCGCCTGGGCGCGGAGACCCGGGCCCTGGGCTTTGCCGCAGGTTTCACCGGCAGGGAGATCGTGCGCATGCTGGAGGAAGCGGGGTGCCCGGCGGACTTCGTCTTTCTGGAAAAGGGCTTCTCCCGCATCAACCTGAATTTGACCTCTCCCCAGCAGGGTGAGACCGCCTTTAACGGCGGCGGGCCGGACGTGCCGGAAAGCGCGGTGCAGGCGCTGGAGGATAAGCTGAGGGCCCTGCAACCGGGCGACCGGCTGGTGCTGGCGGGGAGCATCCCGGCTTCGCTGCCGGCGGACACCTATGCCCGGCTGCTGCGGGCTGTGCCCGAGGGCGTGCAAACGGTGGTGGACACTGCGGGCGCTGCGCTGCGGGCGGCCATCGCGGAGGCGCCCTGGCTCATCAAGCCCAACGTGCAGGAGCTGGGGGCGCTGTTCGGCGCGGAGATCACCGGCATGGAGGGCGCAAAGGAGTGCGCCTTTGCCCTGCAGGAGGAGGGCGCGCGGAATATCGCCGTCTCCATGGGGGCCAGAGGTGCGCTGCTGCTGACGGAGGCCGGACAGTTCCTGTTTTGTCACGCGCCGGCGGGAGAGCCGGTCTCCACCGTGGGGGCGGGAGATTCCCTGGTGGCGGGGATGCTCTACGGCCTGGGGCTCCACGGCAATCTGGAGGGCGCGCTGAAATGGGGCGTGGCGGCGGGCTCGGCCACGGCCTTTTCCCGGGGTATCGCCCGGCGGGAGCAGGTGTTCGAGACGTACCGGCAGCTGGGCAACGTGCATCAGGTATAAACATAAAAAACCGGCGGTGGCAAACCGTCGGTTTTTGTATCGGTTCAATTTTCGACCCACACGTCGATCTCCTTCCGATCGGGCGGCTCGAAGCGGGCGCGGAATTTGGCCAGCAGGTTTTCGTCCATGGGATAGGCTTCGGTCTCTCCGGCGGCCACCGCCCGGTTGCGTTTTTCCACCCGCGCCGCCCAGGTTTCGTCGTCGAGGGCCAGATAGTGGCATTCGCAGGGAATTCCCTGTGCAGCGTAAAACTCCCGGGCGGATTCCCGGGCGGCTTTGGTCCAGAATCCCCAGTCCAGGATCACGTTGATGCCAGAGGCCGCCAATTCCAAGGACTTGTCCAGCAGGTACCGCTGCACGCGGCCTGCGATCTCATCGTGCCGGTCGCCCAGATAGGGGCCCAGCAGCAGGGTGATCTCGTCCACCGAGAGGACGGCCGCCGGGAGGCTTTTCCCCAGCGCCCGCGCGTAGGTGGTCTTGCCCGCGCACAATTTGCCCACAATGAGCAGCACTTTTGCCATGGGTGAGGCTCCTTTCTTCAAAACAGTTCGTCCAGCAGGATGTAGTAATCGATCTTCTGGGGATCGGGCGCGATGCCCAGCTTTTCAAAAAACAGGGGCTCCAGCGCCGGGCAGACTTCCCGGATATCCCGCAGCGCCAGGGCGATATCCGCCCAGCGGTCGGCCACGCCCATCCGGGCCAGATCGTAAAAGCACGGCTCTCCGTTTTCGATGAAAAAGTTTGCGCTGATGTCGCCGTGGGAGAAGACCGGGTCTTCCGCCGGGCGGTTTTCCACCAGCCAGCGGTACAGGGCTTGAGGAGAGGAGAAGGCTGTTGATTGCTGCCAGTGGGCGGGATCGGTATCCGCCAGGCCGTTTTCCAATAGGTAACTAAGCTCCCGTAGCCGGGTATCCAAATTCGACACAAAGGGGCAGCTTCGGATATCCACCGCCTGCACGGCGCGGATGGCCCGGGCCAATTGCGTGACGTAATCCTCCGGGCTGTCCATCAGGCAGTCAATGTGCTGCCCGGTCAGCTCGGTCATGATCAGGTATTCGCTGTCCCCGGTTTCGCCGCACTCGATGACCTGCGGTACCCGCAGCTTCCCCTGGAGCCACGCCATCACCGCCCCTTCCCGGCGCACGCTGTAGGTGGTGGGGGCGAAGAGCTTCGGGATGGTTTTCAGGTATACGGTGCGGCCCTGCAGGGTGCACCTGCTGACCCGGGCGGGAGACAGCCCCTCGGAGACGGGCGATGGGGCCGAAAGCTGGTGGTAGAAATTCATAGGGATCCTTTCCCGGCCCCGGCCGCCTCACGGCCGCGCGCAGCGCGGCGGGGCCTTCGGCCCCGCATCCTTGCCGCAGGCAAGGATGGTGAGGCGGCGGGACGCCGCTTTTGCTCGGTGACAGCTTGATTATATTACGAAAAAGTAAGAATGTCAAGCCCGTGGGGTGCGGATTTCCAGTTGACACCCGGCCCGTTTGATTGTAAAATAGAAGGGTATAAATGCTTTTTTCGTGAGGACAAGTGATGAACCCCAAGGACACCAATCCTGTGGAGAACGAGTACCGTTCTTCCCAGATGTATCGCTCCCTGAAAAATTCCGGCATCCCGGTGGCCGATGTGGTCGCCCGGGGCTTGGGCGTTGCGGCCCAAACCGTGGATCGTGCGCTGAATTCCGTGGCCCCGGCGGTGCGTCCCGTCGGGAATTCTGCCCAGGGCCCAAAGACCTACGCCTATACGGTGCAGGGCCAGCCCGGCCAGACCCCGCCCCGGCAGACGCCGCCCACCGGTCAGCAAGTGCCGCCCCGCGCCCCGCAGCCCAATCGGCAGCAGACCTACGCCGGCCCGCCCATGAAGGCCGTGCGCCGCCGCGGGCCCGCCCGGTTTTATGTCACGGGGGCGCTGGCGATCTGGTATGCCATGAATTTCATGCTGTACACCGGGCCGCAGTTCGTCCGGTTTCTGGTGTTCCTGGCGGTGGTGTTCGGCGTGTGCAGCCTGATCTTCAAGGGCAAGACCCAGTTCGTGCCCATGGAGCAGCCCCAGCCGGAGCAAAAGCCCCAGCCCGCGCCGGAGAAGAAGCAGGCGGCCAAGCCGGAGCCCGTCAAGTCCACCGGGAACCCCGAGGTGGATAAGCTCATCGCCGATGGGCAGGATTATCTGAAAAGACTTCGCGCCGCCAACGCGGCCATTCCCGACGAGGCCCTTTCCGAGGACATCGACCGCATGGAGCGGGCCTCCGCGGACATCTTCCGGTATATCGCCGACCACCCGGAAAAGGCGCCCCAGATCCGCAAATTCATGAGCTACTATCTGCCCACCACGTTGAAGCTGCTAAACAGCTATCAGCGGCTGTCCGCCCAATCGGTGAAAGGGGAGAACATCACCTCCACCATGTTCAATATCGCCGGGATGATGCACACGGTGGCCATTGCCTTTGAGAAGCAGCTGGATTCCCTGTTCTCCGACGAGGCCATGGATGTTTCCGCAGATATCTCCGTCTTTGAGACCCTGCTCAAGCAGGAGGGCTTTGTGGAAGGGAACGACCCGAAGACCTCGGATAAATCATAAAAAATCCCTAGGAAAGGAAGAAAAAGCATGACGAACGACGAGATCAAACTGACCCTGGAGGCGGAGGCACCCGCCGCGCCCACCCTGACCCTTACTCCCGAGGCCGTGGAGGAGACTCCCGCCGCCGAGCCGGTGGTGCTGGATGAATCCACCCTGACGCCCGAGGAGCAGAAAGTGGTGGAGGAATTCGCCGAGAAGATCGACATCACCGACAGCACCGTGGTGCTGCAATATGGCTCCGCCGCCCAGAAGAAGATTGCCTCCTTCTCTGACACCGCGCTGGACAAGGTGCGCACCAAGGACCTGGGCGAGATCGGCGGGGAGATCGCCGACCTGGTGGTGGAGCTTAAGGGCTTCGATATCGACGAGACGGAGAAGAAGGGCCTGTTCGGCTTTTTCAAGAACAGCGGCAACAAGCTCACCGCCCTGAAGGCCCGGTACGATACCGCCGAGCAGAACGTGGATAAGATCGCCGCCGCCCTGGAGGGCCATCAGGTGCAGCTGATGAAGGACGTGGTGATGCTGGACCAGCTCTACGCCATGAACCTGAGCTACCACAAGGAGCTGTCCATGTACATCATCGCCGGCAAGAAGAAGCTGGCCCAGGAGCGTGCCACCACCCTGGTGGAGCTGCAAAACAAGGCGAAGCAGACCGGCCTTGCCGAGGACGCCCAGGCCGCCAACGATTTTGCCCAGCTGTGCGACAACTTTGAGAAGAAGCTCCACGATCTGGAGCTGACCCGCATGGTGAGCATCCAGATGTCCCCGCAGATTCGGCTGGTGCAGAACAACGACAAGCTGATGAACGACAAGATCCAGTCCACCCTGGTGAATACCATCCCGCTGTGGAAGAGCCAGATGATCCTGGCCCTGGGGCTGGCCCATTCGGAGCAGGCGGTGAAGGCCCAGCGGGAAGTCACCGACATGACCAACGAGCTGCTGAAGAAGAACGCCGAAAAGCTGAAGATGAGCACCATCGAGACCGCCCGGGAGTCGGAGCGGGGCATCGTGGATATGGAGACCCTGCGGGCCACCAACCAGTCCCTGATCCAGACCCTGGACGAAGTGGTGAAGATCCAGGACGAGGGCCGGGCAAAGCGCCGGGCCGCCGAGGAAGAGCTGGGCAAGCTGGAGGGCGAGCTGAAGCAGAAGCTGCTGGATATCCACGGCTAAAGGAAGAAGCCTATGAACAAGAAGAACCTGATCGGCGCCCTGGTGATGGCCGGGATGATCTTGCTCTCCCTGCCCCTTGGCGCGGCCCATTCGGCCAAGGCCCTGCGGGAGGACGTGGAGGACGAATACTACTACGACCAGACCGGGTACGCCATCTATGAAGGGCTGGACGCCCGGGTGGCGGCGGCGGAGAATCTGATCACCGTGGCGGAGCGCTATGAGGACGCGGACGACGGGGTGGAAGACGCCATGGAGCGGGTGGAAGACTACATCACCATGTATGAGAACGCCTACAGCTGGGAGGAAGACCACCTGGAGCGGCAGGTCAGGGCCAATAACGGCCTGAGCGAGGCCGCCGAGGCCCTCTCTGCCCGGCTGAACGCCCTTCCCATTACCGACCGAGATGCCCAGGCCATCCGGGAGCAGCTGGCCGATATGGATTCGGAGCAGGACAAGATCCAGCGCAGCAGCTACAACGACGCCGCCCGGGACTACAACGAAAAGCTGACCCACTTCCCGCTGAGCCTTTTCCGGGGCTTTTTGGGGATCGGCGACATCCCCACCTTTGACGGGACGCCGTAAACAAGAATCAGACCAGGAACGGGAGGTTTCGGTATGAAAAGACTGCGCAGGCTTTCACCTGTATTTCTTGCGCTGGCGCTGCTCCTGACGGCGGCGCTGCCCGTGTGGGCCGCCATGCCGGAGCGCCCGAGCAATCTCTATGTGCTGGACGAGGCCGGGGTGCTTTCGGACAGCACGGAGCGCACCATCATCGAGGAAAACGATACCCTGTTCAATGCCACCGGCGCGGAGATCGTGGTGGCGGCGGTGGACTTTTTGGGCGGCAAGGAGATCGACGACTACACCTACCGGCTGTTCAACGACTGGGGCGTGGGCTCCGCCGAGCGCAACAACGGGCTGCTGTTGGTGCTGGCCATCGAGGAGGACAACTACTACGCCCAGGCCGGGTACGGCATCGAGGACTATTTTGACGGCGCAAAGCTGCAAAAGCTGCTGGACGAAAATCTGGAAGACGCCTTTGCCGCCGGAGACTACGACACGGGCGTGCGCAAGTTCTTCCTGGCGGCGCTCAGCGAGATGAATTCATATTACGGCAGCGAGACCGGCACGCCGGGCCTGGTGGTGCAGGAAGAATCCTCCCACGGGTTTGGGCTGGCGGTTTTGGGATGGATCGTACCCATGCTGGTTCGAGTGATCATTGCAATCGTGTTGATCGCCGTGGTCATCGCGGTGGTCCGCGCCATCAGCCGCGGAGGCGGCGGTGGCTATGGCGGCGCTGGCAGCGGCTTTTGGAGCGGGATGCTGGTGGGCCGCATGACCAGCCCCCGGAGACAGAGATGGGGCGCTCCCCCTCCGCCGCCTCCTCCGCCCAGACCGCCCAGATCCCCCAGGCCGCCCAGACGCAGCGGCGGCTTCGGCGGGTATGGCGGCGGGCGCAGTTCCGGGGGATTCTCCCGGGGCGGCAGCGCGCCACGGCCTCGCAGCAGCGGCGGGATTTCCCGCGGAGGCGGCGGCTTCTCCCGCGGAGGCGGTTCCCGGGGCGGCGGCGCAGGCCGCCGATAATCGGACAAGAAAACAGGAAAAGGACGTCCCGTGCGGCGTCCTTTTTCAGAAAGTGTGGAAAATTGGTCCAATATTTTTTGTTTGATCTGGACGGGACGATCACCGACACCGGGCCGGGCATCATGGCCAGCGTGCAGCACGCGCTGGACGCCTACGGCTTCCCCAACGAGCCCATGGCAAACCTGCGGCGCTTCGTGGGCCCGCCGCTGGACTGGTCTTTCCGGGAATTTTACGGGCTGTCGCTGGAGGAATCCTACAGCGCGGTGGAGAAGTTCCGGGAGACCTATCGCACCCAGGGTGTGCGGATGAGCCCGCTGTATCCCGGTATAGATGGGCTGCTCACCCGGCTTTCCGCCCGGGCCACGGTGTGCATGGCCACCTCCAAGCCCCTGGTGTTCGCCCGGCAGATTTTGGAAATGCGGGGGATCGCCCCATGCTTCACCCTGACGGTGGGGGCGAATCTGGACGGCACCATGACCGACAAGGCCCAGGTGATCGGGGAAGTGCTGCGCCAGCTGGGCAGCCCGCCCCGGGGCGAAGTGGTGATGATCGGCGACCGGCGGCACGACATCGAAGGGGCAAAGGCCAACGGGCTTGCCGCCATCGGCGTGGAATACGGCTACGCCGAGCCGGGAGAGCTCAAAGCCGCCGGGGCGGATCATATCGTGCCCACGGTGGCGGCGCTGGAGGCGCTGTGTGAATCCCTGATCCAACCCGCCGAGGAATGAAAACCCGAAAATAAATTCGGTTTCGTCTTGACAAACCTATGTTCTGCGTGGTATGCTGTCCTCGGAAAAGGAGCGTGGGATCGTGGCATTCGACTACAAGAAAGCATACAAGGAATTCTACCTGCCGCCCCGGCGCCCGGGGCTGGTGGACGTGCCCGCCATGAACTTTGTGGCGGTGCGGGGCCAAGGAGACCCCAACGAGGAAGACGGGGAGTACAAGGCGGCCATGGGGCTGCTGTACGGCGTGGCGTTCACCCTCAAGATGAGCAAACTGGGCGGCCGGGCCATAGAGGGCTATTTCGAGTACGTGGTGCCGCCGCTGGAGGGCCTTTGGCAGATGCGGGAGGGTGGCCCGGTGGATTACACCCGGAAGCAGGATCTCCGGTGGATCAGCATGATCCGCCTGCCGGACTTCGTCACCCGGGAGGATTTCGATTGGGCCGTGGCAGAGGCCACCCGCAAAAAGAAAGCGGATTTTTCCAAGGCGGAGTTTTTCCCCTATGCAGAGGGCAAGTGCGTCCAGTGTATGCACCTCGGCCCCTATGATGATGAGCCCGCGACCATCGCGGAGATGGAAGACTTTGCCCGGGCACAGGGATATGTGCCGGAGCTGACCCCGGCCCGGATGCACCACGAGATCTATCTGAGCGACCCACGGCGGGCCGCGCCGGAGAAGCTGAAGACCGTGATCCGGCTGCCGGTGCGCGCCGACGGATAGCGGAGCGGATCACACAAACAGAATCGGAAACCGAAAAGGAACAGCTTATGGAATCCCTACAGGAACTCTATCGCATCGGCCGCGGGCCGTCCAGCTCCCACACCATGGGGCCGTCCTTCGCGGCGGAGCGCTTTCGCAAAGCCCATCCCCAGGCCGACAGCTTCCAGGCGGTGCTGTACGGCTCTCTGGCCAAAACCGGCCGGGGGCACCTCACCGACGTGGCCATTCAGGAGGCATTCGCGCCCCTGCCCGCCGGGGTGATCTTCAACACCCAGCAGGCGGACTTGAAGCACCCCAACACCATGGATCTGGAGGCTTTCCGGGACGGAGAAAGCCTGGGCAAGTGGCGGGTGTATTCCGTGGGCGGCGGGAAGATCGAGATCGAGGGTAGGCCGTCGGAAAATCCCCAGGACGTGTATCCCCTTTCCACCTTTGACGCCATCAAGGCGTACTGCCGGGAAAACGGGCTGCGGCTGTGGGAATATGCCAAAGCCTGCGAGGGCCCGGCGCTGTGGGACTATCTCCGGGAGGTGTGGGGCGCCATGCTGGCCTCCATCCGGCATGGGCTGGGCACCGAGGGCACGCTGCGGGGCGGCCTGGATGTGCAGCGGAAAGCCACCCTGCTCCACCGGCAGCACCCGGCGGGGGAGAATCCCGAAACAAGGGAAAACCGGCTGGTGTGCGCGTACGCCTTTGCGGTCAGCGAGGAAAACGCCGGCGGCGGGGTGATCGTCACCGCCCCCACCTGTGGGGCCTGCGGCGTGCTGCCTGCGGTCATGCGGTACCATCAGGAGCGCTACGGCTTCTCCGACGAGGAGATCGTCCGGGCACTGGCCACCGCCGGGGTGGTGGGTGATCTGATCAAGACCAATGCGTCCATTTCCGGCGCGGAATGCGGCTGTCAGGCCGAGATCGGCAGCGCCTGTTCCATGGCCGCGGCGGGCCTCAGCGAGCTGTTCGGGATGGATCTGGAGCAGACCGAATATGCGGCCGAGGTGGCTATGGAGCATCACCTGGGCCTGACCTGCGACCCCATTGCCGGGCTGGTGCAGATCCCCTGCATCGAGCGCAACGCCGTGGCGGCCATGCGGGCCATCAACGCCGTGAGCCTGGCCAATTTCCTCACCGACACCCGGAAGATCAGCTTCGACATGGTGGTGCGCACCATGTACGAGACGGGGCGGGATCTTTTCAGTAAGTACCGGGAGACCAGCGAAGGAGGCCTGGCCAAGACCTATCGGGAATAGCCGTTGACAACCGGCCCCAAATTCATTATAATATCCTTGGATGTCCGGGTGTAGCGCAGCTGGTAGCGCGGGTGGTTTGGGACCATCAGGCCGCTGGTTCAAGTCCAGTCACTCGGACCATCAAGAGGCAATAAAAAAGATATTGTCCGCTAAAAGCCCGAGATTTCGGGCTTTTTTGCGTCTCAAGGGGCAGAATTTCGGATGTCCACTTCCGTAGATATTTTTGGGCGATTTTTCGTTTTTCCCTGGTCTGAACCCGCGTAAACAACAAAATACCGTACGAACAGGAGCAGCAGGCATGGAAAAATCCGCCTGCTTTTTTCGAGCCAATCGTTTGACGCAGACGGTTGGCTTTTTTCTTTTGCGCGAAAAGAGAAAGAATCATAAGGAGTGCGCATGGAGCAGAGGAGGATACCTTCACAACGCGGGAGGCAACATCCCAAACAAATATCATTGGAAAACGGCTGGCTTTGCAGGATAGAAGTCAGCCGTTTTTCTGTATTTAAGACAGGAAATCCTCAATGAGGACGCTGCGGTTTGCGATAGAGCTCGAGATGACCGGGATCACATGGGCATGCAAAACAACTCCCGGCGGCGGTTTGGAAAATCCAACCCCAGGACGAACGGTGGCCGGATCGGTATGAGGAAACCCGTCCCACTACTTCAAACAGGATGTGCCGGTGGAACTGGCGGGCGAGACGGTGGCCGCCTTTGGGAGACATATATAGAACACTTGCGGATTTCTTCCATAAGCGATTCGTAACAACCTGTAGTTGAGTTTCTTTCCTACAGGATTGAATACGCGTCGCTTTCTTTTCTTGCACGTACATGATATGATAATCACATGACAGGAAAGGGGCGAATAGCATGATCAATAAACAGCATTTTGGAAAGCGGACTGCGGATCTCCGGCGTAGATTGGGACTTTCTCAAGCAGAGCTGGCAGAAAAGCTGGGCATCAGCGCCCAAGCGGTCAGCAAATGGGAAACAGCGGCAGCGCTTCCGGACGTGGAACTGTTGCTTGAACTGTCCAAACTGTACGGCGTTTCCGTGAATGAGCTTTTGGAGAGCAATGGCCTTTTGGCGCGTATCGCAAACTGTTCCTTTCAGGCGAAGGACGGAATTGTCTATTTTGTGCCGGCTGAAACAGACTCGGAGCGTGTGCAGTGGGAGCGGGATATGCAGACAGAAGGCTGGATCGCGCGAAACTGGCACGATGCCTGGGGTCAACCCGGCGGCTGGGCGGCCAGCGAGTATGGCAGAAATGTTATCGGCGAACGGGGCCGGCCAAGCGATTTAAGGATTGGCCGGAAAATCGCGGAGCATGGCGGTGTTATTCTTGACATTGGCTCAGGACCGGGCGGCGGATATATGCCGTTCATCCTCCAGGCCGACCCGTCCGCGCAAATCATCATCAGCGACTTGTCCCACACTGTGGTGGAGGAGTGGAAGCGCCTTCTGGATCAAGAGATGGATTCTCCTTTTTTGTACTACGCGGCATTGGATTTCTGCGATATACCATTTGAAAGCTGCACGGTGGACGTGATCGCTGACCACGGGGGAGTTATCAACTGCATCGGCGATCAAAGCAGCGCTCTGCGAGAATGCTATCGTGTATTAAAGCCCGGCGGTATATTCGTCAGTCTGAACGGCTTCGTTACAAAAGAGACACTGGCCGCCCTGCCAGAGCATGCGCAGCAGGCGCTGTTGAAAGAGTATCCGTCTATTTTCAATGATCTCTATGCAGACACTGTGCTGGCAGGTTTTCGTAAAATTGACAGCATGATAACGGATACCTGGACGACTGATGAGGATGACAGCGGTATCGCTGAATTTGCCCGCAGCCTTGGCGTTACGCTTCAATTCACGGAATATGTACGATTCTGTGAAAAATAGCAGCTAAAATATCATTCAAGCAGGAACATGGCCGCCCATCGGCGTGTCATGTCCCTGTTTTCTTGATGAATGTATTCCTTTCAGCCAGTCACCTTACCTTGCCACAAATGAGTTGCCAACCATTGTGTATTAGGGAGGCGAAACTACACTTTACACAGTGCATCTCAAAGAGAATTCCATACGAAATCCTCGTCCCGTCTCGCGAAGATTGGGACGAGGATTTTTTCGGCCAAAACGCCTACTTCTACGAGGCCGTCGAGGGCGTCCTGACGGCGGGTATCCTGCTGGTGGCGGAGCTGTGCGATCCGGCGGTAAAAGCAGTTTGCTTTTTAAAATTACGCAGCTCGATTGACAAAGAAAATCCCCTCCACCAGGAGGGGATTCTGTATCACTGGAAGAAAGAACCAAACAGAAAAAAAGAAGTAAATAATACGAAAAAGCCCACCGCCTTTCGCAGAACTACACATTCTGCGAAAGGCGGTTTTTGTCTTTAAACACCCGTATCATAACACAGAATAGGCACTTTGGCAATACTTTTTTACAATTTTCTCCTTGCCAAATCCTGTTTTTCGCGCTTTCAGGGATCGGTTGCAGCGCAATTTGCGCGATTTTGACCCTTATCGCAGTCAGAATCGCAGTCAAAACAATTGTGCGATTCAGGCCCAGAAAATCCCAGTATTTCGCCATTTTTGCGGTGTCTGGATTCCCAACGTGAAGATTCACTGACATTTATTCTCAGTCAAAAATTGGTGTCAGAGGCGATTCCTTCCAATGCCCGCAACGGCCAAAAGCTGCGGCCTGTATGCGTTTTTCCCCATGATAAAGCCATTCTTTGCGCAGAATGTGTAGTTCTGCGAAGGGCATTTGCGCAAAAAACCGCAGAATGTGTAGTTCCGCGAAGAAGAGCGATGGGGAAGAAGGGACAGACCGTGATCGAGTTGTTTGAACACAACCGGGTTGCATACGAGGCAGCGGCTGAGATGCTGCGGGAAACCGGCAAAGCCGCGGTCGTCCATCCTACCGGGACAGGCAAATCCTTCATCGGGTTCAAGCTGTGCGAGGATAATCCCGGCAAGACCGTCTGCTGGTTGTCTCCCTCGGAGTACATTTTCCGGACGCAGATCGAGAACTTGGAGCGCAGCGGTGCGAAGAAGCCTGAGAACATTGTCTTTTTCACATATGCCAGACTGCTGACCATGACCGAGGAGGAGATGGCGGCGATCCAGCCGGATATCCTCATCGCGGACGAGTTCCACCGGGTGGGCTCTCTCCATTGGGGTGCGGCTTTTCAGAAGCTGCTGGCGCTCTATCCTATGGCGCAAATATTGGGATTATCCGCCACGAACATCCGGTATCTGGACAACCAGCGGGACATGGCGGACGAACTGTTTGATGGCAACATCGCCTCCGAAATGACGCTCGGTGAGGCCATCGTGCGTGGCATCCTCGACCCGCCCAAGTACATCATGACGGTCTATTCCTACTCCAGCGACTTGGAGCGATACAGCCGCAGGGTGAAGTCGATCCGGAATCAGTCCCAGCGAGAGACCGCTGAAAAGTATTTGGAACAGCTGCGCCGTGCGCTGGAAATGGCCGATGGGCTGGACGTCGTCTTCGACAAGCACATGACCGAGCGCACCGGCAAGTACATCATTTTCTGCATGAACAAAGAGCACATGGACGAGATGATGGGAAAATCGGGCGAGTGGTTTTCGAGAGTCGACAACGCACCCCATATCTATTCTTTCTATTCGGATGATCCGGCTGCCTCCGAATCTTTCGACCGATTCAAGGCGGATAATGATAACACGCACTTACGCTTGCTCTACTGCATCGACGCCCTGAATGAAGGCATCCATGTGGAGAATGTCAGCGGGGTGATTTTGCTGCGCCCCACGATCTCGCCCATCATCTACAAGCAGCAGATTGGCAGAGCGCTCTCCACCAGCACCGGCAAAGAACCGGTCATCTTCGACGTGGTGAACAACTTCGCGGGCCTTTACACCGTGGGCGCCATCGAGGACGAGATGGCGCAGGTGGTGCAGTATTACGAATTCCTCGGCGAGTCGGACAAGGTGGTCAACGACCGCTTCCGTATCATCGACGTGGTGGAGAATTGCCGCAAGCTTTTCGACGAGTTGGAGGGGATGCTCTCCGCCTCTTGGGAGTTCATGTTCTCTGAGGCGAAGAAATATTACGAGGAAAACGGCGACCTGCTGCCCACCGCGGGCTACATCACCGAGAACGGCGCGCAGTTGGGAAGATGGATCGTGACCCAGCGGATCAACTACCGCAACGGGTCGGGCATTTCGCAGACCCGCATTGACAAGCTCAACAGCATCGGCATGAGCTGGCAGACGCTCCATGAGCGCCAGTGGGAGGAAGGCTTCGCGTTGGCGCAGGCGTATTATGACCAGTACGGTGATTTAGATTCAACCCATGGGATGCCCGAGAAGTTGTCCGATTGGCTGATCCGCCAACGGCAAAAACAGCGGGACGGGGAGCTGACTGACGAGCAATTTGAAAGACTGTCTGCGCTGCACATGATTTGGGAATTTGAGGATCGCTGGGAGCAGAAATATCAGCTGGCAAAGGAATATTACGAGCAGTATGGGAATCTGGATATTCCTGCCACGTACACCACAGAGGATGGAACGAATCTTGGCGCGTGGTACCGTGGCGTGCGGGATCAATATAAAAGTGGAAATTTGAGCGCCGAGCGCCGGGAAAAATTAGAGTCTATTGGTATGCAGTGGGATTCTGTGCTGGTCCGCAACTGGATGCAGTATTACGACCAGGCGAAGAAGTATTACGAAGAGCGCGGCGAACTGAATATCCCTATTAATTACACAACGCCGAACGGCCTGCGCTTGGGAAAATGGCTGGTCGGTCTGCGGGATGCCCGGCGGCGAGGCCACCTTTCGGAGGAGCAGATCCGGCTGTTGGATGCAATCGGCATGAGTTGGGATCGGCACGGCAATCGGTGGAACGCCGCTTTCGCATATCTGCAAGAGTATTATGATGCGCACGGCACGGCGGATGTGCCCGCCGATTACAAGGCGGAGGACGGCTTTGCCTTGGGCGCGTGGGTGGCCAGTCAACGGAATAAGTATGCGGCGGGCAAACTTAAGCCCGGGCAGGTCAAACGGCTGGAGGCGTTGCAAATCACGTGGGACATGACAGAAGAAGCGTGGCAGAGGGGATATGAATATGCCAAAAAATATTATGATTCGCATGGCAATTTGAATATTGGTGGAAATTATACAGCGGAGGACGGCTACAAGCTGGGCGTATGGATCGCCAATCAGCGGTCAGCGTACCGCAAGGGTCGGTTGACGGATGGGCAAATCCACAACTTAGAAACGATTGGGATGCGCTGGAGCGTCCGAAAGGATCGTTGGCAGACCGGGTATGAGCACATCGTGGCATACCGGCAGCGGTTCGGGGACGTCAATGTCCCCCAAAACTATGTGTGCGACGATGGGTATACGCTCAACAATTGGATCGATTCTCAGCGCAAGGCGTACCGGAACGGCAAGCTGTCGGACGAGCGCATTCGGCGATTGGACGCGCTGGGGATGGTGTGGAACGCAAATGCGGATAAGTGGAATCGCGGGTACAGCTATGCGGAATCTTACCGAAAGAGCGGCGGCCGGGTGCCGATCCCGCAAACCTATGTGACGGTGGACGGCTATCCGCTGGGGGAGTGGGTGCGCTCCCAGGAGAGGCAATACCGCAAGGGCGCGCTGGAAAGCGAGAAGGTGCAACGGCTTGCGGAGATCGGCGTGGTGTTTCAGGCAGGATGAGGCGGAAAATAGTCGGGGGGGGGGGTAGAACCTGTTCTGCCCATCCCCCCTGCAGTTGTCACTGCGCGTTGGGCAAAGGCGAGAACACAAAAGAGAATGGAGAGACAGGCATGGCGCAGATATCGAATGTGAAACTTATGGAGCAGGAGACGCTGGAAACGGGATCGGGCGTTGCAAGTCGGCAGAAAAGCCAGAACAAAGTGGTCTATGCGTTTATCAAGCGCACGGCGGATTTTATCCTCTCGCTACTGGCGAGCATCGTCCTCTTGGTGCCGATCCTCGTGGTCGCCCTGTTGATCGTACTGAAAGACCCTGGCAGCCCGATCTACGTACATACCAGAGTTGGACGAGATCGGAAACCTGTTAAAATCGTAAAGCTGCGGACAATGCGTAAAGGTGCAGATAAACTGGAAGATATGCTAACCCCAGAGCAGTTGGAAGAATATAAGCGCGAGTACAAGATTCGGGATGACCCACGGCTGATCGGATGGAAAAAGCCTGGCGATGGAGACAAGTGCTTTGGCGCACGACTTCGGCAATTGAGCCTGGATGAGATGATGCAGATTCCTTACAACGTGCTGTTGAAGGGCAATATGTCTCTGGTGGGGCCGAGACCGATTTTGGAAAGCGAGCTGGACGAGAATTACACGCCGGAGCAGCAGGAACTACTGCTTTCCGTGAAGCCGGGACTGACCGGATATTGGCAGGCGTATGCACGCAACGATGCGATGTATGAGGACGGCAAGCGCCAGCAGATGGAGCTGTGGTATGTGCAGAATCGTTCGCTGTGGGTGGATATTAAGATAATTTTTGCAACAGTCTCGGCGGTGTTGAGGAAGAGTGGAGTGTGAACCGGGAGCGTAAAAATCGCTAACGTTAATACGAATTTTAATATGTTTACAAAAAGGAGAAGTAACATAATGGATACATCCGCAAAAATCTCTCCTGCTAAAAATTTAGCGGGGGGGGGGTACATCTAAACGAATAGGATATATAGACGCCCTGAAGGGCTTCGCAATTATTTGTGTTGTAATAGGGCATGTTGCAGCAGGCTACCTTAGCGCAGGAATGTATCCGGAGTCAATTACATTTATTTACAGTGTTTATAATATCATATATGCATTTCATATGCCGTTATTTATGATGATCAGCGGATTTGTATTCTGCACTGCTTATGTTCGAGATGGCATTCCGAATACCAAAAGGATATACAGACAGATACTTAATCTTGTGGCAATATATTTTATTTTCAGTATACCTTTTGGGCTGTTTAAGATAGCAGTCGGCAAATATACAAATCAGCCGGTGTCCTTAATGGATGTGGTAATGATATGGGCAAAGGCGATTCCTCCATATTGGTATCTTTACGTTTTGGTTTTCTTATATCTTATCTTTTCTGTAGAACGATTATATAAAGTGAACAAATATATTATGATATCTTTACTTACGACGTTAGCGTTAATTAGTCAACTGTTTGATTTTCCGTATTTCGAAATTAACTGGTTTCTTTGCCTTGCATTATTCTTTTATATCGGATTGATTCACTGCCTTAACGATGACAAAATTATAGGAAATAAAGTACTGACGCTTGTTATGCTGTTCGTCTCGGTTGCTTTGAGCGCTGTGCTTGGGGATAGAGAAAAAATGCTGTCGAAAAAGTTTGCGGCAAGCACTGTAATAGCCCTTGGCATTTCGCTTGCGATTTGGTATTTATTTGAAAATGTTAAGTTCATGAGTAACAGCCGATTCCTGCAGACAGTTGGCAGATACAGCCTTGAAATTTACGTTATACACTGCGTTTTTACTGCTGGATTCAGAGCCGTCTTTCCGAAACTCGGTATAGAAAATGTTTATTTGAGCTTTTTCCTGAATACGGTCATCAGTACCGCAATCCCGATTGGATTTTCGTTTGTTTGCAAAAAGTTGAATATTCACGGCTTGCTTTTCAAGCCGGTGACATATATTAGAAATTTAGAATACGGTGATTAGATGAGCGCCAAAATAATTTTTGCGACCGCTTTTGCAGTGCTCAGAAAGAGCGGAGCGAAGTAATGAAATCGATCGGATTTGTAATTCTCACTTGGAACTCCGAAAAATGTATCGGCGAGTGCCTGAAGTCAATCTTTTCTCTTGACTGTACTGCTCTTTCGGGAAGGGTAATCGTCATCGATAACAGTTCCGCTGATCGGACGGTAGAACAAATCGACAAAGCTATCACCGAATACAACGGAAAAAGCGGATTTACCTGTGAGGTACATAAACTTGATAAAAATTACGGAACGACAGTCAGCCGAAATATTGGGCTAAAAAGTCTGTTAGACGAAAATGTAGATTATATTTGCATTCTTGATTCGGATACCGTTGTTAATACCGAAGCGCTTTTGATATTGACGAAAGCTCTTGAGACCGATCATACTATCGGGATTATCGGTCCGCGCATGAAAGACAAAAATTCCGTCTACCAACATTCCGGTCGGAATCTGCCAACGCTGACGGAAAAGCTGTTCAAGGTTTTGCCGATAAAATCACTCCGTGAAAAGGGCGAGCGCATGGAAGGCTCCATTCCGAATGAGGGTCACGGCTGTGTTTCTGTTGGATACTTGATGTCCGCCTGTTGGATGATGCGAAAGGAACTGCCGGCAGAAATCGGGCTGCTTGACGAAAAAATCTTTTATGCGCCTGAGGATGTGGATTACTGTATTCGCTGTCTGAAAGCCGGATACAGCGTTCAATACTGTTATGATGCAGAAATCTATCATGAATGGCAGCGCTTGTCCCGAAAAAAGTTGTTCAGCAAACACAATTACGAGCACATCAAAGGACTGGCGTATCTGTTTCGGAAACATGGATATCTGTTCAGCACTACAAAGATTGAAAAAATATATGAAAAGAGCAGGAAATGAAAATGAAAGTTTATTTTGTGAATCCTCCGTTTAAAGCGGAATACGGGAAGTTCTCAAGGGAAAACAGAAGCCCCGCAGTCACGCGGAGCGGGACATTATATTATCCGCTGTGGCTGATTTATGCCGCTGCAGTTTGCGAAAAGGACGGCTTTGATATTCGCTTCCTAGACGCTCCGGCCACGCCTCTTAATGAGGAACAGTCTATGAAAGTCATCGCAGCAGAGGGCAAAGACGCAAAACTGTTTGTAATCAGCTCCAGCACACCGTCCATATACAGCGACGTTGCATTTGCAGAGAAAATCAGGGCGCTTTATCCTGATTCCTTTATTCTGCTTGTCGGTACGCATCCATCCGCGCTGCCGGAAGAAACACTGCGGCTGAGTGAAAAAGTGAACGCTGTAGCGCGAAAGGAGTTTGACTATATTGTCCGTGATATCGCTAGAGCTCTGAGAGACGGCAACGATCCGCTGGAGGTAAAAGGTATCACCTATTGGAAGAACAGCGAAGTTTGTGCGAATCCCGATATGGAATATATCACCGATCTGGACGAGATCCCGTTTGCGGCAAAGTTTATCAAGGAACACCTAAATCACAAAGATTATTTCTTCGCTGCCTCGACCTATCCAGAAATTCAGATCTTCACCGGGCGCGGCTGCATGGCACGGTGCAACTTCTGCGTCTATCCGCAGACGATGCACGGACACCAATACCGGCTGCGCAGTCCGGAAAATGTGGTTGCTGAGTTTCAATATATCGCCGACAATTTCCCGGATGTCAAGGAAGTTGTCATTGAGGACGATACCTTCACAGCGAAAAAGGACAGGGTCATTGAAATTTGCAAGTTGCTCGCGGAAAAAGGTCTGAACAAACACCTCAAGTGGCTGTGTAACGCACGAGTGAATCTCGATCTTGAGACGATGAAGGCGATGAAAGCCGCGGGATGCCACCTCATCATTCCCGGGATCGAAAGCGGTTCGCAGCAGATACTCAACAACATCAAAAAGGGCACGACGATCCAGCAGATACAAAATTATATTGCCAATGCAAAAAAAGCGAAGTTGATGGTTCACGCCTGCTATATGGTCGGCAATAACGGCGAAACGCGAGAGACTATGGAGGAAACGTTCCGGCTTGCGCTCAAACTAAACACCGATACGGCGCAGTTTTATCCCCTTTTGCCTTTCCCAGGGACGGAGGCATACTTCTGGGCCAAGGGCAACGGGTACATCAAGGGTGGGTATGCTGACTATTTAAAAGAGGACGGCACGATAAACTGTGTTTTAGAACTACCGAATCTGACGTCGGACGAATTGGTGAAATTCTGCGACGACGCAAGAAAAAGGTATTACATAAGACCGAGATATATTCTTCATAGGAGCTGGATGGGAATAAAGAACCCGGAGGATCTGAAGAGAAGCCTTAAGGCGTTTGGTAGTATTAAGGGGTTTTTGTTTAAGAAATAAGTAAAGGAAAGTTGATATGCCGGAAGCAAAGAAAACCAGAGAATCCTGGCTTGATGCCTGTAAGGGAATAGCTATTGTTCTTGTCGTGATAGGACACATCATTGACGGCAATATGGCAAAAGGTGCCATGAGCGGACAAGCATGGACAATTATATATAATGTTATCTATCTTTTCCATATGCCGCTGTTTTTTGTGCTGTCCGGAATGGCTCTTGCGATGTCTAAACGCAAAAATTTAGCGGGGGGGGGGGTATAGAAAGTTGTCTGAATTTACTGATACTATATTTGTTTTGGCAGATCTTATATAATACTTTGCGAGGCACATTTTCTTCGATTGTCAACAAAGAAGCGGCAGATAATTTACTCTATGAATTGGTTTTTCCGAGTACGCTTTATTGGTACTTATTTGCGCTTTTAATTTATTATATTGTATTTTACTTGTTGCTAAGCAAATGTAATGAGAAAGGACTAATAGCCGTAGGAATAATTGCGTTTGCGGTCTCTTCGATTATTCCTCGTATACAGATAACGTTGAGATTTAACGGATTTATTTATAAGCTACTGTATCACTTTTTCTATTTCTTGCTTGGGTATATCATTATTGTTCAAAAGACAAAGTGTTTAAAAAAAATCAGAAGCCAGTTTCTTATGCCTGTTTTCTCTGTACTATCAATTATATTGTTTATTATATTTGAAGATGTTACTAAAAACGTTCCTTTTGTGAAAGCTATTTTTACTTTAGCGATCATTTTGGGATTGTTGTTCATAGTATTAAAGCTGAGAAAACTCAAATTCAATAAAGTAATCGCTTATCTTGGCAGAAATTCAATCTATATTTATTTGATACACAATTATATCACGGTTGCTTTGCGCGCGTTGTATATAAAAATGGGATTCGCTGTTCCCTCTATTTTATATATGATTATTTGTCTGCTTGTTACATTATTGGTATGCTCATTGATCCAACTTTGCTGTTCAAGAATAAGTATTCTTGACGTGCTTTTCAGACCTGCCAAGATATTTGATAAGCTTGCTGCATCAAAAGTACACGAAGGTAAGAAAGAGTGAGTATTACCTCTGTATTATAGATCTCGAAAAGATTTTCTCGCTTATAAATACTGTTGTATCAATGGCAATATATTGAATAGAAACATCTGATTTTATTGATTGGAATACAATGTATAGAATGCATCGAAGATAGTATAATAAAGCAAAAAAGATATTAAACATCTTAAATAAAACATGATTATAAATGGTTATCTTCACTGTATGGCAACAATACGACCACTTAGGCGTTAATGAATGAAAAAAGGAGCATATATTTCAATGAATACGGAGAAAATTACCTTACTCGATAATGGTGATGAAGAAGAGTACTATATAAGAAATTATACATCTTCAAAATATGCGGAAACATCACTTACTCGGCGAATTCAACTGTTGTGCAAAGAAATGATGCAAATTGCTACTGAGATTTGTCAAAGGTATGGTATTCATTACTATGTTGTTGAGGGAACTTTGCTGGGGACTGTCCGTCACAAAGGCTTCATTCCATGGGATGACGATATTGATATTGGTATACCAAATACAGAAGTTGAAAAGTTTGTTGAAATTTGCAGAAGTGAACTACCAGAATCATTTTATATCGAATGCCCATTTGATTATGAACAATCAGCCTTTAATACGGGACTTGCAAAAATTTGCAGCAGTACATATAAAGTATTAGATATTTCAGGAAGAGTTGTACCTATATCCATTGATATAGGATCCATTATAGGTATGCCATCTGGAAAGCTAACACAGAAACGATATTATTATCAACTTCTGTTTCACCGCGCTATATCGAGAATGTGCAGACCCAATACGATTGCCATCAATAATTTGGCAAACCAGACCCTAATGCGTAAGTTTGTTATTAGTATTGCAAGGAAAGTCGATTTCAGCAAAATATTCTCATTTGAAAAGCAGATTGATAAACTAAAGCGATACATTTCAAAATATTCATATGACAGCTGCGATTTTGTAATGTATTATCCATCCTATTATGGAGAAAAAGAAATCGTAGAAAAGTCATTCTATGGAGACGGTGTAACAGGCGAATTTGAGGGAATAAAGGTGCGTATGCCCACAGAGTATCATAAGCTATTGACATGTCTGTATGGTGACTACATGACGCTACCACCTGAAGATCATCGCATTGGTAGCCATGTGCAGAAAATCTTAGAAGAATAAAAGCAAAAACCCGTAGGTAAAGCAGCAAAATCAATAATATGTGTCAGTTGCAGGAAAGGATTAATCCGAAATGAAAACACATTCTCCAGACAAGATCAGTGTTATTATTCCGATTTACAAAGTGGAACCGTACCTTCGCCAATGCTTGGACAGTGTTATTGGACAAACCTATCAAAACCTGGAGATTATCTGTGTGGACGACGGATCACCGGACAGGTGTGGTGAAATATGCGAAGAATATGCCCAAAAGGATACAAGGATCCGAGTGATACATAGAGAAAACGGAGGTCTGTCAGCTGCGAGGAATACCGGGATTGAAGCATCTACTGGCCAGTATATTTGCTTTGTTGATTCCGATGATTTTGTTACGGAAACCTTTGTGGAATACCTCTACGGGCTTATCAAAAAGTATGATGCCGAGATTGCAGTATGCCCGCTTTTCCGACTTGTTTCCGAACAAAAAGAGAATTCAATGCCAGACGGTTTTGAAGGAGGGATGTCTCCAGAAGAGGCTTTATCATATATTTTTTTGCATGCAAAATACGTGGGAGTTTTTGCATGGAATAAAATATATCACAGAAATCTTTTTTCTTCTATTCGATATCCGGAAGGAAAATATTATGAGGATTCTGGCACCACCTATCGTTTGTTCCTCGCGTCAAATTGGATTGCTATAGGAAAAGAACCAAAATATTACTATCGGATTGCAAGAGCGGGGCAAATTACATCTTCGGGAGGAGAAAAGAAACTCGATAAAATTGAGTTTCTTTATCAGATGAAAGAATGCTTCCTATCACAGTGTCCCCAAATTATGGAAGCGTACGAACAGTTTATGCTTATGAGCCTAATTGACATCTACGCAAGTGTGATCGATGACAAGATCTCGAGAGAGACATGCGAACTGGTGAAGTTGGATCTTCTATCGGAAAAGAGCTTTATCCAGAAAAATGGATGGAAACTTTCTATATACCGTAGGATACAAGTCTATTTGGTGCTTCATTTTCCATTTATTTATAATTTCCTTCGAAAAGCCAAGCGGAAATGGAGTGTATAATTGTGATTGTATATATTGTAGCGACATTGCTATCTCTTCTCTGTGCTTACATTTCCGTTCATATCGAGAATTCACGTGGAATTGAAGCAGTCAAGGGGTTGGTAATTAATAAGATGTTTGCGTTTTTGTCCTTTGTACCCCTAACCTTTGTCATGGCAGTCCGTCGAGACGTCGGTCGCGACTACGGGTTGTATTGGCGATGGTTTAGTGGAACACGCGATACCTTGGAACCGGCTTTCCAATTTCTTAACACGGTTCTTCGTCAACTCTTTGGGGATCCCCAGTCTTTATTTATAGTTTGCGCTGTGATTATCTGCGGAATATATTTTATGACCATTTATAAAGAATCAGGCGCGCCAGTATACAGCATCTTGCTTTTTGTGATCACAAGAGATTTCTTCTTCTCAATGAACGTAATGAGGCAGTATGTGGCGACCGCGATTTTGCTTCTATCGATCCCGTTTTTCAAAAAGAAAAATTGGATAGCCGTTGTATGTTTGCTCCTGATCGCATTTTTGTTTCATAAATCGTCCATCTGGTTTGCAATCATATACATCTTTAGTCTGGTAGAAGTACCACCCTTGATTGGAGGAGCAATCATTGCCGGGATGTTTGTCTTTTCCCATACAATCCTAAAATGGATCTTTCCCTTATTATCTCGCTTCGGATTCTATACCAATTATTTTTCTTCATCAAAATACGGTAATGAATCCGGCGATATGGCCTTGTCGTATATTTTAATCTTTTTGTCATTTTATCTTCTTCTTGCTTATGTTTATCCAAAAGTAAAAAGTAACGCGAACTTGAAACTCATGTACGCCGCTGTTTTCTCAAGTCTATTATTACTCTCTATGGGGGCTGTTCTCCCTAATAATGTTCACCGATTGGTATGGTATTCAAATTCTTTTTTGGTTCTCTACCTTCCGGAGGCAGTACGTTCTGTCCAAGATAAACGTATTAGAGTTTTGCTCAATGCGGTAATCGTTGTTTTCTACTTTGCGATAACGATTAATTATATTTCAAATGATACTTTGTATTACGTGCCATACAAATCCATGTGGGGTTGAGGTTTATTCTATATGGTGTGACAGATTCAGTTGAGGAGGAAAAATATGAAAATTGGTATTTTATCTATGCAGCGTGTTATCAATCGTGGATCGTTTTGGCAGGCGTATTTATTGAAACTTTTTTTTGAAAAGAAAGGGCATTTGGTTGAGTTTATTGATATTATTCCAGGGAGAACATTATATCAATATCCACGAGAAAATAAAATCAGCGTAGAAAGAATTAAGCGAATACCTAGAAAACTATTTAGGATAAAATTTACAAGGTTACTGAAAAAAGCTCAAGCCAAGGAACTTGGTTGCTCATCTCACCCGAACCATTCTTGCTCGTATGATTGCATAATAATCGGCAGCGATGAGGTGTTCAATTTTGCACAGCCTGTATCCTGGGGCTTCTCGCCTCAACTTCACGGAGCGATTGAAAATAAAAATGTGAATTCCTATGCTGCTTCATTTGGAACGTCTACATATGAAGATGTTGAAAGGTATGGTGTGAGAGAAGAACTGGTTAAAGCCTCGTCCAATTTAAAACATATCTCTGTACGAGATGAAAATTCGGAGCAAATCATGAAGCTGTTGCTACCCAACGCGAAGATTGAACGGCATCTTGACCCAGTTCTTGTGGGAGACCTTCCAGTTCCGAAGAGACAGGAAGTTAAGAAAAAGTATATTCTGGTGTACGCATACGATTATCGATTTAACGATAAAGAATATATAGATGAAATAATGAGGTACGCGCGAACGAAAGGGCTAAAAGTATACTCCGTCGGCTACTATCAAACATGGGTAGATAAAAATATCAATGTAGACCCATATCAACTTTTACAGTATTTTGTAAATGCCGAGTGTGTAGTAACAGATACTTTCCATGGGACAATCTTTTCTGTACGCTGTCACAAACAGTTCGTCACGGTTATCCGAGAGGGGCAGAGAGGGAATCGACAAAAACTGACTTCGCTTCTCCATGATTTGCATTTGGAAAGTCGTCAGTTGAAATGTGCCGAGAATTTTGAAAAATTAATCACTAGCCGAATAGAGTATTATCCAATCGATACAATGCTCTTAAATGAAAGGAAAAGAACCGAGGAATATCTAAAAATGTGCCTTGATGAGGCTGAAAAAGACAAGGTGAACAAATGATTACAGTATGTAAAAAAGATAACTGTGCTGGTTGCAAGATTTGTTCCGACATTTGCCCGATTGGAGCTATAACGATAGATGACGACATAAAAGCCTACAATGCCGTTATTGATGAAGCAAGATGTATAAATTGCAATCTCTGCCACAAGCTTTGTCCGCAGAACAATATTGCGAAGCTGACAGAGCCTATTGCATGGTACCAGGGCTGGAGCTTAAATCCGAAAATAAGGGCGAACAGTTCGTCCGGTGGGCTGGCAGCTGAAATATCTAAGAGCTTTATAGAGCATGGTGGAGAGGTTTTGACATGCCGATTTAAAGATGGAACTTTTGGCTTTGAGTTTTTTGATAATGTCAATAAGCTATCAGTCGCGGCAGGGTCAAAATATGTAAAGAGTGACCCGGCAGGGATCTATGGACCGCTCCTGAAAAAGCTAAGGGACGATAAACAGGTCCTTATGATCGCGCTGCCTTGCCAGATTGCGGCGGCTAAGGCATATGCGAAAAATCATGAGAATCTTTATACAGTGGATCTTATCTGTCACGGAACCCCTTCGCCGAAGGTGTTAGAGACTTTTCTCGCCGAAAAGGGTGTGGATCTCGCGAAGGTCAAAGAGCTCTTTTTTCGTGACAAGGGTCAGTTTGGTCTGCGCAGCGGCGCTGTGCCGTTGGATAAGTTCGGGCAGGACGCCTATATGTATGCCTTCCTTCAGGCAATCCTGTATACGGAAAACTGTTACCACTGCCCGTATGCGGGATTCAATCGTGTTTCCGATGTGACTGTAGGAGATTCGTGGGGAAGTGAGCTGAGCAGGGAAGAGCAGGCAAAAGGGATCTCCCTGATCCTCTGTCAGACGGAAAAAGGCAAAAATCTGCTCGAAATGGCGGAGATCGAGCGGAAAGATGTGGATATAGAAAAAGCCGTCGCCGCGAATCAGCAGCTGCAAAGGCCGTCGGAGAAGCCGAAGAAACGGGATTTTCTGATGGATCGCCTCGGGAAAGGGGAAAGCTTTGAAAAAATACTTTTTCAGATCGCTCCGCTGCGGACTGCCCAAAATATAGCGCGAAGTGTAGCAAAGAGCATTTTGCCCGGAAGATCTCGGGGGGGGGGTACAGGATCAGTGTATCGATGGTCCCCCAAACGACCGTGATCGGGAATGAGATGCGTACTGGATTCACAGGAGGGAAAAAATGAGAATTACAGTTGTTTCGATCCAGGAATGGGCGGGATATATTCCCGTCCCCATTCAAACGTTGGTGCGGGTCTTGCTGCATGAAGGCCATGCCGTGAAGCTGATCGGGGAGAATGTTGGCCGGGTGTCCGCGGATATTCGGAATTCCCCGCAGTATGAAGGGCATGAACTCCCGGTCGATCCGCAGCACACCGTTCTTTCAAAGCTTCGTCATCGCTTTGTGCTTCACGGGGCTGCGAATCGGATCGTGGAAGCGTGCATGGAGGACAGCGATTGCCTGTGGATCACAAGTCCGAGCTGCGTTCGAGTGCTTGGAAAAAACATTCTTCGGTATAAGACGGTCATGGAGTTTCTCGAACTCCAGAAATGCGGGTACCATTTCAAGCGTTTCTTCAAGATCGATTTCGCGGCATATGCCCGGCAGGTCTGGAAGAACGTGGCGGTGGAGGAAAACCGTGCGTATATTGAGCAGATCTGGTGGGATCTTCCCAAGGTGCCCCATGTGCTCCCGAATAAGCCCTTCAGCCTTGATCTCGGAGCACCGACGCCGGAACTGGATGCCGCGATCGCGCGGATGAACCAGGAAAAGCGAAAGATCATCCTGTATCTGGGCGGAATCTATGCAGACCGGCATTTTGAAACATTTGCCAAGGCCATCGCCCGGTCCGGCGAGTATGTGATGTATCTGGTTGGACGGATGCCGTCGCCGAAAGATGCGGAAATGGTGCAGCACATCGTCGAGGAATATTCTGTGGTTTATTTGGGTTCCTTTACGCCGCCGAATCACCTGGCACTTGTCTCTTACGCAAGGATCGGGCTTCTTCCGTACCAGCCCGTAAAGGGCACGGCGAACTCAGAGCTGAACGCACTGTATTGCGCGCCGAATAAAATTTTCGAGTATTCCGGTTTCGGTGTGCCGATGGTCGGTTCCGATGTCTTGGGTCTGAAACTGCCCTTTGCGAAATGGAACATGGGCGTTTGCTGCGATATCCATGACGAAGCGTCCATTCTTCGGGCCATAGAAACAGTGGACGCCGATCACGATGAAATGAGCAAAAACTGCTATGATTTTTATAACAGTGTAGACCTTGAAAAAATCGTTTCTGAAATATTGGAGGACGAAAATTGAAAACTATTATGCTCGTCTTCGGCACGCGCCCCGAAGCGATAAAGATGTGTCCGCTTGTGAACGAGCTAAAGCGGCACAGCGAAGTAAATACCGTCGTCTGCGTGACCGGACAGCACCGTCAGATGCTTGACCAGGTGCTCGAAGCGTTCGGCGTCGTGCCGGACTACGACTTGTCGATCATGAAGGACAAGCAGACCTTGTTCGACGTGACGACGAACATACTGAACCGCATCAAGGCTGTGTTGGAAGAAGTCAAGCCCGACGTCGTGCTGGTGCACGGCGATACGTCCACGACGTTCGTGACGGCGCTCGCGTGCTTCTATCTCCAAATTCCGGTCGGGCACGTTGAGGCAGGGCTTCGCACATACAACATTTACAGCCCGTACCCGGAGGAATTTAACCGGCAAGCGGTCAGCATAATAAGTCAATATAATTTCGCGCCTACCGAGCTTTCTAAGCAAAATCTTATCCGCGAGGGCAAACCGGAGAGCAGCATTTTTGTGACTGGCAACACCGCCATCGACGCGCTGAAAACAACGGTGCGCGAGGACTATCATCACCCCGAACTCGACTGGGCGGCGGGCAGTCGGCTGATCCTCATTACCGCGCATCGCCGCGAGAATTTAGGAGAGCCGATGAAGCATATGTTTCGTGCGATCCGCCGGGTGATGGACGAGCACCCGGATGTGAAGGCGATTTACCCGATACACATGAACCCCGTCGTGCGCGAGACGGCGGACGCGATTCTCGGCGGAGATGAGCGCATCCACATCATCGAGCCGCTTGATGTCCTCGATTTTCACAACTTCATGGCGCGCAGCTATATGATCCTGACCGACAGCGGCGGCATCCAGGAAGAAGCGCCGAGCCTCGGCAAGCCGGTCCTCGTCATGCGTGACACGACCGAGCGGCCTGAAGGAATTAAAGCGGGAACTCTCAAGCTCGTCGGGACGGACGAGGAAACGATTTATACGGAATTTAAGCGTTTGCTGACAGATAAGGCGGCGTATGATGCGATGGCCAAGGCGAGCAATCCGTATGGGGACGGGCACGCGTGCGAGAGGATAGTTGATATTTTGATATCACATTAAATCAAAGAGGTTATTATGCGAGTTGGACTTTACGGGATATACGGTACATATAATTTCGGCTGCGAAGGGATTGTACGGGGTGCAGTCAAATTTATCAGAAAACACTTTGGTGAATGTGATATTACATATTTCTCATACAGCTACGAATTCGACAGAAAAGCTCTCGGCGATTTGGACATAAAAATTGTCCCTTTGGAAAATCAGCGTACATTTATTGTGCGGGGGATAAATAAGGCTTTAAGAATTCTGAAGTGCGAAAAGAGACTTTTTACAATTCCGTTCAAAAAGATAATTGATCAGATCGACATCATTTTTTCCATAGGCGGAGACATATATACAATCCCTGCGTATCTTCGCAAAAGAGAAAAATACCCATATTATAATCATCTCGTCAATTTTTGTGATGAGGCTATAAGCCGGGGCAAAAAAGTCGTCGTTTACGGCGCCTCTGTAGGGCCGTTTGGAAAGTATAAAAAAGCTGTTGATTACTATGAGAAAAATCTGCGCAAATATGAGAAAATCCTTTGCCGCGAGCTCGATTCCGTTGATTACCTCAGATCGCTTGGTCTTAATAATATGACATTTTTCCCCGATCCGGCCTTTGCTGTAAGATTAGGGCAAAATGAAGAAGCCGAAAAAAAGTACATAGGAGTGAATTTATCCCCATTATCCCTGAATGAAACGAATGGCAGTTACGGAGAAAAAGAAGTTAAGTCGATGGCGTTATTGATGGACAGGCTTATTGATGAAACAGGTGACAGTCTGCTCTTTGTTCCTCATGTTGTATCCGAAAATCCGAATGATAACGATTACCTGTTTTTAAAAGAGATATCCAATGAAATGGCAAATAAGGAAAAAGTTTCTTTTGCGGATTATTCCGGCGGTTTCTTAGGCATAAAGAAGCAGCTGCGGGAATGCAAAATTGTTATCTCGGCAAGAATGCACTGTGCTATAAACGCTGTGTGTGAAAATGTCCCCACGCTTTTTCTTTCATATAGTCAAAAAAGCATTGGCATGTGCAAATATGTGTATGGGAATGACAGATGGGTCATTAAGCTTGGCGATATATATACGGATTTGATTAGTAAGGCCATAGAGCTGCTTGATAACCGTGAAAATATAAATCAACAGTTACTGAATAGAAACAAAGAAATACTGGAGTATATAAGGCTCAATGAAGAACAGTAAGAATGGAGAAGTGTGTATGAAACATGGCTATACCGTAGAGCGCAATATTCAGATGCTCATATATTTGATGAAGGCACACAATGTTAAGCGCATTATAGCAAGCCCCGGGTCCTGCAACGTTACTTTCGTTGCTAGCCTGATGAGCGATTCCTTTTTTGAGATATATTCAGCCCCGGATGAGAGATCTGCGGCGTATATGGCTTGCGGTTTGGCTGCAGAAACCGGGGAACCTGTTGCCTTAAGTTGCACTGGCGCTACGGCATCTAGAAATTATATTCCCGGTCTAACAGAAGCGTATTACAGAAAGCTGCCTGTTTTAGCAGTAACGTCCACGCAGCATAAAGGACAAATAGGGCAGTATGTTCCCCAGGTTATTGACCGCACGCAGCCGCTAAATGACATTGTGAATCTTTCTGTTCAAATCCCGATTATTCATGACGAAACAGATGAGTGGTCGATCAACGTGGCGTTAAATCGCGCATTGCTTGAATTGCGCCATCGCGGCGGTGGGCCTGTGCATATTGATTTGACTACTTCATATCCATTTTACCCCATAGATTTTTCAGCAATGGAACTGCCCCCGACAAGGGCTATTTACCGCATTGAGCAAGGCCAGGAGATGCCAGAAATAAAAGCGTCTAAAATCGGCATCTTTGTTGGTAATCACGCCCCTATGAGCAGTGAGTTGATCCAGGAAATAGATGTATTCTGCCAAACTTATAATGCGGTTGTCCTGTGTGACCACACGAGCAATTACACGGGTAAGTTTGGAATTTCAGCAAGCCTTGTCACGTCCCAGGATATGTATTCAGCGCCTTGCAGAAAAATGGATATTCTTTTGCATATTGGTCAGGTTTCCGGCGCATATATGGCCTTCAATCCGAATGAAATATGGCGCATCAATCCCGACGGTGAGATTCGGGATACTTACCGAAAACTCAAGTATGTTTTTGAGATGCAGGAAGTCGGTTTCTTCAGATACTATAATTCAAAAACAGCCTCGGCAACTAAAGAAACGTATTATCAGGAGTGGAAAACAGAGTATGATAATCTGTTTTCCAAGCTCGGCGAGCTGCCTTTTTCAAATATCTGGGTTGCCAGCAAAACGCTTCACAGACTCCCTCCAAATTGTTATCTACATTTAGGGATTCTGAACTCTCTGCGTGCGTGGAATTTCTTCCCGCTTCGCAGCGACATTAAGGGGTTTTCAAATACCGGCGGTTTTGGAATCGACGGCATATCTTCTTCTTTAGTCGGTGCGTCGCTTGCCAATAGGGATAAGCCCCACTATGAGGTAATAGGGGATTTGGCATTTTTTTACGATTTGAATGTACTTGGTAACAGGCATGTATCTCCGAATGTAAGGATCTTATTAATCAATAATGGACGGGGAACGGAATTCAGAAATTATACACATTTTGCTTCAAAGTTCGGAGAGGATACAGATTACTATATTGCCGCAGGAGGACATTACGGAAAGCAATCCAAGGAGCTTGTAAAGCATTATGCGGAAGACTTAGGATTTGAATATATGTCAGCATCATCAAAAGACGAGTATCTAAATCATCTTGACGTCTTTTGTAGCGACAAAATAGGGGACAAGCCTATAATTTTTGAGGTATTTACGAATCCTGCGGAAGAAAGCGAAGCGCTGCATACAATCAGAAATCTTGAAATAAGTGCGGAAAGAAAGGCAAAACAAATCGTCAAAAATGTTATTGGAGATAAGGGCGTTCAGACGATTAAAAAGATTTTGAATAAATAATAAGGAGAACGACCTTTATGACGGAAACGATCTTTTTCTGTGTAGTAATAATTGTGGCCCTGACCTTTGGTATTTACGGAATTACAAATGCTTATAAAAATAAAAGCTTTGGGTTTACACGACAAAACACAGATTCTGTGCGAGGGATTGCGATAGTTATGATCGCCGCAAGCCATATTGCGCAATTTACATCGGGGGGGGGGTACAGCTAATTACGTTGTATTCTTATGGGGTGGGATGGGCGTAGCCGTCTTCTTCATGCTTTCAGGGTATGGAAATTATTTTTCGGCGCAGAAAGCGCCAGATAGGTTTAAATGGTTGATAAAGCGCATCATTCAGATTTTGGTGCCATTTATATTCTGCTTTATATATGTAACTGCAGTGCAGATTGTCTTTTTCCGCAGTCCGGTTTCATGGGACTATTTCGTTAATTTTGTTACTTTCACCATTCCTGGCACCACCACATGGTACTTCAAGATACAGATATTGCTGTACGCGTTTCTTGCGTTAGCGGTCAGTATTAACCGCGAAAAATCCCATTACATTTTGTGCGGATTAGTTGTCGTATATATAGTTATCGCCTATTTCATAAAGATGGATGACTATTGGTATATGACTTCACTCTGCTTTCCGCTGGGATACATGATCGGTAAGTATAAAGATAAGTTCTCAAATGGGTTGAAAGCCCTGCCCCTTTTTTTGATAAACGGATGCCTGTTTGCAGCGGCATTTATTGGGTATAGGAAGATTGGCGGCACGGCTTTGCAAATAGTATATTTCCTGTTTCTAGCGATAACTATAGCGTCTCTGTTATTCTGCTTTGGCCTTTCATCAAAGGTTTTGTCGTTTGTAGGAAAGCATTCAGTATATGTATATCTCATACACATCGGGCTGGCGATGCCCTGCTATGATCAAATACATAATATTTGGATAGCAACTGGCGCGTATGTGATTTTGACTGGAGCAGGTTCAGCAATTTGCAGTTTGATTTCCGAGCCATTGAACGGATTCATATTGGATCGCTTGGAAAAGTTCAAGGAAAAGTAGAATTATAAGTCAGAATGTGTATGCAGAGCTTTGCAGTTTCTTATATCGGAATCACCAGCTTTTTTATTAGGCGCTGTGCCGCAACAGAAACATTGAATGGAGGGTAACAAATGCAGAAAAAATTAATCCACAGATACAACTCCATTCCAGTTCAGGTCAAAGCCTCCTTTTGGTTCTTGATCTGTGCGTTCATGCAGCGCGGCATTTCGTTCATAACTACGCCCATCTTTACGCGCTTGCTGTCCACAACAGAGTACGGTCAGTTTAACATCTTCAATTCATGGCTGGGCATTTTGTCCGTTATCGTAGCGCTGCATTTAAGCGCCGGCGTATATGCCAGAGGGTTGGTCAAATTCGGCGATGACCGAGCGGCCTTTACATCCACCATGCAGGGACTGTCCCTGGCACTGACGCTTTTTTGGACGGTCATATATTTTGCTGCACACACCTTTTGGAACAGCGTTTTCTCGCTGACCACATTCCAGATGCTCTGTATGTTTGTGATGATCTTGTACACAAACATTTTCGGCTTCTGGTCGATGAGCCAAAGGGTGGATTTTAAGTACCGCACACTTGTGATCGTTACGCTGGCCATGGCCTTGGCGAAGCCAGTTTTAGGGATTCTCCTGGTCAAATCGGCAACGGACAAGGTGACTGCAAGGATATTCGGGCTTGCCGTAATCGAAGCGCTTGTCTGTTTTGTTCTCTTTATTATACAGGCAGTTCGTGGGAAACAGTTCTTCTCGGCGAAATACTGGAAGCACGCTTTGAAATTTAATATTCCGCTCGTTCCGCACTATCTTTCCATGACGGTTTTAAATAGCGCAGACAGGATCATGATCGGGAAGATGGTGGACGAATCATCGGCGGGAATCTATGGGCTTGCCTATTCTATCTCGCAAATTATGACGCTGTTTAACACGGCGCTGCTTCAGACGATCGAACCGTGGCTTTACAAGAGGATAAACGACAAGAAGATCAAGGATGTATCCAAAGTGGCATATCCGGCGTTTATCGGAATTGCTGCTGTGAACTTATTGCTCATTGCGCTTGCACCGGAGGCGGTCAAAATCTTTGCGCCGTCAGAATACTATGACGCCATTTGGGTAATACCGCCGGTTGCGATGAGTGTGTACTTTATGTTTTCTTATACTTTCTTCGCTGTTTTTGAATTCTATTACGAGAAAACAAAACTTGTGGCAGCGGCTACAAGTGCCGGCGCGGTGCTCAATATAATCCTCAATTTCATTTTTATCAGGATTTTCGGCTACTATGCTGCGGGCTATACGACCTTAGTTTGCTACATGGTCTACGCTGCGTTCCACATGTACTTTATGCGGAAGATATGCAGAGAGTATCTGGATAACCAGCAGCCATATAGCTTGAGAATATATGGCGGAATTACGGCAGCATTTCTCCTGCTGGGGTTCATTTTCATGGCAAGCTATAATTATATGATCATCAGATATTCCCTGCTTGGACTGACGCTTGTAGCAATCGTCGTGTTTCATAGGAAGATTTTGAACACGGCTAAGAATATTCTCAATCTGAAAAAGAGCTGACGAAAGGAAACAGTATGTTTAAGACTGCAAAGAAAATCATCCGAAAAACAATGCTGCTTTTCAAAGAAGAAAAGAAGATCCCCATTCCAACGCCCATCAGCGCCCCGGAACTCTTAAAGGGCAAAGTCGCCCTCATCACCGGTGGCAGCGGCGGGATCGGCCTCGCCATGGCGGAGAGCTTTCTGAAAAGTGGCGCCAAGGTGATCATCGCGGGAACAAATGAAGAGAAGCTTCGCTCTTGCTGCGAAAAAATCAGCGGGGGGGGGTATAACCTATCTTCCATAGTGATTGACGTTAGAGACGTTAACTCTATGCCTGAGAAGGTGAAAACCGCCGCCGCGATGTTCCCGGAAAATCGAATCGATATTCTTGTCAATTCTGCGGGCATTGTCAGTCACTCGGACTTTTTGAATATGTCCGAGCAGGAGTACGACAGCATCATGGACATCAACGCAAAGGGCACGTTTTTCATGTCTCAGGCCACAGCGAAATATATGATTGAAAACCGAATCAAGGGACATATTCTGAACGTGACCTCGTCTTCGGCGCTTCGGCCTGCATGGACGCCCTATCAGATGTCGAAGTGGGCTGTCCGGGGACTGACTCTTGGAGCAGCGGACAAGCTGTTGCCCTATGGGATTGTTGTCAATGCGATTGCCCCCGGCCCGACTGCCACGCCTATGCTTGGCAAAAATGGAGATGATGATACGATATATCATCCGACCACGCCGGCAAAGCGTTTTGCCATGCCTTCAGAGATCGCTGCACTTGCGACGTTTATGGTCAGCGATATGGGCGACATGATCGTCGGCGATACGTTCTATATGACGGGCGGCAGCGGGACGATCACGCTGCACGGATAAAGGGAAAGGGAATCGGCTTTCTTTCATGAACAAGAAAGGAAACCGACATGAAAATTCTAGTCCTAGGCGGAACCGGCGCGATGGGCGTCGATTTAGTAAAAATATTGGGCGAACGCGGTGAGAATGTCACAGTCACCAGCCGCTCGGAGAGAAAATCTGAATTCCATAACGTTCGGTATGTCCAAGGCGACGCGCACGATACTACATTTCTGCAATCACTTTTGGCCGAACAATACGACGCCATTGTAGACTTCATGGTCTACAAAACCGAAGAATTTAAGGCAAGACGTGACTTGCTTCTCCAGGCCACAAAGCAATACATTTTCCTGAGTTCCAGCCGCGTCTATGCAGATTCCAAAACGCCCATCACGGAGGATTCCCCGCGGCTGTTGGATGTCACCACAGACAAAGAATATCTCCAAACCGATGAGTATGCCCTCACAAAAGCGCGGCAGGAAAACCTGCTCCGTGGGTCTGGCGGAACCAATTGGACGATCATCCGTCCGTACATCACGTACAGCAACCAGCGCCTGCAGCTCGGCGTATACGAAAAGGAGCTTTGGCTCTACCGCGCGCTGCACGACCAAACGGTCGTCTTTCCGAAATCGATTGCCGAGAAGTATACGACCATGACGCTCGGCGAAGATGTGGCACGGGGGATCGCTGCGCTCATCGACAACGAAAAAGCTATGGGAGAGGCATTTCACATCACGACGGATAGAGCAATCAAGTGGGACGATGTGCTGACAATCTACAAACAAGTTTTCCAAGATGTGATGGGTAAAGAAATAAAGATCAAGTACGCCGACGACCCGAAGCCGATTTATGAGGCGATGGGCAATAAATATCAGGTGATTTATGACAGGATGTTCGACCGCAGATTTGATAACACGAAATTCCTGCAAGCGACAGGGGAGTGCAAAATTGAATCGCCGGAGATAGGACTGGAAAGGTGTTTGAGGGAGTTCCTCGAAAGGCCTGTGTTCAAGGGAAGTCCAAACTTAGCCGTTATGGATAAGCTTGCGGGAGATAGGACAAAGTTGTCTGAAATATCTGGCTTTAAGAAAAGATGCAAATATCTTGCGGCAAGATATTTGCCAAACAGTGTACAACACTGCATAAAAACATTACTGAAATAAAAATACTAAGGGGATATGTGTATATGAAAGCGCTCATTCTCAACTCCGGTCTCGGTTCCCGCATGGGCGTACTGACGTCCGAGCATCCCAAGTGCATGACGGAAATTTCTCACCGAGAAACCATTCTGTCACGACAGCTTCATCAGCTTGCCGCGGCAGGCGTCGAAGACGTGGTCATCACCACAGGATATTACGACAGCGTGCTCGTGAACTACTGCCATTCCCTTGAGCTGCCGCTGCATATCACCTTTGTGAAGAATCCGATCTTCGACAAGACCAACTACATTTACAGCATCTACTGCGCCAGGGACTACCTGGACGACGACATCATCCTCATGCACGGCGACCTGGTGTTTGAAAATGAAGTTTTCGACCGCGTGATGGCTTCCCCCGTTTCATGCATGACCGTGTCGTCCACGCTGCCCCTGCCGGAAAAGGACTTCAAGGCGCGGGTGGACGGCGGGAAGGTGCTGCAGGTCGGCGTGGATATTTTCAACGAGGCCATGGCGGCGCAGGCGCTGTACAAGCTGAAGAAGGACGATTGGAAAACCTGGCTGGGCAAGATCGTCGAATTCTGCGAACATGACAAGCGGGACGTCTACGCGGAAAACGCGCTGAATGAACTGGACGGTGCCGCGAATATTTCCGTGCTTGACGTGGAGAACCTTCTCTGCGCCGAAATCGACAATCCGGAAGACCTGGCGGTGGTGAGCGCGAAACTGAACGAGATCGAATCCCGCACCGTGTATATGTGCTTTTCCACGGACTTCATCCACGGCGGGCATATTGCGATCATCAAGAGGGCCCAGCGGCTGGGCAAGCTGATCATCGGTGTGCTGTCCGACGAGGTGGTAGCCTCCTATAAGCGTTTCCCGCTGGTGCCGGCGAAGGAGCGGAAAAAGCTCTTTGCCAATATCGCCGGGGTGTACAGAGTCGTCGATCAGAAGACGCTGTCCTATGCGGCAAACCTTGAAAAATATAAACCGGATATCGTCGTGCATGGGGACGACTGGGCGGCCGGTTTCCAGCGCCCCATCCGGGACGAAGTCACCTCGATCCTGGCGGGCTATGGCGGAAAGCTGGTGGAATATCCCTATTCGGACAACCCGGAATACAAAGCCCTGGAGGCCCGGGCCAGGACGGAGCTTTCCCTGCCCGACGTCCGCCGCGCCAGACTGAAAAGGACGCTGGAAATGAAGGGGTTCATTACGGCCATGGAGGCGCACAGCGGCATTACGGGGCTGATCGTCGAAAAGACCGTGGTGCATGAGAACGGGGGTTCCAGACAATTTGATGCCATGTGGGTCAGCTCCCTGTGCGATTCAACCGCCAAGGGCAAGCCGGATATCGAACTGGTAGACATGACCAGCCGCTTCCGCACCATCGACGACATCATGGAGGTCACCACGAAACCCATTATCTTTGACGGCGATACGGGCGGACTGACCGAGCATTTCGTTTATACCGTGCGTTCGCTGGAACGGATGGGGGTTTCCATGGTCATTATCGAGGACAAGACCGGGCTAAAGAAAAATTCCCTGTTCGGCACGGAGGTGCAGCAGACCCAAGACAGCATCGAGAATTTCAGCGCCAAGATTGCCGCGGGCAAAAAAGCGCAGAAGACGAAGGATTTCATGATCTGCGCCCGCATCGAAAGCCTGATTCTCGAACGGGGCATGGAGGACGCCCTTACCCGCGCCTTTGCGTTTGTGAAAGCGGGGGCGGACGCCATCATGATCCACAGCCGCAAGAAGGACCCCAGCGAAATCAAGGAATTCATTGCCGGATTCCGCGCACAGGATCAAACGACGCCCATCGTCCTGGTTCCTACGTCCTTCAATACGGTTTATGAGGAAGAGTGGAAGGAACTCGGGGCCAATATCATCATCTACGCGAATCAGCTGACGCGGACGGGCTTCCCGGCCATGCAGGATGCGGCGGAGACGATTCTGCGCGCGCACAGGGCGAAGGAATGCGATGATAAGTGCATGAGCATTATGGACATTATCACGCTGATTCCGGAAGAGTGAGGTGTGTCTTTGTGGAGCAGAAAATCATCACCGGTTACGTGGAACTGGGCGTATGGCTGAAGGAAAACGGCTGCCAAAAAACGCTGTTGGTCTGCGACGATTCCATCCGGTACATGGATTCCTTCCGGCAGTATCTGAAGGAAGAGGCAGGGGCAGGCATCGTTCCCTTCAGCGGCTTCCGGCCCAATCCCGAATACGAGAGCGTGGTCAGGGGCGTGGAGCAATTCCGCAAAGAAGGCTGCGATTCCATTATCGCCGTCGGCGGCGGGTCGGCCATGGACGTCGCCAAATGCGTCAAGGCCTATGCCTGTATGGCGGGAAATGGGGATAACGGGGATTATCTAAAACAAGAGATCATTCCCAACGCCATTCCCTTTCTGGCCATGCCCACCACTGCCGGCACCGGTTCGGAGGCCACGCGTTATGCGGTTATCTACTTTGACGGGAAAAAGCAAAGCGTGACCAGCGAAAGCTTCCTCCCGAAAACGGTGCTGATGAACCCGGACGCGCTGAAAACGCTGCCGATGTATCAGCGGAAAGCGACCATGATAGACGCCCTCTGCCACGCCATTGAATCGTACTGGTCGGTCAACAGTACCGATGAGAGCAAGGCCTACAGCCGGGAAGCGATTCAGGGCGTTCTCATTCACATGGACGGCTATCTGCAGAATACCCGGGAGGGCAACACCGGCATGCTGCTGGCGGCTCACACGGCCGGAAAAGCCATCAATATCACCCAGACGACCGCGGGACACGCCATGTGTTACAAGATTACGAGCCTGTTTGGCTGCGCCCACGGCCACGCAGCCATCCTGTGCGACCGGGTTTTGTTCCCGTGGATGATCGAACATACCGACCGGTGCATCGACGCGCGAGGACAGGGGTATCTCAGCCACACCCTGGACGAAATTGGGCGTGCCATGGGGTGCGCAAACGCCAAGGAAGGCGCGGAAAAGCTGCAAAGCATCTTCCTGTCGTTGAGGCTGAAAGTGCCGGAAGCGACGGACGAACAGTATCATGTGCTTAGGACTTCGGTTAATCCTGTGCGCCTGAAGAATCATCCCATGGCGCTGGACGACGCGGCGATTGACGAACTGTATCATGCCATTTTGAGGTGACGGAAAGATGAACGTGGAAAAGCTTGTGGAAATCATCGGTTCCGATTTTTATACCGGCGTGCCGGATTCCCAACTGCGCGCGCTGTGCGATTACCTGATGGCGCGGTACGGCACCGACCCACATCATCATGTAATCGCTGCGAACGAAGGCAACGCCGTTGCGCTTGCGGCGGGATATCATCTTGCGACAGACAAGATCCCGGCTGTTTATATGCAGAACTCCGGCGAGGGCAACATTATCAACCCTGTTGCGAGCCTGATGAACGATAAAGTTTATGCGATTCCCTGTGTTTTCATTGTTGGCTGGCGGGGTGAGCCTGGCGTTCACGATGAGCCGCAGCACATCTACCAGGGTGAGGTGACGCTTAAGCTGCTGGAGGATATGGACATTGCACACTTCGTCATCTCTAAAGACACGGCCGAGGAAGAGCTTGCCGCAAAAATGGCTGAATTCAAAGAGATTCTCGCCACCGGCAAGCAGGTCGCCTTTGTCGTTCGAAGGGGCGCTCTGGAATTTGACGGCAAAGTTAAATACGAAAACGGCAACGCCATGGTTCGGGAGGACATCATCCGGCATATAGTTGAGCATACCGGAGACGATCCCATCGTTTCTACCACCGGTAAGGCGAGCCGCGAACTGTTTGAAATAAGAGAAGCGCGGGGTGAGGGTCACGGAAAAGATTTTCTGACTGTCGGTTCGATGGGGCACGCTTCCTCGATTGCGTTCGGAATTGCCATTCAGAAACCTGACAAGAAAATATGGATAATCGACGGTGACGGAGCTGCGCTCATGCACATGGGCGCTATGGCTGTCATCGGTGCGAATGCACCGAAAAATATTGTCCACATCGTCATCAACAATGGTGCGCATGAGACGGTGGGCGGTATGTCGACGGTAGCCTCTAAAATTGACCTTGTTGCAATCGCCAAGGGCTGCGGATATCCGAGCGCAGTTAGCGTAGATAATTTTGAAAACCTCGATGTGGAGTTGGAGGCAGCGAAGCTAAGAAATGAGCTGAGTTTGATCGAGGTGAAGTGTTCGATTGGCGCAAGGGAGGATTTGGGTAGACCGACTACTACCGCGAGGGAGAATAAAAAGAACTTTGTTGATTATTTGAAATGAGAGATAAGCTGTTCCGAGAGATGGATAGAGTTTTCGTGGATATATTGTTATCCAATCAGAAAGCATAAGATTGCTTTATGTGCTAAGTTATTATAGAGCCAGAACAGTAAATGGAGGAGTTGTGTAAGATGCCGAATGAAGTCAATTCCGAATATCATCATAATAGGAAATCTAATATTGAATTGCTTCGCATTATTGCTATGGGGATGGTCAGCTTTTTCAACAACAAGATTACGGTCAGGAATATCAATACAAGCCTTAACTATGTCTATATGGCGTAGCGGAATACAACGTGAATACGGGCATAGCGGTAGAGATCCCGGATCGCGGCTGGTACAAACCGAAGGATGGTGCGGTCACATTTCCCATCCTCTTTGGAAGCACTTTCGTCGTCACCTCGGATGGCGAGCCTGAGTCCAAGAATAAAACGCCCGCACAGCGGTTCAACGATGGTCGCGGTGTAAAGGTGGTAGCTCCCGTCGGCGGACAATACTACCTGATGCGCCCGGTGATTGCTTCCGCCGTGAAGCGGACGGGGAATACGCTGGTGATCCGTCGGGCAAGCGTTACCGAGCAGTATACACTTGTCAATCTGACCACAGGGATGTCGATCTATATGTGGGTAGACGGTGTCGGCGGCAATCTGGGCTTTGATTTTGAGAAATATCCGGATTTCCCGGTGATGGCTGTGGAAAGAGACAAGAGTCCCAAAGGACCACTTGTTCCTGCACGTCCGCTGCTGGTTCTCGGAGCGGATCCGGCACACACGCAGGCCAGCTTTGATGAGAGGACCGCGCAGGGACTCCTGACTGTGAATATAACCGATGGCTTCGCCTATGCTGTGGCGGACGAGAATGGTCTTCCTCTGAACCGGAAAAAGAAGCTGATCTGGAGTGTTACGGCAGATACAGACCAGGGGCTGACTGTCACCGAGGACGAGCTGGGCTTCTATGAAGCGCCTGCAGTAGGGAAGAAGATCCTCTTCCGTGTATCTCCCGGAGGGACATATCACATGCTCACCCGTCTGGATGATGGCTCTGTCGTCAAATCGGATCCTATCACGGTTCCTTCTACTGGCAATAATCTCAAACTCAGGACTGTCCAGGAGGGCGGCAGAGATGTGACTGAGGTGCGCATTGAGCCGGTGTCCTTCTTTGCCGAATATGCCACGAAGGAGAAGGCTACCGGGAAAGTCACCAAATTCCTCAGACCGCCTGATAATACAGACCTCCTTCGTTTCACCACCAGTCTGTCCAAGGATGATTTCGTTGTGATTGCGAGACCGAGACCGTTTTCCGGACCTCAGCCGTTCCCGCCGCTTCCCCCGGAGAGCAGCGGAGAGCCCCAGGCGGAGAATGTGCTTCCAACACTCAGCAGAGTGAAGCAGGGGAATGTCATGCGCATCGGAAATGAGGTCAGAGTCACCACAGTTTCGGAGGACCAGGAGTATGCTCTGTATGTACCGGGTACGATGAATCCTGCATCCACATGGAAAAAGCCGGAGCAGGGTGAGGTGGACTTCCTGGATATCAGAGGGACTGTTCAGGTGGTGACCCGGAAGTCGGAGTCCACTCCATTGCCGAGTATGATTGTACAGGCGGACGGGATATCGGTGTAGAAATTTCCTTACGGTTGATGAAGCGCCTGATTGTTATCTATAAGCCAGGCGGAACTAATATAATGAATTGTAACCAGGAATACCGCAAAGATTTCTGGTTACTGTTCATTACTTGTCTTAATTGACATGATACAAGGAGGAGGGTACAGAATGTATTTTGATTTAAGATCATGTGATTCTGCATATAAATTTGTTTTGGATTTTATGAGAATGACTCCAGATGAGTTTATTACAGAACGCGTTATTAATTGTGAGTGCGAATTTGAGCATTTGTGGACACGAAATATCACTAGAATTCAAGAAGTGGATATTTCTCAATTGAGAATAATGGGATTTCACATTCTGGGGTCATTAAATGGTTGTGAAGAAATCAAAAAGAACGGATTATGGAGCCTTAAAAAGGTACTGAGCAATGATACTAGGTTATCTTACCTACTTAAGGAACAAGGAATTTATATAGATATTTCAAATAAGATGCTTCATGTTGGGGCAAAACAATATGACATGGATTATTAGAAATACAAAAAGAGAAGTTTTTTAAGCGAAAACGAGAAACTGCTGTCAGATATTTCTCGCAGAATCTATTATGATTATTGTGTTAATGGATTTCTTGTTAATGACGATGTATTTAACTATGGAACACAAATCCATGAAAAGCCAGAATTTTTGATGACGTTAAGTAGATTATTGCCAGAAGCCAGAATTGTGGAAAAATATTGGCGATCACATTCCGAAGGATATCGTATAGACTTTTTCGTAATGACGGATCAGGTTCATCGATTTAATTTTGATCTGGATGAGTACCGAGATTCTCCCTATGATGATTGGGTGGAGCTTGATGATGATATGAAAATGAAAAAATGGATGCTTTCTCATGCAATAGCTAGAGCTTATAACAAATTAGGTGAAACTTTTCTATATATAAAAGATGATAATGTTTTCTAGAACAAATTGTTTCTTATTCTAAATTGAAAAAACGATTATAGTAGCAATTGCGATCGGAGTTTTTGTAGAGATGACACATTAACTCCTGATCTATCTTGATGGGATTCCGGCTTTGGCTTCAAATTGTGTTAAATGACATGGATTCCGGAGGTACTATGGAGAAGAACATCTCACAGGAATATATCAACATCATCTGTGAACTCTACAACGATATCTACGATGAGCGTGTGGAGAATACCTGCTCACCTATAGCAGAAACTAGCCCGGGTGAAGACTGGGCACCAGGTCAGCGTGCAGCGCATAAATCCCTATCAGCCTTTCAGCGGGAACTGCAGGAGAATGGGATTTTTCTGTCTACATCAAAGATCAAGAAGATTCTGATCACAGGAGGCTGTGGGACAACAGCGCGCAGCAGGGAAATCCAGGGGCTGTATTCCCGTTACGTTTCTGAGGGATTGAAGCCCGATGCAGTAGTGGCTCGCATTTCCGCAGAGCTGGAGATCGGCAAGGTGAGTGTGTCTGTAAACCTTCCATATAGTACTGTCGTCTATAAGCTGGAAGAGCGGAGCAGCAACGCAAGAAGGTGTGAGAGATACAGGGAAAAACAGAAGGCAAGCGGGAAAGATGAGGGAACTCAGGTGGCTTCTGGTTTTGCAGATCTGTTGAAAAAATCAGATGATAAAGTGGCTGTGTCTATGCTTTGGGCCAGGATAGCATCTCTCCAGGGATATTCTTTCAAAACTTCCGGCAGGAACGGCTTCGGAGGTGTGGAGTTCACCTACAGTGTGAAGAAAGACAAGGCTGGTTCCTGGAGCGGAGAGCTGTTTGTCAGCACGAAGGAAAAATCCATCACCAGGTCCACTGTGATGAAAGCATACCGGAGGGCAGTGGAGTTTGAAGGTGTGGTACCCGGCCCGAAAGCACTGGGAACATTCGGAGCAAGTTATCTGTACAGCATTTTTCAGAGGTTAAGTGTGATTAAAGAATGAGCCGGGAGGAGGCCCTTTCCGGATCAGGATATTCGCTTGTGTTAATTGACATTTTAGAAGAAAGAAGTTCCTTTCAATATGGATGTCCCCTATAGTTGAATACCCGTTATTGCGGCTACAGCCAGTGGCACAAGTTTATGTGAGATGGGTAATCGAAGATAGTTTACATCCAGCTCATAGATACCAAATAGAACCCGATCCAGGGCAACAGCGTCTTTCAGAATCCGATAAAGGCGCCAGGTGCGCTGTTTTGCTTTGATGTCGCTGGCCAGCGGATGGCGGTATGCATAGAGCAGAACATCTCACAGGAATATATCTATATCATCTTCTAGTCCATATCATGAATCCAGCACACCCACCCCTCAAGGAGCCTCTCCGCGAGGGGCTTTTTTGTACAGCGCAGTCCGAACATATGTATGATTCAAAAGTCTCTCCCCCAGATATTGTGGAAAAGGAAGATTCCAAATTTTGTCGCTTGACAATCTCGAACAAATGTCTATAATGGGAATATACGTTCTGAATATTCGTTCGATTGTGGGGTGAGGATCATGGCAGCACAGCGGTTTATCTGTTGTGACTTGAAATCTTTCTACGCGTCGGTGGAGTGTGTGGATCGAGGATTGGACCCGCTCACCGCCAGGCTGGTGGTGGCGGACGAGAGCCGTTCGGATAAGACCATCTGCCTGGCGGTGACGCCGGCCCTCAAGGCGCTGGGCG
>CANRMX010000002.1 GCA_947631855.1 uncultured Clostridia bacterium | reverse complement strand
CCGCGCGTACCCGCCGCCAGCGGCGGCGGGTACGCGCCGGGGCGCTTCGCGCCCGGCGGCCCGCGCCAAAAGGCGCGGGCGCGCGGCGGGCCGGAAGCCACTGCATCCACCCAAACCCACGCCCTGCCCAAACCGGCAGGCCGACAAAAGAAAGGAACATCCCCATGCCCAACGAAATTTCCCTGAAATACGGCTGCAACCCCAACCAGAAGCCCTCCCGCATCTTCATGCAGGACGGCGGCGAACTGCCCGTGCAGGTCTTGAACGGCAAGCCCGGCTACATCAACTTTCTGGATGCGTTCAATTCCTGGCAGCTGGTCAAAGAGCTGAAAGCTGCCACGGGCCTGCCCGCGGCAGCGTCCTTCAAGCACGTGAGCCCCGCCGGGGCCGCCGTGTACGTGCCCCTTTCGGACACGCTGAAAAAGATCTACTTCGTGGACGATCTGGAGCTTTCGCCCATCGCCAGCGCCTACGCCGCGGCCCGTGGGGCCGACCGCATGTCCTCCTACGGCGATTGGGCCGCCCTCTCCGACGTGTGCGATAAGGAGACCGCCCTGCTGCTCAAGCGGGAGGTGTCCGACGGCATCATCGCCCCGGGCTACACCGACGAGGCGCTGGAGATCCTCAAATCCAAGCGCAAGGGCGGCTACAACGTGGTGCAGATCGACCCCGATTACATCCCCGCTCCTGTGGAGCACAAGGATGTCTTCGGCATCACCTTTGAGCAGGGCCGCAACGAATTGAAGATCGACGAGGCGATTCTTGCCAATTTGCCCACCGCCAACAAGACCCTGCCCGACGGTGCCAAGCGCGACCTGATCGTTTCGCTGATCACCCTCAAATACACCCAGTCCAATTCCGTGTGCTACGCGAAGGACGGCCAGGCCATCGGCGTAGGCGCAGGCCAGCAGAGCCGCATCCACTGCACCCGCCTGGCGGGCAACAAGGCCGACAACTGGTACCTGCGCCAGTGCCCCAAGGTGTTGAATCTGCCCTTCCGGCCCGACATCCGCCGGCCCGACCGGGACAACACCATCGACGTGTACATCTCCGACGAATACATGGACGTGCTGGCCGACGGCATGTGGGAGCAGTTCTTCACCGAGAAGCCGGCAGTCTTCACCCGGGAGGAGCGCCGCGCCTGGCTGGACGGCATGACCGGGGTCTCTCTGGGCAGCGACGCCTTCTTCCCCTTTGGGGACAATATCGAGCGGGCGCGGAAGAGCGGCGTGGCGTATATTGCCCAGCCCGGCGGCTCCATCCGGGACGACAACGTGATCGAGGTCTGCGACAAGTACAACATCGCCATGGCCTTCACCGGCATCCGGCTGTTCCACCACTGAGGCAGCCCATTCTTTGGATTTCACCGAAAAAGGATAGTGAGTGTAGATGGACATTTTAGTGCTGGGTTCCGGCGGGCGGGAGCACGCCATCGTCCGCAAGCTGAAGGAGAGCCCCAAGGTGGGCAGGCTCTACTGCGCGCCGGGCAACGGCGGCATCGGCAAGGATGCGGTGTGCGTGCCCATCGCCGTGACGGATCAGGAGGGCGTCCTCCGCTTTGCCAAAGAAAACAGGGTGGACCTGGTGTTTATCGCGCCGGAGGACCCGCTGGCCCAAGGCATGGCGGATTTTCTGGAATCCAACGGCGTGGCCGCCTTTGGCCCGAGCCGGGACGCCGCGATCATCGAGAGCAGCAAAGTCTTCTCCAAAAATCTCATGAAGAAGTACGGCATCCCCACCGCCGATTACGAAGTCTTCGACGACCCGGAGCAGGCCATGGCCTATATCCGCAGCCGTGGAGAATACCCCGTGGCGGTGAAGGCCGACGGCCTGGCCGTGGGCAAGGGAGCGATCCTGGCGAACAACGAGGCGGAGGCCGCAGAGGCCCTGCGGGTGCTGATGGAAGAAAAAATTTTCGGCGCATCAGGCGACCGGGTGGTGGTGGAGGAATTTCTCACCGGGCCCGAGGTGACGGTGCTGAGCTTCACCGACGGAGAGGCCGTGTGCCCCATGGTGTCCTCCATGGACCACAAGCGGGTGGGGGACGGCGACACCGGCCCCAATACCGGCGGCATGGGCACCGTGAGCCCCAACCCGTTCTACACCGAGGCGGTGGCGGCAGAGTGCATGGAGAAAATCTTCCTGCCCACGGTGCGGGCCATGAAAGCCGAGGGGCGGCCCTTTAAGGGGTGCCTGTATTTCGGGCTGATGCTCACGCCTCAGGGGCCGAAGGTGATCGAGTACAACTGCCGTTTCGGCGATCCCGAGACCCAGGTGGTGCTGCCGCGTTTGGATACCGATCTTGTGGATATCCTGCTGGCAGTGCGGGCCGGGACGCTGGATCAGCTGACCATCCACTGGAAAGACGAACACGCCGCCTGCGTGATTTTGGCCAGCGCCGGGTACCCGGGGAGCTATCCCAAGGGGAAGGTGATCTGCGGGCTGGGCGCGGACGGCCAGGTGGCGGGCGCCACGGTGTACCACGCGGGCACCGCCGAAAAGGACGGAAATTTCGTCACCAACGGCGGCCGGGTGCTGGGGGTCACGGCCCTGGGCGGCACCCTGCGGGAGGCGCTGGACCGCGCCTACGCCGCCGCGGAGACCATCACCTTTGAGGGCGTCCAGTACCGGCGGGATATCGGCAAGCGCGCTTTGGAAAGCGCGGAAGGATAATTTTGTGCTGACCGCCAGCCGCCGCCTCCCGCCGGGCTCCGGGCCCTGCCCGGAGCCCGGCGCGCCCAAAGGGCGCGGGCCCTGGTTCCCAGGGCTCGGGAGGCGGCTCGCGCGGCAGTCGGCGATGCGATACAAATCAAAATAAGACAAAATGAGGTGACAGGATGAAACCGCCAATCACATTTGCCATCGCGGGGTTCGGCGACCGGGGCAGCACCTATGCCTCCATGCAGCAGCTTTTCCCCGATAAGATGAAAGTCGTTGCCGTGGCCGATCTCGATCCGCGGAAGGTGCGCCGGGCCCAGGAACTTTATGACATCCCGGCGGAAAACTGCTTTGCAAGCGCGGAGGCGCTGCTGGAACAGGAGAAACTGGCCGATGTGCTGGTGGTGTCCACCATGGACCGCCAGCACGTGGATCACGCCATCCCGGCGCTGAAGAAGGGCTACAATATCCTGATGGAGAAACCCATCTCGCCGGACCTCGACAAGTGCCGGGAGATTTTGGAGGTGGCGGCCCACAGTCCGGGGAAGATCATCGTGTGCCATGTGCTGCGGTACACCGTGTTCTACAACACCCTCAAGGAGCTGCTCACATCCGGCAGGATCGGCGACGTGGTCAGCGTGTGCGCCGCCGAGAACGTGGCCTACTGGCACCAGGCCCACAGCTTTGTCCGTGGCAATTGGCGCAATTCCGTGGAGACCAGCCCCATGATCCTCCAAAAGTCCTGCCATGACATGGACATCTTCACCTGGCTGCTGGATTCCCGCTGCAAGGCGGTGAGCTCCATGGGGGAGACCCGGCTGTTCAAGGAATCCTGCGCCCCGGAGGGCTCCACCGCCTACTGTCTGGGCGGCTGCAAGGCCAAGGAGACCTGCCCCTTCGACGCAGAGAAGATCTACATCACCAATCCGGCTACGGGTTCCATGCACCATCCCGGCGGTTGGCCGGCCACGGTGCTGGCGCCGGGCGGCGGCCCCGAGGAAGTGCGGGAGGCCCTCCGGAACGGCCAGTACGGCCGCTGCGTCTACCGCTGCGACAACGACGTGGTGGATCACCAGCAGACCCTGCTGCTGATGGAAAACGGCGTGACCGTAAGCTTCTCCATGTGCGCCTTCACCGAGAAGTGCTACCGCACCTTCAAGGCCATGGGCACCCAGGGCGAGATCGAAGCCGACCTCCTCAGCAACACCATCCGGGTGCAGCGCTTCGGGGAAGAGGCGGAAGTGATCGACGTCAAGACCCTGGCCAGCGACCTCAAGGGCCACGGCGGCGGCGATTCCGGCATCGTGGCGGATTTCCTGGATATGCTCATCAACGACCGGGAGGCCACACCCCGCACCACCACCCTGCCCAATTCCATGGAGAGCCACTACATGGCGCTGGCGGCGGAGGAATCCCGCATAAACGGCGGCAAGCTGATCGACATGGATGCTTTCCGGGCAGGGAGGTAAGACCATGAAGGAGATTTATCTGGCCGGCGGCTGCTTCTGGGGCTGCCAGAAATATTTCGATCTGCTCCCCGGCGTGCTGGAGACCACGGTGGGCTACGCCAACGGCCCGGTGGCCAACCCCACCTACGAGCAGGTGAAGCTGGATCACGTGGGCCATGCGGAGACGGTGCGGGTGGCCTACGATCCCCAGCAACTGCCGTTGGGGGCCCTTTTGGAAAAATATTTCGCGGTGATCGACCCCACTTCGGTGAACCGGCAGGGGGAGGACGTGGGCATCCAGTACCGCACGGGCATCTACTATACCGATCCTGCCGATGGGGACACCGCTCGCCGTGCACTGGAGCAGCTGTCGATTGCAATCGCCGCGCCCGTGGTGGTGGAGTGCAAGCCCCTGGAAAACTTCTACCCGGCGGAGGAATACCACCAGAAGTATCTGGAAAAGAATCCAAACGGGTACTGCCACATCCGGTTTGACTGAAAAGGGCTTGACTTCCCGGCCGGATTGTGGTACAACTATACCCGTAAAAAGCAGGAAAAACCGTGACGGAGACAGGTCCGGGGGCGTTTCGCCTCAGAGAGCCGGCGGCGGGTGCGAGCCGGTGCGAGCTTCCCTTTCGGACATCCCTCCCGAGTTGCAAACCCAAAGGGCACGCGCCTGAGTAGGGGAGGCCGGCGCCCGCCGTTACCGGGAAAGCGCTGCAGTCTGTGACCGGCGCGGAAAAGACCCATGGGTGGTACAGCAAAGTTAAGGCTTTGTCCCGGTGGACAGGGCCTTTTTTGCGTTTGGCTCGGCAAAATCATTTCTCGCAGGAAAGGAAAGTGGACATGGCATTGTACAAGGAAGTCGCCCCCAATATGAATTTCGTGGAGCGGGAGCGGGAGACGGAAAAGCTGTGGGAGGAGAAGCACATCTTCGAGAAGAGCGTGGCCCAGCGGGCCGGCGCGGAGCCCTATGTGTTCTATGACGGCCCGCCCACCGCCAACGGCAAGCCCCACATCGGGCATCTGCAGACCCGCGCCTTCAAGGATCTTTTCCCTCGGTTCCAGACCATGAAGGGCAAGCAGGTGCTGCGCAAGGCCGGCTGGGATACCCACGGCCTGCCGGTGGAGCTGGAGGTGGAAAAGGAGCTGGGCATCAACGGCAAGGACCAGATCGAGGCCTACGGCCTGGAGCCCTTCATCGCCCACTGCAAGGAAAGCGTGTGGAAATACAAGGGCCTGTGGGAGGATTTCTCCAAGGCCGTGGGCTTTTGGGCCGATATGGAGCACCCCTACGTCACCTACGACAACGACTATATCGAATCGGAATGGTGGGCCCTCAAGGAGATCTTCGACAAGGGCCTGCTGTATAAGGGCTTCAAGGTGGTGCCCTACTGCCCGCGCTGCGGCACGCCTCTGGCTTCCCACGAGGTGGCCCAGGGCTACAAGACCGTGAAGGAGCGCTCCGCCATCGCCAAATTCCCGGTGAAAGGGGAGGACGCCTTCATCCTGGCCTGGACCACCACGCCCTGGACGCTGCCCAGCAACGTGGCGCTCTGCGTCAACGCCGGAGAAGACTACGTGAAGGTGGCCGCCAAGGGCGAGGTCTACTATCTGGCCGAGGCCCTGTGCGACGCCGTTTTGGGCGAGGGCGAGTACCAGGTGCTGGAGCGCTGCAAGGGCAAAGACCTGGAATATAAGGAATACACCCCTCTGTTTGATTTTGTCCACCCGGCGGAAAAGTGCTGGTATGTGGTGTGCGACGACTATGTGACCCTGACCGACGGCACCGGCGTGGTGCATATCGCCCCGGCCTTCGGCGAGGACGATGCCAAGGTGGGCCGGAAATACGGTCTGCCGCTGGTGCAGCTGGTGGACGGCAAGGGCCAGATGACACCGGAGACCAAGTGGGCGGGCACCTTCTGCAAGGATGCGGACACCCCCATTTTGCAGGATCTGGAAGACCGGGGCCTGCTGTTCTCCGCGCCGAAGTTCGAGCACGATTATCCCTTCTGCTGGCGGTGCGACACGCCGCTGATCTACTACGCTCGGGAGAGCTGGTTCATCCGGGAGACCGCCGTGCGGGACGCGCTGGTGGGGAACAACAACACCATCAACTGGATCCCCAAGGGCATCGGGGAGGGGCGCTTTGGCAACTGGCTGGAAAACATCCAGGATTGGGCCCTGTCCCGCAACCGCTACTGGGGCACGCCCCTCAATATCTGGGAGTGCTCCTGCGGACACAAGCACGCGGTGGGGAGCATCGCAGAGCTGAAATCTATGTCCAAAAACTGCCCCGACGACATCGAGCTGCACCGGCCCTTTGTGGATCAGGTGACCCTCACCTGTCCCGAGTGCGGCGGAGAGATGCACCGGGTGCCGGAGGTTATCGACTGCTGGTTCGATTCCGGCGCCATGCCCTTTGCGCAGTATCACTACCCCTTCGAGAACAAGGAGCTTTTCGAGAGTCAGTTCCCGGCGGATTTCATCAGCGAGGCGGTGGATCAGACCCGCGGCTGGTTCCATTCCCTGCTGGGGATCAGCACCCTGCTGTTCGGCAGCACCTCCTATAAGAACGTGCTGGTGCAGGGGCTGGTGCAGGACGAGGACGGCCGGAAGATGAGCAAATCCAAGGGCAATGCGGTGGATCCCATGGAGGCCCTGGGGAAATTCGGCGCGGATTCCCTGCGCTGGTACTTCTACACCAATTCTGCGCCCTGGCTGCCCAGCCGCTTCAGCGAAAAGGGCGTCACCGAGGGGCAGAAGAAATTCTTCTCCACCCTGTGGAACACCTACGCCTTCTTTGTGCTCTACGCCAATATCGACGGCTTCGACGCCTCCCAATATGCCCTGTCCGATTGCAGCCTCACCGTGCTGGACCGGTGGCTGCTGTCCCGGCTCAACACCACGGTGGCGCTGGTAGACGGGCACCTTTCGGCCTATCGGGTGCCGGAGGCCGCCCGGGCGCTGCAGCAGCTGGTGGATGAGATGAGCAACTGGTACGTCCGCCGCAGCCGGGAGCGCTTCTGGGGCGAAGGGCTGGGCCCGGATAAGCTGGCCGCCTATATGACTCTCTACACGGCGCTGGTCACCACGGCCAAGCTGGCGGCTCCCATGGCGCCCTTCATGAGCGAGGAGATCTACCGCAATCTGGTCTGCTCGGTGAATCCCGCAGCCCCGGAGAGCGTACATCTCTGCGACTGGCCAGAAGTGGAGAGCGACCGCATCGACAAAGACCTGGAGGCCAGCATGGAGGAAGTCCTGCGCATCGTCACCCTGGGACGCTCCGCGCGGAACCTCTCCAACCTCAAGAACCGCCAGCCTCTCTCGAAGCTCTACACCAGCGCCGATCCCGGCCTGGGCGAGGCTTTCCGGAAGATCGTGCTGGAGGAGCTCAACATCAAATCCCTGGAATTCGTGGGAGACCTCTCGGGCTTCGTGCAGTACACCTTCAAGCCCCAGCTGCGCATTTTGGGTAAGAAGCTGGGCAAGCGCCTGGCCGCGGTGCGGGAAGCCCTGGCCGCGCTGGACGGGGCCAAAGCCAAGGCCCAGCTGGACGAGACCGGCGCGATCACCGTTGCCACGCCCGATGGCGAAGTCTCCCTCACCGAGGAGGAGCTGCTGGTAGAGGCCGCCCAGCGGGAGGGCTTCACCAGTGTGTCCGACCGGGGGCTCACCGTGGCGCTGGATACCACCCTCACCCAGGCGCTCATCGAAGAGGGCTTCGTGCGGGAGATCGTCAGCAAGGTGCAGTCCATGCGCCGGGACGCGGGCTTCAACGTGACCGACCACATCCGGGTGTACCATCAGGGCAGCCCGGTGGTGGAGAAGGTGCTCAAGGATAACGAGACCGGTGTGCTGGGGGACGTGCTGGGGGACAGCGTGATCTACGGGACTCTTTCCGGGTACACCGCCGACTGGGACATCAACGGCGAGCAGACTTCTCTGGGTGTGGAGAAGGTGGATGGGTAAATCCCAAAACTTTCCACACACGAAAAGCAGAATATGCAAAAAGCGACAGCATTTGCTGCCGCTTTTTTCGTCTCAAGGCGCTTTTTTTCCGTCCGGTTTCTTACAGAAAAACCCCACTTTTTTACGGTTTCTCACACCCAAATGTAAAGAAGACTTTACGGTTTTTACCCCTTTTGATTCTTTGAGAGAATCAAAAAGCGGCCAATCACGTTGCCTTTGGATTCTCCTGCTCCTCCAGCAAAGTCCATTCCGTTTCCGGCTTGCCGTCGGGGCCCAGGGCCCAGCGCACCCGCACCGTGCCCTTTGGGGTGCACACTTCCCCTTCGGCGTGGGTGAGATACCCGGGCTGGGGCTCCACCCGAATCTCCCCGTATCCCGGGGCTCCCGGGCGCACGCCCAGCATCACTGCGGGCAGCTCATAGAGCAGCAGCGCGCCCCAGGCGTGGCAATCGCTGCGCCCGTCGGTGTCGTTCTCCACGCAGGTGGTCAGGTGATTGGCCACCATCTCCCGCCACACGTCCCACAGCCTTTCGGTGCGGGCATAGAGGCCGGTCTTTTCCAGCGCCCGGAAAAGGTAGTAGGCCATGGCCACCGAGCACCGGGGATAGGCGATCCCGTGCCCCGTGTAGTGGTCGGTGATCGACTCCATCAGCCTGCGGCCCTCCGTGGGCGAACAGGTGTCGGTGAGCACGGCGAAGACCTGGCAGTGCTCGCTGTATTCCTCAAAGCCGGGGCCGTCCTGATAGAGCCCGTCTTTGCCGATGCAGTGGGCGTTCACCGCCTGCTGGGCTGCCTGCGCCCGCTCCCGATATTCCGAGGCGGTGTCGCGGCGGCCCAGGAAATCGCACAGCTCCGCCGCGTGCTGCAGGCCGTAGATATACAGCAGCGTCTCCATGGTGATAGGCCCGGCGTTGGTGGCGTTGGGCACGCCGGTGTCCCATTCCTGCACCCAGTCGATGAAAGACCAGTACCGGGCCCGGCCATTGTGGCCGCCCACTTTGCCCACCAATCCCTGGGCGTTCAGGTTGCGCCGGAAGAACTCCAAAATGCCGTCCACGGTGGGCAGGTGCCTGCGCAGCAGTTCCCGGTCGCCGAAATACAGCATGTGGTCGTGGAGCATGAGGATGTAGTAGATGGAGAAGCCCGGGATCACATTGGGACCGTAGGAGGGATAGCTGCAATTGAGCAGGCCGTCGTACCGGGCGGAACGCTGGAAATCATCCATGCACTTCCGGGCCAGCCGGTCGTCTGCCGCAACCTGATAGGTGTAGAGCATCTGGGAGCGGGAATCCATGATATATTGCAGCTGCTCGTAGAAGGGGCAGTCCTCATAGGTCTCGTGCATGCACCGGCGCAGGGTGCGCAGGCTCATGTCCCACACCGCGTCCAGGGATTCGTCCGAGGTCTTCCCGTGGGTGCGGGCCTCCAGCGGATAGCCGGTCTCCCGGTAGGTGAGCCGGGCAAGAGTCAGGGGCTGGTCTGCGGTGTCGATCTCCACCCGCAGGAACCGGAAAGCCCGGAACCAGAAGGGCTCGTACACTTCCTCCGCGCCGGGCTGGCCATAGCCCGCCGGGGCGTAGGTATCGGCGTAGCCGTACAGCTGGCCGTGCTGGGAATCGGTGCGGTCTTTCTTGACGGGCTGGGGCAGCGCAAAGGGGTCGATGTCGTTTTGGACCGGCGGCTGGGCGTAGCTTTCGGAGCAGAGGATGCGCACCGAGGCTCCCGCGCCGCCGGTGAAAGCCAGTTGGAGGTAGCCGGTGGTCAGTTCCCCGGCGGTGATCTCCACCACCTCCCGGCTGTGGGCGGGCACGGTGAGGGGCGCGTCTGCCCGCAGCAGATCGTCCCACCGGGCGGTGGCGTCCGGCAGGGCGGATTCCCGCACCACGGTGACGGCGGTAAAGCGCTTCTCCGTCTGATAGAGGGCCGGGATGGGCCGGGGCAGCAGATTGCCGGGGCTCACCGCCTTGGGCACCGCGAATTCCACATAGGGCGCGGCCGTCTGCCAAGCGGAATCGTCGTAGCCGGGCAGCTGCCAGCCGGCCGCCCACTCCGCGCCGGCGGCGTTTTCCAGATTATGCAGCGGCGCAAAGTAGGGATTTTCCGAGAGAATCTGCACCTGCTCCGCCTTGCGGAACCGCCAGCTGCCATCGGCCAGCAGGGCTTCTTCCGTGCCGTCGGCGCGGGTGATGGTCCCCTTGAGATAGAAGCCCGGCACCTCGGTGCGCCACACGCTGTGATTGCCCTTGGCGTGGGTGAGGGGGTACCGCAGCACGATGGCGGAAAGCACGTTCTTTCCGGCGGTGAGGGCGGGGGCCAATTCCGCCGTGTCATAGAACCACACCTGGCGGTCGCCCTTTTCGGGGCCCACGGACAGCAGCTTGCCGTTTACATAAAATTTGTAGCGGGAATCCGCCGAGAGCCGCACCCGGACGCTTTTGGGCGCTTCCGGCAGATCCAGCTCCCTGCGGAACCAGACGATCTCCGGATCGGGATGGAGATGGGCTGCCTCCTCGCCGGTCCAGATCCACCCGGAAAGGGGCAGCTGAGCAAAATCAAAAGCCATGGTCGTTCCTCCTTTTTGGAATTTGTGGGGCCGTCACGGATGCTGGGCCAAAATCTCCGCCACCGCCTGGAGAAATTCCACATCCTCGGGGCCGAAGCGGTCGGGCTCGGGGCTGTCCACATCCAGCACGGCGATAACTTTCCCATCCCGCACCACAGGCGCTACCGTCTCCGAACGGCTGGCGCTGTCGCAGGCGATGTGCCCGGGAAAGGCGTGGACGTCCGGCACCACCAGGGCCTCCTGCCGGGCCAGGGCCGTACCGCACACGCCCTTGCCGTAGGGGATGCGGATGCAGGCGGGCTTGCCCTGAAAGGGCCCCAGCAGCAGATCGCCCTGAGGGGTGACCGTGTAGAAGCCCGCCCAGTTGATGCGGTCCATGGTCTGCCACACCAGCGCGGCGAGATTGGCCATATTGGGCACGTCCTCGGGAGTGCCCTCCACCAGCGCCCTGGCCTGGGCGGCGGCGAACGCGTATTTTTCCGTCATGTTCCGGCCTCCTTTGTTTTTTTGATTGTACCACGGCCGGGGCGGCGGTGTCAACCGGGAGGGAAGCTCCAACGAAAAAGCGGCGTGATGGTCGTCACGCCGCCCGGTGTATTCTTTTGGATCGCGCTACGCCCGCTTCTGGAGGCGCTCAAAGGCCAGCAGGGCGAGGATCATACAGACGGGGAAGACCACCGCGCACAGCAGCCCGGCCCTGAGACCGATCTGGTCCGACAGCCCGGAGCGGGTCATCAGGTCGCTGACAGCCCCGGTGATGGCCGGGCCCGCCGAACAGCCGATATCTCCGCACACCGCCAGCACCCCGAACATGGAGGTGCCGCCTTTGGGGAAGGCCGCCGAGGTGCGGCTCAAAACGCCGGGCCACATCAGGCTGATGGAGAACCCGCAGAGGGAGCAGCACAGCAGGGAGAGGATGGGCAGCGTGAAGGCCGCCGCGCCCGCATAGCACAGGACGCAGAGGCAGGAGGTGCCCAGCAGCGCCTTGTGGAGATCCAGCCGGTCGCCCCACACGCCGTAGACGGTGCGCCCGATGCCCATGAACACCGCGAACAGGCACGGCCCCAGCAGATCGCCCAGCACCTTGGGCACGCCCAGGGCTTTCTCGGCGAAAAGGGAGCTCCACTGGCTCATGGAGAGCTCGGAGGCGCCGGCGCAGAGCATCATCACCATGGCCAGCACAAAGACGCCGGAACGCCACAGGCTGCGTAGGGGCGTTTTCTCCTCGGCGGGGACGGTGGGCCGCAGGGGCACATGGGCAAATTTGAAACCGTTATAGGCGGGGAGGAGAGCCCACAGCAGCGGCAGCACCCACCAGAGGGATTCGCCGATGAGCCGCACCAGCAGGGTGGTGATCAGCACCACGCCCACCTGGCCCCAGCAATAGAAGGAGTGGAGCAGGCTCATGCCGGAGGCCTTGTCGTCGCTGGGGAGGGAATCGATGATGGGGCTGATTACCACCTCGATGATCCCGCCGCCGATGGCGCAGAGGATGGTGGCCAGCGCCAGCCCCAGGAACGGGATGGGGAAGATGCGGGGCAGGACGCCCAGGGAGATCAGGCCCACAAAGCTGAAGACGTGGGCGGCGATGGAGACCGTGCGGTAGCCGATGCGGTCGGCCAGGTTGACGCAGAGGGTGTCCACCACGATCTGGGTGACGAAATTGAAGAGGATCAGCGAGGAGATCATGCCGTAGGAGATGTGGAACTCCCGCTGGAAGATCACGAAAAACAGGGGGCTCAAATTGTTCACGATCCCCTGCACGATGTATCCCCGGTAACAGGCCAGCCGGGTGCTTTTGTAATTGGGCGCGCTGCGCATGGCGTACTCCTCCCTGTGAATTCAGTTCCCAACGATACAGTATAGCGGGCAGATTTGGAAAAGGCAACCGCAAAAACCAAAAAAGGGAAACTTTTTTTCCGGGTGGGATTGCTTTTTTGCCCGCTGTTCTATATAATGTAGACAAAGAGTTTTGGGTGACAACGGATTTTTTGGCCGACTTGATTTGGCTTTTTCCGCGGTGCCCAAACGCCCAAACAAAACAAAGGAGTGTTTTTATGAAGCTCGGCGTACTTACCAACGTCATCGGCGAGGTCCCGCTGAAGGAAGCCCTTGCCTATTTCAAATCCCTGGGCGCGCAGATGGTGGAGATCGGCTGCGGCGGCTATCCCGGCAAGGATCACTGCGACCCCACGGTGCTGCTCCACGACGAGGCCAAGTTCAAGGAATTCGTGGACACTATCGCGGAATCCGGCCTGGAGATCAGCGCCCTCAGCTGCCACGGCAACCCCATCCATCCCAACAAGGAGATCGCCAAGATGTTTGACGACGACCTCCACGATGCGGTGCTCATGGCCGAAAAGCTGGGCATCCATCAGATCAACACCTTCTCCGGCTGCCCCGGCGACTGCGAAGAATCCAAGAACCCCAACTGGGTGGTGTGCGCATGGCCCAACGAGTTCCAGGAGGTGCTGGAGTGGCAGTGGAACGAAAAGCTGATCCCCTACTGGAAGAACTTCGTGGAATTCGCCAAGGCCCACGGCGTGAACAAGATCGCCTTTGAGATGCACCAGGGCTTCTGCGTGTACAACACCTACACCATGAAGAAGATCCGCGCCGCTGTCGGCCCGGAGATCGGCGCCAACCTCGACCCAAGCCACCTGATCTGGCAGGGGATGGATCCCCTCAAGGTCATCCGCGAGCTGGGCGGCGAGGCCATCTTCCACGTCCATGCCAAGGATACCAAGATCGATCCCTTCAATTCTCCTATCGACGGCAATCTGGATACCCGTCCCTATACCGACGAGATCCACCGTTCCTGGATCTTCCGCAGCATCGGCTACGGCCACGATGAGCTGTTCTGGAAGGATTTCGTCTCCCAGCTGCGCCTGGTGGGCTACGACTATGTGCTGTCCATCGAGCATGAGGACAGCCTGATGAGCAAGAACGAGGGCCTGGTGAAGGCCATCGACGTGCTCAAGCGCTCCATCACCTTTGAGGACAAGATGACCAGCGCCCGCTGGGTATGATGGAAGATCACCTAGAATTACACTGAAAGGAAAGAATTTGTTCCATGACTTTTTTCTTCACGGCCACTGGCAACAGCCTGTACGCCGCAAGGCACTTTGACGAGGAGCTTGTTAGCATCCCTCAGGAGATGCGCAAGCAAAACCGCCATTACAAGGCGGAGAAGATCGGCATCGTCTGCCCATTGTTTGAATTCGACATCCCCGATCTGGTGAAGGATTTCATCCGGGGCTCGGAATTTGAGACGGACTATTTTTACATCGTGGTCACCTTCGGCTGCCACAGCGGCGCGGTGGCCAAACGGGTAGAGGCGTTCTTGGATTCCATTGGTAAAAAGGCGGATTACATCAACACCGTCATCATGTTCGATAACGCCATCATCGTGTTCGACATGGAGCAGCAGGCCAGCATCGACGCCGAGAAAAAGGTGGACGAGCATTTAGCGGCCATCAAGGCGGACATCGACGGGCGGAAGCAGTATATCCAGCCCGCCGAGCAGTTCGAGGTGGATTTCAGCAACGCATTCTTCGACATGCGCAAGAAGGAAGGGCCCATGTACGCCTTCCCGCTGTACAAGGTGACGGAAGCCTGCATCGGCTGCGGCACCTGCACCCGGGTGTGTCCCACAGGCTGCGTGCGCATCGAGGAGAAGCGGGCCGTCCACGACTACACCAACTGCGCCCACTGCATGGCGTGTATCCAGGCGTGCCCCACCAAGGCGATCCAGTTCGCCACGGTAAAGGAGCCCAACCCCAACGCCCGGTACCGCAACCCCAACGTGTCCCTCAAGGACATCATCGCGGCAAACTGGCAGAAGTAGACAACTGCATAGAGCAAGGAATATCCCCCGGCGATGCTGGGGGATATTTTCGCGTGGCGACTGCGTCGCCACGCTTTCGAGGGACAAACACGATCGCTGCGGCTCGCTGAGCTCGCCTTGCTCCGTGCTTTTTCCCCCGATTCCCCCTTTTCGTCGAAAACCGGCTTGGCTTGCGCCCTTCGGACACCGCCTTCGCCGGTTTTCTCTTAAGGGGTCCCTTCGTCGGCGCATGTCCGCCGAAGGGACAGATTATAAATGCTACTTTTTGCAAGAAATATCTGTAAGCCTTTTGTGCCCTTTGTTATTCCAATGGTCCCCGAAGGGGACCCCACACCTCTTCACTATTCACTATTCGTTATTACCTTCCAAAAATCGGCAAAAAAAGCGGGAGCAAGCCAGAGGGCGGAACTTTTCATCTGCGATGAAAAGTTTCAACCGGAGGCGCAGCGGACGCCGGGGCCCCCGAAAGGTCGTAAGACCTTTTGGGGAGAGGAGCGGCAGCCCGATAAGCGAAGCCGCGATTTGAGACAACAAATCGCGGCGAGCCACAAGGGCTCGCCGCGACGTGGTGCCGCTAACCGGGGTCGACAAGCCGCTTCGCGTCTTGCTGGCTCGACGCACCGCACCTGCGGTGCGGTCCCGGTCTCGCCACTCTTCGCTAAAAAACGTGCCGCTGGCACGTTTTCTTCACGCTCAGATCCAAGGGTTCGACCCCAGTTAGCAAACACCCCACAAGGGCCAAAAGGCCCTTGCAGGGTGTTGGTGCCGCTAACCGGGGTCGAACCGGTACGGTGTTGCCACCGAGGGATTTTAAGTCCCTTGCGTCTGCCAATTCCGCCATAGCGGCGCATCATCTTATTTATGATACCACAGGCGGTGGACAAAATCAAGAGCCGGGGGAAAAGAAAAAAATCCATAAAAATTTGCGCCCAGACATTTACTTTTTCATGGCAGATATAGTATACTAGAGATACAGGACGGGACAACCCGGCAAAACTCTTTTGTAAAGGAGCAGTTACTATGAAATACCTTGGGATCGACCTCGGCGGCACCAACATTGCGGTGGGTATCGTTGACGAGAACTATCAGATCGTGGCTAAGCACAGTCAGCCCACCCAGACCGAGACCGCCGAGCAGGTGGCCGACGCCATGGCCTCCGCCGCCCGCGAGGCGCTGAAAAAGGCCGGCCTCACCCTGGCCGACGTGCCCTATATCGGCGTGGGCTCTCCCGGCGCGGTGAATCAGGAGACCGGCGTGATCGAATTCGCCAACAATCTGCCCTTCTTCAACACCCCCATGGTGCAGATGCTCTCCGACCGGCTGGAAGGCAAGCGGGTGATCATCGAGAACGACGCCAACGCCGCGGCCTACGGCGAATACATGGCGGGCGCGCTCAAGGGTGCGAAGAACGCCATCGCCATCACCCTGGGCACGGGCGTCGGCGGCGGCATCATCATCAACGGGGAAATCTATTCCGGCAGCAACTATTCCGGCGGCGAGCTGGGCCACACCACCATCGTGGTGGACGGACGCCCCTGCACCTGCGGCCGCAACGGCTGCTGGGAGACGTATGCCTCCGCCACGGGCCTCATCAAGACCACCAAGGAGCACATGGAGAACGCCCCCAAGGATTCTCCCCTGTGGACCATCGTGGAGGGCGATATCAGCAAGGTCAACGGCCGCACCGCCTTTGACGCCATGCGGCAGGGCGACCCCATCGGCAAGGAGATCGTGGACGAATACATTCACTACCTCAGCGAGGGCATCGTGAACATGGTGAATATCTTCCAGCCCGATACCCTGTGCATCGGCGGCGGCATCTCCAACGAGCGGGAGACCCTGATGGCTCCCGTGCGGGAGTTCGTGGCCCACAAGCAGTATGCCATGAATTCCTCCAAGAAGACGGTGATCTGCCGGGCCGAGCTGGGCAACGACGCGGGTATCATCGGCGCGGCGCTGCTGGGCGAGAAGGCGTAACCCATGGCGGTACATTCGATTGTTTTCGGGACGCTGCCCGACGGCCGGGAGGCCAGGCTCTACACGCTGGAGAATCCTTCGGGCATGACCCTGGCCGTGACGGATTACGGCTGCCGCATCGTGCGGCTGCTCACCCCGGACAGAAACGGCGATTTGGGCGACGTGGTGCAGGGGCACCGCACACTGGAGGAATACTTCGGCAGCAATTACCAGGGCGCTTTTGTGGGGCGCTATGCCAATCGGATCGGCGGGGCGCGGTTCACCTTAAACGGCGAGACATACCCTTTGGCCAAAAACGACGGCAAAAATACTCTGCACGGCGGCCCGGGCGGGTACCATGGGGTGCTGTTTGAAGCCCAGGTATGCGACGGCGATGAGCCCTCCATCACCTTCACCCATGTGAGCCCCGACGGCGACGAGGGGTATCCCGGGACGCTGAAGATCCAGGTGACGTACACCCTGACCGCCGACAACGCCCTGCGGCTGGAATACCGGGGCGCCACGGACAAGACCACGGTCTTCAATCCCACGAACCACGCGTTTTTCAACCTGTCCGGCAATTTTCAGCAGGACGTGCTGGACACGGAGCTCTCGATCTCCGCGGCCCACGTGACGGAGGTGACGGAGGATCTGATCCCCACCGGCAGGCTGCTGCCTGTGGCCGGCGGGCCGGTGGACTTTACCCGACCCAAAAAGCTGGGCCAGGATATGTTCGCGCAGGATCCCCTGATCGCCCACTGCGGCGGTTTCGACAACAATTTCTGCGTGGATGGGGAAGGCTTCCGCAAGATGGCCGAGGCCTATGAGCCGGTGAGCGGCCGGATGATGGAGGTCTATTCCGATATGCCCGGCATCCAGCTCTACACCTTCAATTCGGTGGAGGGCCTGCTGGATAAAAACGGCCGGCCCATGCGGCCCCACACGGCTTTCTGTCTGGAGACCCAGTTCTATCCGGATTCGCCCAACCAGCCCCAGTTCCCCTTTAAGCCTTTGGAGCCGGGAGAGGAATTCCGCTCTGAGACGGTGTACCGTTTCTCCGTGCGCTAGGCAGCTTTCACGAAAGGACGCGATCCCATTGAAAAAGGAAAAATCCTGCGGTGCGGTGGTGTACCGCGGCAAGAAGGGCCAGCGGGAGATCCTGCTGATCCGCCACAAAAACGGCGGGCACTGGGCTTTCCCCAAGGGCCATGTGGAGAAAAAGGAGACCGAGGAGGAGACCGCTGAGCGCGAGATTCGGGAGGAAACCGGCCTCAAGGTCAAGCTCAAGACGGATTTCCGCCATGTGGTCACCTATTCGCCCAAGCCCGACACCACCAAGGACGTGATCTACTTCGCGGCCAAGGCCAAGTCCGACGAGACCCGCGCCCAGCCCGAGGAGATCTTGGACATACGGTGGGCCGCGCCCAGGGAGGCCATGGAAACCGTCACCTATGAGAACGACCGGGAGGTCTTAGCTGACTTCCTGCAATACATGGGGGAAAAGGCCGACTAAAATCCAATATCGTTTCGCAAGCCCATTCGGAGGACAACTTCCGGGTGGGCTTGTTCTATTTTTGCGCGGCCCGCCATAGACATGAACTATCCGGTGAGGAGGGACGCTCTATGGAGACTGGAAGCTATGACGCCATCGCCCGGAAGATCCCGCTGGTGGGCAATCTGCTGCTGCGCGCGCCCGACGCCGTGAAGGAGCAGGCCTTCGATATCCATCTGGCACGGGACCAGCCGGTGAGCATCTGCGGCCGGGAGGGCGTGTTCTTTCTGCGGGAAAACGGCGCCGCCACACGGGCGCTTTCCGGCGGAGTGGTGTGTTTGAGCGGCGGGGAATTGGGCGACATCTTTGTGCGGGCCTGTTCCCAATCGGTGTTCAGCCACGAGCAGGAGCTGAAGGACGGGTACATCCTGATGGACGGCCAGTGCCGGGTGGGCGTGTGCGGCACGGCGGTGCTGGAGGGCGGCCGGGTGAAAAGCCTGCGGGACGTGTCCTCCATGGTGTTCCGCATCCCACGGGAAGTGACGGGGAGCGCGGACAGGCTGTTTTTGGAGGGCGTGGAGCTTTCCCGCGGGCTGCTGGTGATCGGCGAGCCCTCCAGCGGGAAGACCACCCTGCTGCGGGATCTGGCGAAATCCCTGTCCATGGGGAAATTCCAGCCGGCCCGCCGGGTGGCGGTGCTGGACCAGCGGGGAGAGATCGGCGGGGAGTTCGACCTGGGCCCCTGCGCCGATGTGCTGCGGGGCTACCCGAAAGACAGGGGCTTCGACATCGCCCTGCGGATGCTGTCGCCGGAGATCATCCTCTGCGACGAGCTTTCGCCGGAGGACGTGGAGGCAGTGCGCAAATCGGTGTTTGGGGGCGTGGCGGTGATCGCCTCCATCCATGGGGACGACCGGGCCCTGCGCCGCCCGCTGTGCGCGGAGCTGATCCAAACCGGCGCGTTCGGGACGCTGGCCTTTCTGGCCGGGCGCACCCAGCCGGGCGAGATCGCGAGGATCGAAAGAGCGGAGGGGAAAGGGCTTGTTGAAGGCGCTGGGCGGGATCTTGATACTCTGCTGCGGCCTGGGGCTGGGGTTGCATCAGGCGGTTCGGCTGAGAAAGCGGGCCGACACCTGGCTCGATTTTCGCACCGCCCTCATGACCTTTCAGATCGGCATGAGCTATGAAGCCCAGCCGCTGGAACGGCTGCTGCGGCTGAACGGGGATTCCCGGCTGTGCCGGATGGCGGTGCAGTCGAAAGCGTTTCCCGAAAACCCGCGGGCCGCGCTGGAAGAAGCCGGGAAAGCCCTGTTCACGGAGGCTGGGGATCGGGAATTGTTTTTGGGATTCGTCCGGGGATTCGGCGTGAGCGGCGTGGAGGAACAGCTGGAGCATCTCCGGCTGTACGCGGCGCTGGCGGAGCAGAATCTGGAGCGGGCGCGGGAATCAAGAGACGGCAAGACAAGGCTCTCCGTCTGCCTGGGACTGTTTGCGGGCGTATTGGTCTGCCTGGTGCTTTTGTGACCGCCGGAACGCAAAGGAAAGGAAGCGTGAAAAATGGAAGTTGATCTCATTTTCCGGATCGCCGCCATCGGCATCCTGGTGGCGGTGCTCAATCAGCTGCTGATCCGGTCGGGCAGGGAGGAACAGGCCCTGATGACCACCCTTGCCGGGCTCATTGTGGTGCTGATGATGATCATCACCCAGATCGACACGCTGTTCCAGACCATCAAATCCATTTTTCAGCTGTGACCGTGGAGATCATCGGAATCGGAGGCTGCGTGCTGTGCGCGGCGGTGCTGATCGCGGCTATCAAACGGGGCAATCAGGAATATGCGCTGCTGGCGGCCTGCGCCGTCTGCGTGGTGATCCTGCTTTCGGTTTTCGCGGAGCTGGGGCCGGTGGTGGCCGAGCTGCGCTCCATGACGGAGCCAGACGGGACGGAGCAGGACTGCCTGACGGCGGTGCTCAAGGCGGTGGGTATCGCCATCATCGCGCAGCTGTGCGCGGGGGTGTGCCGGGACGCGGGAGAATCCGCCATGGGCAGCGCGGTGGAGCTGGCGGGCAGGGCGGCGATCCTCACGGTGGCGCTGCCGCTGCTGGCGCAGCTTTTCGGGTATTTGGAGGAGATCGCCCGGCTGTAGGGCGGGAGGAAGTATGAAACGGAAAATCATGGTGGGGCTTCTGTCGCTGGCCGTGCTGCTCTGCACAGCCGCACCGGCACTGGCCCAGACGAAGGAGATCCGGGACGAGCTGCTGGAGGAGAGCGGGGCCCAGGGCCTGTATGCGGGCTTGGACAGCGAGACGCGGGAATTGCTGCGGGAGGCAGGGATCGACGGGCCCACCGCAGGCAGCGGCGCAAACGGCCTGCTGGCGGCCCTGGGGAATCTATTGCGGGAACGGTTGACGGGGCCCTTTTCTGCATTGGCGGCGCTGGTGGCCCTGACGGTGCTTTGCAGGCTGGGCGGCACGTTCGGAACCTCCGGGACGGAACCGGCGGTGTCTCTGGCAGGGAGCGCGGCTGCGGCGGCGGTGGCGGCGGTGCCCATCCTGTCGCTGATGGAGACGGTGGAGCGGGCGGTGGAGACGGCGGGGGCCTTCCTGCTGGCGGCGGCGCCGGTCTACACCGCGCTGCTGATCGCCTCGGGCAACGGAGCCACCGGCGGGTCGTACAGCTTTCTCACGCTGGCGGCGGGGAATATGATCCCCTTGCTATCCTCCGGGGTGATCTTCCCGCTGTTGCGGGTGCTGCTGGCGCTGGCGCTGACGGCCAGTGTGTCCCAGGTGCGGCTGGACAAACTGGTGGGGACGGTGTTCGGCTTTGCCAAATGGCTGCTGGTGATCAGCGTGTCGGTCTTTTCCGGCATCCTCTCCGTGCAGACCACCCTGAACGCCCAGATCGACGCGGCGGGAGCCAAGACCGCCAAGCTGTTTGCCTCGGCGGCGCTGCCCATTGTGGGCAGTGCGCTGGGGGACGCGGTGACGGCGGTGAAGAACAGCGTGGACTTGGTCAAATCCGGCGTGGGGGCTTTTGGCATTCTGGCGGTGATCTGCCTGCTGGCCCCGGCGGTCATCCAGGCGTTTTTGTGGTCGGCGGTGTGCGCGGCGGGGCAAATCGCCGGAGATTTGTTTGAAGCGCCCCGTATCAGCGCCTTTCTGGGCGCATGCGCAAATATCGCCAAAATGCTGCTGGCGGTGCTGGTGAGCACCGGGGTGGTGGCGGTGGCCAGCGCGGCGATCCTCCTGTTCGTGAGGAGCAGCCTATGAGCGTGCTGCGGGAGGTGGCGGCGGTGTGCGGGGTGTTGATCGTCGCGGAGGCGGCGGGGCACATCTGCTCGAAAAACGAGATGGTGCTGTTCGTGCGGTCGCTGACGGTGCTGGTGCTGCTCCTGTCGGCGGTGGCTTCCCTGTGTTCATTTGATTGGAGCTTTCCCGAAGCCGCCAATGCGGGAGAGGACGCGGGCAGCGCCCTGTCGGAATATGTGGAGGCGCAGGCGCAGTCGGCGGTGGAGGATCGGGCGGAGCAGTCGATCCGGGGATTGTTGGCGGCGGCGGAGCTTTATCCGGAAGAAATCCGAATTTTTACAGATATTCGGGCAGGGGACGGCATAGTATTAACCGGAGTGCGGGTGCGGTTTCGGTACCTGTTGGATGTGGAAAGGGCCAGGGCGCTGCTGGAAAACACCCTTGGCGGGGACCTTGAACTGGAGGTAGGCACCGATGAAAACTGAAAAATGGAAGTCGGCGGCGGCGCGGCTCTTTTCCAAGGACAAGGGCGTGCGCATCCTGGTGCTCATGGGATTCTGCGGCATCGCGCTGATCTATCTGTCCTCTCTGGGCGGCGGCGAAAAGGACGATCCACAGCCGGTGAATGATGCGCCCACCCTCACCGCTGGGGCATACCGAGAGGAGCTGGAGGCGGGCGTGGCCCGGATCGTGACCGCCATCACCGGGGAAGAAAATCCGCAGGTGCTGGTGACGCTGGAAAGCAGCGAGCGGTACGTGTATGCGGCCGACGAGCACAGCAGCACGCAGGAAGACCGAGGGGAGAAGGAGACGGCCCACGTGATCCTGGAGGATGCGGGCGGTGCGCAGTCGGCGCTGACCGTGACCCGGATGGAGCCGCAGATAAAAGGGGTGGTGATCGTAAGCAGATACGCAGGCGACCCGGCGACCCGGGAAATGCTCACCGAGGCGGCCCGCACGGCATTGGGGCTGCCCTCCACAAAGGTGTGCGTGACCGGCGGCGGGTAGCAGAATCACAATATATTTTGGAGGGATCGAGTATGAAATTCGGCAGAAAACAACTGGTGCTGGCCTCGCTGGTGCTGGCGCTGGGCGCGGCGGTGTATTTGAACTGGCAGTTCGCGGGCGTCAACCGGCTGCCCGTGGGCGACACCAGCAGCACCGTCAGCCAATTGGGCGCAGCCCAGCTGGTGAACAGCGCCTACGTGGAGACCGTCAACGACGATTTGCTGCAGAAGCCTGCGGCGGCTGCAAGCGGCTCGCTGGCGGAGGCCAGGATGGACCGGCAGAACGCCCGGGACGAAGCGCTGGAGCTCCTGGACCAGGTGCTGGAAAGCGTGGACGCGGATACCGACGCCAAGAAGGAGGCGGTGGATCAGGCGTCGCTGATCGCTCAGAACATTTTGCAGGAGACCAACGTGGAGAGCCTGCTGCAGGCCAAGGGATTCACCGAAAGCGTGGTGTTTATCAACAACGGCGAATGCAGCGTGGTGGTGGACGGGACGCTTGACGACGCGGATACGTTGATCATCCAGGAGATCGTGGTGGAGCAGACGGGACTGACCGTGGATAAGATCAAGATCATCGGCGGAAAGTAGTGGGAAAAGCGCAAATGCGCAGTTGCAATTGGAGGATGACCATGGTATAATTGCTTCAAGGCCCGGAGGTTTTCCGTCCGGGCGGTGAAGCTTGAAAAGATTTTTTGGGTACGATCGGAAGCAGGCTCACCGCGGAAATTCGGGGAGCCTGTTTTTCTTTGCTTATCCATGTGCGGGCGGGTAAAGTAAAGTTTTTTGGGTTCTTTTCTTTCAAGAAAAAAGAAAAGTCGGGCGAGCCTGTTCGCCGGGGGAAGTGTAATCAGTTCAAGACTGTACGCAGTTGAAACGGGCAAAGTAAAGTTCTTTTGGTTCTTTTCTTTCAAGAAAAGAACAGAGGAGGAAAGACTATGACCAGACGAGAGGCGCGGGAGCAGGCGTTCTGCATCCTGTTTGAGCAGGCGGCGGGGAAGGAATCCGTGGAGGAAATTCTTGCGGCCGCGGAGGAAGCCCGGGATTTTAAGCCCGGCTCCTATGCCCGCAGGGTGGCTTTCGGGTCTGAGGCAAACCGGGAGAAGATCGATGAGGTGATCGCCGGGAACATCCGCGGGTGGAACATCGGCCGGCTTTCCAAGGTGACGCTGGCACTGCTGCGGCTGGCGGTGTACGAGATCCTGTTTGACGAGGAGATCCCGGTGAGCGTGTCCATCAACGAGGCGGTGGAGCTGGCCAAAAAATACGGCGGCGACGAGGACGCGCCCTATATCAACGGCGTGCTGGCCACGGTGGCCAAGCTGGCCGAGGGCGAGAAAACCGACAGCGGACAGCCGCAATAGACGGGGGCGAAGCCATGGCTTATTCTACGCTGACCGTCTCCCAGGTGAATTTTTTCATCAAGTCCCTGCTGGAGGGAGACGGGCGACTGAACGATGTTTTCGTCACCGGCGAAATCTCCAACTGCACCCGCAACACCCGCTCCGGGCACCTGTATTTTTCGCTGAAGGACGAGCGTTCGGTGCTCCGGGCGGTGATGTTCGCGGCCTCCGCCCGGCGGCTGCGGTTCACGCCCGAGGACGGGCTGAAAGTGCTGGTGCGGGGCAGGATCTCCGTCTACGAGCCGTCGGGGCAGTACCAGCTCTATGCGGAGGACATCCAGCCCGAAGGGATCGGCGCGCTGGGGCTGGCCTTTGAGCAGCTGAAAAACAAGCTGGCGGCGGAGGGATTGTTCGATCCCGAACACAAGCGGCCCCTGCCCCGGTACCCCCGGTGCATTGGGGTGATCACTTCGCCCTCGGGGGCGGCGATCCGGGACATCTTGCAGGTGACGGCCCGCCGGTGGCCTGCGGCAGAAATTTTGTTTTGCCCGGCACCGGTGCAGGGCGCCGAAGCCCCGGAGAAGCTGACGGAGGCGGTGCGCCTTCTGGGGGCCCGCCCGGACTGCGATGTGATCATTTTGGGACGGGGCGGCGGCTCCGCCGAAGACCTGTGGGCCTTTAACAGCGAGGCTCTTGTTCGCGCAATCTATGATTCCCGTGCGCCGGTGGTGTCGGCGGTGGGCCACGAAACGGATTTCACGCTGTGCGATTTTGTGGCCGACTTGCGGGCCCCAACTCCCAGCGCCGCCGCCGAACTCTGCACACCCGACGGCGAGCAGGAGTACATGCGGGTCGCCGATTTGGAGAGCCGCCTGGTGGCGGCCGCCGGGCAGAGGATCGGCACGCTGCGGCAGCAATTGGATATGCTGACGCTGGATTCGCCCATGGCCGATCCCGCGGCGCTTCTGGCGCCCCATCGCCGGCGGCTGGCGGAGCTCTACGGCGGGATGCTCAGCGCCTATGTGGATATCCTTTCCGGCGGGAAGAACGCGCTGGCGGTGCTTTCCGGCAGGCTGGACGCGCTGAGCCCCCTCAAGGTGCTGGCCCGCGGGTATTCCGTGGTGACGGACGAAAAGGGGCGGCCCCTCACCGACGCCGGGAAGACCGCGCCGGGCGAGATCATCCGGGTGCGGATGGAACGGGGAAATCTGAAAGCAAAGATCACAGAAAGGCAGGGAGAGGAAAGTGCCGGGGAAGATTCAATTTGAAGCGGCCATGGAGCGCCTCGCGCAGATCGTGGAAAAGCTGGAGAGCGGGGAAGAGCCGCTGGAAAGCGCCATGAAGCTCTTTGAGGAGGGCACGAAGCTATCCGCCCAGTGCTATGAAACGCTGGACAAGGCGGAGCAGAAGATCACGGTGCTGGGCGCTGCCCGCAAGGAGACGGACGATGAATGACGTGATGGAGCGGTATCTGGAAAGGATCGAACAGGCGCTGCGGGGCTATCTGCCCGAACCGGAGAAAGGCGACCCCTCCGCGCCGGTGCGGGAGGCCATGCGGTACAGCCTGCTGGCGGGCGGCAAGCGGATCCGGCCGGTGCTGGCGCTGGCGTTCTGCGCTCTCTGCGGCGGCGATGTGGATGCCGCTCTGCCCTTTGCCTGCGCCGTGGAGATGGTGCATACCTATTCGCTGATCCACGATGACCTGCCCTGCATGGACGACGACGAGCTGCGCCGGGGCAGGCCAACCAATCACCGGGTGTACGGGGAGGATATCGCCATGCTGGCGGGAGACGGGCTGCTGACCCTGGCCTTTGAGACCGCCCTTTCCGGCGAGGATCAGGCAGCCTCCGCCAGGGCCGCTCATGTGCTGGCCCGGTGCGCCGGTGCCGCCAAAACCGGCATGGTGGGCGGGCAGTGCATCGATCTGAAAACCGAGGGCGGGGAGGCCGATCTGGAACTGCTGTACGCCATGGACCGGGCCAAGACGGTGGCACTGATCGCCGCCGCCTGCCAGATGGGCTGCATCGCCGCCGGGGCTTCGGAGGAGCTGCTGGCCGCCGCCGGAGAGTACGCAAACGGCGTGGGCATGGCGTTCCAGATTCGGGACGATATTCTGGACGTGGTGGGCGACGCCGCCGCGTTAGGCAAAAACGTGGGCATGGATTCCGCCCGGGACAAGCGGAATTACGTCTCCCTGCTGGGCACCGAGAAGGCCCAGGCGCTGGTGGAGGAATACACCCAAAACGCGGTGCAGGCGCTGGACAAGTTCCCGGGAGACGGGCGTTTCCTGCGGGAACTGGCGCTGGAGCTGGCCCGAAGAAATCACTGATGCGAATTTTGGAATATACCGTCCCGCCGGACGGGGCCGGGCTCACCGTGCGGGATTTTGCCCGACGGCTGGGGCTTTCGGCGGGATTTCTGACCCAGCAGCGGAAGCTGGAAGATGGGATCCTCCTCAACGGCGCACACGCCCGGACGGTGGATGTGCTGGCTATGGGGGACAGGCTGGCCTTTGCCTTTCCCGATGAGGAAATGCCGTATTTGCCGGAGCCCATGGAACTCACGGTCCTCTATGAGGACGAGGACTACCTGCTGGTGGATAAGCCCGCCGGGATGCCCATCCATCCCTCGCCAGGCCACGACCGGGACAGCCTTTTGAACGCGGTGGCCTATCATTACCGGCAGACGGGGCAGAGCCACCGTTTCCGGCCCCTGTACCGGCTGGACCGGGATACCAGCGGCGTGCTGGTCCTTGGGAAGCACCGGGCGGCGGTGTGCGCGGCAAAGACGGAAAAACTCTACTTCGCCGTGTGTGAGGGGAGTCTCTCCGGCGATGGAGTGATCGACTTGCCCATCGGCCTGAGACCCGGCAGCCGCATCCAGCGGGAATGCGGCCACGGCGACCGGGCGGTGACCCACTGGCGGAGCCTGGGCAATTTCCAGGGCCACACGCTGCTGGCCCTGTGGCTGGAGACCGGCCGCACCCATCAGATCCGGGTGCACCTGGCTCACATAGGGCATCCGCTGGCTGGGGACGACCTCTATGGCGGCGGGCTGGGCAAAATTACCCGGCAGGCGCTGCACTGCGGCCTGCTGGCGCTTTCCTGCCCGGCGATCCCGGGCTTTGGCCGAAAGACTTTCTTCGCGGAATTCCCAGACGATCTCCGCGCGGCTTTCCCGCTGCTGCCCCGTGTGCATGAAATGATAAAGGAGCTGACTGTATGCCCGCCTGTATCACCCACAATCTGTTCGCCCAAAACGTGCTGAAGGAAGTCTCCCAGCCGGAGGGCTTTGACCCCGCGCTGTTCCTATGGGGCGCACAGGGCCCGGATTATCTCTTTTGCCATCGTTACCTGCCCTGGATGCATGGCCGGTCGCTGATGGAATACGGGTACAGGCTCCACGCGGTGAAGCCCTCCGTCACCCTGGGCCTCATGCGGGATTTCCTGCGGGAGAATCCGGAGCCGGAATACCGCTCCTATGTGATGGGCTTTCTCTGCCACTACGCGCTGGATTCCACCGCCCATCCCTATGTCAACGCCTGGGCGGATGCGTTCGCCGCGGAGCGTCCACCCCAGACCCGGAGCACCATGCACGGGGAGATCGAATCGGCGCTGGACGCCATCGTGCTGCGCCACGAGACCGGGCAGCTGCCCTCGGAAGTGCCCCTGGGGAAGATGTACCCCAAAGATCGGGCCGCCCTGGGCCGGATGGCCAGGCTCTATCAGCCGCTGCTGAAAAAGCTGTTCCAGGTGGAGGCCACCCAGGCGGAGCTGATCCAGGCGGGGCTGGACATCCACTTGGTGTTCTCCCTGCTGACGGACCGCACCGGGCTCAAGCTGCGGATCGTGGAGGCGCTGGAAAAGGGCAAGCCCCACAAAATTTCCTGCCACATCGTGCCGCTGACGGAGCGGGCCGACGTGGACTATGCCAATGTGACCCACACGCCCTGGCAGACGCCCGACGGCGGGCTCCATGAGGAAGACTTCTTCCAGTTGATGGAGCAGGCCAGGGAGAAGGCGGTGCGGTTCATCGGGGCGTTTGACACGGGGGACCTTGCCGCGCTGACAGAGGAGATCCCTTTCGGATAAAAAAAGCGGGGCAGAGGCCCCGCAAAAATCAAACAACAAAGATAAACGGGGCCGTTCCCAGGAGAACAGCCCCGAACTTATCATGGCGAATGGAACTTAAACCGCTCTGGTTACCTTGCCGGAACGCAGGCAGCGGGTGCAGGCGTAAACACGCTTCGGCGTACCGTTGACCACAGCCTTCACACGCTTGATGTTGGGCTTCCAGGTACGATTGGAACGCCTGTGGGAGTGGGACACCCGAATGCCGAAAGAAACGTCCTTGCCGCAGAATTCACACTTTGCCATATCCGCACCTCCTTAAATAGGCGATCTTTCAGATTGCAACGTCTAGAATTATAGCAGACCCGGAAAGAAAATGCAAGTTTTTTTTGAAAAGAATTGTGTTTTTCCCGGAAATCGTATATAATCTCGGTATACGAAAGGAGTTTTTCCATGCTTTTCAGTGTTATCCGAAGCCTGATCCAGGGGCAGCACGTGGATATCTGGTCCGTGGCCGCCCAGGTTTTGTCCGTGATCTTTGTGATGATCTTCATCCTTCCCCTCCATGAGCTTGCCCACGGCTGGGTGGCCGGCAAGCTGGGGGACCCCACCGCCCGGATGGAAGGGCGCATCACCTTAAATCCCCTGGCCAGTGTGGATACCGCCGGGGCGTTGGCGCTGCTGCTGTTCGGCTTCGGCTGGGCAAAGCCCGTTCCGGTGAATCCCCGGTACTTCCGCAACCCAAGGCGGGACATGGCCCTGACCGCGCTGGCGGGGCCGGTGTCCAATCTGCTGGCGGGGCTGGTGGGCGCCGTGGCGGTGGTGGCCATGCAGCTTTACGCGCCCTATAACGGCTTCACCTCTTTTGTCTACAACGCCCTGTACTACTACGTGGTGGTCAATATCTCCCTGGCGGTGTTCAATCTCCTGCCCGTGCCGCCGCTGGACGGTTCCCGGATCGTCTCGGCGTTTCTGAGCCAGCGGGCCCTGATGCTCTACTACCAGTACCAGCAGATGTTCGTTATGCTGCTGTTCGTGCTGATGGTCACCGGGTTCCTTTCCGGGCCGCTGGGGACTGTGCAGAATTTCTTTGCCAATTTGATCTTCCGGCTGGCCGCGCTGCCCTTCCGGCTGTTCGGGGCCGTGTGACGATGGAAAAGCTGCAATACAGGCTGGAAGTCTTTGAGGGCCCGCTGGACCTGCTGCTGGGCCTGATCGCCAAAAACAAGCTGAATATTTACGACATCCCCATCGCCCTGCTGCTGGAGCAGTATATGGAGCAGATCGACCGGATGCGCGAGGCGGACATGGACATAGCCAGTGAGTTTCTGGAAATGGCCGCCCGGCTGGTGCAGATCAAGACCGCGTCCCTGCTGCCGCGCCGGGAGGACGAGGAAGACCCACGGGCGGAGCTGACCGGGCAGCTGATCGAATATCAGCAGTGCCAGGCGGCCGCGGCCCGGCTGGCGGAATTGGCCCGCTTCGACACGGTGGTACGGGAGGCGGAGAAGATCCCGGTGGATTGGGAATACCGGCGCATCCACGACCCCAATGAGCTGCGGCAGGCGCTGCTTGCCGCCTGGGGCAAGGGCAAAAGCCTGCTGCCGCCCAAGCCGGAGAGCTTTTCCGCGCTGGTATCGAGAAAGATCGTCTCCGTGGCGTCCCAGGTGATCTCGGTGTTGATGGCCTTAAGGAAGCGGGGGAAGATCACCTTTCGCGGACTGTTTGCCGGGAAAAGAGACCCTTCCCAGCGGGTGGCCGCGTTTCTTGCGGTGCTGGAATTGGTGAAAAGCAAGCGCATCCGCATCGACGGCGACGGAGACGAGGGGATTGTGACATTGACGGGAAAGGCGGGAGAGCGTTGGATCGGGAAGAACTGATGGGCAAGGTGGAGGCCATCCTCTTTGCGGCGGGCGAGCCCCTCCCGCTGGACCGTGTGGCCCAGGTGCTGGGCATTCGCACCTACGCCGTGGAGGAGATGGTGGAAGCGCTCCAGGAAAAATACAACACGCCTGTGAGCGGCATCCATCTGCTGCGGCTGGAGAACACCGCCCAGTTTGCCACCAATCCCGCCTACATAACCCCGGTGCGGGAGGCGCTGGACCTCCGGCGGAACGTGCCGCTTTCCCAGGCCGCGCTGGAGGTGCTGGCGGTGATCGCCTACAATCAGCCGGTGACAAAGGCTTTCGTGGAGCAGGTGCGGGGCGTGGATTGCTCCGGGGTGATCGGCAGCCTGCTGCAAAAGGGCCTTTTGGAGGAGCGCGGCCGCCTGGAACTGCCCGGCAGGCCCCTTCTCTACGGCACCACGGAGACCTTCCTGCGGTGCTTCCAGCTGGCCTCGCTGGAGGAACTGCCGCCCGCGCCCAGCGGCCAGGAGGACGGGGACGAGCTGCCCGAGGGCAGCCAGATGACACTGTAAGGGGTGGGGCCCATGACGGCGCTGATCGTGATCGCTTCGATCCTGCTGGTGCTTTTGGCGGTGCTGCTGCTCCCCGTGCGGGTCGAGCTCTCCTTTCAAAACGAATTTGAACTGACCCTGCGGTACGGGTTTCTGTCCATCCCGCTGGTCACCGGCGAGGCCGGGCAAAAGCCCAAGCAGGAGAAAAAGCCCAAGAAGCCCAAAAAAGAGAAGACAAAGAAAAAAGAGCCCGACCCCAACGCGCCCTCCGGGCTGGACAAGTTCCGGGATCTCTTGAAGCGCAAGGGCGTGGGCGGATTCCTGTCGGCGCTGGTGGAGGCGGTGGAACTTTTGGCCAAATGCTCCAAGCGGCTGCTGTCCAAGCTGCGGCTGAAGCGCTTCGATCTCTACCTGTGCGTTGCAGGCGGCGTGGACGCGGCAGCGGGCGCGACCCTATACGGGCAGATGTCCGCGGCGGTGTACACGGCCTGCGGGGTCCTATTCACGCTGCTGCCCTGCCCAAAGCCGGGCGTCACGGTCGATCTGGATTATCAGGCGCAGGAAAGCGCGGTGGATTTCCACTGCACGCTTTCCATGCAGCCTTTATACGCCGTCCGGGAGGTTTTTGCCATCGTCTTCGGAGGAATTCCCATCCTGTGGAGATTCGTGCGCGGAAACCGGCGGGCAGGCGATCAAAAAACAAACAGGAAAGGTGAGCAAGTATGAGCGGCAATCAGCCATCCAATCTTCCCAACACTGCGGCGGAGACGGCCAGCAAAGGCGGCGGGGGGCGGAAGCTCCACGACCTGATGGACACCTCCATGGAAAAGATCCGCCAGATGGTGGATGTGAACACCGTGCTGGGCGACCCCATCACCACGCCTGAGGGCACCACGATCATCCCCATTTCCCGGGTGAGCTACGGTTTTGCCTCCGGCGGCTCCGATCTGCCCAGCAAGGCCCAGCATCCCGGCGGGCTTTTCGCCGGCGGCAGCGGCGCGGGCATCACCATCAACCCCATCGGGTTTCTGGTTTCGTCGGAAAGCGGCGTGCGGGTCATTCAGATCGAGCCCTATTTCAGCCCTGTGGATCGGGCTTTGGAGAAGATCCCCGAGATGATGGACAAACTCACGGCACTGGTGGGCAAGTTCAAAAAGGACGCGCCTGAAGCGGAATCTCCCGAGGCCGAGGACGAGCCCCGGCCCGCCGACGAGCAGGACGCCTGACAGCATACCCGCCCGCCTTTGCGCATAGGTATGTTGCAAGGCGGGTGGTTTTCTTGAAGATCGGTTTTGTTCGGCGTGGTTTGATTTTTGTTCTGGTGCTTGCGGTGGTGATCCTGCCCGGGCCCGGCGCGGACGCCCAATCGTTTTCCGGGACGGTGTCTGCCCGCAGCGCCGTGCTGATGACGGCGGATACCGGCAGAGTCCTTTTTGAAAAGGACGGGGACGCCCGGCTGCCCATGGCCAGCACCACCAAGATCATGACCGCGCTGCTGACGCTGGAGGAGGCCCAGCGCCAGGGCGACCCGGCGGTGACAGTGACGGAGGAAATGGTCCATGTGGAGGGCTCCTCCATGGGCCTGCAGCCGGGCGATGTGCTGCCGCTTTCGGGCCTTGCCAAGGGGATGCTGCTGGCCTCCGGCAACGACGCGGCCAACGCGGCGGCCATTTTCATCGGCGGCTCCGCGGAGGGCTTTGCCGAGAAGATGAACGCTCGTGCAGCGGCTATCGGCATGGAGAGCACCCACTTTGTCACGCCCTCGGGACTGGACGACGAGGCGCACTATTCCACCGCCCGGGACATGGGTCTGCTGGCCATAGAGGCCCTGAAAAACAAGGCTTTTCGGGAGATCGCCGCCAGTGCCTCGCTGCAGGTGGAATTCCTGGAGCCCAAAAAGCTGGTGACTTATACCAATCACAACAAGCTATTGCAGCTGTACGACGGCTGCATCGGCGTGAAGACGGGCTTCACCAAGAAGTCCGGGCGGTGTCTTGTTTCCGCCGCAGAGAGGAACGGCGTGACCCTCGTCTGCGTGACGCTCAACGCCCCCGACGACTGGAACGACCACAGCGCCCTGTTGGATTATGGCTTCGCCGCGGTGCAGTCCGTCTCCTTCGACGGCAGCGGATTTTCCGCATGGCTGCCCGTGGTGGGCGGCCAGGGCCAGGAAATCCAGGTGCGTGGGATGCGGGGCGCAAGCGTCACGCTGGAAAAAGAGGAAGCCGACAGCATCACCTCGGCGGCGTTTCTGCCAAGATTCGTCTACGCCCCGGTGGAGAAAGGGGACGAGATCGGCAGGCTGCGCTACTACGCCGGAGACACCCCGGTGTTCAGCGTGCCGATCTTGGCCAGGGAAAGCATCCCCGCTGTCCAGCCCGAGCCCAGCTTTTGGGAAAAGCTGTTCGGTGGGTGATCAAATCAGAAAAAAGGAACATACCATGGGAAAAGAACGGATTCAAAAGATCCTGTCCGCCTGGGGCGTGACTTCCCGGCGCAAGGCGGAGGAGCTGATCGCCGCGGGCCGGGTCACGGTCAACGGCAGGCCCGCCGCCCTGGGCGACAGCGCCGATCCTCGGAAGGACCTGCTGGCCCTGGACGGTGAACGGCTGGAGCCGCCGGGAGAAAAGGTGTACCTGGCCCTGCACAAGCCCCGGGGCTATGTGACCACGCTGCGGGACGAGAAGAACCGCCGGTGCGTGGCGGAGCTGGTGGCGGACCTGGGCGTGCGGGTATACCCGGTGGGGCGGCTCGACCGGGATTCCGAGGGCCTGCTGCTGCTGACCAACGACGGAGCCTTTGCCAATCTGGTGGCCCATCCCGGCGGAAACGTGACGAAAACCTATCGCGTCACCGTGCGGCCGGGGATCGACGAGGAACAGCTGGCGGCGCTGGAAACGGGGATCGAGATCGACGGCAGGGCCACCGCGCCCGCCCGGGTGCGGGTCGTCACCCAGGAAAAGGGACGGGTGGTGCTGGAGATGGTGCTGCGGGAGGGCAGGAACCGGGAGATCCGCAAAATGTGCGAAGCACTGGGGCTGGAGGTGGCGCGGCTCAAACGCACCGCCATCGGGCCGGTGCGGCTGGGGATGCTCCAGCCCGGCAAATACAGAGAACTCACCAAGGAAGAGCTGGGCGCACTCAAAGCGCTGGCGGAAAAGAAAGGACGGCAATCCAATGATCACAGTGAAACCCATGCAGGACCGAGACGAGGAAAAACAGCTGCTGGCCGGAGTGCCGGGCGCAGAGGAAAACGCCCGGATCCTCATCATGAAGGACGGCGATGAGACCCTGGGCTGGGCGGCAGCGGAGATCAAGGAACAGGCGCTGGTGATCTTGAAGCTCACCGCCGGGGCGTATGATTGCACCCACAAGCCCGGCATGGAGGAGGTTTTTGTTCTGGACACGCTGCTGCGTGCGGCGGCCTCCTATGGGGAGAACAACGGGTGTGACCGCATTGAGACCGCGTTCCCGGATTTTTACGATTTCTTCAAGCTCCGGGGCTTCTCCACGGACACGGCCCACGCTTTCACGGATATGAGCACCATCGTCCACTACGGATGAGGGAAGACAAAACGAGCGGCGATCGCCGCTTTTTTGTTGGGCTCGTTCGGCGGGGACTTTGGAAAGTTTCTGTAAACTTGCGGGAAATCTGTTGCAAAGCTGCCGGAAAGATGGTAAAATCAGTATTTGGTAGAGTTTGACCATTTACGATGGGAGAGATCCATTTGCTCAAAAGCATGACCGGATACGGCCGGGGCGAGCTTGTCGCCGAGGGCCGGCATATCGTTTTCGAGATCAAATCCGTGAACCACAAGTTTTTCGAGTTCAACTGCCGCCTGCCCCGCAACTGCCTGTTCCTGGAGGACAAGCTGAAAGCCTTCGTGCAGGAAAGGGTGTCCCGGGGCAAGGTGGACGTCTTCCTGCAGGTGGAGACCCTGGACGGCGAGAACGTGCAGGTGGAAGTGAACCACCCCCTGGCCGACGGATACGCGGCGGCGCTGCGGGAATTAAAAGAACGCTATGAACTGCCCGATGAAGTGACGCTGGCGCTGCTTTCCCGGTACAACGATATCTTCACGGTGCGCAAGGCGCCGGAGGACGAGGACGCCCTGTGGCGGGCGGTGCTGGGCGCGGCCCGGCCCGCGATGGACGCTTTCCTGGCCATGCGGGAGACGGAGGGCAGCCGGCTGCTTTCGGATATGCTGGAGAAGGCGGAGCGGGTGGAATCCTTAGTGGGCGAAGTGGAAAAGCACACGCCGGAAACGGTCAGCGAGTACCAGCAGCGGCTGAAGGCCAAGATCGAGGAGCTGCTGGGGGATCGGCCCATGGACGAACAGCGGGTGCTCACGGAAGTGGCGGTGTTCGCCGACAAGGTGGCCGTGGACGAGGAGACCGTGCGGCTGAAAAGCCACATCCGGCAGCTGCGGAAGCTCTCCCAATCGGACGGGCCGGTGGGCAGGAAGATCGACTTTCTGGTGCAGGAGATGAACCGGGAGGCCAACACCATCGGGTCGAAATCGCAAAACTCCGAGGTCGCCTATCTGGTGGTGGACATCAAATCGGAGATCGAAAAAATACGCGAACAGGTACAGAACGTGGAATAGAAAGGGAGGATCGGAATGAAACTCATCAATATCGGTTTTGGCAATATGGTTTCCGCGGAGAAAGTGCTGGCGATAGTCAGCCCGGATTCTGCCCCCATCAAGCGCTTTATTCAGGAGGCCAGGGAATCCGGCCAGCTGATCGACGCCACCTTTGGCCGCCGCACCAAGACGGTGATCATCATGGATGGCGGCAGCGTGGTGCTTTCGGGCATCCTGCCGGAAACGGTGGCCGGGCGCTTCAACGAGGAGGAACCCCATGAGTAAGGGCTTGCTGGTGGTGATCTCCGCGCCCTCGGGCGGCGGAAAGGGGACGATCCTGCAGGAGCTGTTCAGGACCGGCGATTCCCTGCGGTATTCCGTCTCGGCGACGACCAGGGCGCCCAGGCCGGGAGAGATCGACGGGGAGCACTACTATTTCGTCAGCCGGGAAGCCTTTGAGGAGATGCTCGAAAACGGCAAGATGCTGGAGCACACCGAATACCTGGGCAATTACTACGGCACGCCCAGAGAGCCGGTGGAGCACTGGACCGCCCAGGGCTATGACGTAGTGTTGGAGATCGAGGTGGACGGCGGCGGGCAGATCAAAAAGCTGATGCCGGAATGCGTGTCCATCTTCATCCTGCCGCCCTCCATGCAGGTGCTCAGCCAGCGGCTGCACGGCCGGGGCACCGAGGACGAGGCCACTGTGCAGCGCCGCCTGGAGGCGGCCAAGGGGGAAATTCCCCACGCCAAGGACTACGATTACATCGTCATCAATGACCGGCTGGAGGACGCCGTGGCGGAGATCAGGGCGATCCTCAAGGCGGAAAAACTGAGATACAGCAGAAATACCGATTGTATAGAAAGGGTGTTGAACGATGCTCAAGCCATCTGATAACATGATCCGTACCCCCCACAGGAGCTACTATTCTCTGGTGATCGCCGTGGCCAAGCGCGCCCGGCAGATCGCGGAGAAGGCCGAGGCCAACGGGGAGATTTTGGTGGAGAAGCCGGTAGACCTGGCTGTCCACGATTTCATCAACAACAAGTATAAGATCGTCGAGCCCACCTCCTTTGAGGACAATGACGGCTGAGACCCTCTTTGCCCGGGTGGCGGTGGAGAACACCGTGTACCACTTTGACAAGCTCTTCACCTATGGCGTCCCTGAGGCTTTGCGGGAGTCCGTCCGGCCCGGCATGCGGGTGCTGGCGCCCTTTGGCTCCGGAAACTGGGGCCGGGTGGGCATGGTCTTTGAGGTGACGGCCGAGGCCGGGCAGGAGGTGAAGGAGATCGCCTCCGTGCTGGACAAGGAGCCGCTGCTCACCCCCGAGATGCTGCAGCTGGCCCTTTGGGTGCGGGATCGCTGCTACTGCACGCTGTTTGAGGCGGTGCGGCTGATGATCCCGGCGGGCTTGCAGTTTCGCATTCGGGACAGTTACCTGCTCGATCCCGACTTCAAGGATTTCGACCGGGAGGCGTACACGCCCGTCCAGTGGCAGCTGATCCTGCTGCTGCGGGAGGCGGGCAAATCCCTGACCCGGGACCAGATCGCCGGGAAGCTGGGGATCACCGAGGAATCGCCGGACTTTGGCGATCTGCTGCAAAAGGACGTGGTGCGCAAGGTCAACACGGCGGCCAGCCGCCTGCGGGACGCGGTGTCCAAAATGGTGCACCCCATCCCGGACTTTTCCGGCAAGCTCACGCCTCGTCAGCGGGAGGTTTATCAAACGCTGCTGGACGTGGGAGAGGTCTCCGAAAAGGAGCTGTGCTACTTTACCGGCGCGTCGCCCTCCGTGGTGAAAGCCCTGCGGGAAAAAGGCGCGGCGGAGGTTTTTGAATATGAAGTCTACCGGCGGCCGGAACTGCTGGCGTCGGAGACAGGGCCCACCCTTTCGGTGCTGTCCCCGGAACAGCAGCGGGTGTTTGAAGCCCTCAAGGCCCAGTATCTGGATAGCCAAGGGCCCCGCACCGCGCTGCTCTACGGCGTGACCGGCAGCGGAAAGACCTCGGTGTTCATGAAGCTCATCCAGTGGGTGCGGGAGGAGGGCAAAGGCGTCATCGTCATGGTGCCGGAGATCGCCCTCACCGCCCAGGCCATCCGGCGGTTCCAGCAGGCCTTTGGCCGGGAGATCGCGGTGTTCCACAGCGGGCTGTCCCTGGGCGAGCGCATGGACGAGTGGAAACGCGTCCGACGGGGCGAAGCCGCGGTGGTGGTGGGCACCCGTTCGGCGGTGTTCGCGCCGGTGCAGCGGCTGGGGCTCATCGTCATCGACGAGGAGCAGGAGCACACCTACAAGTCCGAATCCAGCCCCCGATACGACGCCCGGGAGGTGGCGCGGGTGCGCTGCGCCCAGGCCGGGGCGTTCTGCCTGCTTTCTTCCGCCACGCCTTCGGTGGATTCCTACCGGCTGGCACAGACCGGCAAATACGGGCTGCACGTGCTCAAGGAGCGCTACGGCCCGGCCAGGATGCCCCAGGTGCAGCTGGTGGATATGAATCTGGACAGCGCGCCGGGAGACAGCCGGGCCATCGGCAACACGCTGGCGCTGGCTTTGACCGAAAATTACGAGGCCGGGCGGCAGTCCATCGTCCTGCTGAACCGGCGGGGCTATCAGCCTTTTGCCGCCTGCACTGCCTGCGGCGAGGTGGTCACCTGCCCCCATTGCAGCATTTCACTCACCTATCACCGGGCCAACGGGCGGCTGATGTGCCACTACTGCGGGTATTCCGTGCCCTACTCCACCCGCTGCCCCTCCTGCGGGGAGGACGCGGTGACGTTCCGGGGATTGGGCACCCAAAAGGCCGAGGAACAGCTCCAGGAGCTGCTGCCCCAGGCGCGCATCCTCCGGGTGGATACCGACGCGGTGGCCGCCCGGTACGCGCTGGAAAAGAAGCTGGATCAGTTCGCCCGGGGCGAATTCGACGTGATGGTGGGCACCCAGATGGTGGCCAAGGGGCTGGATTTTGAGAACGTCACGCTGGTGGGCGTGCTTTCCGCCGACCAATCCCTCTTTTCCGACGATTACCGCGCCGGCGAGCGCACCTTTGATCTGCTGGATCAGGTGGTGGGCCGCGCCGGCCGGGGCAAATATCCCGGGACGGCCATCATCCAGACCTATGTGCCGGAGAATCCCATCCTGCGGTTTGCCGCCTGGCAGGATTACGTCTCCTTTTACGGGGAGGAGATCGCTTACCGGCAGGCCATGCTGTACCCGCCCTTTGTGGATCTGCTGGTGATGGGCTTTGTGGGGGAAAAGGAACCCATCGTGCGGGCGGCCGCCCAGGAATTTTTGAAGCGGCTGGGAGAGATGGCCTCCAAAGAATATCCCGCCCTGCCCCTGCGGGTGCTGCCTCCGTCCCCGGCGGCGGTGGCCAGAGTGGGCGGAAAATACCGCTATAAGCTCATCATCAAGTGCAGAAATTCCCCGTCCCTGCGGGAGATGACCGCCCGGCTGCTGAGATCCTTCGCGGCCCTGCGGGAGTTTAGTCCGGTGACGGTTTACGTGGACCCCAATCCGTACCGTATTTTGTGAGAAAGGAATCAGGAACATGGCAATTCGCAACATCGTACGCTTCGGAGACAAGATTCTGGAGAAGGAGTGCCGCAAGGTGGAGGTCTTTGACGAGCGGCTCCACCAGCTGCTGGACGACATGAAGGAGACCCTTGCCAAGGCGGAGGGCGCGGGATTGGCGGCGCCCCAGGTGGGCGTGCTGCGCCAGGTGTGCGTCATCGACGTGGGCGACGGCCCGGTGGAGCTGGTGAATCCCGAGATCGTGCGCACCTCCGGCGAGCAGACCGGCGCGGAGGGCTGCCTGTCTTATCCCGATATGTGGGGGGAAGTCACCCGGCCCATGAAGGTGACGGTGAAGGCCCAGGACCGCAACGGGAAGTCCTTTAAGCTCACCGGCGAGGAGCTGTGCGCCCGGGCGCTGTGCCACGAGATCGACCACCTGCACGGCGTGCTGTTCACGGCCCACGCCACCCGGATGATGACCACCGAGGAGCTGGAGGCCGAAAGCAGGGCAAAGTCCGAAGGAGAGGGGAAAGCCTGATTTGCGTGTGATTTTTATGGGGACGCCGGATTTCGCGGTGCCCACGTTGGAAAAGCTGGTGGATTCCGGCCGGGAGGTCTGCGGGGTATACACCCAGGCGGATAAGCCCCAGGGCCGAGGACACAGGCTGCAGCCTCCGGCGGTGAAAGCCCGTGCGCTGGAATTGGGTCTGCCCGTCTATCAGCCGGACAGCCTGCGGGACGAAGCCGTGCAGGAACAGATTCGGAACCTCAAGCCGGATGTGATCGTGGTGGCGGCCTACGGCAAGCTGCTGCCCGAGGCGGTGCTGAATATCCCGCCCATGGGGTGCATGAACGTCCACGGGTCGCTGCTGCCCAAATACCGAGGGGCTGCGCCCATCCAGTGGAGCGTGCTGAACGGCGACGCCGTGGCGGGCGTCACCACTATGCGCATGGCCAAGGGGCTGGACACCGGGGACATCCTGCTGCAGGTGGAGACCCCGGTGGGGGCGGAGGAAACCTCCGGGGAGCTGTTCGACCGGCTGAAGGTGCTGGGGGCGGAACTGCTGCTCGAGACTCTCGACCGTCTGGAGCAGGGGACGATCACGCCCACCCCGCAGGAGGAGGCCATGGCCACCCACGCCCCCATGCTGACCAAGGACATGGCCCGGCTGGATTGGGCCCGGCCCGCCCAGGAGCTGCACAACTGGATCCGGGGACTGAATCCCTGGCCCTGCGCCGCCGGGTATCTGAACGGCAAGCGGCTGCGGCTGTTTGCATCCCGAATCGTGCCGGGGCAAGGAGAGCCGGGCACGCTGGAAAACCGGGACGGGGAATTGATCGTGTATTGCGGCGAGGGCGCGCTGGCGCTCGGTGAGGTGCAGCCAGACAACGGCAAGCGCATGACCGGCCGGGAATACCTGCGGGGCCACCCGCTGGAGCCCGGCAGCCGGTTTGAATCCACAAAACAAGGATGAGGGTATGGAGCAGAACGCCCGCAAGGCGGCGCTGACCGCGCTGCTGCAAACGGAGGACAACGAGGGGTATTCCAATCTGGTGCTGGACAAGGCCCTGCGGGCGGCCGCCCTGGACGGCCGGGACGCCGCGCTGGCCGCCACCATTTTTTACGGCGTGCTGGAGAAGCGGATCACCCTGGACTGGTATATCGCCCAGTGCCTGACCGATCCCCGGAAGAAGCTGGACGCTACCGCGCGGATGGCCCTGCGCTGCGGAGCGTATCAGCTGCTGTATCTGGATCGGGTGCCGGATCCCGCCGCAGTCAACGAGACGGTGGAGCTGCTCCGGGGCACGGACAAGGAAAAATACAGAGGGTTTGTCAACGGCGTGCTGCGGGCTTTGGCCCGGAAGAAATCCGCGCTTGCCCTGCCTGCGGGCGATTCGCCCAGGGCGCTCAGCCTGCGGTATTCCGTGCCGGAGAAGCTGATCCAGCTGTGGCAGCGCGGCTACGGGAAGGAAATCACCCTGCGCCTGCTGGAATCCTTCGGGGAGCGGGCGGAAACATATCTGCGGGTCAACACCCTGAAAACCACGCCCCAGGAGCTGGCTGCTGCTATGCAGGAGCACGGCGGGGCGCTGGAATTGATGGATGGCCTCCCGGCCTGCGGGAAGCTGGATGCCCGGGGTTCTCCGGCATCGCTGCCGGAATTTGAGGAAGGGCTGTTCCACGTGCAGGACCTCTCCGCCCAGCTGGTGTGCGCCATTCTTGCACCGCAGCCCGGCGAGACCGTGCTGGATTGCTGCGCGGCGCCCGGTGGAAAATCCTTTACCATGGCCCAGCAGATGGGCGATAGGGGAAAGATCATCGCGGTGGACCTTTACAAGGGCCGGGTGAAGCTGATCCAAAGCGGCGCGGCCCGGCTGGGGATTTCGAGCATCGAGGCCCGGCAAGGGGACGCTGCCCAGCCCATGGGCGACCTCCCGCCGGTGGATCGGGTGCTGTGCGACGTACCCTGCTCCGGGTTTGGGGTCATCCGGCGGAAGCCGGAGATTCGCTATAAAAAGTTTGAGGAGATTGAGCGGCTGCCCGCCGTGCAATATCAAATCCTGCAAAACGTCGCCAAAGCCCTGCGGCCCGGCGGCACGGTGGTGTACGCCACCTGCACGCTGAATCCCGCCGAAAACGGCGGGGTGGCGGAGCGTTTCCTGGAAGAAAACCGGGCGTTCGTCCCGTTACCCATAGAACTGCCGGGTATCCGCCGGCAGTTGGACGAGCCGGCCCATCATCTGACCATGATGCCCTTTGCCGGCGCATCGGACGGCTTTTTTGCCGCCGCTTTTCAAAAACGCGAGTGAGCGCCCATGAATCAAAACTTTTTGGGAAAACTGGATATCAAGTCGATGACGCCCGGCGAACTGGAGGCGGAATTTCTGGAAATGGGCCTGCCGAAATACCGGGCGGCCCAGGTGTTCCGCTGGCTGGCCAGAGGCGTGGGCGATTTCTCCCAGATGTCCGACCTCTCCAAGGAACTGCGGGAGCAGTTGCGGGCGCGGTACGAGATCAAAAGCGCCGCCGTGGAGCTCAAACGGGTCTCCAAGGACGGCACGGTGAAGTATCTGTTCCGCATGAACGACGGAGAATTTGTGGAATCCGTGCTGATGCGGTACCGCCACGGAACTTCTATTTGCATTTCCACCCAGGTTGGGTGTAAAATGGGATGTGACTTCTGCGCCACCGGCCGCAGCGGATTTTCCCGGAACCTCACCGCCTCGGAAATTTTGTCCCAGGTGCAGGCCGCGTCGCTGGACGAGGGCGTGCGCATTTCCAATATCGTGCTCATGGGTATGGGGGAGCCGCTGGACAATTATGACAACGTCCTGCGCTTTCTGGAGCTGGTGAGCGACCCCAATGGGATGGACATCGGGATGCGGCATATTTCCCTTTCCACCTGCGGGCTGGTGGACAAAATCTACGACCTGGCGGAGCGGAAATTGCAGCTGACCCTTTCGGTGTCGCTCCATGCGCCCAACGACGCCATCCGCAACCGCACCATGCCGGTGAACCGCCGGTGGAACGTGGAGGCGCTGCTCAAGGCCTGCCGGCACTACGCCAAGGCCACGGGCCGGAGAATATCCTTTGAATACGCCATGATCCGGGGCGTCAACGATTCGGACGCGTGCGCGCTGGAGCTGGCCGACCGGCTCAAGGGGATGCTGGCCCACGTGAACTTGATCCCGGTGAACGCCGTGGAGGGCGCCGGGTACCGCAAAAGCCAGCGGGAGCGGCAGCAGCGGTTTATCGAGATCCTATCCTCCCGGGGCATCGCCTGCACCGTGCGGCGCACCCTGGGCTCGGACATAGAAGCCTCCTGCGGGCAATTAAAGCGCAGGCATGAAGGAGGGAACGAAAATGCAGGTTAGTTTCCGAACCGATACGGGCCTGGTACGGCCCAGCAATCAGGACAGCTGCGCGTGCGGCAGCTTCAGCGAAAACGCGGCCTGGGCCGTGGTGTGCGACGGCGTGGGCGGCGCACACGGCGGCGAAGTGGCCAGCGCCCTGGCGGCGAAAGTCGTCCGGGAGACGCTGGAGGACGGCTTCTCGCCGGAGCTGGAACGGCAGAGCATCCGCACGCTGATCTTAAACGCGGTGGGAAAAGCCAACGCTGCGGTATACGGGGCTGCCCAGGAAGAAGCCGCCCTGCAGGGCATGGGTACCACGGTGGTGGTGCTGCTGGCCGCGGACGGGTACCTCCATGTGGCCCATGTGGGCGACAGCCGGGCGTATCTGAAACGCGCTGGCGGGCTGGCCCCCATCACGGTGGATCACTCCTTCGTGCAGGATCTGGTGAGCTTCGGGCAGATCACCCCGGAGGAGGCCCGGGTCCATCCCCAGCGGAACATCATCACCCGGGCGCTGGGCATCCACGAGGAAGTGCAGTGCGACTACTCCTGTTTCGATTTCAGCCCCGGCGACCTGGCGATGGCCTGCACCGACGGCCTGACCATGTACGCAGAAGACGGCGTGCTGCTTAAGACGATGGAAGAACATGACGGCGACCCCGACGGTTTGGTGGAGGCGCTGGTCGATCTGGCGCTGGAAAGTGGCGGCGCGGACAACGTGACGGTGGCCGTGATCAGCGATCACAGGGAATAAAAGGGAAACCCAGGAAAGGTGGTAAAAAGCTATGGAGGACAGATTTGTAGGCAAAAGGCTGGATGGGCGCTATGAGATCCACAACCTGATCGGCGTGGGCGGCATGGCCTATGTGTACCGGGCCTATGACCGGACCGAGGGCCGCTGGGTGGCCATCAAGATCCTCAAGGAGGAGCTGGCGAATAACAACGATTTCCTGCGGCGTTTCCGCAACGAAGCCAAGGCCATCACGCTGTTGTCCCATCCCAATATTGTGGAGGTCTTCGACGTGAGCTTCGGCGACCGGCTGCAATATATCGTGATGGAATACATCGACGGCATCACCCTGAAAGAATACATCGAGCAGGAGGGCGTGATCCGCTGGAACGAGGCGGTGCACTTCACCCTGCAGATCCTCCGGGCTTTGGAGCATGCCCATTCCAAGGGGATCATCCACCGGGACATCAAGCCCCAGAACATCATGCTTTTGCAGGACGGCTCCATCAAGGTGGCCGATTTCGGCATCGCCCGCTTCCTGCAGAGCGAGACCCAGACCATGACCGACAAGGCCATCGGCTCGGTGCACTATATCGCGCCGGAACAGGCCCGGGGCGATTACATCACCGACAAGGCGGATATCTATTCCCTGGGCGTGATGCTGTATGAGATGACCACCGGCCGACTGCCATTCGAGGCGGAAAACGCGGTGTCCGTGGCGCTGATGCAGCTGCAGGCCAAGCCCGTGATGCCCCGGGAGCTGAATCCCTCTCTGCCCAGGGGCTTGGAGCAGATCACCATGAAGGCCATGGAGAAAAACCCCGTGGATCGGTTCCAGTCCGCCGGAGAGATGCTGCACGATCTGGATCGGTTCCGCCGGGACCCCAACACCGTGTTCCGGTATGACGCGCTGGCGGCCCCCGCGCCCTATGAGCCCGCCCGCAACCAGCGGAACAGCTACGGCGGCAACCGCCCAGCGCCCCGGTATGAGGACAGCTATGAATACGAGGAGGAGCTGGTGCGCTCCACCCGCAGCGCCAAGGGCGCCATGGTGGTGAAAGGCGTCATCGCGGCGGTGATCGTCATCTTCATCGCGGTGGGCGCGGTGTGGCTGCTCAACAACTGGGAGGATCTCACCGCCCAGCCGGTGGAGGAGCAGATCCCCATGCCCCAGCTGGAAGGGATGCTCTATCAGGATCTGCTGAGCAACCCGGAGTACGCCGATTTCTTCAGCTTCAAGACCACCGAGGGCAACGACCCCAGCAAGCAGTCCGGGGAGATTTTGAAGCAGACCCCGCAGGCGGGCATCATGGTGAAGAAGGGCCGGGAAGTGGAACTGATCGTCAACGGAACCATCCAACAGGTGGAAATTCCCGATGTGAGCCGGTATACCCAGGCCGACGCCATTGCCACTTTGAAGCAATACGGGCTCAGCTGCCGCTCTGAAAACGTGGCGGATGACGAGATCGAGGTGGGCAAGGTGGTGACCACCGACCCGCCTGCCGGCACCCAGGTGGACGAGGGCACGGTGGTCACCCTGAAGGTGAGCAAGGGCCCGGCCATCAAGAAGGTGAAGGTGCCCGACCAGCTGGTGGGCGACCTGCTCTACAATGTCACCGCACGGCTGGAGGATTCCGGGCTGTCTGCGGGCAGCATCACCTATGACGACACCAGCACCGAGCCCAAGGACACGGTGATCTCCACCAATCCCAACGCCGGCAGCGAGGTCTCCGAGGGCTCCACGGTGGATATCGTGGTCAGCTCCGGCAAGGGCGCGATCAAGACGCTGACATACTCCCTGCCGCTGCCCGTGGGCGTGGATCGGGATATTTCCATGACGGTGTACCGCAACGGCACGGTGGTGGAGACCCAGGTGATCAACCCGGCCTACGCCGCCACCTACACCCTCACCTATGAGGGCACCTCCGGCAGTGACGCCGTGGTGGTGGAGCTGGACGGCCAGCAATACTGCCAGCTCACGTTCAACTATGACAGCGAAAACGTGGAGTCCGTGATCTATGGCTACACCCCGCCGGTGGAGAGCAACAGCGAGAGCGAGGAGCCCAGCGAGCCCGATCTGCCCCCCGAGGGCGACCCCATCGAGCCGGGAGAGTAACGCCGGAGGATGGAACTGACAGGATTGATACGCAAATGCGTGGGCGGGTTCTACTACGTGCAGACGGAAAGCGCGGTCTACCAGTGCATTGCCCGGGGGAAATTCCGCAAGGCGCACATCTCGCCCTGCGCGGGCGACCGGGTGCGCATCTCCGGTGATGACGACCTGACCGGGGCGGTGGAGGAGATTTTCCCACGGAAGAATCATTTGGCCCGGCCGCCGCTGGCCAATCTGGACCGGCTGTTCGTGGTGGCCTCCATGGAGGACCCTGCCCCGGAAACGCTGGTGATCGACAAGACCATTGCCGCGGCGGAAGCCCAGGGCATCGAGCCGGTGCTGGTGTTGAGCAAGACCGACCGGAAAGACCCCGCCGATCTCATGGTGGCCTATGGGCTGGCCGGTATCCCTTGCGTGGCGGTGTGTTCCGTCACCGGGGAGGGCGTGGAAGCGGTGCGTGGGCTGCTCTATCAGGGCGGGATCTCCGCCTTTACGGGAAACTCCGGCGTGGGAAAATCCAGCCTGCTCAACGCGCTTTTCCCAACGCTTGGGCTCAAGACCGGGGAGATCAGCCGGAAGCTGGGCCGGGGCAGGCACACCACCCGGGAGGTGGAGCTGCTGGCCATTGGAGCGGAGACCTATGTGGCGGACACGCCCGGGTTTTCCACCTTCGATCTGGAGCGGTACCGGCTGACCGACCAGGAGACGCTGGAGCGCGGTTTCCGGGAGTTCAGGCCTCATCTGGGGCAGTGCCAGTTTACCTCCTGCACCCATGTGAAGGAGAAGGGCTGCGCGATCCTGGACGCCGTGGGCAGGGGAGAGATCGCCCGATCCCGCCACGAAAGCTATGTGCAAATGTATAACGAGATAAAGGATGTCAAGCAATGGCAGCAAAAGACAAAAAATGTATGATCATCGGCGCGGCGCCCATCCAGGACAACAGCGTCTTTGCCGAGTATGACCCCGCCGACTTCTTTGTGATCTGCGCGGACGCGGGCTATGAGACCGCCGTGGCCTATGGCATTACGCCGGACTTGATCGTGGGGGATTTCGATTCCGCCTCCACGCCGCCGCCGGAGGGCATCCGCTGTGTGTCCTTGCCGGTGGAAAAGGACGTGACCGATACCATGTACGCCGCCATGCGGGGCATGGCCCGAGGGTTCCGCAGCTTCGTGCTGGTGGGCTGCCTGGGCGGCGGGCGGTTCGATCATTCCATCGCCAATATCGAGGTGCTGCAATACATACGCCAGCATGGAGGCAGCGCGGTGCTGGCCGATGCCCACACCAAGGTCTTTTTGCTCTCTGACGGCAGGCTTCGGATGTTCGGCGTGGAGGGCGCCACGGTGTCGGTGTTCCCCTACGGCACGGAGGGCTGCACGGTGAGCTATACGGGCCTCAAGTACCCCATGACCCGCCAGCGGCTGATCACCGGCGGGCTCTTGATGGGCGTGAGCAATTCCGTGGAGAAAGACCCTGCTGAAATTCGGATACACGAGGGCACGGCCCTGGTGGTCGTCTATCAGCCGTAACCAAAATCCGGTTTCCGTATATACTGTACTGAACGGATAATCCGACAGACAGCGAAGCGGAGATGATGACCATGCCCAAGCAAGCAATTAAGGCCGGCCCTTTGCAGTACCGGCAGAACCGGTGCCTCTGCGCCATATGCTTCGGGCTGGGGATGTCCATCTCCTGCTTTTGCCCGGTGGGGCTCACCCTGTTCCTGTGCGCGGTGATCATGGTGGCCCTGGGCATTTCGCTGCTGCGGCACTGAATCGGAGGGAAAAGGCATGAAGGTAGTCGTCGTGGAGAAGCGTTCGGGTTTTTGGGGATTTTTGCTGCGGAGGCTGTACGGGATCAAAAAAGTGACCGAATAGGCCGGGGAATATAAAATCAAATACTTATGGGCGGCCCTGCCGGGATTTCCGGAGGGGCCGTTTTTCTGTGGGGATCGCGTACACGCCCCTGGTATAATTTGCGGGACCAAGCATACATATTGGGTAAGAAACGAAAAGGAGAGGATCGCTGTATGCAGGCAAATATCAAAACCCAGCCGCACGATTGCTTCGACCCGGTCTATGACGGCGCGTTTGAAGCGCCCATCGACACCGAATATAACCTACCCGATTACTGCGCGGACATCCAGAAGCTGCTCAAGTGCCAGGCCACGCCGGAGATCGCATCCTTCGTGGTGGCGGACGACACACTGAGCTGCGACGGCGTGTGCGATATCCGCGTGCTGTATCTGGACGCCAAGGGCGACCGCATCCGCTGCGCGGAGTTCACCAAGGAGTTCACCGCCTCCGTGCGGCTCAAATCCACCCAGGAAAAGGCGGTGGCCTGGATGCAGGCCTCCATCGAGCGCGCTGCCTGCCGGGCCGTCAGCGCCCGGAGGCTGGACCTGCATATCACCGTTTCACTCAGGGCGCTGGCGGTGGCCCAGCGGCAGGAGCTGATCACTGCCGACATGGAGGACGACGGCATCGAAAAGCTGAAAAGCGGCTACCGGGCGTTCCAGGCGGTGAACGCCCTGAGCCATCAATTCACCCTGGAGGACACCTTGACCCTCAAGAACGGGAAGCCGCCCATCGAGGCCATCCTGCGGAAAAGCGCCTCCTGCCGGGTGGGAGACTGCCGGCCGGGAGACGGGCAGCTCACGGTAAACGGGTCGGTGGAGATCGCTTTTTTGTATCTGTCCGCGGTGGATGACGGCGGGGTGGAGCGGATGAGCGCGTCACTGGATTTCAGCCAGGTGATCGACTGCGCCGGTGCCGACGGCGACTGCATCTGCGACCTGAAAGCGTCCATCGGCGAATGCAGCATCCAGCCCAAGGAGGACGATGTGGGGGAGTACACCGTGGCGGAGCTGCTGGTAAAGGTGTTCCTGGCGGCTTTCCTCTACAAGCCCTGTGAGGTGGAGATCATCGACGATGCCTACTCCGTCAAAACGCCCCTGACCCTGCGCTATGGCCAGACAGCCCTGATCACCGCCCAGGACACCCACAGCGAGGTGCTGAAAAAGAAGTGCATCCTGCCGGCTGCTGAGGAGGGCATCGAAAAACTGCTGGATATCTGGTGCGAGCAGGACAAAGTGCAGTCCACCTGCGACAAAGGGAAACTCAATTACCGGGTGCGCTTCACGGTGTGTATGCTCTATGCCGCTGCCGGCGGGCGGATCCTCTACACGGAAAAGGCGTTCGATTACACCGCCTCCACCGACATGGACGACGACCTCCCCAGGAAAAGCGAAACCCTGAGCCGCACGGATATCTGGGAATACCGCATCGCCGACCGGGGCACCGTGGAGCTTTCCGTGGAAACCGCCGTCACCACATGCCTCAGCGCGAAGACGCCGGTGCAGTACATCACCGCCGCCGAGAGCGACCCCAACGCCCAGCCCTATCCCGCCGGCGCAAGGCTTTTGGTCTATTACGCAGCACAAGGGGAGAAGGTTTGGGAGATCGCCAAAAAGCACCGGACGCTGCTGGCCGATCTCCGCACCCAGAACGAGCTCTACGAGGACACCGTGCCCGAGGCCAGGCCCATTATCCTCCTCAACCGTTCAGCAATCTAAAAGAGAGGTACTGTCATGGCAGAATTCAACGTCTATAAGGATATTCAGGACCGCACCGGCGGCGAGATCTATATCGGTGTGGTGGGCCCGGTGCGGACCGGGAAATCCACCTTTATCAAGAAATTTATGGACACGGTGGTGATCCCCAATATTCCCGACGGGCTGCAGCGGGAGCGGGCGGTGGACGAATTGCCCCAGTCTTCCGGCGGCCGCACCATCATGACCACGGAACCCAAGTTCATCCCGGAGCAGGCGGTGAACGTGCAGATCGACGACGAAGCCGGGTTTTCCGTGCGCATGATCGACTGCGTGGGCTATATCGTGCCCAGCGCCATCGGGTACATCGAGGAAGACCAGCCCCGGATGGTGCGCACGCCCTGGTTTGAAGAGCCCATCCCCTTCAACATGGCGGCGGAGCTGGGCACCCGGAAGGTCATCACCGAGCACTCCACCATCGGGCTGGTGGTCACCACCGACGGCAGCATCAGCGACATTCCCCGGGAGGAATATGAGGAGGCCGAGGAGCGGGTCATTGAGGAGCTGGAGCAGACCGGCCGCCCCTATGTGATCCTCTTAAACTGCGTGGATCCCGACACGCCCGCCAGCAGGAGCCTGGCCCAGCGGCTCTCCGAAAAGTACGGCACGCCGGTGCTGCCGGTCAACTGCATCGACATCACCGAAGAGGACGTGAAGCAGGTGATCGCAAGCCTCCTGTACCAGTTCCCCGTGCGGGAGGTGGAGCTGGCCATCCCAGGCTGGATGGGCGCGCTGGATACCGACCACTGGCTGCTTTCCTCCGTACTCACTTCCCTGCGGGAAGCCTACGGCATCGGGCGGATGCGGGAAGTGAAGGGGATGCTGGAATCCCTGAAGGAGAACGCGTTTATCCAGGCCGTGCAGGTGGAATCCATCGACCTGGGCAGCGGCAAAGGCCAGGGCAAACTGGTGTTCGACGAGGGGCTGTTCTATCGGATCTTGGGAGAAAAGACGGGGATCGAGATCAAGGACGAGTCGGAGCTGATGGCCCAGCTGGTGGAGATGACCCAGATCAAAAAACAGTTCGCCAAGCTGCAGCAGGCCTATGAGGACGTTCAGGAGACGGGCTACGGCATCGTGATGCCCGAGGTGGAGGAGCTGACGCTGGAGGAGCCGCAGATCCTCAAGCAGAACGGCAAATACGGCATCCGGCTCAAGGCCACCGCGCCCTCCATCCACATGATGAAGACCACCATCAACACGGAGATCACGCCCATCGTAGGCTCCGAGCAGCAGTCGGAGGAGCTGGTGATGTACCTGCTCAAGGAGTTCGAGGAAAACCCGGTGAAGATCTGGGAATCCAATATCTTTGGGAAATCCCTCCACTCGCTGGTGAACGAGGGCATGCACAACAAGCTGTACCGCATGCCCATCGACGCCCGGGAAAAGGTGCGGGAGACCATCGAACGGATCATCAACGACGGGTGCAGCGGCCTGCTGTGTATCATCCTATGATCCGCTATCCGGAAAATCAGCGGGAGGAGGAATTCCCGCAGGAAAAAGAACAGACATTCGATGTGCCGGAAGTGCCCGGCGAACGAAAGGGCAGCGTGGTGCCAATTTTACAGGCGGCGGCGTGCATCCTGATCCTGCTGGGTCTGGCGGTGCTGAAATACGCCCGGCCGGAGATGTTCGGACAGATCACCCACTGGTACCGGGAGGAATCCGCCAAGGTGATCGACCTGCCCCGGTTCCAGCGGGAGGATGCGCAGTCTTCCGTCACCGGAGAAGGGGAGCAGCAGGCCCTTTTGCCGGCGGCGGGCGCAGAACGGGTATAGCCGGTGTTTTCGTTCCGATGGGGCGGCTGCCGGGTGCAGGTGAATTTCTCGTGCTTTGCGCTGTTGGCATTCTGCTGCATCTTCGCAGGGGTGTCGGGCGGCGCATTGCTGGCGCTGGCCGCAGCGCTGCATGAAGCGGCCCACCTTGCCGCGCTGGGGATTTTCCACGCTGCCCCGGAAGCCGTCACCCTCACCGCCCTGGGCTGCCGGATCGTGCCCCGGCGGGAAAAATTTTTGAACGGCTGGAAAAGCTGCGCGGTTTCGCTGGCGGGGCCGGGCGCGAATCTGGCGGCATATGGGGTGCTGGCGCTGGCGGGCCGGGGCAGTGGGCTGTTTGCCGGGTCCAATCTGGCGCTGGGGCTCCTCCACAGCCTGCCCATCGAGCCGCTGGACGGCGGGCTTGCCCTGCGGAGCGCGGCAGGGCAGGTGCTCGGCTGGGAGCGGGCCGGGCGGCTCAGCAGGATCGTTTCGGCGATTTTGCTGCTGCCCCTGGCGGCGCTGGGGTTTCTCATCCTGCTGCGCACACGGTACAATTTCTCCCTGCTGGCGCTGAGCCTCTACGGGATGCTCTATCTGGCGCTGGGGCGGGATTATCTGCCCGAATAGGCTTGCAAAGTGGGCCGCGGCCGGGTATAATGATACCGTGAAAGGGGTGTTTGCGTGTATCCCAAAGAAGTTGAAAAGCTCCTGCCCCGGGTGCAGAAGCCGGGGAGATATGTGGGCGGGGAACTGAATTCCACCGTGAAAGACAGGGCGGACGTGGACGTGCGCTTTGCCTTCTGCTTTCCCGATACCTACGAGATCGGGATGTCCCATCTGGGAATTAAAATTCTGTACGGCGCCATGAATCAGGTGCCGTATTTCTGGTGCGAGCGGGTGTTTGCCCCGTGGACGGACATGGAGCAGCTGATGCGGGAGAATCACATCCCGCTGTATGCGCTGGAGAGCGGCGACCCGCTGACGGCCTTTGATTTTATCGGCTTCACCCTGCAATACGAGTTGAGCTACACCAATATCCTCAATATGCTGGATCTGGCGGGAATCCCCCTGCGCAGCGAGGACCGGCCGGAGCTGTTCAATCTGGTGGTGGCCGGCGGCCCCTGCGCGTGCAATCCGGAGCCGCTGGCAGACTTCTTCGACCTGTTCTTTTTGGGGGATGGGGAGGAAGTGGACCTGGAAGTGATGGAGCTGTACCGCCGGTGCAAGCGGGAAAACAAGAGCAAAAAGGAATTCCTGCGGCTGGCGGCGCAGATCGAAGGGGTGTACGTGCCGTCGCTGTATCAGGTGGAGTACCACGAGGACGGCACGGTGAAAAGCTACACGCCCACCGACGGCGCGCCCGCCACGGTGAAGAAACGCAACATGATGGACCTGGATCACACCTACTATCCCGAATCCTTCCCGGTGCCCATGATCGAGGTGGTGTTCGACCGCATTTCCGTGGAGGTGCTGCGGGGGTGCATCCGGGGCTGCCGGTTCTGTCAGGCAGGATTTTTGTACCGGCCCTTCCGGGAAAAATCCATCGACGCCATCGACCGCCAGTGCCGGGCGCTGTGCGAATCCACCGGGTATGACGAGATCTCTCTGGCCTCCCTCAGCACCAGCGATTACGGCGAGCTGTTCGCGCTGATCGACCGGCTGCACACCTGGACAGAGCCGGACAAGGTGAGCATTTCCCTGCCGTCCCTGCGGGTGGACAACTTCTCTCCCGAGCTGATGGAGCGGATCAACTCCGTGCGCAAGACGGGCCTCACCTTTGCGCCGGAAGCCGGCAGCCAGCGGATGCGGGACGTGATCAACAAGAACGTCACCGAGGAGGAGCTGCTGCGCACGGTGGAGACCGCCTTTGCCGAGGGGTGGAATCGGATCAAGCTGTATTTCATGATCGGCCTGCCCACCGAGACCATGGAGGACGTGCTGGCCATTCTGGAGCTGGGCAAAAAAGTGGTGGATACCTATTACGCGAAGAAGGACAGGCCCGGCGGCCGGGCGGTGGAAGTGTCTCTCAGCGCCGCAGCCTTTGTGCCCAAGCCCTTCACGCCCTTCCAGTGGTTCGGGCAGGACTCCGGCGAGATGCTGCAGGAAAAGCAGCACAACCTGCGGGGCGCGAATCACTCCCGGCGGATCAGCATCAGCTACCACGGGGCGGAGACCAGCTTCCTGGAGGCGGTGTTCGCCAGAGGGGATCGGAAGCTGTGCCGGGTGTTGGAGGCGGCGTTCCGGGCCGGGCAGCACTTTGACGGCTGGGACGACTGCTTCGATTTTGACAAATGGATGCGGGCCTTTGCGGACTGCAGGATCGATCCCGATTTCTACGCCACCCGGCAGCGGCCCTTTGACGAGGTGTTCCCCTGGGATCACCTGGATTACGGCATCCGCAAGGAATTTTTGCAGCGGGAATGCGAAAAGGCCTACCGGGGCGAGACCACGCCCAACTGCCGGGAGGAATGCTCCAACTGTGGGGCCGCCTGCTTTAAGGGAGGGATCTGCGTTGAAAAACGTGCGCATCTGGTTTGAGAAGAAGGGCTCCGCCCGGTTTATCTCCCATCTGGACTTGACCCGCTGCATGACCCGCGCCCTGCGGCTTTCACGGCTGCCGGTGTGGTATACCCAGGGGTTCAATCCCCGGGTATATATGGCTTTCGCCATGCCCCTGTCCCTGGGCGCCTATGGGGAGAAGGAGTGTATGGACATCCGCCTGACGGAGGAGGTACCCTTGGAAGACGTGGCCCGGAGGCTGGGCGAGCGGCTGCCGGAAGGGCTCCCGGTGCGGGGCGCGGCGGAGCCGGTCTATCGGCTGGAGGACGCGGCCTGGGCGGATTATGAACTGTTTTTGGAGGCGGGAGACCCTGCCGGGCTAATGGACAAGCTGCAGGCTCTGCTGGCGCAGGAGACGATCCCCGTGATGAAGCACACCAAAAAGGGAGAGCGGGAGATGGATATCCGGCCCTACTTTCAGGGGATGGAGATCCACCGGGAAGAGGACGGCGTGTCCGGCCGGGTGCGGCTGCCCTGCAGCACGGCGGGAAGTGTCAATCCCGCGCTGCTGCTGGACGCGCTGGGACAGTACACCGGAGAGGAGCCGCTGGTTCAAATCACCCGCAAAGGGCTGCTCACCCAGGATTTTTCGGAATTTCGGTAAAAAAATCCTTGCAATTTTGTGGCAGGCGTGCTATACTATTTGAGCATTTGAAATCCTCGGGTTTCCTCAAAGGCTTGCCCGTGGGGTTCTCAACACGGAGCGATCCGTGCCAAGAAGCGGACAGTCCGCTGCCAACAGGGCATGAATGTCTGAATTTTACGATAGATGGAGGAAAAACAAATGGATGCGATCAAGTTGATCTCTCAGGATTCCCTGAAAGACGAAGTACCCCAGTTTTCGATCGGCGACACCGTGCGGGTGGATGTGAATATCCGCGAAGGTGAGCGCGAGAGGATCCAGCAGTTTGAAGGCACTGTCATCGCCCGCAAGGGCAGCGGCTCCAGCGAGACCTTTACCGTCCGCCGCGTCTCCTACGGCGTGGGCGTGGAGAGAGTCTTCCCGTTGCATTCTCCCAACGTGAAAAACGTGCAGGTCGTCCGCAAGGGCCGGGTGCGCAGAGCAAAGCTCTACTATCTCCGCGACCGTGTGGGCAAGGCCGCCAAGGTCAAGAGCGCTATCCGCTGAAAGCCGCATAAGAGAGCTGGAAAAGGGACACGCAAATGTCCCTTTTTTGCTATGAATTCGCAGAACACTTCAGGAGGAAACTATGGAACCTGAAAACGTGGAGCTGGAGGAAGAAAAAGCCCCGGGTAAGTTCACAAAAGGCGTGCTGGAATGGGCGGAGGAGATCATCGGCGCGGTGGTGATCATCACCGTGATCTTCACCTTCTTTGCCCGGGTGATCTCGGTCCAGGGCGCTTCCATGGAGCCCAACTATATCGAAGGCGACCGGGTGCTGATCGTGGGGACGCCCTTTGGGGTGCAGCAGGGCGACGTGGTGATCATCGCCAACGTGCTGGAGGAGCCCATCATCAAGCGGGTCATCGCCACAGAGGGCCAGGTGGTGGATATCGACAACGAGGCCGGCGCCGTGGTGGTGGACGGAAAGCCCGTGGACGATTCCCAGTTCGGTGTCGCCAACGGGATCACCGGGCTGCCATACAGTTCCTTTCCCACGCTGGATTTCCCCCAGACCGTGCCCGAGGGCTGCGTGTTTGTTTTGGGGGATAACCGGCCCATCTCCAAGGACAGCCGGTACCGGGAAGTGGGCATGGTGGATGAGCGGAATATTCTGGGCAAGGCCGTGCTGTTCCTGTTCCCGTTCAGCAAATTCGGCGCGGCCCATTGAGTTTGACACTAGGATGGTAGCAGACGATGAGTGAAGTCCAGTCCGTACAGTGGTACCCGGGGCACATGGCCAGTTCCCGGCGGAAGATCGTGGAAGATCTGAAGCTGGTGGACGTGGTGGTGGAGCTGCTGGACGCCCGGGTGCCCCGCAGCAGTGCCAACCCCGTTCTCAAGCAGCTGGCGAAAGCCAAGCCCAGGGTGGTGCTGCTGAATAAAAGCGACATGGCCGACCCCAACGTGACGGCCCGGTGGATCGCTGCTTTCGAGCAGCAGGGCGTGAAGGCCGTGGCTGTGGATTGCCGCGCGGGCAAGGGGATGCCCGCTTTTTATGCCGCCGTGCGGGCGGCAGCCGGGGAGAAGATCGCCGGCTGGGAAGAAAAAGGCATGGCGGGCCGGGCTGTCCGGGCCATGGTGGTGGGGATCCCCAACGTGGGGAAATCCTCGCTAATCAACCGGCTGGCAGGCGGCCGCGGCAAGGCGAAGGTGCAGGACAAGCCCGGCGTGACCCGGCAGAATCAGTGGTTCACCGTGGAAAAGGGGCTGGAGCTGCTGGACACCCCCGGTATCCTCTGGCCCAAGTTCGACGACCCCATCGTGGGTGAGCACCTGGCCTTTACCGGCGCGGTGCGGGATGAGATTCTGGACCGGGAGGGGCTGGCCTGCCGGCTGCTGGAGCTCTTGGATGAGCTCTATCCCCAGTGCATCCGGGAGCGGTACAAGCTGGGCGCGGACGCTGGGGCCGATCTGCCCGGGTATGAGCTTTTGGAGCGTGTGGGCCGCAGGCGCGGGATGCTGATCTCCGGCGGAGAGATCGACACCGAGAGGGCCGCCGTCACGGTGCTGGACGAGTACCGGGGCGGGCTCCTGGGGCGCATCACCCTGGAGCGGCCATAGGAGGGCGCATGGATTGGTTTTTCTATGAACGCAGCGCAATGGAAGCGGGCCACGAGTTGGTCTGCGGGATCGACGAAGCGGGGCGTGGGCCGCTGTTCGGGCCGGTGTACGCCGCCGCGGTGATCCTGCCCATGGACTGCGTGATCGACGGGCTCAACGACTCCAAGAAGCTGTCGGAAAAGAAGCGGGAGCAACTCTTCGACGTGATCCGGGAAAAGGCGGTGGCCTATGGGATCGGATCCGCCAGCGCGGCGGAGATCGACCAGCGCAATATCTTGCAGGCCACTTTCCTCGCCATGGGACGGGCCTTTGCGGTGCTCTCCGTTCCGGCGAACTGGGCGCTGATCGACGGTAACCGGATGCCGCCCCTGCCCGTGGGCGGAGAGACCATCGTCAAGGGAGACGGCAAATCCGCCAGCATCGCCGCCGCATCTATCCTGGCCAAGGTGAGCCGGGACCGGCTGCTGCGGGAGATGGACCGCAAATTCCCGGAATACGGCTTTGCCAGGCACAAGGGCTACGGCACCGCCGAGCACTATGCGGCCATCAAGGCCCACGGGCTGCTGGAGGAGCACCGGCGGAGCTTTTTGAAAAATCTATCGGAGAAGTGAGGGAAATCCATGGACAGTCTGGAACTGGGCGCGCTGGGAGAAGAACATATCGTGCGGCTCCTCAAGGAGCGGGGCGCGGTCATCCTGGAAAGGAATTATCACTGCCGGTTCGGCGAGATCGACATCATCGCCCAGGAAGGGCCTTTCCTGCTGTTTATCGAGGTGAAGACCCGGAAGGAGGGCGGCATGGAGGAGCCCTTCGAGGCCATCACGCCCGCCAAGCAGAAGAAGATCGTCCTCACCGCCGGGGCCTATATCGTGGAGCACCACACCGCCCTGCAGCCCCGGTTTGACGCCGCCGCCGTGTATACCCGGGACGGCAGGATCGTGGGGGAAAAGTATCTGCCCAACGCCTTCGGCGCGGGCGCGCACGGAGTCGAGTGATCTATGGCTTTATATGGGATCGCGGACTTGCATCTGTCTCTGGGCGCGGACAAGCCCATGGATGTTTTCCCGGGCTGGCGGGACTATACCCATCGGCTGGAGGAAAACTGGCGGGCGCTGGTGAAGCCCGAGGATACGGTGGTCATCGCCGGGGATATTTCCTGGGCCATGCGGTTGGAGGACACCCTGGCGGATTTTACCTTCATCCATCGGCTGCCGGGAGAGAAGATCCTGCTCAAGGGAAATCACGATTACTGGTGGTCCACCCGCAGGAAGATCGACAATTTTCTGGCGGAGAATAGCCTGACCTCCCTTCACGTTCTGCATAACGACGCCTATCGCGTGGGGGACAAGGCGCTGTGCGGCACCCGTGGCTGGCTCTATAACGCCGCGGGCGAGGAGGATAAGAAGATCGTGGCCAGAGAGGCCGGGCGGCTGCTTGCGTCGATTCAGGCGGCAGAAAAGCTGGGGGGAGAGCGGATCGCTTTCCTGCACTACCCGCCGGTGTACGATTCCATGGAGTGCCGGGAGCTGCTGGATATCCTGCTGGAGCACGGGGTGAGGGTCTGCTATTTCGGGCACATCCACGGGCAGTATGCCTCGAAGAAGGCGCTGACCGGCGCATGGAACGGGATCGGGATGCGGTTGATCTCCTGTGATTTTGTGAATTTCACGCCGGTGCTGATCCCCTGACCGGCAGGAAATGGGAAAATTCAGTTTTTTCCCAAATAAATTTGAAAGAAAAGTATGGATTCTTGCCGCGCTCTGTGCTATAATTGGCAGTGGCGCGGTTTTAGATATAGAACCCCTAAAGTTTATTTTGAGAGGAAAAAAGTTATGGAATTGACTTCTGCCAACAACATTGCTGTAAACCGTTACGAATTGAAGATCCAGATCAGCGCGGAGGAACTGAACAACGCCATCAACGCGGTCTTCAAGCGGGAGAGCCAAAAGCTGAACATCCCGGGCTTCCGCAAAGGCAAGGCGCCCCGGGCGTTTATTGAAAAATATTACGGCGAGGGGGTCTTTTTCGAGGCCGCCATCGAGCACATGTACCGCCCCATGATCTTGGAGGCCGTGGAAAAGAGCGAGTTGGACGTGGTGAGCATCGGGAACTTCAACGTGGACGAGATCGGCAAGGAGACCGGCGTCGCCGCCACCCTGACCGTTGTCACCAAGCCGGAAGTGTCGGTGGAGGACTACAAGGGCATCCCGGTGATCAAGGAGCCCGTGGCGGTGACCGAGGGCGATATCGACCACGAGATCGAGCACGTGCGGGAGCGCAACGCCCGCACCGTCACCGTGGAAGACCGCGCTGCCGAGAACGGCGACATCGTGGAGATCGACTTTGACGGCTCTGTGGACGGTGTGCCCTTTGACGGCGGCAAGGCCGAAAATTACGAGCTGACCCTGGGCGCCGGGCAGTTTATCCCCGGCTTTGAAGATCAGGTGGTGGGCCACAACGTGGGCGACGAATTCGATGTGAACGTCACGTTCCCCGAGGACTACCACGCCGAGGCGCTCAAGGGCAAGGCGGCCGTGTTCAAGATCAAGCTGCACGAGATCAAACATAAGGAGCTGCCCGAAGTAGACGACGAGTTCGTCAAGGACGTCAGCGAATTCGACACCCTGGCCGAGTACCGCAAGAGCATCGAGGAAGACCTGACCAAGCGGCGCACGGAAGCCGCCGACGCCGAGGTGGAGAACCAGGTGGTGGAAGCGGTCATCGCCAAGACCCAGGCGGAGATCCCCGACGAGATGGTAGAGAACGAGACCGACGAGATGATCAATTCTTTCGCCTACCGGCTGCAGTCCCAGGGGCTGAATCTGGAGACATACCTCAAATACACTAACATGACCACCGACACCCTGCGGGAGCAGTATAAGGAGGCCGCCGCCCGGCAGGTGCGGCTGCGGCTGGGGCTGGAGAAGATCGCCCAGCTGGAGGAGATCAAGCCTACCGAGGAGGAGACCGCCGCAGAGTATGCTCGTCTGGCGGAGGAATACGGGATGCCCGAGGACAACGTGAAGAACCTCATCAGCGCCGAAAACCTCAACGCCGATATCGCCAACCGCAAGGTGGTGGAGTTCCTCAAGGAGAACGCGGTGATCAACCCCGAGAAGCCCGCCGAGGACAGCAAGGAGGAGGCCAAACCCGCCAAAAAGACGGCGCGAAAGTCCACCCGGAAATCCACCAAAAAGGCCGCCGAAGAAGCCCCGGCCGAAACGCCCGCGGAAGCCCCTCAGGAGGAAACCGCCGAATAAGGAAGGGCGGGGCTAAATCGACCCGCCGCTGAATAAATCTTAGTGTTTGCCTTCATACTAAGGCATGGCTTGGAAAGGAGCCGATCACAATGAATATGAGTTTAGTCCCTTATGTCATCGAACAGACCAGCCGCGGAGAACGCTCTTATGATATCTTTTCACGGCTCTTGAACGACCGCATCATCATCCTCAACGAGGAAGTCAACAGCGCCTCCGCCGGAGTGATCGTGGCCCAGCTGCTGTATCTGGAGGGGCAGGATCCCGAAAAGGACATCTCCCTGTATATCAACAGCCCCGGCGGCGTGATCACCGACGGCATGGCCATCTACGACACCATGCAGTACATCCGCTGCGACGTTTCCACCATCTGCATCGGCATGGCGGCCAGCATGGGCTCCTTCCTGCTGGCGGCAGGCGCCAAGGGGAAGCGCATGGCCCTGCCCAACAGCGAGATCATGATCCATCAGCCCAGCGGCGGCGCCCAGGGGCAGGCCACGGATATCAGCATTGCCGCCAACCATATCCTTTCCGTGAAGAAAAAGCTCAACACCATTTTGTCCCAGCGCACCGGCCAGCCGCTGGAAGTCATCGAGCGGGACACCGAACGGGACAACTTCATGACCGCCCAGCAGGCGCTGGAATACGGCCTGATCGACAAGGTGATCGAGCATCGATAAAACAAAAGGGGGCAGGCCCATGGACGGCACCAACGACACCCAAATCTATTGCTCCTTCTGCGGCAGGCCGCAGTCCCGGGTCGGCAGGCTGATCGCCGGCACCGATGCCTATATCTGCGACGACTGCGTGCACTTGTGCATGGATATCATCCACAACGAGGAGAAGCTCCAGGGTCAGCACGACGACCGGGAGACGGGCATGTATCTGCCCAAGCCCCAGGAGATCAAGAAGAAGCTGGACGAATACGTGATCGGCCAGGACGACGCGAAGATCGCGCTGTCCGTGGCGGTCTACAACCACTATAAGCGCATCTATTTTTCCGGCGACGGGGTGGAGCTTTCCAAGAGCAACGTCCTGCTGCTGGGGCCCACAGGCGTGGGGAAGACCTATCTGGCCCAGACCTTGGCCAACCTGCTGGATGTGCCCTTTGCCATCGCCGACGCCACCACCCTGACCGAAGCAGGCTATGTGGGCGAGGATGTGGAGAACATCCTGCTGCGGCTGGTGCAGGCGGCGGATTACGACATCTACCGGGCCGAGCGGGGCATCATCTATATCGACGAGATCGACAAGATCTCCCGCAAGTCCGAGAATCAGTCCATCACCCGGGACGTCAGCGGCGAAGGCGTGCAGCAGGCGCTGCTGAAAATCCTGGAGGGCACGGTGGCCGGCGTGCCGCCCAAGGGCGGACGCAAGCATCCCCAGCAGGATGTGATCAACGTGGACACCTCCAATATCCTCTTTATTTGCGGCGGCGCTTTCGACGGCCTGGAGAAGATCGTGGAGAAGCGTTCCGCCTCCACCACCCTGGGCTTTGAGGGCAAGGTGATCGGCCAGACGGAGAAGGAGACCACCAACTGGATGCGGGAGGTCACCCCCTACGATCTGGTAAAATACGGCTTGATCCCCGAACTGGTGGGTCGCGTGCCGGTGATCGTTTCGCTGGATCCGCTGGACGAAGCCTCGCTGGTGCGTATCCTGAAGGAGCCGAAGAATTCTCTGGTCAGCCAGTACAAGAAGCTCTTCAGTCTGGATCGGGTGGATCTGGAATTCACCGACGAAGCCCTCGCTGCCATTGCCGCCCGGACGCTGGAGCGCAAGACCGGCGCCCGCGGACTGCGTTCCGTAATGGAGGAGATGCTGGTGCCCCTGATGTACAAGGTGCCCAGCGACCACACGGTGGAGCGGGTGACCGTCACCAAGGAGACGGTGCAGAACGGCGCGGAGCCGGAGATCGTCTACAACCCGGACCGGAAGCCCGTCAAGATCAAAGTGACCGGCCAGTCCCGCCGTCGGGACCGGCGCGATTCCGCATCATAAAGCCCAACGGGAAGGCTGTTATCGGCGGCGCCGATCGCAGTCTTCACTGATTTTAGGAGTACAGATATGCAAAATTTACCTGATGACAACAACCGCCCTGTGAGCGACTTGATTTTGCCGGTGCTGGCCGTGCGTGGGATCGTGTTCTTCCCCGGCATGGTGCTGCAATTCGACGTGGCGCGGAAAAAATCCATGCTGGCGGTCTCCGAGGCCCTGTCCCATGATCGGCTGATCTTCCTGGTGACCCAGGTGGATATGTCCGACGACGAGCCCATGGGCGACAGCCTGTATAAAGTCGGCGTGATCGCCAAGGTGAAGCAGGTGCTGCACCGGTCGGATGAGGGCATCAAGCTGCACGTGGAGGGCCTGTGCCGTGGCGAGATCGTCACCGTGCTCAAGGAGAATCCCTATTTGCAGGGGAGCATTCGGAAATCGCCGGTGCTGACCTATAAGAAATCCTACCGCTCCGAGGCGCTGATCCGCATCGTCCACGAGAAATTCGACCAGTATCTGCGGCTGTTCAAGCACATCCCGCCGGACGTGCTGCTGGGCGTGCTGCAGGAAAAGGACTGCGGCCGGCTGGCGGATTACATGGCCTCCAATATGTCCATGGACGTCGAGCGCAAACAGTACATACTTGAGGAGCTGCGGCCCCTCAAGCGGATGCAGAAGTTCATCGACGTGCTCACCGAGGAGATCAAGATCCTGGAGGTGGAGGAGGAGATCAATCAAAAGGCGCAGGCGCAGATCGACGAAAATCAGCGGGAATATTACCTCAAGGAGCAGCTGCGGGCCATCACCAGCGAATTGGGGGAGGAGGACAATCCCCAGCAGGAGGCCGACGAGCTGCGCGGCAAGGTGAAAGCGCTGCATCTGAACGCCGTCTGTGAGGAAAAGCTCTTGAAGGAATGCGACAAGCTGTTCCACATGCCTTACGGCTCCCACGAGGCCAGTGTGATCCGCACCTATCTGGACACCTGCCTGGAGCTGCCCTGGAACACGGCCTCCAAGGTACGGCTGGATCTTCGGCGCGCCCAGCGAATTCTGGATCGGGATCACTACGGCCTGCACAAGGTGAAAGATCGCTTCCTGGAGCTGCTGGCGGTGCAGAGCATTGCGCCCCGGCAGACCGGGCAGATCATCTGCCTGGTGGGTCCGCCCGGCGTGGGCAAGACCTCCATCGCCCGGTCCATCGCCGAGGCCACGGGGAGGAAATACGTCCGGGTGTCCCTGGGCGGCGTCAGCGACGAGGCCGAGATCATGGGCCACCGGCGCACCTATGTGGGCTCAATCCCGGGCAGGATCATCAGCGCCGTGAAGCAGGCGGGGGTCAACAATCCGCTGATCTTGCTGGACGAGATCGACAAGCTGGGCATGAATTTCAAGGGAGACCCGTCCTCGGCGCTGCTGGAGGTGCTGGACCCCGAGCAGAACAGCGAATTTACGGACCACTACATCGACCTGCCCTTCGATCTGAGCGGCGTGCTGTTTATCACCACCGCCAACGACGCTTCGCGCATCCCCGGGCCGCTGTACGACCGGATGGATATCATCGAGCTGGGCAGTTACACGCTGGACGAAAAGCTGAATATCGCGGCGAAACATCTGGTGAAAAAGCAGCTGGCGAAGCACGGGCTGAAAGCCGCCCAGCTGAAATTCACCAAGGCCGCCTTGACGGAGCTGATCGACGGCTACACCCGGGAGGCCGGCGTGCGGACGCTGGAGCGCAGCATCGCCACGGTGTGCCGCAAGGTGGCCCGGATGGCCGTGGGGCAGGAGGATTTCGCCGGGTACACCGTGCGGCCGGAGAATCTGGAAGAACTGCTGGGGCCCCGGAAATTCATGAAGGACAACGTGTCCCGGGAGGATACGGTGGGGCTGGTGAACGGCCTGGCCTGGACCAGCGTGGGCGGCGAGCTGCTGCCCATTGAAGTGGCCGTGATGGAGGGCAAGGGGAAAATTCAGCTGACCGGCTCCCTGGGAGACGTGATGAAGGAATCCGCCAGCACCGCTATCACCTGCATACGCACCCGGGCCGCGGCGCTGGGTATCTCCCCGCAATTCTACGAGAACTGCGATATCCACCTCCACGCGCCGGAGTGCGCCGTCCCCAAAGACGGCCCGTCCGCCGGGATCGCCATGGCCACGGCCATCACCTCGGCGCTGACCGGCATCCCCGTCCGCTCCAACATTGCGATGACAGGTGAGATCACTTTACAGGGCCGGGTGCTGCCCATCGGCGGGCTGCGGGAGAAGACCATGGCCGCCTATAAGAACGGCATGTCCACAGTGCTGATCCCGGCGGACAATGTGCCCGATCTGGCGGAAGTGGATGAGATCGTCAAGAAGAACGTGCAGTTTATCCCGGTGAAGAAAGTGGACACCGTGCTGGAAACTGCCCTCACCCGGATGCCCCGGCCCGATCCTGCGGAAAGCCCGCTGACCCACGGGGTGGAGCCGGTGAAGACGATCAATAAAGCCAGAGAGCTTTACCAATAGACAAAGCGGAGGCGCCTGTGAATTTCCAGAAAGTAGAATTTGAGCTTTCCGCCGGCCGGGCGGATCAGCTGCCCCGTGCCACGTTGCCGGAGATCGTGTTTTCCGGCCGGTCGAATGTGGGCAAGTCCTCGCTCATCAACAAACTGCTCAATCGGAAGAGCCTGGCCAGAGTCAGCGCCACGCCGGGCAAAACGGCAACCATCAACTTTTTTCGGATGGACGAGTGCCGTCTGGTGGACCTGCCGGGCTATGGCTACGCCAAAGTTTCCAAAAGCGAAAAGGATCGCTGGGCCAGACTGGTGGAGGGGTATTTCGCCGCCGAGCGGAAGATCGCGCTGGTGGTGCAGCTGGTGGATATGCGCCATGAGCCCACCCAGGACGATGTGGACATGATCAATTTTTTGATCGACGCCGGGCTGCCCTTTGTGGTGGCGCTGACCAAGGCGGATAAGCTGAATCGGACGGAGACCGAAAAGCAGACGGCGCTTTTTGAGGAGCTGTTTCAGGAGGCGGGCGTGGACTTTGTGCCCTTCTCCGCTGTAAAGGGAGATGGCTTGTCGGAATTGCAAAGCATTCTGGAACAGGCCGTGGAAAACCAAACCGAAAGGGAAGTGACAGCGTGACCGCACAGTGCTTGGCCGAGAACGACAAGGGGCATCTGACCATCAGCGGATGCGATACGGTGGAGCTGGCCGGAATTTACGGTACGCCGCTGTACGTAATGAGCGAAGATGAGATTCGCCGGGTGTGCCGCAGCTATGTGGACTCTTTCCAGAAATACTACAACTGTAAAGGCAAACCTCTTTACGCAAGCAAAGCGTTTTGCTGCATGGAGATCGTGCGGATCGTCCTCAGCGAAGGGCTGGACGTGGAGGTGGTCTCCGGCGGCGAACTCTACACCGCGCTGAAGGCGGGCGCTCCGGGAGAGCGCATCCATTTCCAGGGAAATAACAAGACGGACGCCGAGCTGCAAATGGCGCTGGACCATGGCGTGGGCGACATCGTGGTTGACAATCCCGCCGAGTTGGAGCGGCTGAATGCTTTTGCCAAGGCCGCCGGGAAGGTGGCGAAAATATCCCTGCGCATCACGCCGGGCATCGAGGCCCACACCCACGAGTTTATCCGCACCGGACAGTTGGATTCCAAATTTGGAACCGACCTGCAAAGCGGCGCGGCCATGGCCCTGGTGGATCGAGCGTTGGAACTGGAAAACGTGGCGCTTACGGGGCTGCACTGCCATATCGGCTCTCAGATTTTGGAGACGGAGCCTTTTGTCCACGCGGCCCAGGTGATGCTGGTTTTTTATAAAGAGATCACCGTAAGGCATCCTGGCTTTACGCTGTCTTCCCTCAATTTGGGCGGCGGATTTGGCATCCGCTATACCCAGCAGGATCGGGCGCTGCCCTACGATGACTATATGCAGGCGGTGTCTGCCGCGGTGTTTGAGCGGTGCGCCGCGTTGGAATTGCCGGTGCCGGATATCTACATCGAGCCCGGGCGCTCCGTGGTGGGCGAGGCCGGCATCACCCTCTATACTGTGGGGAACATCAAGGAGATCCCCGGGGTGCGCAGCTATGTATCTGTGGATGGCGGGATGTTTGAGAATCCCCGGTACGCGCTGTATCTGTCGGAATATACGGCGCTGATCGCCAACAAAGCCGACAAGGGCAAAAACTTTACGGCCACCATCGCCGGGAAGTGCTGCGAGAGCGGCGACCTGATCGGGGAGCACATGCCCCTGCAGCAGCCCGCGCCGGGAGATATTCTGGCGGTGCTCTCCACCGGGGCGTACAATTACTCCATGGCCTCCAACTACAACCGCAATCCCCGCCCGGCCTGTGTGATGGTTTCAAACGGGACCCACCGGCTGGTAATCCGTCGGGAGACCTATGAGGACTTGATCCGCTGTGACATCTGATTTGTAAAGGAGCGTGCCTTGACGTGCCTGCCTATGCCGATTTTGCCGCCTATTATGATTCCCTCACCCGGAATGTGGACTATGCCCGCTGGGCGGACTATTGGCTGGAGTTGTCCCGCCGGGTGGGCCATGAACCGGGGCTGACTTTAGACCTCGCCTGCGGGACGGGCTCGCTGACGCTGGAACTCTACCGCCGGGGCGTGGATGTGTACGGGATCGACGGCAGCGTGGAGATGCTCTCCCAGGCCCGGGAGAAGTGCGCGGAGGCCGGGGCGGATATCCTGTTCCTGTGCCAGAAGATGCAGGCGCTGGACCTGTACGGGACGGTAGATACCACCTTCTGCACCTTGGACAGTCTCAATCATCTGGCGGGGCCGGAAGAATTACAACGGGCCTTTGACAAGGTATCTTTCTTTACAAATCCCGGTGGGTATTTCTTTTTCGACATGAACACGCCCTACAAGCACGATGCGGTGCTGGGCGGCAACACCTTTGTTTACGATACCCAAAACGTCTACTGCGTGTGGCAGAATCGGGTCGCGGCCCAGCACCACCGGGTGGACATCACGCTGGATTTCTTCGCACTGGACGGGCGGCGCTATACCCGCAGCACAGAGCATTTCAGCGAGTGGGCCTATCCGGCGGAGGAAGTTCAGGCCATGCTGCAAAAGGCCGGGTTTGGGGCGATCCAAACCTTCCACGAGTTGACTTTCGATCCTCCGAAGCCCGACAGCCAGCGGCTGGTGTACGCCGCGCAAAAACTTTGAGTTGAGGTGTCCCATGGACAAAATCATTCGCATGATCACTTCCGACGGCAGCATGATCGCTTCCGCCATCGATTCTTCCACCATCGTGCGCACGGCCCAGCAGGTGCACGGGCTGACCAAGACCGCCTGCGCGGCCCTGGGGCGGCTGCTGACCGGGGCTTCAATCTTTGGGGCGATGCAGAAGATCGACGGGGCGACGGTGACTTTGAAGATCAACGGCGGCGGGCCGCTGGGCACTCTGGTGGCGATTGCCGACGCCGACTGGAATGTGCGCGGATATGTGGATCACGCGGAGGTGGAGCTGCCCATCCGTGGGGACGGGAAGATCGACGTGGGCGGCGCGGTGGGCGCCGACGGCCGTCTGGCGGTGTTTCGAGATACGGGCCACGGCGAGCCCTATGTGGGGCAGGTGGAGCTGGTGAGCGGCGAGATTGCGGAGGACATCACCCAATATTATGCCCAGAGCGAGCAGACGCCCACCGTGTGCGCATTGGGCGTGCTGACCGACCGGCAGTCCGGCAGGGCGCTATTGGCCGGTGGGCTGCTGATTCAGCTGCTGCCCGGCGCGGACGATTCCGCTGCGGATCGGCTGGAGGAAAACATCGGGAAGCTGGAAGCGGTCACCACCATGCTGGCCAAGGGCATTTCCCCGGAGGAGATGTGCCGCAAGGCGCTGGAGGGCTTCTCGGTGGAAGTGCTGGACGAGATGCCCGTGCGGTACGCCTGCAATTGCAGCAAGGAACGCTTTGCCGGGGCGCTGCTGACGCTGGGGCCCCAGGAGATCCGCACCCTGCCGCTGGACGATCAGGGCAGGGCAGAGGCGGTCTGCCAATACTGCGGGCGGAAATATTATTTTTCCCGGGAGGAGCTGGAAGCCCTTGCCCGGCGGGCGGAGGCGCAGCGGCAGACAAAAAAAGAAAAATAATCTGAAAAATCGCTTGACAAACGGCGCTGAATCCTGTAATATAGTAGAGCCGTCAAGGACAGCACTGGTTGCGGGGGCATAGCTCAGCTGGTTAGAGCACCTGCCTTACAAGCAGGGGGTCATAGGTTCGAGTCCTATTGTCCCCACCAATTTATGCAGCTTCCGAACCTTCCTTTATGGCCCGGTAGTTCAGTTGGTTAGAACGCTAGCCTGTCACGCTAGAGGTCGACGGTTCGAGCCCGTTCCGGGTCGCCATATTTGCCTCTGTAGCTCAGTTGGTAGAGCAGGGGACTGAAAATCCCCGTGTCATTGGTTCGATTCCGATCGGAGGCACCAGCAATCGGCAAATGCCAAAAGGCGTTTGCCGATTGCTATTTTTCTCGGTTCACTTTTTAGTCCGCGCACACACCGTGTTCGGGCTTCTTTTTTTCGCAAAAAGCGAGGAAGCGGATTTATTTTTCCTGTTTCTCTTTCAAAAGCCGCCGGTATGTGCTATAATAAAGCCTAACGATTGTCATTTTCCCCGTGGATTTTGCGGTTTAAGGAGGAAATCAAATGACGCATGTTGTGGAATTCCCCAAGCTGGGGCTCCAGTTTACGGTGAACGAGACGGCCTTTTCCATCGGCACCTTTGAGGTGCGCTGGTATGGGGTGATCATCGCCGTGGGCTTCCTGCTGGCGATCCTCTACGCCTGGCGCATGAGCAGCAAGATGCATATCGATATGGACCGTCTGCTGGACGCGGTGCTGGTGGGGCTGATCGGCGCGGTGGTCTGCGCCCGGCTGTTCTATGTGATCTTTTACCCCGGCGACACCTATCGCAACGATCCCATGGAGATCTTCAACATCCATAACGGCGGGCTGGCCATCTATGGCGGCGTGATCGGTGCGCTGGTGTTCGGCGGGCTGATGGCGAAGATCCGGAAGCTCCATGTGCTGGCGGTGCTGGATGTGACGGTCATCGGATTTTTGATCGGCCAGTGCGTGGGCCGGTGGGGGAATTTTGTGAATCAGGAGGCCTTCGGCTCGGCCACCGACCTGCCCTGGGGAATGTACAGCGACAACACCCAGCTGGTGGTGCCCGGCGCAAACGTGCACCCCTGCTTTCTCTATGAATCGCTGCTGTGCCTGCTGGGCTTTGTGCTGCTGCATTTCTTCAATCTCAAACTGCGCCGCTATGACGGGCAGACTTTCCTCTTGTATATCGTCTGGTACGGGGCCTGCCGGTTCTTTATTGAGGGCCTGCGCACCGACAGTTTGATGATCCCCCATACGGGGCTGCGGGTCTCCCAGGTGCTGGCCGGCACCAGCGCGGTGATCGGCGTGATCCTGCTCATCGCCCTGCGGCGGAGGACGGGCCTCACCGGCTGCGGGGACGCCCGAGTGATGGAGGCCGTGGGATTACTGGATACCGAGATAGATGCGGACGCGGCCATTGAAGCGGCCAAATCCGCAGAGGCGGCAGGGGAGGACGAAGACGCGGTGCGGTTCAGCACGATCTTCGGCAACGCCCCGGCGGACAAGCCGGATCATCCGAAAGATGCGCCCGCAGAGGATGTGGGCGAGGAGGAGGAATCCGAGGCTGTCGACGAGTCTGGGGAATCTCCGGCGGAGGAAGTCCAGGAATCGGAAACAAACGGGGAAGAATAAGGTGCAAAAGGAAGTGAGGACATGGCAGTCCTGATTGACGGAAAAGCCGTCTCCAACCGGGTGCTGGAGGAAGTGGCCGGGGAAGTGGCGGCGTTAAAGGAGCAGGGGATTCGGCCCTGCCTGGCGGTGGTGCTGGCGGGAGACGATCCCGCGTCCAAGGTCTATATCCGCAACAAGAAAACCGCCTGCGCCGCCACCGGCATCGACTCCCGGGAGTGCTTCCTGCCGGGCAGCGTTTCCCAGCAGGAACTGGCGAAGGTCATCCGGGAACTGAACGGCGACCCGGCGGTGAGCGGCATTTTGGTGCAGCTGCCCCTGCCCGATGGGCTGGACTCCTCGGTGGCCATCGAAAGCATCCTGCCCGAAAAGGACGTGGACTGCTTCCACCCGGTCAATGTGGGCAAGCTCATGCAGGGCGAACCGAGATTCGTCCCCTGCACGCCGGCGGGCATCCGGGAGCTGCTTTACTCCATCGGCCTGAACGATCTTTCCGGGAAGCGCTGCGTGGTGCTGGGCCGCAGCAATATCGTGGGCAAGCCCATGGCCATGCTGCTGCTCCGGCAAAACGGCACGGTAACGGTCTGCCACAGCCGCACGGCGGAGCTGCCACAAATCGCCCGGGAGGCGGATATTCTGGTGTCCGCCGTGGGAAAAGCGGGCTTTGTGACGGCGGACATGGTGAAGCCCGGCGCGGTGGTGATCGACGTGGGGATGAATCGCGACGAGAACGGCAAGCTGTGCGGCGACGTGGACTTTGCCGCCGTGGAGCCGCTGGCGTCGGCTATCACGCCGGTGCCCGGCGGCGTGGGCCCCATGACTGTGGCCATGCTGATGAAAAACACGGTGACAGCCGCAAAACTCCAGAATGGGCTGGGGCTTTAACGCCGCCTGTCCGGGAATCGTAAGGGATGTTGGTTTATGGGAAAGCTGTTGGAAGGGATCACCTCGCCCAAGGATCTGCACAAGCTCACCGAGGACGAGCTGACCGCTCTATGCGAAGAATTGCGGGAAACGATCATTGAAACCGTGTCGGATAATGGGGGCCATCTGGCCTCCAATCTGGGCGTGGTGGAGCTGACCGTCGCCCTGGGGCTGGCTTTCGATCCCCCCAAGGACAGCGTGATCTGGGACGTGGGCCACCAGAGCTACCCCTATAAGCTGCTGACGGGCCGGTATGCACAGTTTGGCACCATCCGCACGGACGGCGGGTTATCGGGATTCCCCAACCGGGAGGAAAGCCCCTACGACCCCTTTACCACCGGCCACAGCAGCACCTCCATCTCCATGGCGCTGGGCGTGTCGGAGGCCAACCGCTTTCTGGGCCGGGACGGCCATGTGGTGGCGGTGATCGGGGACGGCGCGCTGACCGGCGGCCTGGCATACGAGGGGATCAACAACGCCGGGCGGATGCGGCGGAATCTGATCGTGGTGCTTAACGACAACAATATGTCCATCTCCCGCAACGTGGGCTCCATGGCCCGGTACCTCACCTATATCCGCACGAAGCCGGGCTACATCCGCACCAAAAACAATCTGGAGGCCGGACTGCTGAAGCTCCCTTTGATCGGCGGGGCGGTGTCCAAGGGCCTGCGGAGCGTTCGGGATGCGGTGAAGCGCACTCTGTATCACTCCACCATCTTTGAAGATCTGGGCTTCGCCTACTACGGCCCCTTTGACGGCCACGACATCAACAGCCTGCGGGAAGCCTTTGAAAGCGCCAAGCTGGTGCAGCGCCCGGTGTTGATCCATGTGCGCACCTACAAAGGAAAGGGCTACCAGTACGCGGAGCAGGACCCCAGCATCTACCACGGTCTGCCGGGCTTCAACGTGTCCACCGGCGAGCCGGGAGCCCATCACACCAGCTTTTCGGATGTGTTCGGGGAGACGTTGTGCGCGCTGGCGGAGCAGGACGAGCGCATCTGCGCCATCACCGCCGCCATGCGGGACGGCACGGGGCTCACCGATTTCCACATGCTGTATCACGACCGCTTTTTCGATGTGGGCATTGCCGAGGAACACGGCGTCACCTTTGCCGGAGGATTGGCCGCCGGCGGGATGCTGCCGGTGTTCGCAGTGTACTCCACGTTTTTGCAGCGCTCCTACGACGAGCTGATCCACGACGTGGCCATTCAGGGCACGAAAGTGATTTTGGCCATCGACCGGGCCGGCGTGGTGGGAGAGGACGGCGTGACCCATCAGGGCGTGTTCGACGCGGCGTTTTTGCAGACCGTGCCCAATGCCACCGTCTATTCTCCTGCGGGATTTGACGAACTGCGCGTGCAGCTGACCTATTTGGTGCAAAAGGGCGCTGGCCTCTGCGCCGTGCGGTATCCCCGGGGCAAAGAGCTGTATCTGCCGAAGGATTTTCAGCCCACCGCCGACCCAATCAGCACCTTCGGCCCGGCGGACGCCCCGCTGTGCGTGGTGACCTATGGCCGCCTGTTCTCCTTTGCGGCCCAGGCGGTGGAAGATCTGGCGGAACAGGGCATCAAAATCAAGCTGATCAAGCTGAACCGGATCATCCCCGTGGACCTTGCCGCAGCCGCGGAGGCGACGGGCGCAAAGGCGGTTTTCTTCTTTGAAGAAGGGGTGCGCATGGGTGGGATCGGCGAGCATTTTGCATATCTATTAAAGCAGAACGGCTTTACAGGCGCGTATCATCTCCGGGCTATCGAGGAACCCTTTATCCCGCACGCGCCCATGTTCCGCTCCCTGGAAAAGCTGGGCCTGACCCGTCAGGGGATGGCGCAGATGATTTTGGAAAATCTACCCGGAGAAAAGGAGGCCGCGCCCCGTGAAGAAAAGGCTTGATGTGCTGCTGGCGGCCCAGGGCCTTGCGGAGAGCCGGGAGAAAGCCAAGGCGCTGATCATGGCGGGGATCGTCTATGCGGACAATCAAAAAGCCGACAAGCCGGGAGACCTGTATCCCGAGGAGACCGCGCTGGAGGTGCGGGGCAGAGGATTGCCCTATGTCAGCCGGGGCGGCTTGAAGCTGGAAAAGGCCATGAAATCCTTTGGACTGGAACTGCACGGCCTGACCTGCATGGACGTGGGCGCGTCCACTGGAGGATTCACCGACTGCATGCTGCAAAACGGCGCGGAAAAAGTCTATGCGGTGGACGTGGGCTACGGCCAGCTGGACTGGAAACTGCGCAACGACCCCCGGGTGGTGAATCTGGAGCGCACCAATGCCCGGTACCTGACGCGGCAGGAGATCCCGGAGGAGATCGATTTTTTCTCCATCGACGTTTCCTTTATCTCCCTGACCCTGCTGCTGCCGGTGCTGCACACCCTGCTGAAACCGGGCGGCCGGGCCGTGTGCCTGATCAAGCCACAGTTTGAGGCGGGCCGGGAGAAAGTGGGCAAAAAGGGCGTGGTGCGGGCCAAGGACGTGCACCGGGAAGTGATCGAACGGATCGAAGCCTTTGCACTGGACAACGGCTACGCCGTGCTGGGGCTGACCTATTCGCCGGTGAAGGGGCCGGAGGGCAATATCGAATATTTGATCTATCTGAAAAAAAGCGGCTGTCCGGCGCTGTCGCCGGAGATGCTCCCGGCGGAAGCGGTGGTGGAAGCGTCCCATCAGGCGCTGGACCGCTGACAGGACAAAAGGAGGGACGGCGGTGAAGATCGCTCTGATGCCAAATCTGGAAAAGCCCGAAGCTCTGGCCTGCGGGCAGGAGATCATGGAACTGCTGGGCGAAAAGGGCTGTACGTTTGTGCACAGGGATTCCCTGCCCATGCGAAACGTCGCATATACCCGCACCGCCCTGAGCCGGCTGCGGGACTGCGACCTCTTGATCGCGGTGGGCGGAGACGGCACGATCATCCACACGGCGAAGCTGGCCGCCTCTCTGGATAAGCCCATTCTGGGCGTGAACGCCGGGACGCTGGGCTTTACGGCGGGGTTGGAGCGCGGCGAGCTGCCCCTGCTGACGAAGCTCCTGACCGACGATTACTACGAGGAACCGCGGCTGATGCTGTCGGTGCAGCTGGTTTCCATGGGGAAAAAGACCACCTATCGTGCCCTCAACGACGCGGTGATCTCCGGCGAACTGGCCCGGCTCATCGACTACGAAATGGACCTGGGCCAGGGCAGGGCATTCCGGTGCCGGGCGGACGGCTTTCTGGTGGCGACGCCCACCGGATCCACCGCCTATTCGCTGTCGGCAGGCGGGCCGGTGATCCAGCCGGATATGCAGTGCCTGGTGTACACGCCCATCTGCCCTCACGCCTTTTTCAACCGCAGCCTGGTTTTTGGCGGCGATACCCGCTTGATCGTGGCGATCCCGCAGAACACCGGCCGGCTGTTTCTCACGGTGGATGGCGACGCTCCGGTGGCGCTTCGGGAAGGGGATATGCTGAAATTCTCCCGCTCCCGGCGGTCGGCAAGGTTTATCCGCCTGAAAGATCGGAGCTTTTTCGAGGTACTGGACCGCAAACTCATCAGCACCCGCTGAGGGGTTGGAGGATCATATACAGGAAGGAAGATGAAGCATGAAAACACGGCGTCATGCCCGGATATTGGAGCTCATCCGGGAGCACGAGATCGACACCCAGGAGGAGCTGCTGCGCTACCTGAAAGAGGACGGCTTTGAGGTCACCCAGGCCACGGTCTCCCGGGATATCAAGGAGCTGCGGCTGGTGAAGTCCCTCTCTCCGGACGGGAAATATAAATATTCCGCCGGGGCTGCCGGGACCGGCGATATATCGTCCAAATTCTACGCGCTGTTTTCCGACTCGGTGCTTTCCGTGGAGGCCGCCCAGAACATGGTGGTCATCAAGTGCATGACGGGCATGGCCCAGGCGGTGTGCGCCTCCATGGACGCAGTGCGCTGGCCGAATTTTGTGGGGACGCTGGCCGGAGAGGATACCATCTTCATCGTGTGCCGGACAGCGGCGGCGGCCGTGGAGACCCAGGACGAATTTCGGAAGATGATCAGCAGGTGATTTAGGTGTTAGAGCAGCTTTTCATCAACAACATCGCAGTGATCGAGCGGGCCTCCATCCAGTTGTCGGGAGGCTTTACGGTGCTGACCGGCGAGACCGGCGCGGGCAAATCCATCATCATCGACGCCATCCACGCGGTTTTGGGGGAACGGGCCTCCAGAGATCTGGTGCGGACAGGCGCCCGGGAGGCGTCGGTTTCCGCGCTATTCTCGGAGCTGGACGCCGATACCCTGGCCATGCTGGACAGTTTGTCCATCCCTCGGGAGGAGGACAACACGTTGCTGATCCAGCGGGACATCCGGGCGGAGGGCCGGGCCCTGTGCAGGTGCAACGGCGCGCCGGTCACCGCCGCCATGCTGCGGGAGATTGGGCCCAGACTCATCTCCATCCACGGCCAGCACGAGAGCTATGAGCTGCTGTCGCCGGAGATACACATGACTTATATCGATAAATTCGCCGGGCTGGAGGCGCTGCTGGAGGACTATCAGGCCAGCTATCGCCGGCTGCGGGAATTGCAGCGCGACTTGGAAGCCCTGAACGCCGACGAGGGCGAGAAGGCCCGGAGGATCGATCTGCTGCGGTACCAGATCGACGAGCTGGAGGCCGCCGACGTCCATCCCGGCGAGCGGGAGGAGCTGGCCCGGCAGCGGGACGCCATTCGCAACAGCGAGCGGATCGCCGGGGCCCTGGAGCGGGTGCGCGGGCTACTGCTGGGAGACGATTCCACCGACGGGCTGCTTTCGGGGGTTTCTCTCTCCGCCGGTGAGCTGGAAAAGGCCGCGGCCTATCTGCCGGAACTGGAAAGCCCCGCGGGCAAGCTGCGGGAGGCGGAATATCTGCTGGAGGACGTGGACAGCGCGCTGTCCGGCATTTCCACCGACTTTGACCCCGAGGCGCTGGAGAGCATCGAGGATCGGCTGGACCTGCTGTACCGACTGGGGCTGAAATATGGCGACAGCGAAGAAAAAATGCTGGATTTTCTGGCAAACTGCAAAAGCCAGCTGCACCAGATCGAGTTCTCCGATGAGGAACGGGAACGGATGGAGGCCGAGTATGAGGCGGAAAAGCGGAAGGCCATTGAACTGGCCCGGGAGCTCTCCAACCGGCGGCGGAAAGCGGCAGGCGGCTTTACGGAGCAGGTGAAGAAAGAACTGGCGTTTCTCAATATGCCGGGCATCGAGTTCCTGCCGGAGATCCAGCGGGTGCCGCTGTACACCATGGGCTGCGACAAGATCCAGTTCCTCGTCTCCGCCAACAAAGGGGAACCGCCCCGGCCCATGTCGAAGATCGCCTCCGGCGGCGAACTGTCCCGGATCATGTTGGCCATTAAGACCGTTCTGGCAGGAAAAGACGGCGTGGACACGCTGATCTTCGACGAAGTGGATACCGGCGTCAGCGGCGCGCCGGCAGCCAAGGTGGGGCAGAAGCTGAAACAGGTGGCCCAGAACCGGCAGGTGCTGTGCATCACCCATCTGGCGCAGATCGCCGCCCTGGCGGACAATCACCTGCGGATCGTGAAGCGGGTGGAGGGCGAGCGCACCTACACCCGGGTGGAGCCGCTGGATTTCCAAGGCCGCAAGCAGGAACTGGCCCGGATCATCGGCGGTGACAGCATCACCCCGCTGCAGCTGCAAATGGCCGAGGAAATGCTCCAAAAGGCTTGACATTTTTGGTTTGCCGCCGTATAATACGAGCATCGGCAATGACGGAAAGAAAGTAGGCGCTGCCCTCCGGCACAGAGAGCCCGCGGTTGGTGGAAGCGGGCGCGCGGCTGCCGCTGAAGTTACCTTCCCGAGCCGCCGCTTTGAAAGGCGTTTGTCCAGTAGGAGCGGCCGTTTGGCGGGCGTTACACCGCCAGGGCATGATCGTGCCCGTAAAGGCCGTGGCCGTGAGGCCCCGGTGAACTGAGGTGGTACCGCGAAGTGATTCGCCCTCTGCGTTGGCAGGGGGCGTTTTTGTTGGGATCGGTTATCGCCTCGACGGTGGGGAGCGGAAAATCACCCAAACGCCCACGCCGGTGGAATTGGAAAAATCACAGGAAAGGAAGATACAAATGCAGATTTACGAAGAACTGAAAGCCCGGGGGCTGATCGCGCAAGTCACCAATGAGGAGGAAATTCGGGAACTGGTGAACGCGGGCAAGGCCACCTTCTACATCGGCTTCGACTGCACCGCCGACAGCCTCACCGCCGGCCACTTTATGGCCCTGACCCTGATGAAGCGGCTGCAGCAGGCCGGCAACCGGCCCATCGCCCTGATCGGCGGCGGCACCACCATGATCGGCGACCCCAGCGGCCGCACCGACATGCGCAAGATGCTCACCATCGAGGACATCGATTACAACGCCCAGTGCTTCAAGCGCCAGATGGAGCGGTTCATCCAGTTCGGCGACGGCGAAGGCCAGGCCATGATGATCAACAACGCCGACTGGCTGCTCCAGCTCAACTATGTGGAGCTGCTGCGGGAGGTGGGCGCGTGCTTCTCCGTCAACAATATGCTCCGGGCGGAATGCTACAAGCAGCGCATGGAGAAGGGGCTGTCCTTCCTGGAATTCAACTACATGATCATGCAGTCCTACGACTTCTACCATCTCTTCCAGCATTACGGCTGCAATATGCAGTTCGGCGGCGACGACCAGTGGAGCAATATGCTGGGCGGCACAGAGCTGATCCGCAAAAAGCTGGGCAAGGATGCCCACGCCATGACTATCACCCTGCTCACCGATTCCCAGGGCCACAAGATGGGGAAGACCGCCGGAAACGCCGTTTGGCTGGATCCCAACAAGACCTCGCCTTTCGATTTCTACCAATATTGGCGCAACGTGGGCGATGCGGATGTGCTCAAGTGCCTTCGGATGCTCACCTTCCTGCCGTTGGAGCAGCTGGACGCCATGGCCGGTTGGGAGGGCGAAAAGCTCAACGAGGCCAAGGAGATTTTGGCCTATGAGCTCACCAAGATGGTCCACGGCGAGGAGGAGGCCGAAAAGGCTCAGCAGGGCGCCCGGGCGCTGTTCGGCGCGGGCGGGAATACGGAAAATATGCCCACCACCCAGCTGACCGAGGACGATCTCACCGACGGCGCCATCAACATTCTGGACTTGCTGATCAAGACCGGGCTGGCCGCCTCCAAGGGCGAGGGCCGCCGACTGGTGCAGCAGGGCGGCGTTTCGGTGGACGGCGAAAAAGTGGCGGACATCGGGAAGAGCTTTGGTCGGGCAGATTTTGCCGAGGGACAGCTGGTGATCAAGAAGGGGAAGAAGGTTTTCCACAAGGTCGTGCTGTAAGTGAATAAAACGAGGCTCCTGTAAGGCGAGAGTGCTTTACAGGAGCCTCTGTATATTCAGGATTTCTTTTCAAATCAGCGCCGACATATCGTAAAGCCCGGGGGCTTTTCCGCTCACAAACAGGGCTGCGTTGACAGCGCCCACGGCAAACAGTTCCTTCGATTGCGCGGAATGGGACAGGGTGATCGTCTCGTGGTGCCCCGCGAAGATCACCTGGTGCTCGCCCACGATGGTCCCGCCCCGCACGGAGTGGATGCCGATCTCCGCAGGCTCCCGCTTTTTCCGCTGGGAATGGCGGTCGTAGACATATTTCGTATCGTCCGTGCGCACCTGGCTGATGGCGTCGGCGATCATCAGGGCGGTGCCGCTGGGTGCGTCCAGCTTTTGATTGTGGTGCATTTCCAAAATTTCGATATCGAAGCCGTCCCCCAGGACGCTGGCGGCCTTCTGGGCGAGGCTCACCAGCAGGTTGACGCCCAGGGACATATTGCGGGAATAGAGAATGGGGGAAGCCTGCGCCGCCCGGTGGATGGCCTCCACCTGCTCGTGGCTGTAGCCCGTGGTGCAGAGCACCGCCGCCAGGCCGGGGCGTTCCTGTAAATACGCCAAAATATCCTGAAGGGCAGAGGGGTGGGAAAAATCGATCACCACGTCTGCGGGCTCCCGCACTTCGCCGAGGGTCCGATAGACGGGATAGCCCGTGGGATCGGGCGCGTGGAGGTCCACGCCGGCGACGATCTCGCAATCTTCCCGGCCGGCCACGGTCTGGCCCACCACCTGGCCCATTTTTCCGCTGCATCCGCATAATATGATCCGAATCATTTCAGACTTCCTTTCTTGTCACACCGAAACGCTATGCCGCCAGGCCGTGCTTTTTCAGCAGCCGCAGGAGGTTTTCTTTCCCGTCGTCGGACATCTCCACCAGGGGCAGGCGGCAGAAATTGGAGCTGATCAGGCCCATTTGGTACAGGGCCTCTTTGATAGGGATGGGGTTCACATCGGAGAAGAAGCCGTCCATCAGGTCCGCATACCGGGTCGTGAGGGCCCGGGCGGTGTCCAGATCGCCCCGAAGCATGGCCGCCGTCAGCGCGTGCATGGGGCCCGGCAGGGCATTGGAGAACACGGAGATCACGCCCTTGCCGCCCGCCGCCATGATGGGCAGAGTCAGGAGATCCTCGCCGGAATAGACCGTCAGATCGTCGCCGCACAGGGCGATGGTGCGGGCCACGGAGGCCAGGTCGCCGTTGGCCTCCTTCACCGCCACGATGTAGGGATTTTTGGACAGCGCCTGATAGGTGGCGGGCAGAAGATTGCAGCCGGTGCGGGAGGGCACGTTGTAGAGGATGCAGGGCATCTTCACCGTGTCCGCGATGTGGGAAAAGCTCTCGATCATACCCTTTTGGGAGGTCTTGTTGTAGTAGGGCGTCACCAGCAGCAGGCCGTCGGCCCCCAGCTTTTTGGCCTCCAGAGAGATCTCCACGGAGTGGCGGGTGTTGTTGCTGCCGGTACCGGCGATCACCGGCACCCGGCCCTTGACGCGCTCCACGATAAATTTGATGGCCTTGAGGTGCTCCTCGGCGGTCATGGTGGCGGATTCCCCGGTGGTGCCGCAGGCGATGATGGCGTCGATGCCACCGTCGATCTGGAATTCCACCAGCCGCTCCAGCTCCTCCCACTGGATGGAGCCGTCCGGCGCAAAGGGGGTGGCCAGTGCGGTGCCGGCCCCGGTGAACAGTACTTTCTTCATAATGCAGTCCTCCTGAAAGGTCAGTCTATATAACCCTGGCTGTACAGCAGCTCGGCCAGCAGCACGCCGCCGCCCGCCGCGCCCCGCAGGGTGTTGTGGGAAACACAGACGAATTTGTAGTCGTACTGGGTGTCCGGGCGGAGCCGTCCCACGGAGATGGCCATGCCGCCCTCCAGCTCCCGATCCAGCTTGGTCTGGGGCCGATCTGGCTCGGTGAAATAGTGGATAAACTGCTTGGGTGCGCTGGGCAGGGCCCGCACAGCTTCCGGCGCCTGGAAGCCTTCCCAGCGGCGGATGATCTCCTCCACGGAGAGCTTTTTCTCCAGGCTCATAAACACCGCCGCCATGTGGCCGTCGGACACGGGCACCCGGAAACATTGGGTGGTGATGGCGGGCGTTTGGGCGTTGACGATCACGCCGTTCTCCACATGGCCCCAAATCTTCAGGGGCTCCAGTTCGGATTTTTCCTCCTCGCCGCCGATATAGGGGATCACGTTGTCCACGATCTCGGGCATGGTCGCAAAAGTCTTGCCCGCGCCGGAAATGGCCTGATAGGTGCAGGCCAGCACCTTCGTGACGCCGCAGTCCAGCAGGGGGTGGAGCACCGGGACATAGCTTTGCAGCGAGCAGTTGGATTTCACCGCCACGAAGCCCTTGCGGGCGCCCAGCCGCCTGCGCTGGGTCTCGATGACCTGGATGTGCTCCGGGTTCAGTTCCGGGATCACCATGGGCACGTCGTCAAAGGCGCGGTGTTGCTTGTTGTTGGAGATCACCGGGCACTCCTTTTTGGCATACGCCTGTTCCAGGGCGATGATCTCCTCGCCGCTCATATTGACGGCGCAGAAGACGAAATCCACTGCGTCCACGATCTTGTCCATATCGGCCAAGGCGTCGTAGACGGGCATATTTTTCACGTCCTCGGGGATGGGCGTCGCCATGTACCAGCGGCCCGCCACAGCCTCCTCGTAGGGCTTTCCGGCGGAGCGGCTGCTGGCGGCCAACGCCGTGAGCCGGAACCATGGGTGATTCTCCAAGAGCTGAATAAAGCGCTGGCCCACCATGCCGGTGCAGCCGATCACGCCTGCGCGAATCTTTTTCATCTTTCTATTCCTCCCGAAACAGGATCGATTTCCCTGTCTTTTCAGTCTATGCCGGACCGCGCGCTTTGCGCCGATTTCCACGCAAGGCTTGAAAAAATCCTCCGGCCCGTGTATAATACACCTTGCGGTGGTAGGCACGTCGCGGTCTCTCCGTCCCGTTGCATTATAGCACAGTTGGGCGCGGTCTGTCTACTGCCTGCCGCCTGTAAGAAAGGAAAATTTACTTCAATTAAAAGGGGTCGAAGGACCATTGAAAACCCACGATTTTTATTTCGATCTGCCCCGGGAACTCATCGCGCAAACGCCGGTGGAGCCCAGAGATTCCTCCCGGCTGATGGTGCTGGACAAGGGGACGGGGGAGATCTCCCACCGAATCTTCCGGGATATTGCCGAGCTGCTGCGGCCGGAGGACTGCCTGATTTTGAACGATTCCCGGGTGCTGCCGGCGCGCATCTACGGCGTGAAGGAGGACACCGGGGCCCATGTGGAGTTCCTGCTGCTGAAAAATCTCGGGAACGATACCTGGGAGGCGCTGGCCGGGCCGGGAAGGCGTGCAAAGCCGGGCAGCAGATTTATCTTTGGCGAGGGCCTGATGCGCGGCGAAGTGACCGGCACGCTGGAGGGTGGCAACCGGCTCATCCATTTTACCTATGATGGGGTGTTCTTCAACCTGCTGGATCGGATCGGCCAGATGCCCCTGCCGCCCTACATCACGGAGGAGCTCAAGGATCGGGAGCGGTACCAGACGGTCTATTCCCGGGAGGTGGGCTCGGCAGCGGCGCCCACGGCGGGCCTGCACTTCACGCCCGAGCTGCTGGAGAATATCCAGCAAAAGGGCGTACGGGTGGGCTTTGTCACCCTGCACGTAGGACTGGGCACCTTCCGGCCGGTGACGGCGGAGGAGATCACCGACCACAAAATGCACGCAGAGCACTATTTCATGCCCCAGGCGACGGCGGACATCATCAACGAGACGAAGGCCCGGGGCGGCCGGGTGGTCGCCGTGGGCACCACCAGCTGCCGCACCATCGAATCCGTGGCGCAGAAAGAGGGCGGCTTCAAGGAGAGCGCCGGTTGGACGGACATCTTCATCTATCCGGGCTATACGTTCCGGGGCATCGACGGGCTGATCACCAATTTCCACCTGCCCGAAAGCACGCTGATCATGCTGGTATCCGCCCTGGCGGGCAAGGAAACCATCCTGCACGCGTACAGGACCGCCGTGGAGGAGCGGTACCGCTTTTTCAGCTTTGGGGATGCGATGTTTATCCGATAGCAGAGAATGCAAAAAACTCCCGGAGTTCTTGGACTTCGGGAGCTTTCATGTGCCTGTCAGTATGCCAGTTTTTCTTCCGTCCAGCCGTCGATAACGCCGCAGTAATACGCGCACTGGGCCTTTGCAAGGGCTGTATCCAGATTGATATAGTTCCCGCACTCCGCCGGGCTTTTTCCCGGCATGGGGCCGTCAAAAGCCGCTCCAGCGGCAAAGGTCTCCTTCACCAGCGCCACCGCATCGGCGTCGGACAGCTGCCGACTGTCGAACAGCAAGTAGAACCCGGTCTGGCAGCCCATGGGCCCAAAATACACTATGGCGTCTTTGGCCCGGCCGTTGCGCAGCAGCGTTGCAATCACGTGCTCCACGGAGTGCATTTCGGCGTTGGTCAGCAGATCTCCTGTATTGGGCTTCTTGAAGCGCAAGTCCAGCGTGGTGACGTCCCCATCTCGGCGGGAAAGGTACAGCCCGGGCTGCAGCTTGTTGTGGTCTACCTGAAAGCTGGCGATTCGTTCCATTGCTTTTTCCTCCAGAGAATGCGGTTTGTTTTTTGTATGATACCACAGAAAGGGCGATCCCGTCAAGGCGGGTGCTTGACAGCGGGCACGAAAATCGGTAGTATTATAGGGACTACGGACACAACAGGAGGGCCTATGTACCGTTTGATCCACACCGAAGGCGCTGCGCGCCGGGGCGAATTTGAAACCGTCCACGGCACGGTGCAGACCCCGGCCTTTATGAACGTGGCGACCGCCGGGGCCATCAAAGGCGCGGTTTCCGCGTACGATTTGAAGAAACTGCACTGCCAGGTGCAGCTCTGCAACACCTATCATCTGCACCTCAATCCCGGAGAGGACAAGGTGAAAGCCCTGGGCGGCATCCGCCGGTTTACCCGCTGGGACGGGCCCGTGCTGACTGACAGCGGCGGGTTTCAGGTGTTTTCGCTGGCGCAGCGCAGGGATATCCGGGAAGAAGGGGTCACCTTTTCCTCTCACATCGACGGGCACAGGATCTTCATGGGCCCCGAGGAAAGTATGCAGATTCAATACCGGCTGGGGTCCACCATCGCCATGGCCTTTGACGAGTGTGTGGAAAATCCCGCCGAATACGCCTATGCAAAGGCTTCCTGCGAGCGCACCGCCCGCTGGCTGGAGCGCTGCAAAACCGAGATGGCCCGGCTCAAGCGGGAAGAGGAGGCGGTCAATCCGGAGCAGCTGCTGTTTGGGATCAACCAGGGCTGCACCTATGATGAACTCAGGATCGAACACATGAAGCGCATCGCGGACATTGACCTGGACGGGTATGCCATTGGCGGGCTGGCCGTGGGAGAACCTGCCGAGGATATGTACCGGATCATCTCGGCGGTGGAGCCCTATATGCCCGGGGATAAGATACGCTATTTGATGGGCGTGGGCACCCCGGCCAATATTCTGGAAGCGGTGCGCCGGGGCGTGGATCTTTTCGACTGCGTGATGCCCAGCCGCAACGCCCGGCACGGCCACGCCTTCACCTGGGAGGGGCGGCGGAATCTGCACAACGCCAAGTATGAGCTGGACGATTCCCCGCTGGACGAGCACTGCGACTGTCCCACCTGCCGCGGGTTTTCCAGGGCCTATCTGCATCACCTGTTCAAGGCGAAGGAGATGCTGGCCATGCGCCTGATGGTGATCCACAATCTGTATTTCTACAACACCCTCATGGAGAAGATCCGGGCGGCGCTGGACGCCGGCTGCTATGAGCAGTTTTATCGGGAGAACCTGGAAAAACTTGAGCGGAGAATCTGAAAAAGGGGTTGCATCTTTTCAGGGATTTTGATATAATAAATCAGTTGTTTCTTGTATGACCATTCTCTTTGGAGGTGTAAATGATGAATCCCATGGTATTGGACGCGTCTGCCGGCGGCGGAATGAACCTGATCGTCATGCTGCTGGTGTACGCCGCATTCTTCCTGGTGCTGTATCTGGTCTTCTTCCGGCCCCAAAACAAGAAGAAGAAGAAAGAGGCCGAAATGCGCAAGAGCGCGCAGGTGGGCGATGAGATCACCACCATCGGCGGCATCAGCGGGCGGATCGTGGCCGTGAAGGATGAGACGGAATCCGTGATCATCGAGACCGGCAGCGACAAGTCCAGAATTCGCGTCAAGCGCTGGGCGATCGGCAGCGTGGATACCGTCCACGAGGACGAAGGTTGATCAAAAAATACGGGTGGGGCGGTGTTTCGTGTGCTCCGCCCGGTTTTTATTTTCTGTGCCGTGCTGGTGGCGCTGCTGGATGTGGGCATCCTGCTGTTTGTGTGGCGCACCGGCTCAGTTCCATCGCGGACATTGACCGGATCGTCGTATTCCGGGACAGGGAGATCGTGGGCGAAGGGGATTTTGCCACCCTGCTGAACACCAACGAATACTTTGCCGAGCTCTATCGGGCCAGCCAAAAAAGCAAAACATAAGCATACACTGACCTCACGGGACATAGATATTGGTGATCCAATATCTGTACTGTGAGGTCGTCTTTATGAAATATGTTCGGATTCTGCTCGTAGCGATACTGACAATGAGCGCGGCCAGCATCCTGCTCCTGCTGCTGGCGGCACTGGTACTGGCAAAGACAGGGAGCCTGTATAAAGCGTTCCTGCCGGTGATCGCCACAGTCATCGGGTGCGCGGCGGTCCTGCTGGGAGCACTCGCCAGCGCAGCGGCGGCAGGGGAGAAGGGGTGGATCGTCGGTCTGCTGTGCGCTGCGCTCTTTGCGGTGTGCATCGCGGTGCCCTCGGGTCTGGCGCTGGAAACGGCGTTCACTGCGGGAAGCGCCGCAAAATTGGCCGCGCTTTTCCTCTCCGGGGCCATCGGCGGTATCCTGGGCGTGAATCGAAAACAAAAAATGAAATTTTAACCGAAGCGATACACACGGTCTAGCCGTGTGTATTTTTATGCACACAATATGTAGTCCGGTAGACAGAAAGCAGTATGCGGTTTATACATTGGTTTACATAAGTTAAAAGACATAAAAAACGGCGGTTGAAATAATTTTGGAAAAATATTCGCCGAAAACCTTGCAAATTTTGAAAGAATGGTTTATAGTATGTAGGTACAGGGGACTTCTCCACTGTGTGCTCAAGATGTTGTCGAATGGATCTCCGGTGGGTTGATCTCGCAAAAAAACGGCCGATTTTCGGCAGTTTTTCTATTTTTCGGCCATTTTATCAAGATGTGCCCAGCTTTCCTTCTCGAGGTTCAATATCTTGTGGCCTTGGTTTCATACGGCTTTTTCTTTAAGCTCTTTGGAAAGATTATGGAATATACATTTTTTCATCCTCGGTTTGGAAATCGCAACTTTGGTTTCAAATAATCTTTACATTTTTATGGGTCGATTGACTTTATCCCAGTTTTATCCATTGTGAGCTTTTCATAAGAATGAATGATTCTTCTTGATTTTGATTGCATGCTTTCGGTTTCGTTTCGTTTCATTTTTGCTTTGAAGGTGGGATCGCTTGATGACAGACTATTACGCCATGTTCAGCGAGTATCTGGCTGTGCAGAAGTCCAGCTCGGCCAATACCCGGGAATCTTATTTGCGTGATACCCTGCACTATCTGGAATTCCTCTCCGGCCGTGGGCTCACCCCGCTGGAGGCGGACGAAAAGGATGTGCGGGCTTTTGTGGATCAGCTGCATGAGCTGAAGCGTTCCCAGCCCACCATCTCCCGGAACCTGGCTTCTGTGCGGTGTTTCTATAAGTTTTTGATCCTCCGCGGGCTGACAGATACGAATCCTGCAAAAGGCATCAAGCTGGAGCGCGTTGAGAAGAAGCTGCCCCAGGTGCTTTCCAGCGAGGAGATCGAGCTGCTACTTTCCCGGCCGGACATCACCGAGGCCAAGGGCTGCCGGGACAAGGCCATGCTGGAACTGCTCTACGCCACAGGCATCCGCGTGTCGGAACTCATCAGCATGAATATCAAAGACGTGAACCTGCGTTCCGGCGTGCTGTACTGCCGGGGCAACAAGGGCGTGCGGTTGATCCCCATGTATCCGTCGGCGGTGGTGGCCGTGTCCGATTACATCTACCGCATGCGGGGGCTCATCACCGGGCCGGACAGCGGAAACGCGCTTTTCGTCAACCTCAACGGCGGCCGACTGACCCGGCAGGGCTTCTGGAAGATCGTGAAGGGCTACGCGGAGGAGGCAGGGATCAAAAAAGAGATCACGCCCCACACCCTGCGCCATTCTTTTGCACTGCACCTGCTGGAAAACGGCGCTTCGGTGAAGGACATCCAGACGATGATGGGCCACGCCGATATTTCCTCCACCCAGGTGTACGTCCAGCTGTTGGACAACCATATCCGGCAGGTCTATCAGGAAAGTCACCCCAAGGCCAAGCTGGGGTAGGACGGAATCTACATACTGGAAATGGAGTGATATTTTGGCTTTCTTCGGTCTTTTCAATTTCGATAAACCCGGCCCCGGCGTCAACAAGGACGAGCCTCCCAAGGCGGCGCCGATCCGCTATTTTGAGATCTACTTCCGGAAATTTACCAAGCTGTGCCAGGCGAATTTGATCTTCTTCCTGCCGGTGGCGGCCGCGGTGGCGCTGATGGTGTTCTTGTATATCGGCTTGCCCCATTTTGTGCTGCATATCGGCCAGGGCGATTCCGCCGTGGAAATGGACGTTTGGACGCGCTACGTGGTGCCCCTGCCGCTGATTCTGGTGTCGCCCTTTGCGGCGGGCCTGACGCTGATCACCCGGAATTTCGCCCGGGAGGAGCACGCCTTTGTGTGGTCGGATTTCTGGGACGCCGTGCGGGACAACTGGAAATACTTTCTCCTAAACGGGGTGGTGGTCTACGCGGCCTATGTGATCTTGAGCTTTGCCATCACCTTCTATGGCAACCGGGCCGCCCAAGAGAGCCTCTACTATGTGCCCTTCTGGATGTGCGTGCTGTTCAGCGTGCTGTTCCTCTTTGCCCAGTACTACCTGCCCATCATGTTCGTCACCTTCGATTTGAAATTCGGACAGGCCTACAAGAACGCCATGATCTTTATCCTGGCCGGATTTGGCCGCAATCTGCTGCTGACCGTGCTCTTTGGCGGGCTGCTGTTCCTGGTGGTGGCGGTGATCCCGTTGATCAATCTGGTGGTGTTCATCTTCGCGCTGCTGCTGCTCTTTGTGGTGTTCGCCTGGGTGAGCTATACGGTCAACTTTACGGTGTACCCGGTGATCAACCGCTATATGATCCAGCCCTATGAGAAGCAGCAGGCCATCGCAAGGGGAGAACTGCCGCCGGACAAGACGCCGGAGGAGGTCGCCGTGGAAAAGCAGGAGAACGCCGCCTTCTACGCGCCGCCCGAGGTGGTGGCCCCAGACGAGCCCTCCGAGGAGGATGGGGAGGTCGAGGAAGACCCCTATGTGTTCATTCGCGGCAAGCTGGTAAAGAAATCGGAGCTGAGCGCGGCGGAACGGGAAGAATTGGGCGAATAAATAACAAAAACCGGGCGCAGACTGCTGTGCCCGATTTGTTTCAACGACAAGGAGGTTGCCCCTATGATCGAAGTTGCATTCAGCGATTCCGCCGCGGGTGGGCTAAAGATCGCCCAGCGGTACGGTATCGGCCCATATCGCGGCGGCGCCATTGGGGTGATCGTGGCCGGCCAGGACGGCGCAGAATCCACACAGGAGGAGATCGACCGGGCCAGGAAAAACGCGCAGGAACGAGAAAAACAGATGTGGGAGAGCGCCGTCCCCATGGGCGGCGACCCGGCGGATGTGTTTGGGTTCCATCTGGCGCTGAGCGTTGGTGAAATCGCCGAGGAGGGCTTTGCGCAAAACAGGCTGGACACGCTGCGCCGCCTGTTTGCTTTCTATCCCGACGAGGCCAGGGATGCCGCTGCCGCGCTTATGGAGGGCCTGCCGGAAGCGCTGGAAACCGTCCTGTCCCGCGCCGCCCACGGCGAGCCGGTGCGCATCTGGTACAGCGAGAAGCCCGATGACCGGTGCGGCCTGTGCTGGATGGCCGATCAGCTGGTGCGGCGGGGCGCAATCGAACAAGTTTTCCTGGTCAAGCTGCCGGAGGTGGAAATTCGGGAGAAGGGGAGTATCGTGACCTACTCCGGCTGGGATGAGATGGAGCCCGGCGGCTTTGGCCGGTATGCCTCTCAGGCGCGGCAGGCGGCCTATGAGGAACTGCGGTACTATGCAGCACAATGGAAAGATTTACAGCAGGAGAACGCCGCGCTGCGGGCGGTGGTGAGCGGGCGGCTGTGCAGCGTGCCGGAGGATTTCTATGACGGCTTCATTCGGCGTGAGATCGCCCGGCAGCCGGAGGAATTTGAGGAGGCAGCGTTGATCGGCCGGATATTGGGCCAATACCAGCTGGGCGTCGGCGACGGCTGGATCGCCCTGCGGATCGAACAGATGATCCAGAACGGTGAGTTGGCGATTTTGACCCGGCCCGGGCTGCACGAGCCCGCCTATCACAGGCGCTTGAAGAAAAGGCAATAAAAAAGGACGGGGGAGATCATCCCTCGTCCTTTTCTTCGTCCTCGTCTTCGTCATCCGCCGGACGTGCGGCGCGGTTGTCGGTGATATGCGCCAGCGGGTTGGAATTGATGGCCGATTCCATCTGGCTGTCCGACGTGTGGGTGTAGATTTCGGTGGTGCCCAGATTGGTGTGGCCCAAAATATCCTGCAGCACCCGGATGTCCACGTCGCCATAGCGGTACATCAGCGTGGCAGCGGTGTGGCGCAGCTTATGCACCGAATACCCGGGGCCGCCCAGACCGATCTTTTCCAGATATTTTTTCACCATCGCCTGCACCATTTTGGTGCTGATCCGCGTCCCGCGATTGCTCAGGAACAGGGCGTTGCGGTCGGTCACGCCGTCCCTGGGCCGCACCGCAAGATACTCCTGAATGGCCTGCAGACAGGCTTCGTTCAGATAGACGATCCGTTCCTTGTTGCCTTTGCCCAGGATGCGCAACGTGGAATTGTTGTGGATCACATCCGTGATATTGATAGAGACCAGCTCGGATAGCCGCATCCCGCAATTGAGGAACAGCGTGAGGATGCAGCGATCCCGTGCCCGGTTGGGCCCGTCCACTGCGTTCAAAAGTTCGATACTTTGTTCGAGCGATAGGAAATGGGGCAGAGCTTTCTTGGCTTTAGGGGGCGTGAGATTTTCCGTGGGATTTTCGTCCAGCAGTTTCTCGTGAACCATCAGGTACTTGAAAAAGGACTTGAGAGACGAGGATTTCCGCTGGCGGGTGGAGCTCATGTTGTTGCGCTCGTCGGCGACGAAATTCATAAACTCGAACACGTCAAAGGTCTTGACAGAGCGAATAAATTCCAGATCGACATCCTTCACGGGAATTTCTTCCAAGGGCACGTCGCCGCCGACAAGGCCGCGATCCAATTTTAAAAACCGGAAGAACGTGCGCAGGTCCAGACAATATTCTTCCACGGTTTTCGCCGAAAGGCCCCGCACGTTCCGCAGATAGGCTGCGTACTCCTGCACAAGAGACGGCATCTCGTCCCGAATTGAAAAGCTCATTTTTTCTCCCCCAAATTATACAAAATATTTATTTTGTATAATTCTGGCTGTTTTTCTTCCTGCCCGGTTTCAGGGCCTCCCCGGCATCTCTCCCACAGGAAGCGCCGGTTCTGCTTTTGGATCGGGCAGCACATCACTGGGTCGTTGCCGCTTCAAAGGCTTCTCGAACGGTTTTCGCACCGATGATCTCGATGCCGCCCATGGGCCCGGTCAAATTTTTCAAGCTGTGATACGGCAGAATGCACCGAGCGAATCCCAGCCGCGCAGCCTCGCCGATCCGCAGGTCCGCGTGATTGATGCTCCGCAGTTCGCCCGGCAGACCGATCTCGCCGAACACCACCGTGTCCTCCCGGATGGCGGTGTCCTTCAAGCTGGACACCAGCGCCATGGCCACCGCCAGGTCTACCGAAGGCTCGTCCAATCTCAGGCCGCCCACCACGTTGAGGTACGCATCCAGATTGGAAAAATAATACCCGGCCCGCTTCTCCAGCACCGCCAGGATCAGCGCCATGCGGTTGTAGTCGAAGCCGGTGGACATCCGCCTGGGCGTGCCGAATCCCGAGGTGGTGGCCAGCCCCTGGATCTCTGCCAGGATGGGCCGGCTGCCCTCCATCACGGCGGTGACGCAGGTGCCCGAGGCGTTTTTCGGCCGCCCGGAAAGCATGGCTTCGGAAGGGTTTTCCACCTGCCGGAGGCCGTTCTCGCCCATATCGAACACGCCGATCTCGTTGGTGGAGCCGTAGCGGTTCTTGGCGGCGCGCAGGATGCGGTAGGTCATCTGGCGGTCGCCCTCGAAATACAGCACCGCGTCCACGATGTGTTCCAGCACCTTGGGCCCGGCAATGGCGCCATCCTTGTTCACGTGGCCCACGATCAGGATGGGGATATCCATGGACTTCGCGCAGCGCATCATGGCGTTGGTGCTCTCCCGCACCTGGGTCACACTGCCCGGCGACGAGGAAAGCTCGCTGTAATTCATGGTCTGGATGGAATCGATCATCACCAAGTCCGGCTTCTCCGCGTGGATGGTCTCCACGATCAGCTGCACGTCGGTTTCCGTCATGATCCAGAGATTGTCGCTCTGCACGCCCAGGCGGCCCGCCCGCAGCTTGATCTGCCGGGCGGATTCCTCGCCGGAAACGTACAGCACCCGCAGGGTCTCCCCAAGGGATTCGCAGATCTGCAGCAGCATGGTGGATTTGCCAATGCCCGGGTCGCCGCTCAGGAGGATCAGCGAACCCTTGACGATGCCGCCGCCCAGCACACGATCCAGCTCGGAAAGGCCGGTGTGGTAGCGGTGCTCGTCCTCGATGCTGATATCCCGAATCTTCACGGGCCGGGCGCTGCCCACGGCCCGGCTCACGGCGGCTCTCGGCACGACCGCTGTCTCTTTGACGATCTCCTCCATGGAGTTCCAGCTGCCACATTCGGGGCACTTCCCCATCCATTTGGCAGATTCAAACCCGCACTGGGTACATTGGTACAGAATTTTGCTCTTCCCCGCCACGTTGATTCCTTCCTTAATCGGTTTATTCTATGGAGCCGTCCGCGCCTTGGCCTGTAGGTAGTCGATCAACCCGTTATAGATCGCGGCGGCCATGTCCTTTTGGTACGCCTCATCGCACAGTTTTGCCGCCTCCTGGGGATTGGACAAGAATCCGCACTCCACCAGCACCGAGGGCACATGGACGTTGGACAGGAGAAAGATGCTGCTTTCGGCTTCTTTCGTTTCCCGGTGATTCTCCGGCTGCAAGGAGCCTGCCACGCTCTGGCGGATCGCCTCGGCCAGGGCCTTGCTGTCGGGATGATTGGGCGAATAGAACATCTGTGCGCCGCTGTACTGGGCTTCGGTAAAGTGATTCTGGTGAATGCTGATGAGGATGCAGTCGCCGGACTCCTCCACCATCTGCACTCGCGCAAGGATATCGGAACGCTTCCGCTGGGACACCGTGGACAGCGAAAGATCGCCAATGGCGTAATCGCCGTCCCGGGTCAGGATCACCTCAAAGAAGTTCCGCTCCAAATCCTTTTTCAGTTCCAGCGCGATAGCCAGGTTGATATCCTTCTCCAGCGCGCCGCTGCCGCTGCTGGCGCCGCCGTCTTCCCCACCGTGGCCGGGATCGAGGACGATCACGCCCTTCTTGGCAAAGAAATCGACGTGGAAGCTGACGATCCCAAAAGCCTGCATGGTCTGGGCGGCAAACATCGCCAGGGACGCGGCGAACAGGGCGGCAAACAGCAGTTTCTTCTTCATGGCGGCCTCCCGGAAAATCTTCTGGGAAAGGGGTATGCAGCCCGCCGCCGATTTATGCGCTGCTTATTGCAGCAGCCTGCGCAGACGCTCCGCCAGCTGTTGTCGGCGGGCAGCGGTGGCCTCCCGATCCAACAGCAGCGCGCCTTCTCCGGAAAGGAGCAACACACTCCCCTCCTCTGCCCCATCGGGCAGGCGCTCCCGCTCGAGAGCCACCGTGCGCAGCTCCTCGTCCTCGCAGATTGCAAAGCCGCCTTCAAAACGGTCAACGATCAGTTTCTTCATGGCCGGTCCTTTCTATGCTTCGGTGCGGATGGTCATTTGGCCGTCCTGATAGGAAAAGACCACCGTCCCGTCGGTATCGGTGCGGAAAACATAGGGACAGATGCCGTCCAGCCGCCGGAGGGCATCCTCATTGGGCAGACGGTTGTTGTCCTTCCCCACGGAGACAATGGCATACTGCGGAGAAACGGCCTGGAGAAAGGCCTCCGTGCTGGAGGTGCGGCTGCCATGATGGGCGACCTTCAAGAAATTCGCGGAGAGCGCCGCGCCGCTTTCCAACAGGTCCTGTTCCGCATCCGCCTCGATATCGCCGCAAAACAGGGCGGTGAAATCTTCATATTCCAGCCGCAGCACCAGCGAGGCGCTGTTGGTTTCCAAATATTCCTGCACCGGCGCCAGCACCGTCAGCACCGCGTCTGCCAGCCGGAAGCTGTCTCCCGGCTCCACGGTGCGGATCGGGATCGTGGCATCCTCCAGGATGGGGTCGATCAGCCCATAGGCCTCCGGAAAATACGCCGAACGGATAAACTGCCTTGCGCCCAGCTCCCGCAGGACTTGGGGCATCCCGCCGATATGGTCGCTGTCGGGATGGGACGCGATCATATACTCCGGGCTGGCAAGATCGTTGCGGAGGATATAATCCACCACGGCGGAGCCGTCCAGGATCGTGCCGGCGTCCAGCACCGCCGTGTGCCCGTCACAGGTCAGCAGGATCGCGTCGGCTTTTCCCACATCCAGCACATGGATGGAAAGCCCTTCCTCAAAGCCGCCGCCGAAGCCGGAATCTACCTTAAGTTGGCGCAGCCGGCTGGGCGAGGTGCTCCACAAAATCAGCAGCAGCGACGCCAGAATCAGGCTTGCCCTATGGAGCCACTGGCGCAGACGTTCTTTCTCTTTCTCAGTCATCCGTGTCCGTGGGATCGGGCTTTTGCAGATTCTTCTCCATCCACTGGGCGTAGGTCATCAGCACCTGGCGGGGCTTGGAACCCTCGTGGGGTCCGACCACGCCCAGCTGCTCCATCTCGTCGATGATCCGGCCCGCCCGGGCATAGCCCAGCCGCAGTCGCCGCTGGAGCAGCGAGGTGGAAGCCTGTCCCGCCTCGACCACGCACTTGATCGCTTCGTCCAGCATGGGGTCGCGGCTGCTGTCCTCGCTGCCGCTGTCCTCGTCCTTCTCCCCAGCGCTGGCGGCGTTGCGCTCGATCTCCTCCAAAACGGAGGCGTCATAATCCAAAGCCTTGCTCTTTTTCACAAAGGAAACGATGGAGGAGATTTCCTCATCGGTGACGTAGCAGCCCTGCACGCGCACCGGCTTGTTGGCGTCCACGGGTGCAAAGAGCATATCGCCGTTGCCCAGCAGCTTTTCCGCGCCGCCCGCGTCCAGGATCGTCCGGGAATCCACCGCATTGGAAACAGTGAGGGCGATGCGGCTGGGGATATTGGCCTTGATCAGGCCGGTCACCACGTCCACGGAGGGGCGCTGGGTGGCCACCACAAGGTGCATCCCGGCGGCACGGGCCAGCTGGGCCAGTCGGCAGATGGAATCCTCCACCTCTTTGGGGGCGGCCATCATCAGGTCGGCAAGCTCGTCGATGATGATGACGATCTGGGGCATGGCGGGCATAGGCTGGCCGTTCTCGTCCTGATACTCCATGCTTTCGGCCAGAGAATTGTAGCCCTTGAGATTGCGCACGTTGCACTCAGAAAAGATCTTATAGCGCTTCATCATCTCGGAAACCGCCCAACTCAGTGCCCCCGACGCCTTTTTGGGGTCGGTGACGACGGGCACCAGCATGTGGGGCATGCCGTTGTATTCGGTGAGCTCCACGGCCTTGGGGTCGATCATCAGGAAGCGGACGTCGTCGGACGTGGCCTTATAGAGCATGCTGATGATCAGCGAGTTGATGCACACGGATTTGCCGGAGCCGGTGGTGCCCGCGATCAGCAGATGGGGCATCCGGGCCAGATCGGCGATGACGGGCTGGCCGGTGATGTCCCGGCCCAGGGCCACGGAAATTTTGCTTTTGGACGTGATAAAGGCGTTGGATTCCACCAGCTCCCGCATCCGCACGGTGCTCCGGGTCTTGTTGGGCACCTCGATGCCCACGGCGGCCTTGCCGGGAATGGGCGCTTCGATGCGCACCCCGGTCGCCGCCAGATTCAGCGCCAGGTCGTCGGCCAGGCCGGTGATCTTGCTGATCTTCACGCCCGCCGCCGGCTGAATCTCATACCGGGTCACGGCAGGGCCGCGGCAGATGTCCAAAATTCGGGTCTGGACGCCAAAGCTCTTGAGAATATCCACCAGGGCGTTGCCGTTGTTTTGCAGCTCCTCGGCCTCCTGGGCGGGATTGGAATTGGCGCTCTGGGCCAGCATGGACACCGGTGGGAATATGTAGGTGTTGTGCTGCTGCTCGGCGGCGTTGTATTGCAGCTGCTGCTCCGGCGTCGCCTCGGCAGGCCCATCTTCTGCGCCCGCCTCCCCTTGGGAGGATGCCTCCCTCCCTTCTCGGCTTTCGACGATCCCAAGGTCTTCTTCCAGCGGCGCGTACCCCGTGCTGCTGAAAACCACCGCTTCGTCCTCGGTCAGGAGCTCCACTTCTTCTGCATCGGGAGCGGGCGGCTGCGATTCGTCTCTCCCGGGCACTTTCAGCTCAAAATCGTCGTCGTTCAAAACCGGCGGGACTTCCTCGGGCGGCTGCTCGGGAACGGACTCAGGGGTTTTGGAGGAAACTTCCTCAAAGCCGAACACTTCTTTTAAGCGGTCCAGCTTTTCATTTTTCTCTTTGGTCTTTTTCTTGGGCTCAGGCTTCGGGAACAACTGCGCAGTCTCTACCCGCACGGGATGGGTGGGCATTTGGGATTCGATGGGGATATCGATCTGGATATCCTGCTCGCTTTCCAGTATCTGCCGCTCCTCCTCCCTGCGCTGCCGAGCGTTGTGCAGCCCGTTGGAGACCACGTCCACCGGCTTGCGGATGGCCCGGAACAGGGTGACCAGGGTCGTCCCGGTCAACAGCATCACGGCGACGAACAGCAGCAGGAGCACGATGATCTTCGCGCCGGTCGCACCCAGGCCCCGCATCAGCGGAAGGCCCAGCATACCGCCGGTCACGCCGCCGCCGATACCTGTATTGCCTGTATAGAGTGCGCTGACGAAAGCAAAGAATTTGGTGCCGGATGCCGGCTGTATTCCCTTGAAGATATACCCCGCCGCGCAGCACAGCGCGATGATCGCCACGGTGAGCCAAATCTTCCCGCTGATCGACCCGTGGGGCTTTTCCAGGGCGGTGACGATGGACACGTAGATCATCAGCACCGGCCAGAGCAGGGCCCAGCTGCCAAACAGTCCCAAAAGCACGCCGTGGGCCCAGCGCCACAGATTATCGCCCGTCACCAGCACCAGACAGGCCAGGAAGATGGCGCAGGCAAAAAGCACCACCGCCCGCACCTGATTGCGCTGGCGGATGCTTTCGGCGGTCATGCGCCCGGAGGCGCTTCTCTGCGGGGCTTTCTTGCGCGCCGCTGGGGCGCTGGTCTTGGCAGGCGTTTTCTTTTTGGCGGTCGCCGCGGTTCTTTTTGCTGCCAATCAATTCACATCCTTTTATGATTCACCCTGAAATTTCGTGTTTATTCTCGGGAAACGCCCGCTCAAAGGGGAAGCCCGGTAAAAATGTTCTGCCCCATAGCGTGCTCGATGATGCCGATAATGGTCACGGCAAGGCCCGCCACCAGCGTGTAGTAGGCGAAGATGATCAGCCGGTCGGTGGTGACGAGCCACCGCAGCAGGCGGATCGCCAGGAATCCTACCACCGCCGCAGTGAGCATCCCCACCAGCAGAGGCAGCAGGCCGATGGATTCGCTGGTGGAGCCGATATCCTTGATGGAGAGCAGGGCAGCGGCTGCAATGGCGGGGATGCCCAGCACAAAGGAATAGTCCAGCGCGGTCTGGCGGTTGATCTTCCGCACCAGGCCGGCGGCAAGGGTGGAGCCGGAGCGGGAAAGCCCCGGGAATACGGCGGCGCAGCATTGGGCAAGGCCGATCACCAGCGCGTCGAAGGTATGTATGGTCTTCCGGCCCGCAGGGCCTTTCCGGCGGCTGTGCCGTGCCCGGCGGTTCTGCTGCATCTGGCGGTTGGCCGCAATGGCGATAAACAGCAGGACGCTGGTGCCCAGCAGGGCGATGCCCTCGGCCACGATGCCGCTGTCGGAGGCCAGCTGCTCGGAGAGATCCTTGATGCTCATCCCTGTGCCGGGAATGGGCAGGAACAACAGGAACAGGGGCAAGAGCCCGATAAAGAGCATCATCAGCAGGCGGCGGTCCGGGCTCATCTCCGACCAGCGGAACCGCCGGTGGATCACATCGCCGCAGAGGGAAAAGAATTCCTTGATCAGCCGCCACACCAGCGACCGATAGACAAACAGCACGGCCATCAGCGTGCCCAGATGCAGCATGACGTCGAACAGTATCCCGGGCAGTTCCAGCCCGAACATATGCTGTGAAATGGACAAATGTCCGCTGCTGGAGACCGGCAGAAACTCCGTGGCTCCCTGGATGATCCCCTGAATAATGGCGTCGAAAACAGTCATACAGCATCCTCCTGATAGTTGGGTATATATGTACCGGCAAGGGCCGGTCAGTCGCTCTTCTTCCGGGACTGGGTGTTTTTGCCCTTCCCTTTTTTCTTGTCCTGGTCGATCATGCGGTACAGGCAGTCCAGCGCGTCGGACAGCGAACCGAGAGAATCGATCAGTCCCTCGTCCACGGCGTCCGGGCCGTCCAGGACGGTGCCCACATCCATCACCAGCTCCTGGGTGTTCATCGCCAGCGTCATAAAGCGCTCGCGGGTGATGTTGGAATTCTGGATCACAAAATTGGTGATCCGGTCCTGCATCCGCTGGAAATATTCCAGCGTCTGGGGAATGCCCAGCACCAGGCCGTTCATGCGCACCGGATGGATGGTCATGGAGGCAGATTCCGCGATAAACGACCGCTTTGCGGCCACGGCCAGCGGCACGCCGATGGAATGGCCGCCCCCCAGCACCAGAGAGACGGTGGGCTTCTTCATCCCCGCCACCAGCTCGGCCAGGGCCAGCCCGGCCTCCACATCGCCGCCCACCGTGTTCAGCAGCATCAGCAGGCCGTCGATCTGAGGATCCTCCTCGATGGCCACGATCTGAGGGATCACGTGCTCATACTTGGTGGTCTTGTTCTGACTGGGCAGAATGTAGTGGCCCTCAATCTGTCCGATGATCGTCAGGCAGTGGATGACGTGTCCGTGGTTCTTGGTGGTGACGGAGCCGCTTTCGGTGATCTGTCTCTGCTGTTCGGAGCTGTACTCTCCCCCGTTGTCCTCCCGGCCGCCTTCCTCCTCGTTTCTGTACGCTTCCTTTTTCATTGCAGCATCTCCTTCCTGCAAGGATAGTCTGCCAAAATGAAAAGAATGTATACATCCGCCGCGGGCACGGCCCGATTCTTCGCGGGTGAGGCTCTCTGATTTTTACCCATGCCGCCCGCGCCGCACATAGTACTGGTCTATTATACCATACGAACGGAAGATCATCAAGCAAAAAATTATGTCGTCTTGCGGGCGGGCCTGACAGCAAAAGGCAGAACGGTTTCCCGTCCTGCCTGCTGAACGATATTTGGGTTTATCCTTCGTAGGGCACGATCTCCACTTTCTCCATCACCACGGGCTCCAGCGGCGCAGCGGTGGTGGGATCGGTAGCCACCTTGGTGAGGGCATACACCGTGTCCATGCCCTCGAACACCTGGGCGAACACCGTGTGGCCGGTATTCACCACGCTGTAATAGCCGTCCAGATGGACGTTGCCGCCGTGCTCGTCATAGAGCGCTTTCACCTTGTCGGTGAGCTTATCCATATCCGGCCAGTTGCGGTAATAGCTGATAAACGCCTCGGGCTGTTCCTTATACATCTCATAGCCCTGCTCGTAGTAGCTCCAGCCCATGTCTCCGCCGCCGGTGGCGTTGATGAAGAACTGGCTGCCGTTGGTATTCTGCCCGGAATTGGCCATGGAGACGGAACCGTCCAGGTTGAGCAGATTGGCGTTGAATTCGTCCTCAAAGGGTTCTCCCCACACGCTCTCTCCGCCGTAGCCTTTGCCCTCCGGGTCGCCGCCCTGGATCATGAATTCGTCCACGATGCGGTGGAACGTCAGGCCATCGTAGTATCCATCTATGGCGTGGCGCTTGAAATTATAGACGGCCTTGGGGGCTTCGTCCGGGAAGAACCGCAGCTTGATCACTTCGCCGCTGGCCAGGGTGATCACCGCGATCTCCTCCCCTTTTTGGGGCTTGTCCAGTTGGTAGCCCGGCGCCTTGTTGTTGGTCTTCTGCACCAGATCTTCGGGCTGGAGCAGCTCATCGCCGCTTTCCAGCACCTTGGCCGCCGGAGAATCTTCGCCGGAGCTGGAGCCGCCGCAGGCAGCGCCGGTCAGCAGCAGGCAGACCGCCAGCAAAATAAGCAATACTCTTTTCATTGTTCGTGACCTTCCTTGTTTTCAGTTGATTCGTGCATCGCGCAATTCGCTCCCTTATTGTAGCGCATTTTGTCCCCGCTTGCAAGTCCCCGGGCGGGTTATTTTGCCTTTTGACCGCGCATATACTTTTTACAGTTTCAGGAGGACGTTTCCCCGTAAGAAGAAAGGAATGGTCGCAAATCATGCGTTTTTATCCGGAAGGCCACAACTTGGACACCTTTGAAAATAAAGCGGCGCTGTCGTCCCCGGCTACCCTGGCCGACGCCCAGCGGGAAGGCCGCATTTTGGAAGCCCGGGCGGTACTGTGTAACGGGAAGCACGATCTTCTGGTGAATCTGGGCCCGATCCGCGGCGTGATCCCCCGGGAGGAGGGCGCGCTGGGCATCGCCGAAGGCGCGGTGCGGGATATCGCGATCCTGTCCCGGGTCAACCGGCCGGTGTGCTTCACCGTGCAGGCGGTGACCCGCGACGAGGATGGCGCTCCCCTTGCCCTGCTCTCCCGGCGGGCCGCCCAGGAGCGGTGCCGGCGGGAATACATAGACCGGCTGGCGCCCGGCGACGTGATCGACGCGCGGATCACCCACATCGAGCCCTTCGGCGCTTTTGCGGACATCGGCTGCGGGATCGCCTCCCTGCTGCCCATCGACGCCATTTCCGTTTCCCGCATCGAGCATCCCAGAGAACGGCTGGCGGTGGGGATGGATATCCGGGCGGTGGTGAAGTCCGTGGAGAACGGCAGGATCACCCTGTCCCACAAGGAACTGCTGGGCACCTGGGAGGAAAACGCCGCGGGATTTCATCCCGGAGAGACGGTGGCGGGGATCATCCGCACCGTGGAGGCCTACGGCGCGTTCGTGGAGCTGAAGCCCAATCTGGCGGGGCTGGCGGAGCTCAAGGAGAACATCTATCCCGGACAGCAGGCCAGTGTGTTCATCAAGAGCATCCTCCCCGCGCGGATGAAGATCAAGCTCATCATCATCGAGACCTTTGACGGCGAAGCCCGTCGGCCTGCGCCCCCAGAATACTTTTTCCAAGGGGACCACATGGACGAATTTGTCTATTCCCCGCCCATGAGCGACAAGCGCATCGCGACCCGGTTTGAATAGGCTGGGCCGTCAGGGCACCTCCGGCCCTTCCGTGGTGTGCCCGGCGTAGGACGCATCCTGGCTGGGCCGGGCAGCGGTGTTGTCGTCGTCGCCGCAGCCGGTCAGGATGCCCAGCAGCAGCGCCAGCGTCAGCAGCAGTGTGGTCAGTTTCTTCATTTTCCTTTTCCTTCCCTTCCAGTTTCTTTCCTGCGAAGAAGTCCGCAAGGAGGCCTTTCGCAAGCCCCATACTTATTAGACGGAAGAAAGAGGGAAAAGGTTACAGGGCTTGAAAAATTTTTTGAGACGCGGAAGCCCCCGCCCATTCCCGGAAAGGAAAGGGCGGGGGCTCATTGCAAGTGGAAGATTTGCTGTCCGGGCTTATTGCTCGGTAAAGGTGAATTTGCCGTCCGCGAAGGTGCACTGGTACCGCTTGCCGGCGATGACCGCGCCTTCCAGCATCCGTTCGGACACGGCGTCCTCGATCTCGCTCTGGATGGCCCTGCGCAGCGGCCGGGCGCCGTAAACGGGATCGAAGCCCTTTTCGGCGATGGCGTTGATGGCTTCGGGCGTGAAGGTCATCTCGATCTCCATGTCCGAAAGTTTCGCCTGCAGCGTCCGCAGCATCTTCTCGGCGATCTGCGCGGTGTCCTCCCGGGTCAGCTTGTGGAATACGATGATGTCGTCCACACGGTTGAGGAATTCGGGCCGGAAGAGGTTTTTCAGTTCGCCCATCACCAGCTCCTTGGTGCGCTCGAAGTCGCCGGATTCACTGGCCGCCTGGGAGAAGCCCAGGTTTTGCTGCTTTTCGGTGATCAGCCGCGCGCCCACGTTGGAGGTCATGATGATGACGGTGTTCTTGAAATCCACGGTCTTGCCCTGGGAATCGGTGACGCGGCCGTCCTCCAAAATTTGCAGCAGGATGTTGAACACATCCGGGTGGGCCTTTTCGATCTCGTCGAACAGCACTACTGAATAGGGCCTGCGGCGCACGGCCTCCGTGAGCTGGCCGCCCTCGTCATAGCCCACATATCCGGGCGGCGAACCCACCAGCCGGGACACGGTGTGCTTCTCCATATATTCGGACATATCGAAACGGACCATGGCTTTTTCGTCGCCGAACATGGCTTCGGCCAATGCCTTGCACAGCTCGGTCTTGCCAACGCCGGTGGGGCCCAGGAAGATGAAGGACCCGATGGGCCGGTTCTTGTCTTTCAGCCCCACTCTGCCCCGGCGGATGGCCTTGGCGATGGCCGTCACAGCTTCCTGCTGGCCGATCACCCGCTGGTGCAGAGTATCTTCCAGCTTCAAAAGCCGCTGGCTCTCCTCCTCAGTGAGGCGGGCCACCGGGACGCCCGTCCACATGGACACGATGTCCGCGATATCGTTGGCGCTGACCACAGAATTGTTCCGCTCGTTCCGGGCGGCCCACTCGTCCCGCTGGCGCTCCAGGCGCTCCTGCAGTTCCTTCTGCTTGTCTCGCAGCGCGGCGGCCTGTTCAAAATCCTGGGAATTGACCGCGGCGGCCTTTTCGATCTCCACTTCCTTGATCTGCTTCTCCAGCTCCTGCAAATCATCCGGAGCCGTAAAGGTGCGCAGCCTTACGCGGGACGCGGCTTCGTCCACCAGGTCGATGGCCTTGTCGGGCAGATAGCGGTCGGAGATATACCGGGCGGAAAGCGCCACGGCGGCCTCGATGGCTTCGTCGGTGATCTGCACCTTATGGTGGGCCTCGTACCGATCCTTGAGCCCCTTGAGGATGGCGACGGCCTCTTCCTCGCTGGGCTCATCCACGGTGACGGGCTGGAAGCGGCGCTCCAGGGCGGCGTCCTTCTCGATGTGCTTGCGGTACTCCTCGATGGTGGTGGCGCCGATCACCTGGAAATCACCACGGGCCAAGGCGGGCTTCAAAATGTTGGCGGCGTCGGTGGAGCCTTCGGCGGAGCCTGCGCCGATGATGGTGTGCAGCTCGTCGATGAAGAGGATGATGTTGCCGTCGTTCTTCACCTCGTCGATGGCGTTCTTGATCCGCTCCTCAAAGTCGCCCCGATACTTGGTGCCGGCCACCATCCCGGTGAGGTCCAGGGAGATCAGCCGTTTGCCCTTGAGCAGCTCGGGCACGTCGCCGGCGTGGATCTTCAGCGCCAGGCCCTCGGCCACGGCGGTCTTGCCCACGCCCGGCTCGCCGATCAGCACGGGGTTATTTTTCGTCCGGCGGGAGAGGATCTGGATCACCCGCTCGATCTCCTGCTCCCGGCCGATCACCGGGTCGATCTTGCCCTCGGCGGCCAGCTTTGTCAGGTCGCGGCCAAACTGATCCAGTGCCTTGCCTTCGGCCTTGCCGCCGCCCTCGCCGCTCTGGCCGGCTTCGCCGCCGGCGGAGAAGGAAGTGTTGTTGAGCAGGGCGGAAAGCTCCGCCACGATGCGGTTGGGCTCCACGCCCAGCTGGTGCAGGAAACGCATACCGTAGCAGCTTTCGTCCTCCATCACCGCGATGAGCAGATGCTCGGTGCCCACATAGGCATTGTGCAGCCGGGCGCCCGCCATGGCGGCGATCTGCAAAATCTGCTTGGTGCGCGGGGTAAAGGCGTCCGGGGAAAGATCGGTGGGCGTGCCCGTCCCAACCCGCTCCCGGATGAGCTTTTCGTAAGATTCCGCAGTGGCGCCCAGCTTGGTGAGCACCGCGCTGGCCACGCCGGTGCCCTCCTTCAAGAGGCCCAGCACCACGTGTTCGCTGCCGATATAGTCGTGGCCCATCTCCTCCGCGCTGCTGACAGCCAGGTTCAGCGCGTTGTTGGCCTTTTCCGTAAATCCGTTAAAACGATACATCATCCAATCACTCCTTGATCTTTGCGCAGACCTGCCGGACCGTCTCGGCCCGCAGGGCATCGCGCTGGGCTTCGGTCAGCGGCTTGCCCGCCGACAGGGTGCAGGGCTGCACCCGGAAAGACAGCGCGTTCAGTTCTTCATAGCCGATGCCCGTCAGCAACCCGGTGGAAAGCCCCAGCCGGAGCAGGGACAGCAGCTTCATACATTCCTCGGTGGAGAGCAGCCGGGCACTTTTCAGAACGCCCACCGCTCGCTCGATCTGATCCTGGGCCACGATGGTTTCCGTCAGGGCCCGCCGGGCTTTCTTCTCCTCGCCGATGAGCTGGTCGGAAATGGTGCTCAGGTTGGCCAAGGCCTCCCCTTCGCTGAGCCCCAGGGTGATCTGGTTGGAAAGCTGATACATCCCGCCGATCACCCCGCTGCCCTCGCCGTAGGAGCCCCGCAGGGTCATGCCCAGCTTGGACAGATTGGCCGCGATGCGGGAAATGGCCCCTGTCTCGGTGAGGGCAGGCAGATGGAGCATCACCGAAGCCCGCATGCCAATGCCCAGATTGGTGGGGCACTGGGTGAGGTACCCCAGCTGAGGATCAAAGGCGAAATCCAGCGACTCGCCCAGCAGAGTATCCAGCCGGTCGGCGGTCTCGGCGGCCTCTTTCAGCGAAAGCCCGCTGCGCATCACCTGAATGCGCAGGTGATCCTCCTCGTTGATCATGATGGACAGGCTTTCGTCCTCGGAGACCAGCACCGCCTTGCCCCGGCGGTCGGAGACGAATTCCGGGCTGACCACGTGGCGCTCTACCAGGGCGATGGCCTGGGTGTCCGAAAGCTCCTCCAGCGGCACGAAGCGGAATTCGCCGGAAAGGATGCTGTTGCCGGACAGCAGGGCGTTTTTGACCTTTTCCTCGATCTCGGCCTTCTGTGCGGCGCTGGCCCTTGCAGGGAAGGGATACTGCTTGAGATTGCGGGCCAGCCGCACCCTGGTGCTGCACACCACGTCGCCCATCGGGCCGGATTTTTCAAACCATCTTGTGCCGTTATCCATTGTTTTCCAGCTCCTTTATCTCGTCTCTCAGCACCGCGGCCTGCTCGAACTCCTGCGCCTCGATGGCTTTTTGCAGCGCTTTGCGTTTTTCTTCCAGGGCCGACTGCACCGGTACGATCTTGTTATTCTGCTCCGTGACCCGCAACGCAGAGCCGCCGGGAATTTTCCCTTTGTGCTGGGCGGTGCCGTGGATCCGCTGGATCACCGGCAGGAGCTGGGCCCGGAAGGTCTTGTAGCACTCGGGGCAGCCCACCTTGCCGCTTTCGGCGATCTCGGAAAAGCTGGCGCCGCACTTCTCGCAGCGCTTCACGTCCTCCGTGCGGGTGCTGCCCAGCAGCCCGCTGAGCATATTGCCGAAGTCCAGATCCCAATGGCTGAACCAGCTGCCGTAGCCCTTCTCCCGGGCGCAGTCCTCACACAGATGGTATTCGGTGAGCTTGCCGTTTACGACGGTTTTGATATGGGTGGTGGCGGTCTTTTTTCCGCAGGCTTGACAGATCATAAAAAACTCCTCCTTTGATACTATGCGCTAAATCCTTGCGGCTAACAATACATTTTTGAAGATCACGGCCCGAACCTGGTCCCGGAGCGCCCGGGGCACGGAATTGAGCGATTTATCCGAAACCGCTGCCTGGATGATTCCCGCCGTGCCACGGGTGAGCACGCCGCTGTACACCAGGTTTTCGATCATGGCCCGGGCGGTGCCGGCATCCAGCGTATCGCCGATGGCGTTGATGCTGTGCATGATCATGTCCGGGGTCGAGATGCGAATGCGGGTGATGCGGATGTATCCCCCGCCGCCCCGGCGGCTTTCCACCAGATACCCCTGCTCGGGCGTGAACCGGGAGGCCAGCACGTAGTTGATCTGGCTGGGCACGCAGCCCAGAAAGTTCGCCAGTTCGTTGCGCTGGATCTCGGCGGTGCCGTCGGCGGAATTCAAAAGCTGCAAAATATAATTGGCCACACTGTCGCTGATCCGCATTTTTATCATCTCCTGTTTTTTGCCTTTGACTTTCTTTGACTTTAGTGTACCGCATTTTGACTTTCCCGTCAAAGTCAAAGAAAGTCAAACTGAAAAGATTATTTGCATTTATCCCGACCAGAGCTTTTATTTTCTCTCGATTTCTTTCTGCAACTGATTTTTTTGGATCTGGAACACATTTTTCCGCCGCTCATAGGATGGAGTGTAAATGAAAGGAGGCGCTCTTCCATGTGTGGTAACAACAATTGTCTGTGGATCATCCTCATCCTGATCCTGTTCAGCTGCTGCGGCAACGGCTTCGGCGGCAACGGTTGTGGCTGTGGCTGTGCAAACGACGGCTACACCGGCAACAACGGCGGCTGCGGCTGCTGATCCGGAACGACCCCGGAAATACGCGGAGGGCGCTGTCCTAAGACAGCGCCCTCTTCGCGTGGCGACAAAAATGTGCTGCCAAAGGCAGCGCATTTCCAGCGTTCGGCGCAGCCGACACGCTTGTCCCCCTTTTCATTCTCAATGGGCCCCTTCGTCGGCGCTGGTTGCCAGTGGCAACCGCCCAGCGCCGACCGAAGCGGAGCGTAGACCGCATGTCCGCCGAAGGGACAGATTTAATATTTCTTGTTCGATAAACTAGAAAGGCGCTATCCAAAGACAGCGCCTTTCCATGTGTGTTGTATTCAGCCAGATTGACAGGAATCCTTAGACCGCGGCGGCCAGGGCTTCCTCCAGCGCATGGGCCAGCTGATCGGGGCAGGAGGTGTCCTTCGTCCCGCAGTGGATGCCCTTGCAGCGGGCGATGTACTCCTGAGGGGTCAGGCCCACGGCCAGCGCGGCCACGCCCTGGGTGTTGCCGTTGCAGCCGCCAGTGAACTTGACGGACTTGATCACGCCGTCCTCCAGCACGATGTCGATCTGCCGGGAGCAGACGCCCTTGGGGGTGTAGGAAATTTCCATGGAAAAGTCTCCTTTCTAAAGTCTCTTGTTTACAATCAGAATTTTATCAAATCCTGACGAACTTGTCAAGCAGATGGGGATGGGAAAATCCGCCTATGATGCGCGGGCTTATCCCTCCGATGGGCCGGCAAAGAGCTTGTCCGGCTGGAATCTCCGGGCGGAGGCGTTGAACAGGACGCAGGCGGCCGCGAACAGGAGGATCGCCAGAAATCCCAGAAAAAAGACGTTCACCCGGAACAGCCCGGTGAATTGCAGCAGGAACAGAACCGCGAAGGGCAGGATCAAATAGCCCATGGTCTGCAGGGACTCCCCCACCGTCTTCACTTTGTGCAGGAGCAGCGTGACAAAGACCACCGAAAACAGCGATACCGCCGGCATCAGCAGGAACAGCGTCACCAGCCATTCCAAACTGAAAAAGTAGGGCGCGGAGATCATGATATCGGCCACGGACATGGTAATGGCAAACACCAGGAACGAGACCACCGAGACCGCCACCGAGAGCAGGACGCACACCGTGACTTTGGTGTTGAACACGGACCGCGCCCCCATGGAGGTGAGCAGCAGGGTCTCCAGGGTGTGATTCTCCTTTTCGCTGACGAATACGCAGGAGGCGGAGGCCACCGCGCACACGATGGGCACGCAGAGAAAGAGCATGGGACAGATCAGCGTGGCAAAGGCGTCCATCCAGAACTGGCGGTACCCGTGGCCGGCGGTCTCGGCGGAGATCATGGCCCGCAGCTGCTCCGGCGGCTGGGTCTCCGTCACCGGCAGCAGGCTGATGGCCACCGAATAGAGCAGCGGGATCACCATGATCAGCACGGCGGGCATGGCCATCAGCAGCGCACGGATGCCGTTCCTGCGCCAGATGGCGTGGAGATCCTTGCGCACCAGCGTGAGCTCCACCGAGGAAAACAACCGGGCGGCCCTCCTTTCGGGCCGTCTTCCCTGCCGCTTATGCCTCGGATTGCGCTTCGTCTCCGTCGTATCCTTCATCCCGATCTTCCCCCCTTCTCACGCCTCCCTGCAGCAAGGCGGCTGCGATCTCCTCCAGCGTGGGCCGCACCAGGCGCGCCTCGTAGATGCTCTTGCCGTCCCGCACCGCCTGGGCCACGATCCGGGACAGCTCGTCCTCGTCTTTGATCTCCCGCTGCCAGGCGCCGCCGTTGGGCCCGTCCACAAATTCAAAATCCCTGGGCGGATCGTCCTCCGCGCCGATGCGCAGCAGCGCCCGGTACTGCACGCCCACCCGCTTGCGCAGGGATTCAAAATCCCCCGCGCCCAAAAGCTGTCCGCGGTACAGAATCCCAAAGCTGGCGCAGAGCTGCTGGGCATATTCCATGTTCCGGGTGCACAGCAGCACGGTGATGCCCTCCTGGGCCACCAGCTCCGAAAGCAGGTCCTGCATGTGATCCGCCGTCTCCCGGTCCAATCCGCCGTCGGGCTCGTCCACCAGCAGCACCTTGGGCCGGATCATAAGCGCCCGGGCCAGGGCCGCCCGCACCACCACACCGGTGGAAAGCTCCCCCACCCGGCCGTCCCGGTGCTCCCAGATGTCCAGCCGGTGCAGCAGGTGAGAAAGCCGGTCGATGGCGTCGTTTTCGTCCACGCCGCCCAGCGCCGCAAAGAACCGCAGGTTTTCTGACAGGGAGAGATCGTCATAGAAGCGGGCGCTGCCCAGCACCGTGCCTACTGCGGCGTGGAGCTTCTCCGCCTCGAAGAAAGGCGAAAGCCCCCGGACAAAGCAATCCCCTGCGCTGGGTCTGCTCAGGCCCGAAAGGATGCGGATCAGCGTGGTCTTCCCGGCGTTTTCGCCGCCCACGCAGGCAAAGGCCGCGCCCTCCGGGATCCGCAGATTCACGGCCTGCAGGGCTTCTGTCCCATCGGGAAATCTTTTTGAAAGCTCGTTGGTGATGATCGCGTCCACGGACACGCCTCCTCCCTCGTCCATGATGGCCTACCGGCGCACGTCCGATGTGCCGTGCTCCACCAGATAGGTCGCCTCCAAATCGGCAAGGTGCAGCTTCACCGCCAGCGGGTAGCGGTCAAAGGCCGTGCTGACCGCAAAGCTGCCGCCCTTGGCCGCGTCGTCGAAGCCGCCCATGTGCCAGCGGATCGCCATGGCCTCGGCGGGCTTGAGGCGCACGAACCGCTCGATCAGGTATACCGATTTCTCCCCGTGGCCGTAGGGGAAAGCATCCTCCACCGTGTAGTAGGGGACTTTCTCCCAAGCGCCGGTGGCGTCGTTTTTCACGTTGCGGGTGGATACTTTATAGAACTGGGCCTTGCACACGTCGTGGAGCAGGGCGCACAGGGCGAAGCTCTCCTCGCTGTCGCCCTCGTCGAAATACTTCCCACGCAGGATGTTGTACACGTTGACGCTGTGCATCACCAGCCCGCATTCGCAGGCGCCGTGGTACTTGGTGCTGGCGGGCGCGGTAAAAAAATCCGTGCCGGAAAGCCAGGCGAGCAGCCGGTCGCCGCCCTCCCGGGTCACCTTTTCTTTGAAGACTTTGCAAAACTCCTGACGGTATGCTTCTTTTTCGACGGCTTCCACCGGCCAACCCTCCCAAAACAAAACGGACTTACGGTCTATACCAGTTTTTCTCAGTATAGCACATCATAAGCCCGTTTGCAAATCAAATCCGCCGTCTACTCCTGACGGAAGCCCTTGCCGATGATCTCGCTGGTGTTGGTGATGAACATAAAGGAATGGGGGTCCAGCTTTTTGCTCATCTGCCGCAGCCGGATAGCCTCGCCCCGGCGGCAGGCCACCATCACCACCTGCTGATCCCCGTGGGAATACCCGCCCACGGCATTAAGGATCGTGGAGCTGTGATTCATCCGGTGGATCACAAAGTCGTTGATCTCCTCCGCCTTGGTGGTGACGATGAAAAAGAATTTGCACAGGTTGATGCTTTCCAGCACGGAATCCACCACAAACGCCTTTAAGAACAGGCCCAGCAGCGAGAACAGGCCCACCTGCATCCCGAAAATGAAGCAGCTGGACGCGGCGATCAGGCTGTCGCTGACCAGCAGCGCCTTGCCGATGTCCCCCACGGTGGTGTACTTTTTCAGGATCATTGCCACAATGTCCGTCCCGCCGCTGGAAGCGCCGTAGTTGAACAGCAGTGCCGAACCCACCGCCGGCAGGAAAATGGCGAAGCACAGCTCCAGCAGAGGCTGGTCGGTGAAGGGCGCGTCCATGGGCACCAGCAGCTCCAGCAGCCAGGTCTCCAGGGAATACATGGCGCTGCAATAGGCCGTCAGCAATCCAAAGGAGCGCCCCAAAAAGATGAAGCCCACCACCAACAGGGTCAGGTTGATCACCGACACAAAGGTGGCCGGTGTGATCTGTGGGAACAGCCTGCCCAAAATAATGGAGATGCCGCTGACGCCGCCGGTGGTAAAGTTGTTGGGGAACTTGAAAAAGTATACGCCCACTGAAACCAGCAGCGTCCCCAGATTGACGATTCCAAAGGTTTTCAAGTCGATCCGCCCGAACCATGCCGGGCGGTTTGTCTGTTGATCTTCTGCCATACCTTTCCCCTCTTGCGAAACAGGCGGCTTGTCCATGCCCCCCCGTTTCGGTGATTTTCCCTCAAACATAGTCTGCGCCGCAGGGCACACAATTTACAGCAATCCGCGAAAAAGCACTCCGAACCTTAGCGGAGTGCCCTTCGGTCTTTCTCAGCGGATCAGATTTTCCAGGAACTTTACGGCTTTGCCGATGTCCCCCTCGGGATCGTCCCCCACCTCGCGCTCGATGGTGAGGAAGCCCTTGTAGCCGATCTCGTCCAGCGCCTTGAGATAGTTGGGGAAGTCCACATCGCCCTCGCCCAAAGGCAGCTCGATGTAGGAGGTATCCGCCAGCATCTCCTCCTCCACCAGGCCGTACAATGCCTCGGGGTCGCGATAGTAGAGGCGCTTGCCGTCCTTGGCATGGGTGTGGACGATATACTTCTTCAGCGTGTACACCGCCTGTACCGGGTCGTCGCCGGTGACCATCACAAAGTTGGCAGGGTCCAGATTCACCGCCACGCCGGTGGAGTTGAGGCTGTCCAGGAAATCGCACAGCACCGTGGCCTTTTCCGGGCCGGTCTCGATGGCAAAATGGGCGTCCATGGAATCCGCATAGGCCGCCAGCTCCCGGCAGGCGTCCTGCATCACCTGATAGCGGGGATGATTCTTGTCCTCGGGCACCACGCCGATGTGGGTGGTGACGATGTCGGTCTCCAGATCCTTGGCCAGATCCAGAATGCGTTTGGAGCGCTCGATCAGCTCGGGATTGAGCTGGGCGTCGCCGAAGCCCTTGCCCAGGTCGCCGCAGAGGGCGGAGATCACCATGCCCCGGTCCTTGACCGCCTGTAAAAACGCCTTGCGCTTCTCAGGAGTCATCTCCTCCGGGGACATCTCGCCGTGGGTGGCATAGACCTGCAGGCCCTGGGCCCCCAATGCCTTGGCCTTGTCCAGGGCGGTGTAGATGTCGGTGCGGAAGGAATCCAGAATTACGCCGATAGAGAAGGGATACATACGAATACTCCTTTCAGGTTTTGTTTACTCCAGGACGATCTCCCGATGCTGCTCGGCAGAATCGTAAATGGCCTGCATCATTTCCGCAGTGACGATCACCGTGTCGATATGGGACGGCAGCTTCTTGCCGGTCTTCACGCAATCCACAAAGGCGTCGATCTCGTTCTGGAAATGATCCCGCATGGTGAACTTGGGCGTGTACGACACCAGCGCGCCGTTCTCCGTGGTGTAGACGGTGAAATCGGAGCCATAGTGCAGCCGGATGCCCGCCTTGTCGCCCATGAAGTCGATATACTGCTCGGCCTCGCCGATGTTCTGTGCCCACGCGCCGTTGACGGTGATGGTGGGGCCTTCCGTGCGCACCAGAGCGGTGACGGAATCGTCCACGTCGTAGGTGCCGTCATACTTAGGCGGGCCGGCCCACATATCGGTGTAGGCGTAGTTTTCCATGTCCTTGCCCAGCTTGGAGAAGGTCTCGCCGGAAACGGTTTTGACCTTGGGATCGCCGCAGCAGTACATGACGATATCCAGATAGTGTACGCCCCAGTCGATCAGCGCGCCGCCGCCCGCGATAGCCTTGGTGGTGAAAGCGCCGCCCAATCCGGGGATGGAGCGATGGGCGCGGAAGCTCACATACACATGGTGGATGGTACCCAGCTTGCCCTGATCGATGTATTCCTTGATGCGGTTGACGCTGTCATTGAAGCGGTTGACCACGCCGATGTTCAGCACCTTGCCGGTCTCGTGCTGGGCCTTCTGCATCTCCAGCGCCTCGGAATAGACCCGGGCAGCGGGCTTCTCGCAGAGCACGTTCTTGCCCGCCCGCAGGGCGTCGATGGCGATCACAGAATGCACGTTGTTGGGGGTGCAGACGCTGACGGCTTCCACCTCGGGATCCGCCAGAACCTCGTGGTAATCTACCACCGCCGTGCCGCAGCCGTACTTCTCCACGGCGGCCTGGGCACGCTCCGGGATGATATCACAGAAATACTTGATCTCCGCCTCGGGATTTTTCATGTATGACGGAATGTGGGCCGCATTGGCAATGGTGCCGCAGCCGATGACTGCAACCTTCATAAAAAGCAGATCCTTTCTTTAGGCCCGATGAGCCTGAATTTCACCCTGATTATAGCCCATGTCGTGCCCATTTGCAAAGAAAATTTCCGAAAATATTCACCAGATTTTTCAGCACACATTACCACATATTGCACAACGGGATACACACTGCCGCGCCGCAGGCGCAAAACCGAAACGGGTTGGTAGTGAGCGAGAGGCGTCGTGTGCGCGTTTACAAGCACACAGCCGAAGCGAACGTGACCCGTTTCGGAGGAGGAGAAAAGCCTGCTTCCGATAAGCGAAGCCGCGTTTTCAAACGAAAACACGGCGAGCCACAAGGGCTCGCCGCGACGTGGAGGTGACACCCGGATTTGAACCGGGGAATGAGGGTTTTGCAGACCCTTGCCTTACCACTTGGCTATGTCACCGGGTAGAAAAAGACGCTTGAAAAAGCGCCTTTTCAAATTTGGAGCGGACGACGAGGCTCGAACTCGCTACCTCCACCTTGGCAAGGTGGCGCTCTACCAGATGAGCTACGCCCGCAGACTGCGCCGCAAAATCTCGCGACGACTTTTATATTATACGCAGAAGGCGGTCGGTTGTCAACAAAAATTTTGTCGTTCCGGGATTTTTTTGCGCCGCGCCTGAGTGGGACGGGCGAATCGGCCCAAACGACAAAAAGCCGCGACAGCATGATGCCGCCACGGCTTTTGCGATTGCTCAAAATCAGATGGTGCCGAAGATCCTGTCCCCAGCGTCACCCAGGCCGGGCAGGATGTAGCCGTTTTCATTGAGGCCCTTGTCCACTGCGGCGCAGTAGACATGGACGTCCGGATGGGCCTCCGTCAGCGCCTGGATGCCCTCGGGAGCGGCAATGATGCACAGGAATTTGATGCTCTTGGGATGGCTGCGCTTGACGATGGTGATGGCGTCCATGGCGGAGCCGCCGGTGGCCAGCATGGGGTCCAGCACGATCACGTCCCGCTCCTCGATATCCGGCGGGAGCTTGTTGTAGTATTCCACCGGCTTCAGGGTCTCGTGGTCACGGTACAGGCCGATATGCCCCACCTTCGCCGAGGGCACCAGCTGCAGCATGCCGTCCACCATGCCCAGCCCCGCCCGCAGGATGGGGACAAAGGCCAGCTTCCGGCCGGCGATCACCTGGGTGACGGTCTTCTGCATGGGGGTCTCGATCTCCGTCTCCATCAGGGGCAGGTCCCGGGTGGCCTCGTAGCACATCAGGGTTGCGATCTCGCTGACCAGCTCCCGAAACTGCATGGTGCCCGTGTGGATGTCCCGCAGAAAGGTGAGCTTGTGTTGGATCAACGGGTGATCCATGACGAAAACATTTTCATACTTCTGCATCTTTGTTCCTCCCTAAAAGAAAATGATAGAGCCGAAAAGGAAATCAACTTTACAAAAAATCGAAAAGTCGATTGGCTTTACAGTTTGTCTTCCTCGATCTGTGTGATCTGATCCACCCTCCGCTGGTGGCGGCCGCCCTCAAAAGGCGTGCGGATGAAAATATCCACCAGCTCCATGGCGGTGGCTTCGTCCACCATCTTGCCGCCCATGCAGAGCACATTGGCGTTGTTGTGCCGCCGGGTCATTTCTGCGGAATAGTTGTTAGTACACACCGCCGCCCGGATGCCCTTGACCTTGTTTGCGGCCATGGAGATGCCGATCCCGGTGGTGCAGATCAGCACGCCGTAGTCTGCCTTGCCCTCCGCCACCGCATGGGCAACCTTGGCAGCAATGGGGGCGTAATCCACGGAATCGGTGTTGTAGCAGCCAAAATCCTCATAGTCCACAGCCTGCTGCTCCAGATGTCCGCGGATCGCCTCTTTCAGGGCAAACCCGCCATGGTCGCAGCCAATCGCCAGTTTCATAGGGTGTCCTCCTCTCCTTTTTTGCGTTTCAATTCCCGCTCCGCCTGAGGCAGGCGCAGATAGGCGGGTAGCAGCGCTTCGGACGCCACCGTCTTGCCCTCCCGGGCGCGGGGCTCCGCACAGAGCGCCACCGAAGCCGCCCGCTGATACCGAAGTTCCTCCGGGGCCAGCCGGGCGCCGAATGATTTGAACGTCTCATAGCAGAGCGCCGCGCCGTCCCCAAAGAGAAGCAGCCGTTCTCCATAAGGCGCGCAAGCCTCCGCCAGCGCTTCGATGGAAATTGCCCGATCCTCTGTAAGGCGCTCTAGCTTTCCATCCTGGACGGCAAACAGGGCGTTATACACCTGATTTCGCCGGGCGTCCATCGCCGCGCAGAGAATCTTATCCGCAAAGGCACGTCCCCTTGCGGCAATGGCCTCCAGGGTGGAAACGCCGCAGCAGGGCGTATTGTGTGGAAAGGCCAGTCCCTTTACACAGGCCACGCCGATGCGCACACCGGTGAAGGAGCCGGGGCCGTTGGAAACCGCCATCAGGTCGAAATCTCCGCAGGCGAGCCCCAGACTGCGGAGCAGCCCCTCGGTCATGAGCAGCAGTGTCTGGCTGTGGGTCTGCCGGCTGTTTGCATAGACCTCCCCCAGCAGCCTGCCGTCCTCCAGCACCGCCGCGGAGGCAGGGCCGGCGGAAGATTCCAAAGCCAAGGTCAGCATGGGAATTCCCCCTTCCAGCCGTCGATGGTGATGATCCGATCCTCCGGGCCGTCGCCGCAGCGGATGTCGATCCGGATCGCGTCCTCCGGCAGCGCGTTTTCGATGTTCTCGCTCCACTCGATGGCCAGCACGCAGCCGGAATCCAGATAATCAAAAAAGCCTGTAGAGTCCAGCTCGTCCCAGCTTTCCACCCGATACATATCGAAATGGGCCAGCCCGCACCGGCCGGAGGTGTATTCGTTTACCAGCGCGAAGGTAGGGCTTGCCACGGGTTCCGCAATCCCCAGCCCAGCAGCAAGGCCCCGGGTGAAGGCGGTCTTCCCCGCGCCCATGCCCCCGGTGTAGGCCAGCACTTCTCCCCCGGTGAGCCCATGCGCCAGCCGGCAGGCCAGCGCCTCGGTCTCCTCGGGAGAATGGGTCGTAAAAATCAACTGCATCAGAACAGGCCGTGGATGACCGCGTTCTCGTCCACGCTGATCTTCTCGGCGGCGGGCACCTTGGGCAGGCCGGGCATGGTCATGATGTCCCCGGCATAGGCCACCACGAAGCCCGCACCGCTGGAGAGCTTCAGATCCCGGATGGTGATGGTGAACCCGGTGGGACGGCCCAGCAGCGCCGGATCGTCGGAGAGGGAATATTGTGTCTTGGCGATGCACACCGGCATGGCGTCGCCGCCCAGGGCCTTGATGCCCTGCAAAGACTTGAGCGCCTGACTGGTGAAGCTCACGCCGTCCGCGCCGTAGATCTTCTGGGCGATGGTGGTGATCTTCTCCTCGACCGTGGCGTCGTCGGGATAGATGGGCGCGAAGTGGGATTCCTGCTCGTCGATCACCTTGCACACGGTCTCCGCCAGCTCGATACCGCCTTCGCCGCCCTTACCGAACACCTCGGACAGGGCATAGCGGACGCCCAGCTCCTTGCAGCAGTCGTCGATGACCTGCAGCTCGGCGTCGGTATCGGTGCCGAAGCGGTTAATGGCCACCACCACCGGCACGCCGAATTTGTGCATATTCTCCACGTGGGCCTTGAGGTTGACAGCGCCCTTCCGCAGAGCCTCCACGTTCTCCTCGCTGACCTTGTCCTTGGGCACGCCGCCGTTGTATTTGAGGGCCCGGGCGGTGGCCACCACCACCACGCAGCTGGGCTGGAGCCCAGCCATACGGCACTTGATATCCATGAATTTCTCCGCGCCCAGGTCGGAGCCGAACCCGGCCTCGGTGATGCAGTAATCCGCCAGCTTCAGGGCCAGGCGCGTGGCCCGCACGGAATTGCACCCGTGGGCGATGTTGGCGAAGGGGCCGCCGTGCATGATGGCGGGTGTGCCCTCGATGGTCTGCACCAGATTGGGATTCACCGCATCCCGGAGCAGGGCCGCCATGGCGCCCTCGGCCTTGATATCCCGGGCGTAGACGGGTTTGTTGTCGTAGGTGTAGGCAATGAGGATGTTGCCCAGCCGGGCTTTCAGATCTTCCATATCCGCCGCCAGGCACAGGATGGCCATGACCTCGGAGGCCACGGTGATGATAAAGCCGTCCTCTCTGGGGACGCCGTTGACTTTGCCGCCCAGGCCGACGATAATGTTGCGCAGCGCGCGGTCGTTCATATCCAGGCAGCGCTTGATCAGCACCCGCCGGGGATCGATCCCCAGCGGATTGCCCTGCTGCATGTGGTTGTCCAGCATGGCACAGCAGAGGTTATTGGCGGAGGTGATGGCGTGCATATCGCCGGTAAAATGCAGATTGATATCCTCCATGGGCAGCACCTGGGCATAGCCGCCGCCGGCGGCCCCGCCCTTGATGCCGAACACCGGGCCAAGGGAAGGCTCCCGCAGCGCGATGATGGCCTTCTTGCCGATCTTCGCCATGGCCTCGCCCAGGCCGGTGGTGGTGGTAGTCTTGCCCTCGCCGGCAGGGGTGGGATTGATGGCCGTCACCAAAATCAGCTTGCCGTCTGCGTGGCCCCTGAGCCTGGCGAAAGCGGCTTCGTTGATCTTGGCCTTGTACCGGCCGTAAAATTCCAGTTCCTCCTCCCGAATCCCCAATTCACCGGCAATATCGGCAATGGGCCGCAGCTTTGTGCTCTGGGCAATCTCGATATCCGTCAGCATCGATCATCACGCGCCTTTCAGAAAAGTTTTTGCGGTGCGCACCGCACTCCTAGAGAATTATACCTGATTTGGACGGAATAGTAAAGTATGTAACGAAAAAACTTGCCGCCGAAAACCTCTTGTGGTATACTGGAAGAAACTATGGATTATATGCAAAACAACGGGCAAAATGTTTTCCGGAAAGGATCTACAACCGATGATCACACGGGCTTTGAAGGGTTTTTGGAACTATATCCGCCGGGCGGATATCCTCCTGTGGCTGCTGCTGGCAGGGATCGCCGTGTACAGCCTTCTGCTGCTCAAAAGCGTCTCCCGGGCCACCACGGAGAATTATTTCCGCACTCAGGTGCTGGCCGTGGCGCTGGGCATTGTGGGCGCGGTGGTGCTGTCGCTCATCGACTACGGGGAGATGTGCAACTACTGGTACCTGCTGGCGGGCTTCTCCGTCTTTTTGATGATCTATACCGCCCTGTTCGGCGAGGAAGTCTCCGGCGGCGGCGGCGTGTCCGCCCGGGCATGGATCAGCATCGGCGGGCGCACGTTCCAATCCTCGGAGCTGGTGAAGATCTGCTTTATCCTCACCTTCGCCAAGCATCTGGATTCCGTGAAGCGCCGGGGCAATCTGGACCATCCGCTGCACGTTTTGCTGCTGGCCTGCCATGCGCTCGTCCCCTTGCTGCTCTGCGAGATGCAGGGCGACACCGGCGCGGCGGTGGTGTTCTTTGCGATCTTCGTATTCATGAGCTACGCCGCGGGCGTAAAGCTGCGGTACTTTGCAGCGCTGGGCCTGCTGGTGGTGGTCTCCCTGCCCCTGCTGTGGCGGTTCGTGATGCGGGACTATCAAAAGAAGCGGTTCATCGCGGTGTTCAATCTGGACAACGAGGCGGTGCGGCTTTCTGACGGCTATCAGCAGTATCAGGGGCGTATCTCCATCGGCAGCGGCCGGCTGACGGGCCAGGGCATCTTCCAGGGCAGCCGGGTGGCCAACAACAGTGTCCCCTTCCAGCACAGCGATTACATCTTCTCCGTGGCCGGTGAGGAGCTGGGCTTTGTGGGCTGCTCGCTGATCATCCTGCTGCTGCTGCTGTTCATGCTCAAGCTGCTCCATGTGGCCCACAGCTCCCGGGACGAGCTGGGCAAATTTATCTGCTTCGGCTTCTTCGGCGTCATCGCCTTACAGACCGTTTCCAACATCGGGATGTGCCTGGCCCTGCTGCCCGCCATGGGCGTGACGCTGCCCTTCTTCAGCGCCGGCGGCTCTTCCACGGCCTGCCTCTACTGGGGCTTCGGCATCATCCAGAGCGTCTATATGCGCCGCAAGGAAAGCGACGGCCTGCGCCTTAGCCGGAACCGGCCCATGCGCTTCACCTACCAGCAGATCAAAGAGCTGCAAAAGTGAGGGGCCGAAAATCACAAGAAACACAAAAAAGCAGCTTCTCTTGGAGAGAGGCTGCTTTCTGTATGTGACCAAGCCTGTAAGCCGAGTTCTGTCTTGAACAGTCATCTATCTTGGCCTGCCGTTGCCGACAGGCTCGCGCCACCTCCTCGGAACGCGCAGGGCTCGCTTCATGTTCCTCCACGGTGTTGCTCCGAATAGGGTTTACAGGGCCGCGGGGTCTCCCCCGCGCCGGTGAGCTCTTACCTCGCCTTTCCACCCTTACCGGCCAGGCCGGCGGTATATCTCTGTTGCACTTTCCCTGGGGTCGCCCCCGGCGGCGGTTAGCCGTTATTCTTGCCCTGGGGAGCTCGGACTTTCCTCAGACGCGCGCTTTCGCCTCGCGCCCGCGACTGTCCGGCTTGCTCACATGTTGGGTATTATACGGGAGTACCCGCCTGTTTGTCAAGCCTAAAATGACCGCTGGGACAACAGCCGGTTCTTCTCGTCCCACAGCTTCTGGGACAAATCCACATAGTATGTATGGGGATTCTCAAACCGGGTGACTTCGTCCCACAGGGTGTCCACCTGGGCCTTGCAGTACGCCTTGATCTCCTCCAGCGGCCGCTCCCGGTAGAGACACCTGCCGCCCTCGAAGATCTTCTCCAGCAGCCGCTCCGCCCGGAAATTCTCCACGGTCTTGCGCTTCCAGGTGTGCTCCGGATCGAACAGCACATAGGGCTTGCCCTCGTCGATGACCTCGTCGTGGAGGGTGACCACGTCGGCAATGGCCTTGTCGGTATCCCGGTCAAAGAGCCGCCAGACGGTTTTGAAGCAGGGCGTGGTGATCTTGGAGACGTTCTCGCTGATCTTGATCTTCGGCACGATGCCGCCGTCCTTCTCCACGGCCGCCAGCTTGTAGACCCCGCCGAACACCGGCTCGGAGGAGGAGGTGATCATCCGCTCGCCCACGCCGAAGGAATCCACCTTGGCGCCCTGGCGGAGCATATCCTGGATGATGTACTCGTCCAGAGAGTTGGACGCGGTGATGCCGCAGTCCGGGAAGCCCGCGTCGTCCAGCATTTTCCGGGCCTTGCGGGAGAGGTAGGTGATGTCGCCGCTGTCGATGCGGATGCCCTTGGGCCGGATGCCCTTGGGGAGCAGCACTTCGTTAAAGACCCGGATGGCGTTGGGCACGCCGGACTTGAGGACATTGTAGGTGTCCACCAGCAGCACGCAGTTGCTGGGATAGGATTCCGCGTAGGCCTTGAAGGCCTCGTATTCGCTGTCGAACAGCTGCACCCAGCTGTGGGCCATGGTGCCCAATGCGGGCACGCCGAACATCTGGTCACTGATGGTGCAGGCCGTGCCGGAGCAGCCGCCGATATAGGCCGCCCGGGCGCCGAACACTGCGCCATCGAAGCCCTGGGCCCGGCGGGAGCCGAATTCCATCACCGCACGGCCCTGGGCCGCCCGGACGATCCGATTGGCCTTGGTGGCGATGAGGCTCTGGTGGTTGACGCACAGCAGGATCATGGTCTCCACGAACTGGGCCTGCAGCGCCGGGCCCCGCACTGTGACGATGGGTTCTCCCGGGAAGATGGGCCGGCCCTCGGGAACGGCCCACACGTCGCAGGCAAACTGGAAATTCTCCAGATAGCGGAGGAACTCCTCCGCGAAGACGCCCTTGCCCCGCAGATAGTCGATGTCCTCCGGAGTGAAGTGCAGGTCCTGTAAATAGTGCACCACCTGCTCTACGCCCGCCATGATGGCGAAGCCGCCGTCATCGGGCACACGCCGGAAGAACATATCAAAATAGCACACGGTGTCCTTGAAGCCGTGCTGAAAATATCCGTTGGCCATGGTGATCTCATAAAAATCCGTCAGCATGGTCAGATTCTTGTCCCGCGCGATCAGTGTGTTCAATGTGATAACCTCCAGTGGGTTTAAAATCCTTGGGTAATATTATATCAGCTTTCCAAAAAATGTACAGCTTTTTTTCTTTTCGTCCAAAAGCGGTTGATTTTCCGATCCGTTTCTCCTATAATAGAGGAAACGATTCGGAGGGACCCCTATGAGACTTCGCAGCCAACCCCTTGGCAACAGGAATCTGATCGGCGCCAGAGTTGAATGGGCACGGAAAAGTCAGGGCATGAAACAGAAGGAACTGCTGGCCCAGCTGCAGGTGCGCGGCGTGGACCTCAACGCCTCGGGCCTCTCCAAGCTGGAAGGGCAGATCCGCTCCGTGACCGATCAGGAGCTGCTGGCCATTTCGGAAATTTTGAACGTCTCCGTCCTGTGGCTTTTGACGGGAGAAGACAAATAGCGGCCCTTTCCGTCCCCTGTTGTCAGGGGACTTTTTCTTTGCCCAAACCTGCAAAACCCGGGTAAAAAGCCGGAAAGCGCTCATACTATTTCCTGTATGAGGAGGGAGCGCAATGCTGCGGAGGGCCGAGCTGAAACGTATATTTCCGCTGGTGATTTTCTGGTTTGTCTACACGGTTTTGTTTTTCCTGTGGGTGCGCACGTTTTTCTACACCCTGCCGTTCCTGCTGGGTCTGCTCCTGGCTGCGGCGATCCGGCCGCTGGTGCAGCTGCTGGAGCACCGCCTGGGCTGGAAGCACGGGCCGGCCTCCGCTGCCGCCACCGCCGCAGTTTTAGCGGTGGTGTTCGGTCTGCTGGGCTTTTTGGGGGTGTACGCGGTGCGGGAGATCACCGAATTGATCCTGCGCGTGTCCCAGGACGGATTCGAGGAACTGTCCAAGCCCGTGGCGGAACTTCTCAACCGGATCGGAGCCTCCCTCCAGCGGATGGACTTGCAGTTTCTGGAGCAGAATCGTGAGGAGATTTTGGGGCTATTGCAGGAGAGTCTTGATTTGATCGTGGGCTTCCTGGGCGCGGCGCTGGGCGTGATCACCTCCCTGCCCACCGTGGTCACCATGGTGATCGTCACCGTGTTCGCCACTTTTTTCATTTCCCGGGACATGGGCAAGCTGGCGGTTTGGGCGCGGCAGCTGCTGAGCGCCGGTGCGATCGCCCACATGAAGAATGCGGCGGAAAATTCCGGCGGCAAGAGGCGCAGATATTTCGCCGCCTACCTGCTGCTGTACTGCATCACCTTTTGCGAGACCTGCATCATCCTCACGGTGCTGGAGCTGCCCTATCCCCTCACCACCGGGCTGATCACCGCCGCCGCCGATTTCCTCCCTGCCCTGGGCCCCGGGCTGATTTTTGTCCCGCTGGCGCTGTACCAGCTGCTGACCGGCAGAATCGCCAAAGCCCTGGGGCTTTTCATCGGCTGGGTGCTCATCGCGTTGATCCGGCAGATCATCGAGCCCAAGCTGATCTCCGGCGCGGTGAAGGTGCATCCGCTGGCCATGCTGGCGGCGGTGTACTTCTCTCTGGTGGCAAAGAGCCTGTGGATCTTGCTCTACATGACGGGATTCTTCACCCTCTACGGGGCTTTCCGGGAGACCGGCGCGCTGCCGCCGCTGCTCAAGGAAACCGCCCGCCGGGGGACCGATCACCAGGACGGTCGGACGGCAGGCGGCTAATAATCGCTTTTATGCGCGCTCGGCAAGCAGCTTTTCCGTGGCGGCCAGCACGATGCAGATACACAGCAGCTGCATAGCCTCTTTCAGCTCCTCTTCCGGCGGGAAGGACGGGGCGATGCGGATGTTGCTGTCGTTGGGGTCGTTGCCATAGGGGTAGGTGGCGCCTGCCCCGGTGAGGGTGAGGCCCGCCTCGCTGCACAGGGAGACCACCCGTTTGGCGCAACCGTTCATCACATCCAGATTCACAAAGTACCCGCCGTTGGGATGGCTCCACCGGGCGATATCCATGTCCCCCAGTGCCTTTTCCAGCGTGTCCAGCACGATGTTGAACTTGGGCTCCAGGATCGCCCGATGGCCCTGCATCAGCTGCTTCACGCCGTGGATGTCGTGGAGGAAAAGGATATGCCGCAGCTGGTTGAGCTTATCCGGGCCGATGGTCTGGATGGTGATGCGCTTTTTGAGGGCCGCGATATTGGCGGGGCTTGCCCCCAGCGCGGCCACGCCCGCACCCGGAAAAGATATTTTCGAGGTGGAGGCGAAGAACAGCACATGGTCCAGCGTCCCAGCCTGTTCGCACGCGCTGTACAGGTCCAGCAGCGTGTCCGGCGTATCGGTGAGATCGTGGACGCAGTAGGCGTTGTCCCAGAAGATGCGGAAATCCTCCGCGGCAGGATGCAGCGCCGCAAACCTGCGCACTGTCTCGTCCGAATAGGTTATGCCCGTGGGATTGGAGTATTTGGGTACGCACCAGATCCCCTTGACGGAAGGGTCCTGCACCAACTGCTCCACCAGGTCTATATCCGGCCCGGTCTTGAGCATGGGGACGGGGATCATGCGGATGCCGAAGTATTCGGTGACGGCGAAGTGGCGGTCGTAGCCGGGCGCGGGGCACAGGAATTTGATCTCCCCCTGCCTGCACCAGGGTTCGCACCCGCCGTAGCCGTGGGTGTAGCCCTGGGAGATGCAGTCGAACATCATTTGCAGGCTGGAGTTGTTGCCCAGGATGATGTCCCCCGCCGGCACGCCCATCATGTCGCTGAAGATCTCCCGCATCTCGCGAAGGCCGTTCCAGATGCCGTAGTTGCGGCTGTCGTCGCCCCGGGAATTGGCAAACTCGCTTCTGGCGTGGAGGGCTTCCAGCACGCCCAGCGCCAGGTCCAGCTGTTCGGCGCAGGGCTTGCCCCGCTCCATGTTGAGGGTCAGCCCCCGGGCCTGAAACCGCGCATAGGCCTGTGCGGCCTCCTCGTGGAGCCTGCGCAGCTGCTCCGGCTCCATCGCTCTCAGATTCATGATCGACTCCCCCAGTCAAAATATGAAAGATGATCGAAAAAAGAATTTCATTTTCTCCGTCTCAAACGCCTTATATTGTACTACCGACCGGCCAAAAATGCAAGTCGAATTTTGCTTTCCTTCAAAATTTGTCCCTTTATTCAGTTTTTCACCGCCCCGCTCCCCTTCCCGGTGTCAGAATGCACAGAACTGGCGGCGGGCGGGGGAAAAACCTTTCAGGAAATACCGTTGGGAAATCCGTTGTGATTTTCCCGACTTTGTGCTAAAATAGCCTCGTATTGAGGCAGAATGCAGGTCTGGACAGAGAAAGGACGGAACATAATGGGCGGTTTTTTCGGAGTTGCATCCAAGGAGAATTGTTTGTTCGATTTGTTTTTTGGGACGGATTACCACTCCCACCTGGGCACACGCCGGGCGGGCATGGCGGTGTACGATCCCGAGAAGGGGTTTGACCGGGCGATCCACAACATCGAAAACTCGCCGTTTCGCACCAAATTCGATAAAGACGTCACCGAGATGCAGGGCCGCCTGGGCATCGGCTGCATTTCCGATTACGAGCCCCAGCCGCTGATCGTCCGCTCCCACCACGGCACCTACGCCATCGTCACTGTGGGGAAGATCAACAACACCGACGAGCTGGTGAAAGAACTGTTTAACGACGGCCACTCCCACTTCCTGGAGATGAGCGGCGGCGAAGTCAACGCCACCGAGCTGGCCGCGGCTGTCATCAATCAGAAAAGCAATCTGCTGGAGGGTATCCAGTACGCCCAGGAGCGCATCGACGGTTCCCTCACCCTGCTCATCATGACGCCCCGGGGCATCCTGGCCGCCCGGGACAAGCTGGGCCGCACGCCCGTCACCGTGGGCAAAAAGGAGAACGCCACCTGTGTGTCCTTCGAGAGCTTCGCCTATCTGAATCTGGGCTACGCCGACGAGCGGGAGCTGGGCCCCGGAGAGATCGCCGCCATCACCCCAGAGGGCGCGGAAACGCTGGTGGCCCCGGGCAAGCAGATGAAGATCTGCACCTTCCTGTGGGTGTACTACGGCTATCCCAGCTCCTCCTATGAGGGCGTCAACGTGGAGCAGATGCGCTACCGCTGCGGCGCAAAGCTGGCCCAGCGGGACGACGTCCAGCCGGACATCGTGGCGGGCGTGCCCGATTCCGGCACGGGCCACGCCATCGGCTACGCCAATGAATCCGGCGTGCCCTTCTCCCGGCCGCTGATCAAATACACCCCCACCTGGCCACGCTCCTTTATGCCCACCATGCAGAGCGAGCGCGACCTGATCGCCCACATGAAGCTGATCCCTGTGCATGATCTGATCCGGGGCCGCAGCATGGTGCTCATCGACGACTCCATCGTTCGGGGCACCCAGCTGCGGGAGACCGCCGAATTCCTGTACCAGAACGGCGCCAACGAGATCCACGTGCGGCCGGCCTGCCCGCCTCTGCTCTACGGCTGCAAATATCTCAACTTCTCCCGTTCCGCCTCGCTGATGGACCTCATCGGCCGCCGGGTCATCAAGGATCTGGAGGGTACCGCCGAGCCGGAGAACATCGCCCAATATTCCGATCCCGAGACCCAGGAGTACCGCACCATGGTGGAGAACATCGGCAAGCAGCAGAACTTCACCTCCCTGCGGTACCATCGGCTGGACGATCTGGTGGAGTCCGTGGGACTGCCCAAGTGTAAGCTGTGCACCTATTGCTGGGACGGAAAAGAATAACGCATACGAAAAAGGCCCCGACCAGTGCGGTTGGGGCCTTTTGCTGTCGATTGGGATGATTCTCAGAATTCCGCGGAGCCGGTGGTGCGCGGGAAGGGCAGCACATCCCGGATGTTGGAGATGCCGGTGAGGTACATCAGCAGCCGCTCAAAGCCGATGCCGAAGCCGGCGTGCTTGTTGCCGCCATACTTCCGGAGCTCCAGATACCACCAGTAGTCCTCCTCCTTGAGGCCCAGCTCGTGCATGCGCTCCACCAGCACGTCCAGGCGCTCCTCGCGCTGGCTGGCGCCCACCAGCTCGCCGATGCCCGGCACCATCAGGTCGGTGGCGGCCACGGTTTTGCCGTCGTCGTTCAGGCGCATATAGAACGCTTTGATGTCCTTGGGATAATCGGTGACGAACACCGGCTTGCCGAAATGCTTTTCCGCCAGGTAGCGCTCGTGCTCGGTCTGGATATCCCCGCCCCAGACGGCTTTATACTCGAACTGGTCGTTGTGCTTTTCCAGGATCGCGATGGCGTCGGTGTAGGTGATCCGGGCGAAATCGGCGGCGGCCACCTGCCGCAACCGCTCCAGCAGGCCCTTATCCACAAAGCTGTTGCAGAATTCCATATCCTGGGGACAGGTCTCCAGCACGTAGTTGATCACATACTTGACGCAGGCCTCGATCACGTCCATATCGTCGTTGAGGTCGGCGAAGGCAAATTCGGGCTCGATCATCCAGAACTCCGCAGCGTGGCGGGGCGTGTTGGAGTGCTCCGCCCGGAAGGTGGGCCCGAAGGTGTACACCTTGGAGAAGGCCATGGCCATGATCTCGGCCTCCAGCTGGCCGCTGACGGAAAGGGACATCTTCTTCTCGAAGAAGTCCTGCTTGTAGTCCACATGGCCGTCCTCCGTGCGGGGCACGTTCTCCAGATCCAGCGTGGTGACCTGGAAAGTCTCCCCCGCGCCCTCGGCGTCGCTGCCGGTGAAAATGGGCGTGTGGACATACAGGAACCCGTTCTCCTGGAAGAACTTGTGGATGCCGAAGGCCGCCGCCGAACGGATACGGTACGCCGCGCTGAACAGATTGGTGCGGGGCCGCAGGTGGGCGATGGTGCGCAGAAATTCCACCGAGTGGCGCTTCTTCTGCAAGGGATAGTCCGGCGCGGAGGCGCCCTCCACGACGATCTCGCTGGCGTGGATCTCAAAGGGCTGTTTGGCCTCGGGAGTGGCAAGCAATTCGCCGGTGACCCGCAGGGCCGCGCCCACGTTCTGGGAAGCGATCTCTTTGAAATTATCGATCTTCCCATCTTCAAAAACCACCTGAACGCCCTTAAAGCAGGTGCCGTCGTTCAGGTCGATAAAACCCAAGGTTTTGGAATCCCGGATGGATCTGGCCCAGCCGCACACGGTGACGGTTTTCCCGGCGTAGGCATTGAGATCGCCGTAAAAGGCGGCGACTTCGTCTCGCTTCATCTGTGACATCTTCTTTCTCTTCTGGATTCGCTGAGGGAATGCAGCGTGTTTATCATACCGCATTCCGCTTCGGATTGCAACTAAAAAATCGCGGGCACGAAGAAACCCGCAGGGAGCGTGGGCTCGCTGCGGGTGTGGCGGAGAGGATGCGACTCGAACGCACAATGCCTTGCGGCACACCACATTTCCAATGTGGCTCCTTACCATTAGAA
>CANRMX010000001.1 GCA_947631855.1 uncultured Clostridia bacterium | reverse complement strand
TTTTTCGTCTTGCATTCCACCTTCCCTTCTGTACATTTTTTCATTTTCCCTCTTGACTTCTAATAGTTAGTCTTTTTTTCAATCTGAAACCGGTTTCACAGATATAGACGTTTTTTTCGGGCAAAAGGTTCACCGGGTGCCGGATTTTTTTGACTCCCCCGCCTACGGCGGGGGAATCAAGAACGTGCCGAAAGCCTCTCTCCTTTTTCAATCTGAAACCGGGTGCCGGATTTTTATGACTCCCCCGCCTACGGCGGGGGAGTTAAGAATATGCCGAAAGCCTCACTTCTTTTTCAGTCTGAAACCGGTTTCACGGATATAGACGTTTTTCCCGGGTAAAAGGTTCACCGGTCGCCGGATTTTTATGACTCCCCGCCTACGGCGGGGGAGTTAAGAACGAGCCGAAAGCCTCTCTCCTTTTTCTCAGTCTGAAACCGGTTTCACGGATATAGACGTTTTTTTCGGGCAAAAGGTTCACCGGGCGCCGGATTTTTATGACTCCCCCGCCTACGGCGGGGGAGTTGTTAGTACTTGGCTTGAGGCCTGTTGTCCCCAGAGGGCACTTTTTTTCTTATACTCCCTGCGCTGTTTGTAGCGCGTGCAGCCGCCCACCTGCGCAAGGGGTTGCCGTACGCGCACACTGGCAGGTGTGGAGCGCCAGCGGCGTCACTTGGCCATGAAGTCTTTGACTGCGGCGATCTTGAGGAACGCCGAGGGCAGCATAAACTCTTCCCGCAGCTGGGCGGCGGTGGCCCACACCAGTCCCGGCGACGGCTTCGCCGCTTCCCCGCCATATACGGTCATCCGCCACTCCACATGGGTGAAGATGTGCTTGGCGCTTTTCAGTTTCCGGGGCCCGCCCGGGCAGGCGATTCCCCAGGCGGTCAGGGCCTCCTTTGCCTGCTGGGGCGTGAGGGCGGCCTCCGCACCGGGTAATTCCCACAGCCCGCCCAGAAGTCCACCGGCGGGCCTTTTCCGCAGGGCAAGCCTATCCCCGCAGGTGAGGACGAACACCGTCCGCTCCGCGACGCGGCGGGGCGCTTTAGCCGCTTTCACCGGCAGCTCTCCCGCCGTGCCCGCGGCAAATCCCCGGCACAACGACCGCAGCGGGCAGAGCAGGCACCGGGGCTCCCCACCGGGCAGGCAGACGGTGGCGCCCAAATCCATCAGCGCCTGATTGAAATTGCCCACATACCCCACGTCCGCCGGGTCGGTGCTGCATTCCTGGGCGATCACTTCCGAAAGGAGGCTCGTGATCTTCTTTTTCACCGCCGGGTCCGCCACGTCCTCCGGGGCGTTCAGGATGCGGGAGATCACCCGCAGGACGTTGCCGTCCACGGCGGGCACGGGCAATCCAAAGGCGATGGAGCCCACCGCCCCCGCGGTGTATTCACCGATCCCCGGCAGTTCCCGCAGGGCCTCCAGGGAATCGGGCAGGCGGCCGCCGTACCGCGCCACCGCCACCCGGGCTGCCTTCTGCATACTGCGGGCCCGGCTGTAGTACCCCAGCCCTTCCCAGAGCTTTAAGAGCTTTTCCTCCGCCGCCTCCGCCAGCGCCGGGACGTCCGGCAGCTGCTCCAGAAAGCGGCGGTAGTAGGGGATCACCGTGTCCACCCGGGTCTGTTGCAGCATGATCTCCGACACCCACACCCGATAGGGGTCGCGGCTCTCCCGCCAGGGCAGCGCCCGGCCGCAGCGGGCGTACCAGTCCAGCAGCGGTGGGGCGATCTGTCTTAAAAAATCCGTATGCTCCATGGTATCCTCTCCATCCCCGTTCTTTTCTGTTCTATTGTAGCATATCCCCGGCCCGGAAACAACCGCCCCCGGTTGTTTACAAATCCCACCGGAAATGGTACAATAAGGTGGAATTTACTGCGAAAGAGGTTTTGGATATGACCGAAGTGGTTGCCGCGCTGATCTGGCGGGAGGGCCGGTTCATGGCCTGTCAGCGCCCGGCGCACAAGGCCCGGGGGCTTCTCTGGGAATTTGTGGGCGGCAAGGTGGAGCCCGGCGAATCCCGGGAGGAGGCCCTGATCCGGGAGTGCCGGGAGGAATTGGCCATCGAAGTGAAGCCCCGGGACGTGTTCATGGAGGTGGTCCACCAGTACCCCGACATGCAGGTGCACCTCACCCTGTTCAACGCCGAGATCGCCCGGGGCGAGCCCCAGCTGCTGGAGCACAACGCCCTGCGGTGGATCACCCCCGCCGAGATCGATCAGCTGGAATTCTGCCCCGCCGATGAGGAAATTCTCCGGCGCATTCGGGAGAAGTACGGCATCCCCGACGTGATGGCCGTGATCGATTCCCTCCGCGGGGACTGCGCCTGCGGGCTGCACCACGACACCACCATCCGGGATATCCGCATCGAAAGCGGGCTGGTGCGCCGGGTGGGCACGATCTTGCGGGAAAATCACTTTGCCCGCCGCCTGCTGCTGGTGGCCGATCAAAACACCCTGCAGGCCGCCCGGGGCATCGAGGACAGCCTGGCGGGCTTCGACGTGGAGCCCATGCTCTACGACGATCTCCGGGTGGCCACCATGGAAGAAGTGGAGGCCGTGGAGAAGCGGATCGCGGGGCGGGAGTTCTCCGTGCTTTCGGTGGGCACCGGCTCCCTCAACGACATCTGCCGGCTGGCCTGCGCCCGGCAGGAAAAGCTGCTGTGCCTCTTTGCCACCGCCCCCTCCATGGACGGCTTCGCCTCGTACAGCGCGCCCATCGTGGCGGGCGGCTTCAAGGCCAGCTATCCCGCCAAGAGCCCGGAGGTCATTCTGGGAGACACTGCGGTGCTGGCGGCAGCCCCGGCTGCGCTGAAATCCGCGGGCTTTGGGGATATGATCGCCAAATATGTGGCGCTGGTCGATTGGCAGATCGCGTCGCTGCTCACCCATGAGCCCTACTGCGAAAAGGTGGCGGCCCTCACCCGCCGGGCGGCGGACACCCTGCTCGACCTGGCCGACCGGGTCACGGCGGAGGACGAGGAGACCGCCGGGCAAATCTTCGCCTCCCTGCTGCTCACCGGCATCGGCATGAGCTTTATGCAGAATTCCCGGCCCGCCTCGGGCGCCGAACACGTGGTGGCCCACCTCATCGAATGCAAGGAGCTGCCCATGGGGATCGTGCCCAATCTGCACGGCGAGGACGTGGGGGTGTGCACGTTGGAGATGCTTGCCCTCTATGAAAAGCTGGCGGCGCTGGAAACCGTCCACACCCGGCGGGAGGCGCTGGATTGGGAAGAAATCTTCGCCTACTACGGGCCCATGGCGGCGGAGGTGGAAAAGCTCAATTTCCCCACGCCCGTCACCGACAGCGTGGAGCCCGACGAGCTTTCCGCCCAGTGGCCGCAAATTCGGGAAATCCTCCGCAGCGTGCCGGGCTATGCAGCCTGCCGCGCCGCCATGGAGAAGGCCGGGTGCAAGCTGGATCACCGGGCCATCGGCAAGAGCCGGCAGCTGATGGACGACTGTATCCGCTTTTCGCCCTATATGCGCAGGCGGATCACGCTGCTGCGGCTGCTGCCCATGATCCTTGAAGCGGACGCGCTCCAATGAGGGGCAGGGTAATTTTAGCAACACGAGGAGGTTTTCCATTTGAATAGAGAGCAACTAAAAGAATATCTGGGGGATCGGGAATTCTACCGCAACATCGTGCGGATCGCCATCCCCATCTCGTTGCAGCAGCTCATCACCGTGGGCATCAACCTGATGGACACCGTCATGCTGTCCTCCATGGGAGACGCCCAGCTTTCCGCGTCCTCGCTGGCCAGCCAGTTTATCAACATCTTCCAGATCTGCTGCATGGGCATGGGCATGGGCGCCTCGGTGCTCACCGCACGGTTTTGGGGAATGCAGGACAAAAACAGCCTGCGCAAGGCCGTCACCATTATGCTGCGGCTGTGCATCGTGTTCGCCGGGGCGTTCACCCTGGCCACCCTGTTCGCGCCAAGCTGGATCATGCGCATCTACACCGCCGACACCGTGACCGTGGACTACGGCGTGCTGTACCTCCGCTGGCTGCTGCCTACATACTACTGCATGGGCCTCTCCCTCACCTGCACCATCGTGCTGCGCAGCGTGGGGCAGGTGCGCCTGCCGCTGATCAGCTCCATTCTGGCGTTCTTCATCAACATCTTCTTCAACTGGGTGTTCATCTTCGGCAAGCTGGGCGCGCCCAGGATGGAGATCGCCGGTGCTGCCCTGGGCACATTGATCTCCCGGTGCTTTGAGCTGGTGTTCATCTGCGGATTTTTCTTCTTCCGGGATCAGCGCATCCAGTACCGATTGAAGCACCTGTTCATGCGCTGCCGCGACCTGGTGGGCGAATACCTGCGCATCAGCATCCCCGTGCTCATCAGCGACAGCCTGCTGGCCCTGGGCAACAACTCCGTGGCCATGATCATGGGCAGGATCGGCACCACCTTCGTGGCGGCCAATTCCGTGACCATGGTGGTGCAGCAGCTCAGCTCCGTGCTGACCCAGGGCATCTCCAATGCCAGCGGCATCATCACCGGCCACACCATGGGCCGGGGCGACATGGAAAAAGCCCAGAAGCAGGGGTACACCTTCCTGGGGCTGGGCTTCGTGCTGGGGCTCTTTGCGGCGGCGGTGATCATGCTGCTGCGTGGGCCGATCATCAACTACTATCAGGTGACGCCCGAGGCCAAGAGGATCGCCGGGGAGCTGATGAATTCCATCAGCTTTATCATCGTGTTCCAGGCCATGAACTCCATCCTCACCAAGGGCGTGCTGCGAGCCGGCGGCGATACCAAATTCCTCATGCTGGGAGATATCCTGTTCCTGTGGGTGGCGTCCATCCCGCTGGGCGCGCTGGCGGGGCTGGTGTTCCACTGGCCGCCTTTCTGGATCTACACCATGCTGAAGATCGACCAGATCATCAAGTGCGTGTGGTGCTATTTCCGCCTGAAGAGCCGCAAGTGGATGAAAAAGATCAATTCCGCGCCGGAAGGTGCCGCAGAGAACGGATAAGCGCCATGCACAGAAAGACCGCCGGGCCGAGGGATCGGTTCCGGCGGTCTTTGCGGTTGCGGGAAGTGGGGCCCGCCGTGGGGGCGGCTTTGCCGCCCCCACGCTTTGCCTGCGGCAGAGCGCCCCGCGCGCAGGGCGCGCGGGGCGGCGGGCCGGGGCCGGGATCTTCGGTCACTGGCCCCGTTTGGGGCCGTCCGGCGCATAGAGGCCGCTGACCTCCTCCACCGCCTCCCCGGTTTCCTCCGGGGTGCGGGCCCGGTGCAGGTTGGCCTGGATCGACCCACGCCACACGTCCTGCTCCCCTTTGGGGATCTCCAGATCGTGCAGCTCCTGATAGGCTTCCAGTTCGTCGTCGTCCATGGGCGTGCGGTACATCAGGCCGGTGCATTCGTTGGCCGAGGCCACATCGGAGATCTCCGGGAAATCCGGCCGGGTGTCGTGCTCGTGGTACGGGATGGGTTTTTTGGGTTCCATGCTGATCGCTCCTTTTTCCCTAGTGTGCGCCGCGCCGGGTGAAATATGTATGTGGCCGGATCTTTTCGCGTACATATAAACGTGATTTTGGGAAAGAGGGTGTCCATGTGATCCACAGCAACACGCAGGCCTTTTGCCACCGTTTGACCCGCCGGGCCAACGCCTGGGCGGCCCTCCGAGGGTCGGAGGAATACCCCGGGCTTTTGGGCTCCGTGAAGTTTTTCCAAACGCCGGCGGGGGTGCTGGTGCTGGCGGAGGTTTGGGGCCTGCCCACGGGCGGAGAGAACGCCGCAGGGCTTTTTGGATTTGCCATCCATCCCGGCCATGTGGACGACCTACCGCCTCTGGCTGCCCGGCACGGCTACGTCTGGACGGCCTTCCTCACCGCACGGTTCAACCTGCGGGAGGTGCTGGGCCGCACGGTGATCCTCCGCGCCGGGGCGGAGGATTTGGGAAAAGTGATCGCCCGGGGAGAGATCAAATAGCGATGCAAAAGGCCCCGCCCATTTCTGAGCGGAGCCTGTTTGTTCGTGGAAATATTGGAAAAATACTTTCCCGCTTTGTCAAGCGGACAAACCTGCCAGGCGCGAACTTTTCACGGGATTCTTTTAGAATCCCATATTGAAAATTACTTTTCGGCCTTGTCACGCTGACGGATCTGCCAAACCGCAAACAGCGTCGGTGCAATGCACTGGGAGGAGAAGCAGCCGGCGACCACGCCCGCCATCATGGGGATGGCGAAGGAGACCACCGTGTTGATGCTGAACAGCCCCGCCACGATGCCCACCACCAGCAGCGCCATAAACGTGGTGAGGGACGTCACCAGCGTGCGGCCAAGGGTCTGGTTGAGGCTCAGGTTCATCAGCTCCTCGATGCCCGCCTTCGGGCCCAGCCTGCGCCGGTTCTCCCGGACACGGTCGTAGATGACGATGGTGCTGTTGAGGGAGTAGCCCAGGATGGTCAGCACCACGGCGATGAAGATGTCGTTGATGCTCATGCCGCACACCACGAACACGAAGAACGCGATGAGAATATCATGGAGCAGGGCCACGATGGCCGTGAGGCCGGCGGACAGTCCGCCGATCTTCCTGAAGCGCAGGGCGATATACACCAGCAGCAGGATCGCCGTCAGCGCGAAGCACACCAGGCACTTCTGGAAGAATTTGGCGCCCATGGTGGGATCCACGGAGTTGGACTCCAGCAGGGTGAAATTGGCGTTTGCAAAGGCGGCACTGAGGGTATCGGCCACCTGGGTCTGCTCGTCGGGAGACAGGCTGCGGTTGCCGGCAAAGGACAGCGTGACGTGCTGGGAATCGGACGCCAGGTCCTGATTCACCGCCACGCTGCACTCCATGTTCAGCTCATTGGCCAGCACATCCTGCACGCTTTCCGGCGTCACTTCCTCGCCGTCCACAGCGTAGCGGATCATTGCGCCGCCGGCGAACTGGATATCCAGATTGGGCCCTACCGCCACGCCGGCGATCAAGCCCACCAGCAGCACCGCGCAGGAGATGAGATAGAACACCTTGCGGCGGCCCAGGAAATCAAACCGAACGGCCTTGGCCGGGGCTTCCGCGGAAGCGTTTTCCTTCGCGCCGCCGAAGAGCCACGCCTTGTGCAGGGGCCGGAACGCCGCCAGCGAAAGGGTCATCAGCCGGGTGGCGAACACGCCCATGACAAAGTTCGCGATGATGCCCACCAGCAGGGTGAAGCCGAAGGAGAAGATCGCGCCCGTGGTGGATTCGCCGAAGATCATGGACAGGATGTTGCTGGGGCCGAACACGCCCATGAGCATCACCGCCACGATGGCCGTGGTGATGTTGCCGTCAAAGATGGCCCAGAAGCTGCTCTGGAAGCCCCGTTGCAGCGCGCCGTCCAGCGTCTTGCCGTTGCGCAGCTCCTCCCGCACGTGGCTGGCGGTGAGCACGTTGGCATCCACGCCCATGCCGATGGAGAGGATCAGGCCGGCGATGCCCGGCAGCGTCATGGTGAAAGAATTGAGATTCGGGAAGAATCCGGAAATGGCCGCAAAGCAGATGCCCATCTGGCCCGCCAGGCTGATCACCGACACCACGCCGGGCAGCCGGAACAGCAGGATCATCAGCAGGGCGATGGCGATAAAGGCGATGATGCCGGCCATCATCATGGCGTCCAGGGCCTGAGAGCCCAGAGTGGGCGCCAGGGAGTTGAAGTTCACGGTCTCCAGGGCAAAGGGCAGCGCGCCCGCCTGGATCTTCGCCGCCAGCTGGGTGGCCTCCTCGCTGGTGAAGTTGCCCTCGATCACGCCCTTGCCGTCGGTGATGGGGGAATTGACCGTGGGATAGGAGATCATCACGTCGTCCATCCAGATGGAGATCACCTGCCCCTGCAGACGGGTGGTGGCCTCGGCGAATTTCTCCTTGCCCGCGTCGCTGAGCTCCAGCGACACCACGTAGTCATAGGCGCCGGTGGACTCATTCTGCTGCATGGCGGGCTCGGCGGTCACGATATCGGAGCCCTCCAGGATGATGTTCTCCGCCGTGGTGCCCGCCGGGACGGTATAGATGGGCGTGCCGTCGGCGTCGTAGTCGGCGTTGGTGTATTCCATGCCCTCCCGGAAGGTGAGCATGGCCGTGGCGGCCAGCTCGTTGATGGCGTTCTCGGGATCGAAATCGGCTTCATCGCTGCGCCACGGGAACCGCACGATAATGCGGTTATTGGACGTATCGGTGTAAAGCTCATAATCGGTGATGTTCTGGGAGACCATGCGGGTCTCGATGATCTGCTTGGCCGATTCCAGCTGGCTTGCCGTGGCCTCCACGCCGCCGGCGGGCGCAAACATGGCCTCCACGCCGCCGCGGATATCGATGCCCCACCGGATGTCTCCGGCGCCCTTTAAGTAGGTGATCTTAAAGTCGCCGTTCTGGCCGTACACGCCGAACAGGGACGTGCACACCAGCGCCAGCACGATGATCAGCACCACAAAAAAGACTGGCCTTTTCACACGCTTCATAAGGATCTTCCTCCAGTTTGGCCGCCCGTATCGGAATCTTCACGAGCCGCCAAGGTTTTCTTTTGCTTTCGATTTTGCCTCCGCCGTGCAGTTTGCCGCTCAGCGATAGGTTTTGAGGTTTTGATCCTGCCCCCTGCGGGGGCAGGATATGTCCCTTTTGGTTTGGCCGCCCGTATCGGAATCTGTGCGAGCCGTCAAGGTTTTCTTTTGCTTTCGATTTTGCCACCGCTATGCAGTTTGTCGCTCAGCGATAGGTTTCGGGGGGTTGTCCCTTTTGGTTTGGCCGCCCGTGACTGAATCTTCACGGGCCGCCAAGGTTTTCTTTTGCTTTCGATTTTGCCACCGCTCGGTTGCCCAAGTTGCCAGGGGCTTTGGGGATTGCCCGCCTTTTTTGCCCGCCGATGGGCAGCGGCAAAAATCACAAAACAGGGCGGTCTTGTGATCCCGCCCCGCCTTTGTTTTGGGATTTATTCTTCGCCGGTCTCCTCGGGAGCGGCTTCTTCCTCTACGGTCTCCGCCGCCGTCTCGGGTGCGGCTTCCTCTACGGGCTCCTCAGCGGGCGCCTCCTCGGGCTCCTCAGCCGGGGCCTCGGTGGAATAGACCACGCTCTCCTCGGGCTGCTGGGCGGCCGCCGCATCCGCCTCGGCCTGCTGTTCCTCCAGCAGGGCGCGGATGGACAGGGACACCCGGTGGCGGTCGAAGTCGATATCGGTGATCTTCACCTGCACCTCGTCGCCCACCTTGACCACATCCTGGGGCTTCTCCACCCGGTGGTCTGCCAGCTGGGAGATATGGATCAGGCCGTCGATGCCGGGCACCACGGTGCCAAACGCGCCGAACTGGGTCAGGCCGACGATCTTCACGGTGCACACGGTGCCCACGGGATAATCCCGCGCCAGGATGACCCAGGGGTTATCCTCTTCCTTGCGATAGCCCAGGGAGATGCGCTTCTGCTCCTTGTCCACCTTCTTGACGTACACGTCCACGGTATCGCCCACGCTCAGCACCTCGCTGGGATGCTTCAGGCGGTTCCAGGAAAGCTCGGAGATATGCACCAGGCCGTCCACGCCGCCCAGATCGACGAACGCGCCGAAGCTGGTGAGGGACTTGACCTGCCCGGTAAACCGCTGGCCTTCCTCCACTTCTTCCCAGAATTTCTCCCGGGCGGCCCGGCGGTCATCCCGCAGGACGCTGCGGATGGAGCCCACCGCACGGCGGCGCTGGCGGTTGACCTCGATGATGCGGAAACGGACTTCCTGATCCTTCAGGGGCTCCAGCGGCTCACCGCGGGAAGCGGTGGCCTGAGAGGCGGGCACGAAGACGCGCATGCCGTCCTTGAGGACGATCACGCCGCCCTTGACCACTTCGATCACCTTGCCGGTGAGGACCTCGGCCTCATCCATGGCCTTCTGCATCTCATCCCAGCCGCGCATGGCGTCCACACGGCGCTTGGAGAGCATGATGGTGCCTTCCTGATCGTTGGTCTTCATGATGAGCAGGTCCAGCTCGTCGCCGATCTTCACCACATCCTCGGGGCGGACGCTGGGATTATTGGAGAGCTCGTTGGCGGGGATGAAGCCCGCCTGCTTTCTACCGACGTCCACATACACTTCGGTGGGGGTAATTCTCACGACGACACCGTGTACCTTTTCGTCTGTATTTAAGCTTTTGAGGGACTCCTCAAGCATCTCCTCAAAATTTTCATTGCTGTTGACTTCCGACATTTCAGATAGTACCTCCTTTATAATGCTTGCAGGCGTGGAAGCGCCCGCAGTGACGCCAATGCTTGATCCCACGGGAAATGCGGGCAATTCCTCTGCCCGTTCGATCAAAACCGTCTCGCAGAAGCGCGAACAGATCTGATAGAGCTTCGCCGTGTTTGAACTGTTCCTCCCGCCGATCACCACCATACGGTCGCTTCGACGGGCCAGAGCTTCGGCCTCTTCCTGCCGCCTTGCAGTTGCACTACATATTGTAGCAAAAATTGAGGCGTTTGTACACACTTTTTTTAGAGTTTTGGAACATTTTTCCCATTCTTTTACAGTAAATGTGGTTTGGGCGGCCAAAACAATTGATTTTTCACAGATTCCCGGGCGGTTGTTTAAAAGATTTTCCAGTGCTGCCGCATCCCGGATCACATAATATTCCCCGGTGCAGTAGCTGACGATCCCCTGCACCTCCGGGTGATCCGCATCTCCGCAGAGCAGAAACACCTTTCCCGACTGAGAAGCCTCCTCCGCCAGGCGGTGGATCTTCTTCACAAAGGGGCAGGTGGCGTCGGCCACTTCCACGCCCCGATCCGCCAGCGCCTGCATATCCTGTTTCCGCGCTCCGTGGGAACGCACCGCCACGGTGCAGCCCTCCGGCGCCTCCGCAGGCGACCCGATGGGATAGGCACCCCGGGCTTTCAGATCCTCCACCAGCTGGGGGTTGTGGATGATGGGCCCCAGGGTGACCACCCGCTTGCCCTCCGCCAGCAGCTGATAGACCATGTTCACCGCCCGATCCACGCCGAAGCAGAACCCGGCGGTCTTTGCAAGCTCGATCATGCCGCGCCTCCGTCCGTCTTAGGGGATTTCTTATCGCCCGGGGCGGGCAGCTCGGGCAGGCCAAGGGCCCGGCGATCTTCCCTCTGCATGGCGGCGATGCGCGCCATGACCTTCTTGGCGGCCCGGTGCAGCTGGATGGCCCCGCCGTCCCGCAGGTCCAGTTCCTCCGGCGGGATGGGCTTGCCGATGGAAAGGATGGTGCGCTGGAACAGCCGGGGGGCTTTTCCGCTCTGCCCGGTGATGCACACCGGCACCACCGCCGCGCCCGTCCGCTGGGCAAGCACCATGGCCCCGGACTTGGGCCGCAGCAGCTCGCCGGTACGGCTACGGGTGCCCTCAATGAAGATCCCCACCTGGGCGTTCTCCCTGAGCAGCCGCTCGCCCTCGGCCAGGGCCTCCGCCCCGCCGGAGCCCCGCAGCACCGGGAACGCCCCCAGGGCCCGGAGCAGCCTGCCGATAAAGCCGTTGCGGAACAGCTCCTCCTTGGCCATGTAGAACACCTGCCTGGGCACCGCGACGCCCAGCAGCACGGGGTCCTTCACCGCCGTGTGATTGCTGCACAGCAGCACCGGCCCCTCCTGTGGGATGTTTTCCCTGCCCTGCACCTTCAGCCGGCACACCGGAAAATAGAAAAGGGAGAGCAGCCACCGGGCGAAAGAATAGAACCAATTGTTGGGCTTACGCGCTTTGATCGACTTGGCCATTTCCCAAAAGCCCCTTTCGGTTTCGTTACGGCCGGCGGCGTTCTTCCACCAGCCGGATGAGCCTCTCCGTGGATTCCTCAAAGGTATCATCGGAGGTATCCAGCAACACGGCGTCCTCGGCCTGCCGCATGGGCGCGATCTCCCGATGGGAATCCTGATAATCCCGCGCCCGGATATCCTGCAAAATCTCTTCGTAATCCGCCGCCTGCCCGGCCTCCAAAAGCTGCTTCACCCGGCGGCGGGCGCGAATCTCGGGGCTGGCGGTGAGGAAAATTTTGAGCTGGGCGTCGGGCAGCACCACCGTGCCGATATCCCGGCCGTCCATCAGCACGTTGGCCCGCCGGGCCAGACTCCGCTGCACCTCCAGCAGGAAGGCCCGCACCTCGGGATAGGCCGCGCACACCGAGGTGGCCAGAGAGACCGCCTCCGTGCGGAGCTTGCCGGTCACATCCTGCCCGCAGAGGTACATGAGCTGCCCCGCCGGGCTGTGGGCCATGTCGATCTCCACCTGGGGCAGCGCCGCCTCCACTGCGGCAGGGTCGTGAATTTCCACGCCGTGCTCCAGCATATACAGGGCCACCGTGCGGTACAGCGCCCCGGTGTCCACATAGACAAATCCCAGCCGCTGGGCCGCCGCTTTCGCGATGCTGGATTTTCCCGCCCCGGCAGGGCCATCGATTGCCACAGAAAACATAGTCTTCCTCCGTCTGTTTATAGATTCTCCCCGGCCAGGCGGCCCGTGGAGAAAGCGATCTGCAAATTGTACCCGCCGGTGTAGGCGTCCGCGTCGATCACCTCGCCCGCGAAGTACAGCCCCGCCACCAGCCGGGAGGCCATGGTCCTGGGGTCGATCTCCCGCAGGTCCACGCCGCCGGAAGTGACGATGGCCTCGCTGAGGGGCCGGAAGCCCCGAATCTCCACCGCGAAATCCCTGAGCGCCTCCAGCAGCGCCCGCCGCTGCTCCCGGGTGATGGAATGGCACCGGGTCTCTCCGGGAATGCCGCTGCGCTCCACGAGAACAGGAATCAGCTTCTGGGGCAGCAGGCCGTCCAGTGACCGGGCAAAGGTGCGGTTGCGGTTTTCCGAGAGGTCCCGCAGCAGCCGCACATCCAGCTGTTGGTCGTCCAAGGCGGGCTTCAGGTCGATGTGCACGGTGTATTCTCCCGCCGCCATGGGGCGCATGTGCGCCGAGGCGGAAAGAACGGTGGGCCCGCTGAGTCCGAAATGGGTGAACAGCAGCTCGCCGAAATCCTCATAAACCGGCTTCTGCGCGCCCTTTTTGGTGACTTTCACCCCGCAGTTGCGCAGAGAAAGCCCCTGCAGCCGGGCGCAGGTTGCGCCGTTTTCCACCAGCGGCACCAGCGACGGCCCGATGGGCACGATGGTGTGCCCGGCCTGTTCCGCCAGCCGGTAGCCGTCCCCGGTGGAGCCGGTGCCCGGATAGGACGCCCCACCGCAGGCCACGACCACTTTGTCGACCCGGTATTCGCCCCGGGCGGTGGCCACGCCCTGCACCCGGCCGTTTTCCAGCAGCAGGGAGGCCGCGGCTTCGTGGACGATCTCCACGCCCTGGGCGCGGACGAAGCGGAGCATGGCCTCGGCGATATCGTTGGCGTCGTCGGATACCGGGAACACCCGGCGGCCCCGCTCGGTCTTGAGGGGCACGCCCAGCGATTCAAAAAAGTCCATCACCGCGCCGGGCGGGAAACGGGTCAGCGCCCCATAGAGGAACCGCCCGCCCCGTGGGATCTCCCCCACGGCCTCGGCCACGGTGCAGTTGTTGGTCACGTTGCAGCGGCCCTTGCCGGTGATCCGCAGCTTGCGCCCGGCCTTTTGATTCTTCTCCAGCAGCAGCACCCGCCTGCCCCGCTGGGCGGCGGCGCCGGCGGCCATCATCCCGGCCGGGCCCGCGCCGATCACAAGGGCGTCATAACGCTCGGACGCGCTCACTCCTTCTGCTCATCCACCTTTTCATAGACTTCGTATTCGTCCCAGACGTGTTCGATCTCCCCCAGCGTCCTGGCCACCAGCTCCTTGCGGCGGATGGCCACGGTGACGATCAGCGCGTTGAGCACGGTGAGCGGGCCCACGAAGGAATCCACAAAGGAGACCATGTCGCTGCGGGCCAGCAGCAGATGCTGGGCATATTTCGCCAGCGGGGACAGCTCGCTGTCGGTGACGGCAAAGGTGGAGATCTTCTTGGCCTGGGCAAATTGCAGGGTCTTGGCGGCCTTTTTGGAATACCGCGGGAAGCTGATGGCGATGATGGCGTCGCCCTCGCCGCCCCAGACCAGCTGCTGGAAAATGCCCGCCTCGCTGGTGGCGTCGATCAATTGGACGGAATCGAACACCAGCCGCAGATAATGGGCCAAAAAAGTGGCCAGCGCCAAAGAGCTGCCGGCTCCATATATATACACCTTGCGGGCGCGGGTCAGCACATCCACGGCCTGATAAAAAGCCGCGTGGTCGATGTTGTCCTTGGTGCGCCGCAGGATGTCGATATCCTGTTCCAGAACCGCGTCCAGAAGCTGCTCCTCGGTGTAATTGCCGGCGGTGCGCTCCAGCCGCTGAACGCTGGTGAGCTTCGAGCGGATCATTTCCTGCATGGCCTGCTGGAGGGCGGGATATCCGCTGTACCCGATCTCCGTAGCGAACCGCACCACGGTGGATTCGCTGACCCCTACGGTCTGGCCCAATTTGGAGGCGGTCATGAAGGCCACCTGGTCGCTGTGCTCCTCAATGTACTGGGCAATCCGTCGCTGCCCCTTGGAAAACCCCGGGCTGTTCTCCCGAATCCGTTCGGAAAGATGACTGTTCACCCGAACCATCCCCTCTCTCTTGCAAATAGACAACTTTATTTTACGGCGTTTATCGGTAAAAATCAAGAGAAAGCCGTGATTTTTACCCCAATTTTTGCAGGGAATATTTCGGAAGATTGCACACTTTGGCCGTCCCCGGTCTCCAAATTGCGGGAAAAACCTTGCATCCCGCCGGGCCGGGTGGTATACTGATGGACAAAGACTGCACCCGGAGGGAGGGACGCACATGGACGTGTTGGATTTCATCCGCGACAAGTTTTCCCAGGACTGCTCCATCGGCACGGTGCTGCACCTGGTGATGGCCCAGTTCGGGCTTTCCCCGGAGGCCGCCCAGGAGAAGATCAAGGAATACTTTGAGATCATTGAGGGGAGCACTCGCAACTGAGATAATGGGCACTTGGCCTGCCCCAACTGACAGAGAAAAGTCCCTCCCCCGCTGCGCGGGGGAGGGACAGATTTTGCGGCTCGCAGCCAGTAGGCGTAAGCGAAGCCCACTTGCGGCCAGCACACAGTGAATTCCGCGACCGATAAAGTCGTTTCCTCATCACGCCAGCGCACGCAAACGTGCGCGAAGCGCGAAGTAAAAGCATTAGACACACGCGATGTACACATCCATGGTGGCGCCGTCCGTTTCAAAGCACGGGATCACATCCTTGTCCGTATGCGCCAGGCCGTTGATGCGCATATAGTCCATTAACGTCTTATAGGCGTTGGGGATGGTCGCAAAGGGATTTTTGAAAGGCTCGGGGATGTGGATCGCGGCATATTTCTGGGCTTTCTGCGCCAGAATTTCCATTCCCGCCGGCTGCACGCCCTGGGGCAAGACCCAGGCGGCCTCATAGCCGTGCATGCGGTAGACGTTGATCTGCTCCATGGAAACATGGGGAAAATCCCACCCGATCACCCGGGGATGTTCCACGCCGTTGCGGCGGGCGGTGTTGACGGCCCAATTGATGGCGTCCTCCTCGGGGTCGGTGCTGATCACCGCGTGCTTTACGTACCGAAATCCCGGCACCGTCTCCACGCGAAGATCGGTAAAGGCGCTGTCCAAGCCGTCCATCTTCTCCCGAAAGAGATTGTCCAGCGTGCAATTGAACAGCCCGCACAGCTCGATGGCTTTTTCCATCTCCGGCTGGGCCGCGTCCAGTTCCCACTTGGAGACGGTCTGCCGACTGACCCCCAGCCTTTCGGCCAGCGCCTCCTGGGTCATGTTGCCGCTCATGCGGCGAAGATGCTGTAGATTTTTTCCGAAACTCATGGTACTTCCTCCTGATTTGGTCGCGCGGCCGCGTTCTGTCCCTATGATACACCTGTCCGCGTTCAAATGCCACCATCCCGCAAGTGCTTTTTTCGGGATTTGCGCAACCGTCAGGCGCACGCGGCGGCCTGAGGCCGCTTTCACTTCGCGTTTCGCACGCTTAGGGCGTGCTGGTGCGTGCTGGAAACGACTTGCCAAGTCGCGAAATTCACTGCCTGCTGGACGAAGGTGGGCTTCGCTTGCACGCAACTTGTCTCAAGCCATATAATAGTGTCTCCCTGCTTTCAGTGGGGAGGTACAATTTATATTTTTCGGGCGGCAGGATATTTTTTCTTCTCCCCACGCTTCGACATCTTTCGTGTTGATTTTCCCAGTCCGCTATGCTAAAATAAAATCGCCGTACAACTGAATATTGGTTTCTACCTGTTTAGGCGTGCTGTCTGCTTCTCGGCAAAAATGCATGCTCTGTTTCTCATTATGCACGTTTTCAAACGGGTAGAGATCCAAAGGTTGTACGGCAGCAATCGGAGTTATGCGTTTTTCGGTGCGCGGCTCCGGCTGCGCACTTTTTTTATTGGAGGTACCGCCATGATGCAGATCGTCAATGCCAATCAGCTGGTAGACCAGTTGGCCGCGCTTCGCAAAGAAAAGGGCATGAGCCAGGCTCAATTGGCCCAGGCCGTGGGGTTGAGCCGCGCCATGATTTCCTACTTTGAAGAAAAGAAAGTCTTTCTCCGCTTCAATACTCTACTCCGCGTGATGGATGTGCTGGGCGTGAAAATATATCTCAAATAGCCGTGAGCAAAATACAAGTGCCTCCCCTTACGGGGAGGCACTTGTTCATAGATGAAAGTTGCGTGCGGGCAAAGCGCACTGGCGTCCAGCACGCAGTGAATTCCGCGATAGGGCCAGTCGTTTCCTTTGCGCATCCATGCGCCCCTAGGCGCATGCCCCGCGTCGCGCGTGCAGGCTCAGCCTGCACGCTGGGCGTAGAGGGTGATCTCCGAACGGTTATAATAGAGATGCTTGAGGCGCACAGTGCGGAAGTACGGCTCCGCCAGGGCACGGGCAGCCTGGGCTTTTTGCAGAAAGCCCTTTTGCGGCAGCTTCAAGGTGATAACGACCTGCCCATCGGGCCGCAGCCGGTCGAGCAGACGCAGGACGATCCCCACGCTTTTACAGGCGTCCATCTTCATGTCGTTCACAATGAGATCGTACTGCCTGGACATACTGCGGGCAGCAAATGTCTGGGCGGAGACGGGAAAATAGGCCACCCGCCGGTTTGCCAGCACCCGAGGGTCCAGCGCCGCCGGGTCTACGGCATCGGTGGGGACGCCCCTGTCCGCCAGGAATTTCGTCCAGCCGCCGGGGGCCGCGCCCAAATCCAACGCGGAGGTGACCTGGGCCAGAGAGATCCCAAACACCTCCACCGCTTCCTCCAGCTTAAAGCCCGCTCGGCTGATGAATTCCGCCGGCTTTTGGTAGAAAAGCACCCCGCCGCTCCAGCGGCTCACGTTCTCCGCCAGGGAGGAGACGCCCATAAATGCCCGGCCCTCCAGCACAGTCAGCGACAGGGCGTGGTCTGCACGGGTGGGATCCACCCACAGCCCCGCTTGAGTAAGCCTTTCGGCCACCGCCTGGGTCAGATCAAAGGGGAGCCGCTCCCCCAGGACATGGGCCTGCACTGTCCAGCAGTGGGAGCGACGCATACCGGCAGCCAGAGAATCCACCTGCTGCAAGATCGTTTGCTGCGTCTCCGGCCCGGCGGTCACCGCCCAGGTGTGAGAAAAGGGGTGCAGGTGCATCAAAAACACTGGCGGGTCCTGGGCGATCTCCCGAAGAAGCCGGGGCACACGGTCGATGGAAAATACCGTTGTCCCGCTGCCCCGAGCCAGCACGTCCATCTGCCCCCAGCGAGCGAACATCTCCCGGTAGAGGAAATCGCGATAGGGTTCCTTATAGCGCGCCACGATCCCGCCCTGCGCCATCTATGCCTCCCTTTGGGCCACCAGCGTCACGGTATCGCCCTTGCGCCAGACCTCCCGGACGTTTTGGAATCCGGCGGCCCGGAGCATTTTGAGCTGGTTCTCCACGGTGCAGGGCGTGTCGAAGTGGTACTCCCGGCGGCCGTCCAGCCCCTGTTCGGCCTTGAGGCGCTCATATTCGGCAAAGAGGAAATCCTCGGTGGCCTGGGGATCGGGCGTGGAGCCGGGGGCGATCATATAATCGCACTCCACGTACACGCCGCCGGGCTTGAGGGCCGACAGGATGCGCCGGTACAGGGCGGTCTTCACGGCGTGGGTGTAGTGGTGCAGGGTCATGACCGTCACCGCCGCGTCATAGGCCGCCTGGCCGAAGTCGAAATCGAAATAGCTCATCCGGTGCAATTCCAGCGCCCGGCCCGGGTATTTTTCCACCAGCAGCCGGAGCATTTCTTCGGAGACGTCCACGCCGGTGACGCGAATCTCCGGGAAGCGCCGGAAGATCGCTTCCAGCTCCAGCCCCGTGCCGATGCCCAGATCCAGCAGGGTGCGGCAAGGGTCGGGCAGGTACAGGGCGGGTATCGCCTTGCTCTCCGGGCCGCCGTCGATGGAGCCGGTGTGGACTTCGTCATAGGTGGCGCTGCGGGCATTGAAAAACGCGGCCATTTCTTCCAGTTTAGGTTCCATAGTCTATCCTTTCCCGTGGATTTTTTCGATCGCCACAAACGCCGCAAAGGCGGTGGCGTGCAGGGCCTCCACCCGCTCCGGCGGCAGGTCCACGCCGTTGGAAAGCATCTGGGAGGCCATGCCGTGGGAATACAGCCACACGTTGAGAAACAGCCGCTCCGCGCTGGCCAGATCCAGCCCGGTGATCTGGGCGGCGTTCTCGATGGTGGGCCGGTTCCATTCCGCCGCCGCGATGTCCCCCAGGCTTGCGCCCTCCATGCAGCGGTCGAGGAACAGCGCCCGGAAGATCTGCCGCTCCTTGCGGGCGAATTCCACATAGGCCACGCCCTGGGTCAGCAGGCGGTTCTCCTCCCGGACCCGCGCCGCCATGAAGCGGTCGTAGATTTTGTCCAGCTCCAGCCGGACGGCGGCTTTCAGGGTGTCCATATCCCCGAACAGGCGGAAGATCGGCTGGGTGGAGCAGCCCAATTCTTTGGCCAGCGACCGGGCGTTGAGTCCCTCCGGCCCCTGGGCGCGGATCAGCCGAACGGCGGCCTGCAGCGCCTGCTCCCGGGTGGTTTCAGCTTTTGGCGGCATAGAGCATCCTCGCTTTCCTGAAAATAACAATCGTTATATAACGTCTGTTATTTTACAGCGCTTCTCCCAGTTTGTCAAGAGTTTTGCGAAAAAAACTCCCGCCGGGAAAAGCGGGAGAGTTTCGGGGCGCTCACAGCACCTTGATATAGAAGCACACGGCGTGGCCCTTGGCGTTTTGGAACACGTCTTTGGGCCGCTCGCAGCCCAGCTTTTCGTGGAGGGCCACGCTGGCGGCGTTGTCGGTGCGCACCTGCTGCACCGCCACGGTGTACCCTTTGGCTTTCGCCGCGGTGAAGGCCAATCTCATCGCCGCATAGCCGTACCCCTTTCGCCGGTGGGGTGGGAAGATCTCCGGCCCGCAGCTGATGAGATGGGCCGCCCGCTGGTACAGGGACACCGACCCCACCACCTGCTCCCCGTCCACCACGGCGAACATCTCAAAGTATTGGCCGTCATAGCGGCGGGTGTTCCAGTCCGCCAGCAGCGTCCGCAGTTCCTCCCGGGTCAGGCCGCTGTAGGCCGGGCAGGTTTGCAGCGCCGGGATGTCCGATTCCAGAAAATTGCGCAGTGTGATCATATTCCGCCTCCTGTTTTTGTCCAGTATACCCCACCGTCCCGGGAAATGCAAGGCCGTTCCGTTTTCGCTGTTGACAGCGAAGCCGATCCGGGGTAAGATAAGGTGTTACGTTTGATCTTTTTCCCGCCGAAAGGAGCCCCTATGACAACCTTTTATTTTGTGCGCCACGCCCAGTCCGATCCTGCCGTGCGGGACGACCGCGCCCGGCCGCTGACCGCAAAAGGGAAAACCGACGCGGCCCTTGTCACTCGCTTCTTCGCGGACAAGACGTTGGACGCCGTCCTCTCCAGCCCCTACCGGCGGGCCATGGACACGGTGCGGGGTGTGGCGGAATCAAAAAATCTATCCGTAATCCTCGTAGAGGATTTTCGGGAGCGGCGGGTCGACAGTGTATGGATCGACGACTTTGACGCCTTTACCCAGGCTCAGTGGGCGGATTTCAACTACCGACTCACCGACGGGGAATCCCTGGCCGCCGTGCAGCGGCGGAATCTGGCCGCCCTGAAGCAGGCGCTACGAGCATATCCGGACAAGGCAGTGGCAGTGGGCAGCCACGGCACCGCCCTGAGCTGCCTTGTCAATGCCTTCGACCCGTCCTTCGGTTGGGAGGATTTTGAACGCATCCGGGGCCTCATGCCCTGGATGGTGCGCTTCGACTTCGCCGGGGACAGGTGCGAGGCCCTGTGGGAATACGACTTCTTCACCGGGAAAACCTACGCCCGGGCTGTGGATGGGAGGAAAATCCCGTGAAAGTGATCCATTTGATCGGCGGCGGCGACACCGGCGGCGCCAAGACCCATGTGCTCAACCTGCTGCGGGCGCTGAATAACAGCATCGACGCCCGGCTGGTGTGCTTCCTCCGGGGCGAATTCTCCGAGGACGCCCGGAAGATGGGCATCCCCATCACCGTCATCGAATCCGGCAACCCGGCGGTGGGCCTGCGGGAACTGAAAAAACTCCTCCGGGAGGAGCCGGTGGATATCATCCACTGCCACGGCGCCCGGGGCAATCTCATGGGGAATCTGGTGAAGGGCTTCGCCAAGGCCCCGGTGGTCACCACCGTGCACAGCGATTACCGTCTGGATTATCTGGGCCGCCCCGTGGCCATGCTCTCCTACGGCGCCACCAACATGGTGGCCCTCCGGCGGGTGAACTACTACATCGGCGTGGCCGACCCCATGACCGATCTGCTCATCCAGCGCAATTTCCCTGCCAGCCGCATCTACACCCTGTATAACGGCATCGATTTCAAAACTCCCCTGCATCCCGTCAGCCGGGAGGAATTCTTCGCCTCGGTGGGCATGGATGTGGCACCCGGCGACGTGGTGGCCGGCATCGCCGCCCGCCTCACCCCGGTGAAGGACTACCCCACCCTGCTCCGCGCCATGCAGCTGGCCTGCGCGGAAAATCCCCGGCTGAAGCTCATCGCCGCCGGCGACGGTGAGGACAGGGAAAAGCTCCTTGCCCTGGCAAAGGAATTGGGCATCGCCCAGCGGGTGCATTTCGCCGGATGGGTGCAGGACATGGCTTCCTTCTACAACGCCATCGACATCAACCTGCTGACCTCCATCTCGGAGACCTTCCCCTATGTGCTCACCGAGGGCGCGCGGATGCACCGGGCCACCATCGCCTCCAACGTGGGCGGCGTGCCCATGCTCATCGATCACGGGGAAAACGGGTTCATCTTCGCCCCCGGCAGTGAAAAGGAGCTGGCCAAATACCTGCTGACCCTGGCCGGCGACGAGGAGCTGCGGCGGCGGATGGGCGACCGCTTGTATGAGAAGGCCCGGCAGAATTTCTCCATTGACCGGATGGTGGAGCACCAGATCGAAATTTACGAGAGCATCCTGGCCCGGGAGAAGCGCCGGAAGGAGCGCAAACGGGACGGGGTGATCGTCTGCGGCGCATACGGCTTCGGCAACGCCGGGGACGAGGCGATCCTCAAATCCATCGTCCAGTCCCTGCGCGGGATGGACCCCTATCTGCCCATCACCGTGCTGGCCAAGAAGACCAAACTCCTGAAACAGCAGACCCGGGTGGACGCCATCTACACCCTCAACATCCCCAAGGCCCTGTGGGCAATGCGCCGCTCCCGGCTCTTTATCAACGGCGGCGGCACTCTCATCCAGAACGCCACCAGTCAGCGCAGCCTGTGGTATTATCTCTTTACCCTGCGGGCCGCAAAATCCATGGGGAATCTGGTGGATATGTACGGCTGCGGCATCGGCCCCGTCACCGGCGAAAGGAATATCCGGCTGGTGCGCGGTGTGCTGGAAAGCTCCGTGGATGCGTTGACTTTGCGGGAGGAGGATTCGCTGGCGGAGCTGCAAAAATTCGGCGTTTCCGCCCCGAAGATCGCCCTGAGCTCCGACCCCGCCTTTGCCCTTACGCCCGCCACTCAGCGAGAAAAGGAAGCCTATTTCGAGGGGCACGGGCTGGTCATGGACGGGAAGTATCTGTGCTTTGTGCTGCGCACCTGGCACGGCTTTGCCGAAAAGGCGGCGGCTTTCGCCCAATGCGCCCGCCGGGCCTACGACCGGCACGGCTTGACCCCGGTGTTCCTCTCCCTCAATACCTATCAGGACGGCCGGGCCGCCCGGCAGGTGCTGGAAACGCTGGACTGCCCCTATCACCTGCTGGACGACTGCACCGAGCCGGAGCTGCTGATCGGCGTCCTGGGGGAGATGCGGGCGGTGATCTCCATGCGGCTCCACGGGCTGATCCTGTCCTCCATCAGCGGCGTGCCGCTGGTGGGCGTGGCGTACGACCCGAAGATCACCTCGTTTATCCGATACCTGGGCGCGGGCGGCTGCATGGATCTGGCCGACGTCACCGCAGAAAAGCTGCTGGCCGCGCTGGAGGACGCCCTGGGGCAGGCAGACCGGCGGGATGCCCTGCGGGCCAAGGCCCAGCGCCTGATGGAGCGGGAACAGGTGAATCTCGAAGCCGTCCGGCAGCTGCTGGAATAAAGCGCGCAAAAGGGCCCCTCTCCGAAAAAGGAGAGGGGCTTTTGTCTGCGCTATCCGCGCTTCTGGGCGATCAGGATGAACACGTGCTCCTGGTTGGGGATCGACCCCTTTGCGGCAAGTTCCCGCAGGGCGCTTTCAATGCGCTGGGGATCGGGCGCGCCCAGACCGGCCCGGGCCAAAAAATCTTCCAGCGCCGCCCGGTGGGTAAACCTGCCCATGGGGTACGCCTGATTGCGGTAGAGGATGCGGAATCCCGCCGCCTGCACAAGGGGCCGCCATGTCTCCAGATTGCAGTCCCCGTCGGCGATGGGCGCATTGGGATACAGCCTGCGCAGCAGCCAGCGGCCGTCGTCACTGCCCCGCTGCTGGGCGATCAAATACCCGCCGGGCTTTAAGAGCCTCTGCGCCTCCGGCAGGGCCAGAGGCGTCTCCCGGAACAGGAGCAGATCGAATGCCCCGTCCCCCAGGCTTTCCGCCGATCGGACGCTCCCCACCGGGCCTTTCGCTTGGGCGGCAAAGAGCCGTTCCGCCGGGTGGCCCAGAGACAGGAGAAATTCCCCATCGGACGGGGAGACTTCGCAGAGCAGGGAATCCGGCTTGAGGAAATCCAGCAGCTTTTGCCGGAGAATCCAGGGCAGCGGGCCGGGCGTATAGCCCCCATCGGTTCGCATGGGCGTGGACGCCTCCTTTTTGAAGATTGCGGGCGGTTTAGAACAGCGTGATCTGGCTGGTCTCCGGCAGGCCGTCCAGCGCGCCCACTTCCTTGAGGGCGGTCATCACCGCGCTGGTCACCTTGGAGCGGTCCTGCAGGTCGTCCACGGAGAGGTAATCTCCGGCCCGGGCGGCCTCCATCAGGGCCTCCGCCGCCGCCGCGCCCACGCCGCTGAGGCTGGAGAAGGGCAGGCGGATTTTCCCGTCCTCGATGAGGAACTTGCTGGCGTGGGAACGGTACAGGTCTACCGGCAGCAGCTCGATGCCCCGGGCCAGCATCTCCTGCACGATCTGCATGGTGGAATATTCCGATTCCTCCTTGGCCGTGGCCTCCCGGGCCTTGATCCTGGCGTCCAGTTCGCCCAGCAGCTGGGCCACCGCAGCCTTGCCCCGAATGGCCGCCGCGCCGTCGAAATCCTCGCTGCGCACGGTGAAATACGCCGCATAAAACGCCAGGGGCTCGTGCACTTTGTACCAGCCCAGCCGCAGTGCGCCGATCATATAGGCCGTGGCGTGGGCCTTGGGGAACAGGTATTTGATCTTGAATAGGGAGTCGATATACCACTGGGGCACGCCGTGCTCCTGCATGGCGGCGATGTCCTCCTGGGTGAGCTTCTTCGTGGCCTGGCCCTTTCGGGCGATCTCCATGATGCGGAAGGCCGTCTTGGGCTGCACGCCTTTGGCCATCAGCGTCACCATGATGTCGTCCCGGCAGCCGATCACGTCCTTGATGGTGCAGGTGCCGTCCCGGATCAGCTCCTCCGCGTTGCCCAGCCACACGTCGGTGCCGTGGGAAAGGCCGGAGATCTGGAGAAAATCAGAGAAGGTCCTGGGATGGGTGGCCTCCAGCATGCCGCGCACAAAGGGCGTGCCCAGCTCCGGCAGGGCAAGGGTGCCCGTCTTGACCCCGCCCAGGTCCTCGGGGGTGAGGCCCAGGGCGGCGGGGGAATCGAACAGGCTCATGACTTCCGGGTCGCTCATGGACACCTGCATCACCGGCACGCCGGAATACTCTTCCAGATACCGGTACAGGGTGGGCACATCGTGGCCCAGCTCGTCCAGCTTGCACACGTTGTCGTGGATGGAGTGGAAATCAAAATGGGTGGTGATGTTGTCGGATTTCTGGTCGTTGGCCGGGTGCTGCACCGGGCAGAAATCGTAGACCTCCATCCCCCGGGGGATGACGATCATGCCGCCGGGGTGCTGGCCCGTGGTGCGCTTGATCCCCGTGCAGCCCAGCGCCAGGCGACGCTCCTCGGCCCGGTTGTAGGTGATCCCACGCTCCTCCGCATATTTGCGCACATAGCCGATGCCGGTCTTGTCCGCCACGGTGGCGATGGTGCCGGCCTTGAACACGTTGTCCCGGCCGAACAGCACCTCGGTATACCGATGGGCGCCGGACTGGTACTCGCCGGAGAAGTTCAGGTCGATATCGGGCACCTTGTCGCCATCGAAGCCCAGGAAGGTCTCAAAGGGGATGGTGTGGCCGTCCCGGTCCATGGGCGTGCCGCATTCCGGGCAGTTCTTGGGGGGCAGGTCGAAGCCCGAGGTGACGCTGCCGTCGGTGATGAATTCGCTGTGGGTGCAGTGGGGACAGACATAGTGGGGCTCTAAGGGGTTGACCTCGGAGATGCCCGACATGCTGGCCACAAAGGAGGAGCCCACCGAGCCCCGGGAGCCCACCAGATAGCCGTGCTCCTCGGAATCCGCCACCAGCTTCTGGGCGGTCATGTACATCACGGAGAAGCCGTGCTTCACGATGGAATTCAGCTCTTTGTTGAGCCTGTCCTCCACGAGCTTGGGCAGAGGGTCGCCATAGCGCTGCTTGGCCCGCTGCCAGGTGATGGAGACCAGCTGTTCCTCCGCGCCCTCGATGAAGGGCGGGAAATTCCCCATGGGCACCGGCCGGATGTAGTCGATCTTGTCGGCGATCTTGTTGGGATTGGTGACCACCACTTCAAAAGCCTTTTCTTTGCCCAGGTAGGCGAATTCTTCCAGCATCTCGTCGGTGGTGCGCATATAGAGCAGGGCCTGTTCCTCCGCGTCCTCAAAGCCGCGGCCGCCCATCAGCACCCGGCGGAAATCCGCGCCTCTTGGGTCCATAAAGTGGACGTCGCAGGTGGCCACCACCGGCTTGCCCAATTCCTCCCCCAGCCGCACCACCGTGCGGTTGTATTCCCGGAGGCCCTCCAGGTCGGTATCGCCCCGGCGCACCATGAACTGATTGTTGCCCAGGGGCTGGATCTCCAGATAGTCGTAAAAAGACGCGATGCGCTTCAGGTTGTCCCAGGATTCTCCCGCCACGATGGCCCGGTACAGCTCGCCCGCCTCGCAGGCGGAGCCGATCAGCAGGCCCTCCCGGTACTTCATCAGCAGGCTCTTGGGGGTGAGGGGATGGCGGTAGAAATAATTCAAATGCCCCTCGGAGATGAGCCGGTACAGGTTTTTGAGGCCGGTCTGGTTCTTCACCAGCAAAATCTGGTGGAAGGAGCGGAGCTTTTTGGGATTCCCGCCCGCCAGCGCCGTGTTGATGTCCGCCACGGTGCGGGCGCCGGCGTCCTCCCTGAGCCGGGCCAGCAGGTTCAGGAGAATTTCCCCCAGCACCGCCGCGTCGTCGTCCGCCCGGTGGTGGTGGAAGGGCTCCAGCTTCAAATATTTGGCCACGGTGTCCAGCTTGCAGTCCTTGATATCCGTGAGCAGGCTGCGGCACATGGGCACGGTGTCGATGTAGGGATAATCGAAGATGAGCCCCGTGCGCTTCTCCGCCGCCCGGAGGAAGGAGGTGTCGAAGCCCGCGTTGTGGGCCGCCAGCACCGCGTCCTCCCCGCAGAAGCGGTAGAAGGCTTTCAGCGCCTCCGCCTCGCTGGGCGCGCCCGAAACGTCTTCGTCGCGGATGCCTGTCAGCTCGGTGATCCGGGGCGGGACAGGCCGCTCCGGGTCCACAAAGGTATCGAAATGCTCGGCCACCTTGCCGTCCCGAATCCGCACCGCGCCGATCTCCAAAATGCGGTCCTTGGCGGCGGACAGGCCGGTGGTCTCCAAATCGAAACAGATAAACTCGTCGGAAAGGGTGTGGGCCGTCTCGCCGGTCACCGCCGGCACCAGGTCGTTGACGAAATACGCCTCCATGCCGTAGATGGCCTTGAACTCCGGGTCCTCCTTGCGGATGGCCTCCACGGTGTTCATCACCTCCGGGAAGGCCTGGGCCACCCCGTGGTCGGTGATGGCCACCGCCCGCTGGCCCCACTTGTGGGCCTGGCGGATCAGGTCGGCGGCCGGCGTCATGCCGTCCATGTCGGACATATTGGTGTGCAGGTGCAGCTCCACCCGCTTCACCGGGGCGCTGTCCACGATCTCCACCTGGTCCACCGCCGCGATGGCCCGGGGGCGCATCACGTTTTCCCGGTCGTAGCGGTCGTATTCCATTGCGCCCCGCACCAGCAGGGACTGTCCCGCTTTCAGCTTGTCCAGCTCGGCGCAGTCCCCGGCGTTTTGCAGCAGCTTCAGGGTGACGGAGCCGGTGTAGTCGGTGATGTCGATGCTGTAGATTTTGCGGGACTTGTCCCGGGTCTCCTTAGATTCTATGAAGAAGATTTCGCCCCACACCACGATATTGCCCAGCTCCACCGTGGCGGCCCGCAGCGGCGTGATCGTCCCCTTGGGCACCGCGCCCAGCACCGGGCGGGCGGTCTCGGGCAGGATGGTGGGCAGCAGATGGGCCTCGTCCCGGACGCTGATCTTCCGCTTGGCGGTCTGCTCCTTGAGGGTGGCCTCATAAGCCTCCATCTCCCGGATGGCGGCCTCCCGGCGGCGCTTGGTCTCCTCGTGCTTCGCCCGCTCCAGCAGGGTGCCGTCCTCCTCGCTGACGGTGAGTCGGCCGCAGAATTCCACCGGGCAGTCCAGGGAGAACCAGTCCCGGATGAGCCCCCGCATCTTTTCGTCGGTGCTGTGGGCCGCCAGCAACTCGAAGCCCCCATGGGCCAGCTCCACGGACAGGCGGCCGTTTTCATAACTGAGCTTCGCCTGCTTGAAGGTGCCGTTCAGGGACGCGTCCTCCTCCTTGAGCCTGGTCACCAGCGAGGGGACGCAATCCACGGAAAAGGTTTCCGACGGGAAGCGGGGCAGCAGGCGCACCGTGGCAAAGCCTCCCGCAGGGTCCGACAGCGCCCGGGCAAAGTCCCGCAGGGAATCGTATTCAATAAACGACGAAAACCGCACCGTTACCGTCACGCTGCGGTCCTCCCGGTTGACGGCCAGGCCCACGATCTCGCCCCCCAGCAGTTCCGGGGAACAGGCCGCGCCCGCCGCCTCTTTTGCAAAAAAATCGCCCAACGTGTTCATGTGCTTCTCCATTTCACAGCCTGTCCACTTCCGCCAGCAGCGCCTCCAGCAGCGCCGCCTCCGGCACCTTGCGGAGGACCTCCCCCTTGCGGAAGATCAGGCCCTCGCCCTGGCCGCCGGCCACGCCCAGGTCGGCCTCCCGGGCCTCTCCCGGGCCGTTGACCACGCAGCCCATCACGGCCACGGTGATGTCCTTTTCGCAGTCCCGCAGCGCCTCCTCCACCCGATGGGCCAGGGAGATCAGATCGATGCGGGTGCGGCCGCAGGTGGGACAGGAGACGATCCGCACGCCCTTTTTCAGTCCCAGCGCCCGGAGAATGTCGTTTCCCGCGGCGATCTCCTCCACCGGGTCGGCGGTGAGGGACACCCGGATAGTGTCGCCGATGCCCCGCTGCAAAAGGCTGCCGATGCCGATGGCGGATTTGATGATCCCCATGCGGGCGGTGCCGGCCTCGGTGACGCCCAGGTGCAGCGGATAGGGGCAGCGCCCGGCGATCTGCTCATAGGCCCGGATGGTCAGATCCACGCTGGAAGCCTTGAGAGAGATCATGATATCCTCAAAGTCGAACTTTTCCAGCAGAGAGACGTGGTACAGGGCGCTTTCACAAAGGGCTTCGGCGGTGGGGCCGCCGAATTTCGCCAAAATATGCTTCTCCACCGAGCCGGAATTCACCCCCACCCGGATGGGAATGCCACGCCGCCGGCAGGCGTCCGCCACGGCCTTGACCCGGGAATCGTCGCCGATGTTGCCCGGGTTGATGCGTATCTTATCGATACCGGCCGCCACGGATTCCAGCGCCAGCTTATAGTCGAAATGGATGTCCGCCACCAGCGGGATCGTCACCCGCTCCTTGATGGCGGGGATGAGCCGAACGGCCTCCATGTCGGGGATGGCCGCCCGCAAAATTTGGCACCCGGCCTGCTCCAGCGCCACCGCCTGGGCCACGCTGCCGGGAATGTCCGTGGACGGCACGTTCAGCATGGACTGCACCGTCACCGGCGCGCCGCCGCCTATGGGGACGCCCCCCACCAGCACCTGCTTCGACTGCCGGGGATTCGCCCGATTGGCCGCTTCGGGCCCAAAGCCCTTCTGTTCCCGTTCCATCGCCTGCCTAGCCTCCTATTCCTCCCCCACGGATCAGCCGCAGGATATCGTTAAACGTCACCACTACCATCAGGACGATCAAAAGCACAAAGCCCAGCCCATGCACAATACCCTCATATTTGGCGGGCACCGGCTTGCGGGTCACGGCTTCCCAAATCAAAAACAGCAGCCGGCCGCCGTCCAGCGCGGGCAGGGGCAGCAGATTGACCACGCCCAGATTCACCGTGATGAGGATGATCATGCGCAGCAGATTGGAAAAGGCCGCGCCGAATCCAAAGTCCAGGCCCGCGCCCGTCACCTCGGAAATGGCCTGGGCCGTCCCCACCGGCCCCGCCAGATCGTTGAGGCCAAAGCGCCCAGTGAAAAGCCCCTTGAGGCTGGCGACCACCATGCGCACCATGGAGAAGGTGTCGATGAAGGTGCGGCTGGCTATGATCCCCGCATTCCGCTGCTCCCCATGGATGGCAAAATCCACCTGAAGCTGCTCTCTACCTTCCTCGTCCGTCACCATGCGCATGGCCGCCGCGGGCAGCGCGATGCGCGCGCCGTCCCGCTTCACCGTGAACTGCATCTGGGTGGGGTCCGCCATGGCCATGCCGAAGGACAGATCGGTGTCGGAAAAGACGGCGTAGCCGTTGACGGAGACGATGCGGTCGCCCTTCTGCGCCCCCACCGATTCCAGCACCGAGCCCTCCGTAAACCCGGAAATCACCGGGTCGCCGAAGACCTCCTGGGGCAATAGAGAGAAAAAGGTGAGGATCAGGCCCAGCAGGATGTTGAACAGGCCGCCGGCCACCACCACCAAAATCCGCCGGGAGACGGGCTTGTTGCCGAAGGCCCGTTCGTCGCTGCTCTCCTCGTCCTCGCCCTCCATGGCGCAGAAGCCGCCGATGGGCAGCAGCCGCAGGGAATATTCGGTCTCCCCTTTGCCGAAGCGCAGCAGCCGCGGGCCCATCCCCAGGGAGAATTCATTGACCCGGATCCCCGACGCCTTGGCCATGAGGAAATGGCCCAGCTCGTGGAAAAAGATGACGAACCCGAACAAAAGAATTCCCAGCACGATCAGCAGAGCGATCATCAAAGCACGCAAAAAATCATCTCCATCTTTCTTGTTATCCGCGGCCCACGGCGGCTTCCACAAAGGCCCGGGCAGCGGCGTCGGCGGCCAGCACCGCCTCCAGCGAATCCGCCGGGCTGTCCGGCTGGGCTTCTACTGCGGCGGCTACCAGTTCGCCGATCTCCAGGAAGGAGATCTTCCCGGCCAGGAAAAGCTCCACCGCTTTTTCGTCCGCCCCGTTGGCCGCGGCAGGCGCCAGCCCGCCCCGCTTCTGGGCCTCCATGCACACAGCCAGGCACTGGAAAACCGAGAGATCCGGCGCGAAAAAGCGCAGATTCCCCGCCTTCACCAAGTCCAGTTCGCCCGCCGGCGAGGGCAGGCGCTCAGGATAGGCCAGCGCATACTGGATGGGGATGCGCATATCCGGCACGCCCAGCTGGGCCAGCACGCTGTTGTCCTGATATTCCACCAGGGAGTGGACGATGCTCTCCCGGTGGATCACCACGTCGATCCGGTCCGCAGGCAGATCGAACAGCCAGGCGGCCTCGATCACCTCCAGCCCCTTGTTCATCATGGTGGCGGAATCCACCGTCACCTTGGGGCCCATGCTCCAGTTGGGATGGCGCAGGGCCTCCGCCGCCGTGACGTGGGCCAGTTCCTCCTTCGTCTTCCCAAAAAAGGGACCGCCCGAGGCGGTGAGGATCAGCTTTTTCACCGCGGCTTTGCCCGGGCTGCCCTGCAGGCACTGGAAGATCGCCGAATGTTCGCTGTCCACCGGGAGGATGGCAGCGCCCTTCGCCCGGGCCGCGCCCATCACCAGACTGCCGCCGGCCACCAGCGTCTCCTTGTTGGCCAGGGCGATGGTCTTCCCGGCGTCGATGGCGGCCAAAGTAGGCCGGAGGCCCTCCATGCCCACCACGCTGTTGAGGACGATTCCGCTCTCCGGCCAGGCTGCGGCCTCGCACACCCCTTCCATCCCCGGCAGGATGGCGAGGTCCAAGTCCCGGGTGCGCAGAGCGAGCTCCCGGGCGGCGTTCTCATCCACCACCGCCGCAGCCCTGGGGTGGAATTCCCGCACCTGCCGCTCCAGCAGGTCGATATTGGAGCGGGCCGCCAGCACCTCCACGGTGATCTGCTCCCTGGTGCCCGCAAGGCCCCGGACCACATCCAGCGCCTGGGTGCCGATGGAGCCCGTGGAGCCCAGCAGAGAAAGGCGCTTCATGGGGCCACCCCCGTCCCGGAAACCGCAGTGAGCAGGGGCAGATAGTGCACCATCAGGTACACGAAAGGCGCGGTGAAGATCACGCTGTCAAACCGATCCAGAATGCCGCCGTGGCCCGGGATCACCTGGCCGAAATCCTTGATATGGCAGCTGCGCTTCACCAGCGAAAAGCTGAGGTCGCCCAGCACGGAGATGGGCGCGCCCAGGAAGCCGATGAGGAACAGGGAGAAATAATTCACCTGCACCTGGCCTCCATAGGTGACGTGGGAGACGAACACCCCGCTGAGCATGATCAGGATCACGGTGACGACCCAGCCGCCGATGAAGCCCTCCACGGTCTTCTTGGGGCTGATCTCCGGGCAGAGCTTGTGCTTGCCGAAAAGCATCCCGGCAAAGTAGGCGGAGGCGTCGGCGATCCACGCCACGAACACCGCCAGCAGTATATAATACGCCGCATAGTCCGGGTTCATATCCCGGATCAGCACCAAAGTCTTCAGCGCGGCGGGGATCAGCACCGCCGTGCACATAAGCACCCCGGCCTCCCGGAAGCTGACCTCCTGATGGTAGACGATCAGCGAGCCGAAGATCGCCACCACGAAGGCGTAGTACACCAGGTCGGTGTCCCGGCCCCACATCAGCGGCACCGCCAGGGCCGTGGCCAGCGCCGGCACCGACAAAAACCATTTGGTCAGCAGCCCCAGCGCCTTGATCAATTCATACACGGAGAGCATGGAGATCAGCCCCGCCACGATGTTCAGGCCAAAGGAAAAGGTCTCGTTGATGAAAAAGATCACCGCCGCGCAGAACAGCACCAGCACCGCTCCTGAGATGATTCGCTGTCGCATGGGTTCACTCAGCCCCTTTACTGGATAGATTTTTCCTCACACGCCGCCGAAACGGCGCTGGCGGGAAGCATAGAGGCGGATGGCCTCGTCGAGATCGGACGGCTTGAAGTCCGGCCAGAGGATGTCGGAATAGACGAACTCCGTATAGGCGCACTGCCACAGTAGAAAATTGGACAGGCGCTGCTCCCCGCTGGGCCGGAGGATCATATCGGGATCGGGCTGGCCCGCGGTGTAGAGATACCGGTCAAACGCCTGCTCCGTCAGCTCCGCCGGGGTGCAGCGGCCCGCGGCCACGTCCTCGGCGAAAAGCCGCGCCGCCCGGGTGATCTCCGCCCGGCCGCCATAGTTGACGGCCAGGTTCAGCACCATGCTCGTCTTGGGCGCGGAGGCTTCCTCCACCCGGCGGATGAGCTGTTGCAGCTCCTGGGAAAACACGGACACGTCCCCGATAAACCGCACCCGGATGTTCTCCTCCATAAAGTCCCGGAGGGATTCCTCCAAATACTCCTTGAACAGCCCCAGCAGGGCGTTCACTTCCTCCGCCGGCCGGGACCAGTTCTCCGTGGAGAGCACATACAAGGTGAGGTACTTTACCCCGATCTGCGAGCAGTAGCGGGTGATCACCCGGAAATTCTGCGCCCCGGCCCGGTGCCCAGCCGAACGGGGCAGCCGCCGCTTTTTGGCCCAGCGGCCGTTGCCGTCCATGATGATGCCGATGTGCGTGGGCACCGCTGCCGGCGCAGCGGCGGCGGGCGTTTTCGCGCCCGATCGCTTACGAAATATCAAGCTGATTCCTCCCAAGGGATCAAATCTCAGATCTCCAGGATCTCCTTCTCCTTGCGGGCATAGGCGGCGTCCACATTCTTGATGTATTTGTCCGTCAGATCCTGGGTCTTCTTCTCGCCCTGCTTCAGGTCGTCCTCGGTGATGTCGCCGGTCTTCTTCATCTTCTTCAGGTCCTCAATGGCCTCCCTGCGCACCGCACGGATGGCCACCTTGGCCTCCTCCGCCATTTTGGCGGTCTCCTTGGCCAGCTCCTTCCGGCGCTCCTCATTGAGGGGCGGGAACACCAGCCGGATCACCTTGCCGTCGTTCTGGGGATTCACCCCCAGGTCGGAGGTCTGGATGGCCCGCTCGATGCCCCGGAGCACCGAAGCGTCCCACGGGGTGATGGTGAGCACCCGGGCCTCGCTGACCGCCACCGCAGCCAGCTGGTTGATGGGCGTGGGGGCGCCGTAATAATCCACGCTAATCTTGTCCAGCACCGCCGGATTGGCCCGGCCAGCCCGCACTGCGGCGTAGTCCTCCTCCAGATGGTCGATGGTCCTCCCCATCTTGTGCTCCGCTTTCGCGTACACGTCTTTCATCTCTGCCATTGTTCTCTTCCTTTCCTGTTGGATTTTTATTCATGGAGCCTGGGCTCCTTATTCCTGCACCAGCGTGCCCACCTTTTCGCCGCACACCGCCCGCACGATATTCTGGGGGTCCTCGATGCTGAACACGATAAAGGGGATGTGGCTGTCCTGACAGAAGGAGGCGGCGGTCATGTCCATCACGTTGAGGTGGCCGCTCAACACCTCGGAATAGGTGAGGGTGTCGTACTTTTTGGCATTGGGGTTCTGCTTGGGGTCGCTGTCGTACACGCCGTCCACCATGGTGGCCTTTAGGATCACATCGGCCTCGATCTCGGCGGCCCGCAGCGCCGCGCCGGTATCCGTGGAGAAGAAGGGATTGCCCGTGCCGCAGCCGAACACCACCACTCTGCCCTTTTCCAGATGGCGCACCGCCCGGTTGCGGATATAGGGCTCGGCCACCTCCTGCATGGCGATGGCGGTCTGCACCCGCACGTCCACGCCCAGCTGCTCCAGCGCATCGCCCACGCCCAGGGAATTGATCACCGTGGCCAGCATCCCCATATGATCCGCCCGGGTGCGGTCCATCTGGCCGCTGCTGCGGCCCCGCCAGATATTCCCGCCGCCCACGACGATGGCGACCTCCACGCCCATATCCACCAGCTGTCGCACGGGCTTCACGATCTCCATCACCGTGTCGAAATCGATGCCGTGGCCCTGCTTGCCCGCCAGGGATTCCCCGCTGAGCTTCAAGAGCACTCTCTTATACTTTGGCGACATATTTACCACTCCGTTCGCTTGATCTTCCAAGCACATATTGTACTTGTATTGTACCTGATATCCAACCCTTTGTAAAGCGAAAAGTAAAAGGAATCTCCAAGAAGTTGCGATCTGTCCCTGTTTGAGATGGATTTCCGAGGCAGAAGCGCCGTTTTATTTGACTTTGCGGCGGCTTCATGGTATCATAAGTGTTCGGGGTTTTTCCCACGGAGCCGGGAGAAAAGGAGAGAAAGCATGGGCGCATACAAGCTGCTGCCGCTGGACAGGCGGCCGGACTTGCTGGACGCAGCGGCGAAATGGTTCCACCAGCAGTGGGGCGCGCCGGAAGAAGCCTACCGGGAAAGCATGGCGGAGAGCCTGGAAACCGGCGGGCCGGTGCCCAGGTGGTACCTGGCGCTGGAGGGCCCGGCGATTATAGCGGGGCTGGGCGTCATCGAAAACGATTTTCACGACCGGCCCGATCTGGCCCCCAACATCTGCGCGGTGTTCGTGGAGGAAGCCCACCGGCGGCAGGGGATCGCCGGGGCGCTGTTGGAGCGCGCCTGCCGGGACATGGCGGAGGCGGGCATCCGCACCCTGTACCTGCTCACCGACCACACCGGGTTTTACGAGCGGTACGGATGGGAATTCTACTGCATGGCCCAGGGCGACGGAGAAGCCTCCATGAGCAGGATGTACCGGAAGATCACGCCGCCATGATGAGAGTTATGTAAATCAAAATCGACAATAACACCTGATTTTATCGGGCATCAGCATAAGATTATGGAAACAAGGAGTGTTCGACTTTGGCAACGACACAAGAGGAGATCCGGCGGCGGCGTACCTTCGCCATCATCTCCCATCCCGATGCGGGCAAGACCACCCTCACCGAAAAGTTCCTGCTCTATGGCGGCGCCATCGCTCTGGCGGGCATGGTGAAGGGCAAGCGCAATTCCCGCCACGCCGTCTCCGACTGGATGGAAATCGAAAAGCAGCGCGGCATCTCCGTCACCTCCTCGGTGATGCAGTTTGAATACGGCGGCTGCTGCGTGAATATTCTGGACACCCCCGGCCATCAGGATTTCTCCGAGGACACCTACCGCACCCTCATGGCCGCCGATTCCGCCGTGATGGTCATCGACGCCTCCAAGGGCGTGGAGGCCCAGACCCGCAAGCTCTTCAAGGTCTGCGTGATGCGGGATATCCCCATCTTCACCTTCATCAACAAAATGGATCGGGACTCCCGCAGCCCCTACGATCTGCTGGACGAGATCGAGAAGGAGCTGGGCATCGGCACCTATCCCATGAACTGGCCCATCGGCTCGGGGCGGGATTTTAAGGGCGTCTACGACCGGGGCCGGGGCAAGGTACTGGTCTTTACCCCGGAGGAAGAAAACGCCGGCCGCCGGGCCGTGGAGGAGACGGACTACGCCCTGGAAGACCCGGCGCTGAAAGACTGGGTGGGCGAATACCTCTACAATACTCTCACGGACGACGTGGAACTGCTGGACGGCGCGGGCTACGAGTTCGACGCAGACAAGGTGCGCCACGGCAAGCTGTCCCCGGTGTTCTTCGGCTCGGCCCTCACCAATTTCGGCGTGGAGCCCTTTCTGGAGGATTTCCTCCGGCTCACCCCGCCCCCGCTGCCCCGGCGCACCGCCGCGGGCACGGTGGACCCTTTCGATGAGGGCTTCTCCGCGTTCGTCTTCAAGATCCAGGCCAACATGAATCGGGCCCACCGGGACCGCATCGCCTTTATGCGCATTTGCAGCGGCAAATTCGAGAAGACCATGGAGGTGGAGCACGTCCAGGGCGGGCGGCGGATGCGCCTCTCCCAGCCCCAGCAGCTCATGGCCCAGAATCGGGAGATCATCGACGAAGCCTACGCCGGGGACATCATCGGCGTGTTCGATCCCGGCGTGTTCTCCATCGGGGACACGATCTGCGCTCCCGGAAAAAACATCGTCTTCGAGGGCATCCCCACCTTCGCGCCGGAGCTGTTCAGTCTGGTGCGGCAGAAGGACACCATGAAGCGCAAGCAGTTCGTCAAGGGGATCGATCAGATCGCCCAGGAGGGCGCCATCCAAATCTTCCAGGAGATCGCCTCCGGCATGGAGGAGGTCATCGTGGGCGTGGTGGGCAGCCTGCAATTCGACGTATTCAAGTACCGGATGGAAAACGAATACAACGTGGAGATCTCCCTGCAAACCCTGCCCTATTTGTTTATTCGGTGGATCGACAACGAGGAGATCGATTTGAAGCGGCTGAATCTCACCTCCGACACCCGGAAGGTGCAGGATATGCGGGGCAGGTACCTGCTGCTCTTTGCCAATCAGTGGAGCATCGACTGGGCGCTGGAGCACAACGCCGGCCTGGTGCTCTCGGAGTTCAGCCAGAACTGATTCACCAGCGAAAGGATGGGATCGTCATGGAAAACCGGCAGTCCCGGCGGTGGGTCTGGCCCCTGGCCGTGGGGCTCACCCTGTGCTTTATCTGGGGCAATTCCCTGCTCCCGGCCAGTGTTTCCGGGGCCATCAGCCAGTGGGTGAAGGAGCTGCTCAACCGCCTGCTGTGGTTCTTGAGCGGCGGCCCTACCATGAGCGGCGACGGCGTGCTGCGGAAGCTCGCCCACGCCTCGGAGTTTGCCCTGCTGGGCGCGGAGCTGACCCTGTGGCGGGGCAAAACGGCAGAGAAGCTGCCCCAGGTGCTGCTGGGCGGGATTTTGGCCGCCCTCACCGACGAAACGATCCAGCTCTTTGTGGCCGGCCGCAGCGGCCAGGTGCGGGACGTGTGGATCGACACCCTGGGCGTGGTCATCGGGTGCGGGGCGGTTTGCCTGGTGCGATCGATCAAACGGCGCAAACTTTTTCGAGAAAAGGTTTGACAGCCTGAGGCTGCGCGCACTTGGCTCGACCGAACTGTGATAGTAGTGCCTCCCCTTTTTTTGACAAAAGTATCCCCTCGCCTGGCGGCGAGGGGATACAATTACATTACGGATTAGGCCGGTGGGTGCAAGCGGAGCGCACTGGCCGATCAGGGAGATGCGGTTTTCGGCCGCTTTCCTCATTAGCATCAGAAGTGCCTCCTCCGCCGAAGGCGGAGGAGGCACTTCATTCTATCTGCGCAAAAGATTCTCAGCGCTTGGCCTGCTTCATCTCCAGCGCTTTCTGCTGGGCGTCGAACTGCAGGGAGTACAGCTGGTAGTACCGGCCGCGCTTTTTCAGCAGCTCCTGATGATTGCCCTGCTCCAAGATCTCGCCGTGGGCCAGCAGGATGATATTGTCCGAATGCTGGATGGTGGAGAGCCGGTGGGCGACGATCAGCATGGTGCCCACGCTCTTCATCTTCTCCAGGGATTCCTGGATGAGGATCTCCGTTTCGGTGTCGATGTTGGCGGTGGCCTCGTCCAGGATCATGACGGCGGGCTTGTGGATGATGGTGCGGGCGAAGCTCAACAGCTGCCGCTGCCCGGCGGAGAAGTTGTTGCCCCGCTCCCGGACCACTTCGTCCAGGCCGTTCTCCAGCTTATTGATGAAGTGGTCGGCGTTGACGTATTTGCACGCCTCCCAGATCTCCTCGTCGGTGAAGCTCTCCTCCCGCAGGACGATGTTGCTCCGGATGGTGCCGGAGAACAGGAACACGTCCTGGAGCATCTGGCCGAAGTGCCGGCGCAAGGAGGAGACCTTGATGTGCTTGATGGGGATGCCGTCGATGAGGATCTCGCCCTTCTGGATGTCGTAGTTGCGGCAGATCAGCGACAGGATGGTGGTCTTGCCGGAACCCGTGGAGCCCACGAAGGCCACGGTCTGCTTGGGCAGCACATGGAAGGACACGCCCTTGAGCACCCACTCCCCGGGATTATAGGCAAACCACACGTCTTTGAATTCGATCTCGCCCTTGATCTCCGGCAGGTCGATGGCGTCGGGCTCATCCACCAGCTCGGGCTCCATATCCAAAATCGCGAAGATCTTCTCCGAGGACGCGAAGGCGGATTGCAGCATATTGAACTGCTCGGCCAATGTCTGGATGGGGTTGAAGAAGCGGGAAATGTACATGTAGAACGTGACCAGCACGCTGCTGGTGATCACCTGCCCCATGAATTCCACGTTGCGGATGACCCCACGGCCCGTGAGATACAGCAGGCACATGATGGAGGAAATGTACAGCATATACACCATGGGGCGGAAGATACCGAAGATAAAGGTCTGCTGACGCTTGGCCTTTTTCAGCCGGTCGCTGCGCTCCAGGAAATCCCGCAGCTTTTCCTGCTCCCGATTGAAGATCTGGGTGATCTTGATGCCCGACAGATTCTCGGACAGATAGGTGTTGATGTCCGTAGTGTAGTCCTTCACGCGGCGGAAGATGCGCCGGGTGAACTTGCGGAAGATCACCGTGAACAGCACCAGGAACGGGATGAAGCACAGCACCATCAGGGTGAGCATATAGTTGATGGCCATCATGGCGATCAGCACGCCCACGATCATCACGATGTTGCGCACCATGGTCACCAGGATGTTGGTGAACATCATGGAGATGGCGTTGGTGTCGTTGGTGACACGGGTCACCAGCTTGCCCACGGGGATTTGATTGAGCTGGTTGTGGGACAGGGACTGGATGTGGGTGAACACGTCCAGACGCAGCTGGGACAGGATGCTCTGGCCGGTCTTTTGCAGGGTGATGGACTGGAAGTAGGTGCAGATCACGGAGATCACCAGCAGGCCGGCGTAGGCCGCCACCATCCAGAACAGGCGGGACAGGGGGAAGTCCCCGGCCACCATTTCCACGATATTGCCCATGATCACCGGAGAGCGCAGCTCATAGCCCACGGAGATGCCCATGATGATCAGCACCAGCACGAACTGCTTCCAGTAGGGGGTGGCGTAGGGCAGCATCCGGCGGAGAATTTCGCCGTCGGGCACGTTGCGGTCGAAGCCGGTGGCCTCTTTCTTATTCTTGATACCGGCGTAGGCGATGATAAACGCCACCGCGAACACGCCGATGATCGCGCCTACGATCAGGATCGGGAGATACTCATGCATTGAGGGCGCCTCCTTCCTCCTCCAGCCGCTGGAGATCCACCATATGCCGGTAGTCCGGGCTGGTCTCATACAGCTGGCTGTGGGGCCCGATGGCCACCAGCTCGCCGTCTTCGATGTAGATGATCTTGTCCATCTGCTCGATGGTGGAGATGCGGTGGGCGATGAGGATGGTGGTCTTGCCCGCCCGGGTCTTCCGCAGATTCTCCAAAATCACCTTTTCCGTCTGGGTGTCCACGGCGGACACCGAGTCGTCCAGGATCAGGATGGGCGCGTCCTTCATCAGCGCCCGGGCGATGGAGATACGCTGCTTCTGGCCGCCGGAGACCGTCACGCCCCGCTCGCCCAGCACCGTCTCGTAGCCCTCGGAGAATTCCTGGATGTTGTCGTGGACGTCGGCCAGCTTGGCCATGGCCTCCACCGAGCCCAGGTCCACGTTGTCCCGGGCAAAGCCGATGTTGTTGGCGATGGTGTCGCTGAACAGGAAGTTATCCTGGGGCACATAGGCCGCGCCTGCCCGCACGTCCCGGATGGGCACGGTGTTCACGTCGTGGCCGTCCACGAAGATGGTGCCGTCGGGCACGTTGTAGGTGCGCAGGATCAGGTCCACCAGCGTGGTCTTGCCGGAGCCGGTCTTGCCCACCAGGCCCACGTTCTCTCCGGCCTCGATGGTAAAGGAGAGGTTCTTCAGCGCGTCGTATTCCCCATCGGGATAGCGGAAGCTGAGGTTCTTGAACTCGATCTTCCCCTTGATCTCCGGCAGGGGCTTCACGTCGGGACGGTCCACCACATCCTGCTTGGCCTCCAGCAGCTGGCTGATGCGATCCAGAGAGGCCTTGCCCCGGCTGTGCATGTCGATCAGCTCGGACACGGCCATGATGGGCCACACCGCCGCCTGGAAGTAGCCGATGTACTCCACCAGCTGGCCGGCGTTGAACTGGTGCTTATACACCAGATACCCGCCGTAGCCCAGCACCACGCAGATGACGGACTCCACGAACAGGTTCACCAGGATGCGCAGCAGCACCGAGGAGCGGGTGAAATCCACGTTGGCCACCTCGTTCTCCCGGTTGAGCTTCTTGAAGGCCATCAGCTCCTTGGCTTCCTTCACGAAGGCTTTCACCACCGCGATGCCGGAGAAGCTCTCCTGGGAGAAATCCGACAGGTTGGAGAAAGCCGCCTGGCGGATATCCCACTTTTTGGTCATGTACTTGCCGATCACCGTGCTGGCGCACAGCAGCAGCACCATGGGGATCAGCGAAAGTGCCGTGAGGAACGGGTTCATGCCCCACATGCGGATGATGGACATCCCGCCCAAAAACAGGGCGTCGCACATCATCATGAAGCCGGAGCCGAAGCACTCCTGCACCGTTTCCAGGTCGTTGGTGAACAGGCTCATGAGATTGCCCACCTTGTTGACCTGATAGTATTCTCTGGACAGATCCTTGGCGTGATCGAACATGCGGTTGCGCAGGTCGGATTCCACATTGATGGCGGAACCGAAGATGCACACACGCCACAGGAAACGGCCGAACACCATGGAGAGGATGACCCCAACCATGGGCATACAGACGCGATCCAGCAGAAAATCCATATCAAAGGGCAGGGTCTGGCCATCCACCACAACTTGTCCGTCGTTGATGCCATTGACCACCATCTGATACAGATTCGGGATCAGCAGCTGCATATAGTCTACCGTGATCAGCGCCGCGATGCCGATGAACAGCACCACGCCGTATTTCAGGTAGTACCGGTTGATATGCTTGCCGAAGATCATTCTCCGAATCTCCTTCCCTCTTCGCCACGTTGGCTAAATCTATTGTCACAAGTTAACATTGTACCACAGGCGTCCCGTTGGCACAAGTAAATATTTCCATCGGTTTAACCGGGTTTTCTGGATATTTTTCACGGTTTTTGACCGGGCCGGGCACAGAAAAACGCCCCGGTCGCCCGAGGCGTCTGCATGATTGCCTATTTTTTGTTTTTGAGGTACAGCGCCCACAGGCCCTTGAGCAGCAGGTCGTCGTCGCAGATCACCTGCCGCCTGCAATAGGGCGCCACCGAGGAGGCCAGTCCGCCGGTGGCGATCACCGTACAGGTCTCGCCCAGCTCCTCCTCCATCCGGTCGATCATCCCGTCCAGTGCCGCCGCCGTGCTGAACACCGCCCCGGAGCGCATGGCGTCCACCGTGTTGGTGGCGATCACCTTGGCGGGCGCGGTGATAGAGATCACCGGCAGCAGGCTGGTGCCCGCGGCCAGGGCGTCGTAGGAGAGCTTCACCCCTGGCATGATGGCCCCGCCCCGATAGCTGCCGTTCTTGTCGATGGCCATCACCGTGGTGGCGGTGCCCAGGTCGATGACGATGGCCGGCACGCTGTAATAGGCCATGGCCGCCACGCTGCCCACCACCAGATCGGCGCCCAGGGTGCCCGGGTCGTCGATGGCCACGTTGAGGCCGGTCTTCATTCCCGGCCCCACCACCATGCAGGTGCGCCCGGTGATGGCCTTCACCGCCCCGGCCAGCGCCCCTGTCACCGGCGGCACCACCGAGGAAAGGATCGCGCCCTCCAGCCCCTTGGGGTCGATGCCGTGGAAGCCCAGCACCTCCCGCAGCTTGATGGCGTACTCCAGCTCCGTGGCCCGGGTGTGGGTCTGAATGCGGGAAATATTCTGGATGGTCCCGTCCTCAATACAGCCCAGGACGATGTTGGAATTGCCCACGTCAATGGCTAAGATCATAGCAGAATCTCCTCTTGGCGGCTTACGCGCCGGTCTTTTGGCCGATGCGGATCACCCGCAGGATGATCGGGCTGAACACGATGTTGAAGAGCATCTCAAAGAGGAAATTGCCCCCCACCAGTCCGTAGAGAATGTAGCTGCCCAGGCCGGAGAATCCCGCTGCTTCTCCCCACTCGGTAATGGTGGGCAGGAAGAAGATCATGCACCCCAGCAGGAAGATCCCTGTGTTCACCAGCGGGCACACCACGGCGGAGGCGATCACCCCCACATAGGTGTTGATTCTGGATGCCAGCCTGTACACCGCGCCGGCGCACAGGCCCGCCAGCGTGCCCTTGAGCAGCACCGTGAGGATCGTCCCCGGCACGTTGACCACCAGGAACGCCGCGGCGTCCCCGGAAAGCAGGACCACCACCCCGAAGACGAATCCCAGCCAGGCGCCTGCGCCCCAGCCGTAGAGGGCCGCGCCCACCACGATGGGGATCAGCACCAGCGAGATGGAGAACATCCCGAAGCGGATGAAGCTGCCCAGGAATTGCAGCACGATGACCAGGGCCGTGAAGATGGCCAGGCCCACCAAGGTACGGACATTCATTCTTTTCATATGCGATTTCCTTTCTGCTGTCGCTCCAGTCCAGCCGGATGCGGCGCAAGGCATATCATACTCCCGGCAGAATGATTTGTCAAGATTAGGCCACGCTCTATTAAAATATGCTCCCCCGAAAGGGGGAGCATATAGATTTCCAAAAGAACGCCGCTCCAGTCCAGCCGGATGCGGCGCAAGCGTGTCGGCTGCGCCGAACGCTGGAAATGCGCCACCTTTGGCGGCGCATTTCACGATGGGTTCATCTACTATCAAGGAAAGGCAGCCGGAGCAACCGTGTTAATCCCTCGAAGAATTTCGTTTTTGTCGCCATGCTAAAGCCCCGGGTGGGGCTTTCGCTCTACTTCGCGATATAGACGTACCCGAAGCCGTTGTGGCCGATGTGGCTGCCGATGGCCGCGCCCACGTTTTTGAAATCCTTCTCCTGGATGTCGTACCCCAGCGCCCGGAGCTCTCCGGCCAGCAGCTCGGTGTTCTCCCGCACATTGGCGTACATCACATAGATGGGGTAAGCGGGATCGGGCGGGGCGGCGGCAAATTCTTTCAGCAGGTACCGCATGCCGTGCTGCCGACCCAGCACCTTCGCCGGGATCTCGATCCGGCCGTCCTTGGTCACCGTGATGATGGGCTTGATGTTCGCCATGGCCCCCAGCGCGGCCGCCGTGCCCGAGATGCGCCCGCCGCGGCGGAGAAATTCCAGCGTGTAGATGCAGCCATACAGGGTCATCCTGGGGCGCAGGGCGTGCAGTTCTGCCACGATCTCCCGGGCGGCCGCGCCCTGATCCCGCAGCTTGACCGCCTGCTCCACCAAAATCCGCTGGCCCGCCGTGGCCATGAGGCTGTCGAAAATCAGACAGCGGTCATACCCCAGCCGCTCTTTGGCCAGCACCGCACCCTGATACGTCCCGCTCAGCGCAGAGGACAGGGTGATCACCACCGCCTCCTGGCCGGAAGCCTGCGCCGCCCGCAGATACCGCTCCAAGGTCATGGGCGAGGGCTGGCTCGTCTTGGGAAAAGTGGGCTCCGAATCCAAAAGGCTGTAAAACTGGGCCTTGGTCAGGTCCACATTCTCCTGATATTCCCGCTCCCCAAATGTCACGCTCAACGGGATGCAGGCCACGTCCAGCGCTTGCAGCTCCTCCGCTTCAAAATCCGCGGCGGAATCCGTGATGATCTTTACCATGGTTTGCCCTCCGACTCCTGTTGATTCCCCCCCATTGTAGCATCTTTTCCCGGAAAGCTCAATCGGATTTTGAAAGAAATCAGATCGTGCGGTTATTCGCCTATTTCAATCGCCATGCGGCTGTAGGCTTCATGCACCATCTCTTTCAAATCGACATCTTCACCCAGACGTTTCGCCTTTTCAAAATTCGACCACAATCGATCCAACTCCATCTCGATCGTGCCCAAAAATTTCACATGGGTGATGCAGTCCCGTGCCTGACAGAACGCCTCGTAGTTTTCGTCCGACATACTCCACTTTACCCCGTTAGACAGGACAACGGGATTTTCCTCTGTCATCAGCCCCTCATAAGTGGGAACGCCGGTATCGCTCAGACGGTGGTAAATCAGCGACGTGGACTGGCCCTCTTTGCTCAGCAGATAATCCAGCACAAGAAATGCGTCGTCAGGACGTTTCGTGTTCCCATTGATGGCCGCAAAGGCACGGACGGTGGCCACCGCGCCGCCATCGTCGCTGTAAGTGGGGATAGCTTTGATGGGCAGTTGTTTTTTCTGCTCCTGACATTCCTCCAATTCGGAGGCAAAAACAATACCGAAATCCGTAGACTCAATGTTATCGCTTTTGTCCCAGCCAGCACTATAAGTGGTAAGATAATGCTTGGGCAGGTCGGTAGAAGCCTCATCTTGGTGAAGCATCTCTACGGATTCATCTATGCGCTGATACAGTTCCTCCTCTGTAAACAGCAGTTCATTTTTGGTGTAGTCGGCCAGCACACCCAGCATATCACTGCTCGAGGTAAATTGACCGCAAGGCATTACCGATTTTAGAATCCCGGTCTCATCGTTCAGTACATCCTCCCAGTTGCCTGCCGCCGTGGGTGTGTAGGAAATATCATCTTTCAAAAAGAACGCGGTGTTGAAATCGTAGACCAAGGGCAGCAACACCTGTCCGTATTTTTCAGAACGCCCTGCCGCCATCACGGCGGGAGTGAGCTTGTCCCATTCCATGTATTGGGCATTTTCAATGTACTCATCCAACGGGTAGAACAGGCCCAATTCCTTCGTCTTCTCCGGCATGAGAAACAGCGACTTCAACTCCGCCTGCATTTTTTCTGGGTTCGGAGCAGTTGCACTGCTGACGATGAACACATCCGGCCCGCCACCCGCCATAACTTCCGTGCGAACGCGGGTCAAAGCCACATCCCGTTCCGCACCTTCCGCCGGAATCACTTCTATCTCGATATCCTCCGGCCCACCCAGCAGTTTTACATTGTCGGCCAGAAAATCGCCGCAGGAAGCATTTTGATTGAGATCCGGGTATGTTGTATATGCGCCCTCAATGTCAACGAGGATACGAAGAGGTTTCTGTTTACCAGAACAGCCAGAAATCAATAATGTGACCAGTAAGCAGAAAAAGAAGATAACGCTACTTTTTTTCTTCATAATAAACCTCCTGTAATGGAACGAAAGCCTAATACAGCATTAGGCTTTCGTTCCGTTTACCGGCTTCTGTTGAGTTGAATGCAGTCAATTAAAGGAGCCTATTCGCCAGAGTACACCACTCACCTGTGCGCGATGAAGAGGTTGAATAACCACAATAGCTACAAGAAATTGTCGTAGTTACGGTAGTGCCTGGAATATGCGTGTGATTGTTGCTGTTTGGTGCAGCAGAACATCCCGACGCTATAGTATGGCGGCTACCGTAAGAAACAGTCTTATTTGTCTGCACCACGCTATTAGAGCCACAGTACGGGCAATACTGTATAGTAGCAGCTTGCACGGCAAACGCCCCCACCACAAACATGACCGCCAGCAGCAGAGCCAGCAATCGCTTCGTTGCCTTCATAAAAACCACTCTCCTAAAATAATATTTTGTATTTTCACAGCGCCGTACACTCGCTGGAAATACCGGAAACGAAAAGCAAAAAACGAGTATTTGCGAAATCTTTTTTGTGCGAAATCACCTTACAGGAAGATAATACCATATCATTTCTCTAATGTCAAGTGAAAATTTGAAGATTTTTCAAAAATTTTTTGAGGGCATTTTTGTATGGATCAAATTTTATATCTTTGCAGAGTGCAAACATAGACAGAACAGTGGGGGATGCAAAATCACAAAAAAGCACAAAACCTCTTGTGGAGCGCCCGGAATTTTGGTATAATAGAGCCGCGAAAGGTTCGGCAATATTCTGGAAAGGGGTCATTTAGGATGGCACTGAAAAAGTACGACGTGAAAGCCTACGCCGCCAAGGCCCGGGAAACCGTGGCAGAGGGCGCGGTGCTTCTGCGCAACGAGAACGGCGCCCTGCCCTTCGGGCCGGGTACCCGGGTGGCCGTGTTCGGCCGCAGCCAGTTCAACTATTATAAGAGCGGCGCCGGCTCCGGCGGGCTGGTGAATACCGGCCACGTGCCCACCATCACCGAGGCGCTGGAGGAATCCGGCCGGGTGGAGGTGGATCAATCCCTGAAAGCCGTCTACGAGACGTGGCTGGAGGATCATCCCTTCGACGTGGGCCAGGGCTGGGCAAACGAGCCCTGGTATCAGGAGGAAATGCCTTTGGATTCTGCCCTGGCCGCAGACGCCGCCGCCCGCAACGACGCAGCCGTGGTCATCATCGGCCGCACCGCCGGCGAGGATAAGGACAATTCCGCCGCAGAAGGCAGCTATCTGCTGGCCGCCGCGGAGCGTCAGGTGCTGGCAACCGTGTGCGCCGCCTTTGACCGGGTGGCCGTGGTGCTCAACGTGGGCAATATCATCGACATGAGCTGGGTGGAAGAATACAAGCCCGGCGCGGTGCTCTATGTCTGGCAGGGCGGTCAGGAGGGCGGCCTGGGTACCGCCGACGTGCTCACCGGCAAAGCCGCCCCCTCCGGCAAGCTCAGCGATACCGTGGCCGCTTCCATCGACGACTATCCCGCCGCCGGGAATCACGGCAGCAGCAGCCGCAACGTGTATCAGGAAGATATCTACGTGGGGTATCGGTATTTCGAGACCTTCGCCCCCGACAAGGTGCTGTATCCCTTCGGCTTCGGCCTGAGCTATACCACCTTCTCCGTCACCGCCGGGCCGGTGTCTCTCGCGGACGGGGTGGTGGGATTCTCCGCCGCCGTCACCAACACCGGCAGCACGCCCGGCAAGGAAGTGGTGCAGGTCTATGTGGAGGCGCCCCAGGGCAAGCTGGGCAAGCCGGTGCGCGCGCTGGTTGCCTTTGGCAAGACCGCTCTGCTGGCCCCCGGCGAGAGCGAAACTGTGAACCTCTCCTGCCCCGTGGCGGCATTGGCCTCCTACGACGACAGCGGCGTCACCGGGCACAAATCTGCCTGGGTGCTGGAGGCCGGTACCTATAAATTCTATGTGGGCACCGACGTGCGCAGCGTCCCCCAGGCCGGCAGCGTGGAGCTGCCCGACACCGTGGTGGAGCAGCTGGAGGAAGCCTGCGCCCCCGTCACCGCTTTTGAGCGCCTCCGTCCCGGCCCGGCCATGGAGAAGGTGTATGAGCCCGCGCCCCTGCAGACCGTCAGCGCCGCGCAGAAGCGGGCCGACCGCCTGCCCGCCGCCCGGCCCTGCACCGGCGACAAGGGCTACAAGCTGGCCGATGTGGCCGAGGGCAAGGTATCCCTGGAGGATTTCGTGGATCAGCTGTCCGATGAGGATCTCATCGTGATGGTGCGCGGCGAGGGCATGTGCTCGCCCAAGGTGACGCCCGGCACCGCCGGCGCTTTCGGTGGCCTGACCCCCAGCCTGCAGGCCTTTGGCATTCCCGCCGGGTGCTGCGCGGACGGGCCCAGCGGAATCCGCATGGACTGCGGCACCATGGCCTTTGCCATGCCCAACGGCACCTGCCAGGCGTGCAGCTTCAACCTGCCGCTCATCCACGAGCTCTACGAATACGAGGGCCTGGAGCTGCGCAAGAACAAGGTGGATACCCTGCTGGGGCCGGGCATCAATCTGCACCGGCACCCATTGAACGGCCGGAACTTTGAATACTTCTCCGAAGATCCCCTGCTCACCGGCAAGATGGCCGCCGCCCAGCTCACCGCCATGCAGAAATACGGCGTCACCGGCACCATCAAGCACTTCGCCTGCAATTCCCAGGAATTCCACCGCCACGACGTGGAGGCCGTGGTCTCCGAGCGGGCCCTGCGGGAGCTGTACCTGAAGGGCTTCGAGATCGCCGTGAAGGAAGGCGGCGCCTACTCCATCATGACCAGCTACAATCCCATCAACAGCTGGTGGTCGGCCAGCAACTACGATCTGCTCACCACCATCCTCCGGGGCGAGTGGGGCTATGAGGGCCAGGTGATGACCGACTGGTGGGCCCAGGGCAACGATGAGAACTGCCCCGGCGACCGCACCAACATGGCCGCCCTCATCCGGGCCCAGAACGATCTGTACATGGTCACCACCTCCGGCGCGGACAACACCAATCACGACAACTCCGCCGAGGCCCTGGCCGCCGGCACCGTCACCCGGCACGAGTATCTGCGCTCCGCCGAGAACATCTGCAAATTCCTGCTCAAGTCCCCCGCCCTGCTGCGGATGCGCGGCATTGAGACGGAGCTGGATCAGGAGCTGAAGAACGCGCCCTCCTTTGAGGGAGACGTCTCCGGGGAAATGTACTTCGCCGAGAGCGACGAGAACAACCACATCGTGCTGGATGTTTCCAAGATCGATCTGGAGAAGGGCCACAACACCCAGTTCTCCGTCACCCCCAGAGAGCGCGGCCTCTATACCATGCGCATCACCCTGCGCAGCACCGATTCCAACGATGTTTCCCAGCTGCCCTTGTCCATCTTCCAGGAGCGGAATCTGCTGGGCACCATCACCCTCAACGGCAGCGAACGGGAATGGAAGACCGTGGAGCTGAACGTGATGGGCATGAACACCACCTATCTGCGGTTCTATCCCGCCCAGACCGGCCTGGAGCTCAAATCCTGCGAGCTGGAGCTGAAGCAGACCATGGAAGAACTGATGGCCTCCTTCCACGCCGCCCAGGAGCAGACCGAAGCATAAAGCAATTTCCTCCTTCCTAAATCAGCAAACCCCCGCCCTGATGAAAAGGGCGGGGGTTTGCTTGATGCTTATTTTTCTTTCGTGTGCCGGGGCACATACTTGCGGTCGTCGGCTTTTACCTTGCGCGGGGCAGGCTGGGCAGCCGTACTCGCCGGGCTTTCCGGGCGGGTTTGATCCCGCTCCATCAGCACCGACTGGCCCTTCACCGGCTGAGTGCTGCGCTGGAACTCTTCCTGCCGGGCGTCCCGCAGCTTTGCGGCCCGTCTGGCCAGCGTCTCGGCCCGCACCGCCCGCTTCTTCACCAGGATCGCCTCCACCGTCAGGCCGATGGCGGTGAGCAGGAAACCGATCAGCAGCACGCCCACGGCCAGATTCTGCCGGGTCCCGGCATAGGTGAGGGCTTCCGCCGCCAGGGGATGGGCCGTCAATGCCCGCAGGCCGGCAAACGCCTCCTCCAGCTCCTGGGTGTAGTGGCTGAAATCGGTGACGTGGTCCAGCGGCATCATGGAGGCCGGGATCTGAATGGCGTGGAGCAGGAAGGCCATCCCCACCACCATCGCCGCGGCCAGGGCGCCGTTCACCCACAGGAACGGCCGGTTGGCGCGGGCTTTCCTTGCCAGCAGGCAGGAGAAGGCCCACAGGATCACCGGCACGATCAGCAGCACCAGCAGCCCCGACAGCAGGGGCAGCTGCCGGATGAAGGTGTTGATGTCGGTCAGGCTGTAGACGCGCACGTCCGGCGGAATGCTGTTAAAGGCCACCGCCTGCAGCCCGAACAGCGTGCTTTGGGCCTCCTTTTCCATATAGGTCTGGGAAACCTGGGTCACCCCAAAGAGCAGATCGTTCCCGGCCTTGGCCAGCTGTTCCACGTTAAAGGGCAGCTTCTCCACCAGCGGCGGTTCCTCCTGGGCCACCACCAGCCAGGTGTCCGCGCCCCGGGCGTTGGTCTGCTCGATCATCACCTTCTCCCCCAGCTTGGGGAATTTGGAGGCGTAGCGGATAAACGAGCTGCCAAACCCTCCCTGTACCGTGGTGCCATCCTCGTCGAGGCTCACCCCGTTGGGATTTTCCCGCACCCGGATGCCGCTTTCCCAGCCGGTGCCCTCCACGGTGTAGAACAGGTGCATGCCCATCTCGTCCGAGAACACGCAGTCCGAGGGCAGGCTGCCGTCCATATTGGGCGTGGACACCGTCACCCGGGGCATCATCAGGTCCTCCACCCGGATGGACAGCAGCGTGCACACCACCAGCACCCACAGCACCAAAAGCATGGCGCAGAATACTTTTTTCTTCATATTATCGCACCTCCGCCAGGGTGATCCCCTCCACAAGCTCGCGGTTGAAGAACGCGAACAGGAACAGCGCCGGCAGCACCACCAGCACACAGCACACCAGCTGGATGGTGGAATCCGCCGGGGGCGCATAGGCCAGCGCCACCGAAATGGGGTACTGCTCGAAATCCTTCAAGTAGGCGATGGGCTGCTCCACCATGTTCCAGCCATCCAGGAAGGACAGCAGCAGCGTGCACACCAGCCCGCTTTTGCTCATGGGCATGGCCACCAGCACGATCTGCCGGAACACCCCGCAGCCGTCCAGCATGGCCGCGTCCACCACCGAATCCGGGATGGCCCGGAAGCTCTGGGTGAGGATGAACGACCCCAGCGGGATGAAGATGGACGGCAGGATCAGCGCGGCGTAGGTATCCAATAATCCCAGGGTGTTGAGCATGATGTAATCGGGCACCAGCGTCACCTGCACCGGCAGCACCATCAGGATCATCAGCAGGAAGAACAGGGTATCCCGGCCCTTGAAGTGGTACTTGGCAAAACCGTAGCCCGCCAGCACCGACACCACCAGCTGCCCCGCCGCGATGGCCAGGCACATCCCCATGCTCTTCCAGAAGCGGAACAGGTACACCGGCGAGGCCAGGAACACATCGTAGTAGGATTGGAATTCGATCCCCCGCACCGTGATAAAGCTGCGGAAAAATACGTATACGAACGGCGCCAGCGACACGATCACCAGCAGGATCGCGAAGGCTGCCGCGAAGATCCCTTTGCGCTTTTTCATCCGCGATACGCCTCCTTTTTGCTGACGAATACATAGAAGATGCCGAAGAAGACCAAGATCACGATCAAAAGCAGCACCGAGGACACCGCCAGATTGCCGTAGTTCATGTTCTCAAAGCTGTTGTTCACGAAGTGCTGGAGCATATAGATGTCGTCGTTGGGGTGCTGCCCGCCGATCAGGAAGATCTCCCGGAAGCACTTGAAAGCGTTGATCACCGAGAACACCAGCGCGAAGAACACCGAATACCACATCTGCGGCGTGGTGATGTAGCGGAATTTCTGCCAGGCCGAGGCCCCGTCCAGCTCCGCCGCTTCAAATTGATCCTCCGGGATGGTCACCAGCCCCGCCAGCAGCAGGATCACGCTGTAGCCCGTGTTCTTCCACAGGTAGAGGAGGATCACGATCCAGAACGCCTCCGGCCCCGCCAGCCAGTCCGCCACCGGCAGGTGCAGCAGCGCGAAGAAGTCGTTGAGCAAGCCCGTCTCGGAGAAGATCAGGTCCACCAGCAGCACCGTGCCCGCCACCGGCATGATGTACGGGAACAGGAACACCGACTTGAGCAGCTGGTGCTTGCCCGCCTGCTTTTGCAGCATCAGCGCCACCAGGTACGCCAGCACCATGATGGCCGGCAGGCCCAGGCTCAGGAACAGGGCGGAGTTCTTCATGGACAGCGAATAGGTGGGCTCATCGAAGATGTGGATGTAATTCCTGAACCCTACAAAGTTCGCCGAGAACCCGCTGCCCTGCAGCACCGAGTACCGCAGCACCATCACAAAGGGGATAGCGTAGAACATCACGCACCCCAGCATGATCGGCGCGATGAGAAAATAGCCGTGGTAAGATTTGCGCATAGAATCAGCCTCCTTATCAATTTGATTTGATTAGTATTTTTTAGTATACACCATTGTAACGATCCAGTCAATATATTTGCATCATTTTTTTATCCTCCTTTCTATGTTCGGTTTCTTCCTCAGGAGAGCTGCCTTTGGCCGGCGGGCACGCGCCATGGACGGCGGAGTGGAAAGTCTATCTACTTATTAGACGGAGCAGACAGGCAAAAGGTTACAGGGGTTTCAAAAATTTTTTAAAAATTTTTTCGCCGCAGAAAACGAAGCAGGGCCGCCCGACACTTCTGCTTCTGTTAGTGGCCTCCCTCCGCCTGCGGCGGAGGGAGGCCACTGGTCTTTTGCGCAGGACAGCCCTGATTTCCACCAAAAAGAAAAAGTGGAGCAGGTGCGCTGCTCCACTTTGGTTTCGATTATTGTTCTCTCTCCGCCACAAGCGGAGGGAGTGCATTGATCTTTTCGTTTGGTTTTGGTTGGGCAGAAAAGCAATACAGCTTTACATGGAAGTTAAATCTGTAAAGCCGAACAGCTTTCCGGCGCAGCGGCGTTTACTCCTGGCTGTCTGTCCAGGTGAGCGTTCTCTCGTCTTCGGCGGGGCTGACGGTGTCCAGCGCGCTTTCCACGAGCTTGATCAGCTCCCAGATCGAGCGGAAGTACATCGTCTTGTCCTGGTCCATCCAGGTGACTCTCCCCTGCCAGCTGCTGTTCTGCCGGTGCTGCACCCGAATGATAAATGTCCCCAAGTCTCCGTGCTTGCTGAGAAGTTCTTCGTCCTGCATAACTTTCTTCCTTTCCGGTGTTCTTTGTGCCTGTTTCTTTTCTCCCTGGAAGATCCGGCCATCCGTGGTGGCATGGGGGAAATTGAGATAATCATAGATCTTTTCCAGTGAAAAGACCAATTCCTCCACGCTGTGTACCTGGATCGGCTCGCGGCTGTACCCGTGATAGAGCTGGGCCTGCCATTGTGGACCTTCGATTTTATTGATGCACAGGATCGCTCCGTTGGGCGTCCCGATGTACCACTGAGTCTTGCTCATGCGCTCTCCCCCTGCGTAGGCTTCGGTCCGGGGGTGCAGATCACACTGTTGACGTAGTAGTGGACCCCGGTGCGTTGGCGCCTGACCAGGAAGTGATAATTGATCCGCTTCTGCACGACCGCGCAGTTCTCCCGGGTGGTGTTGACCAGCAGCACCAGATATTGCCCCTTTCCGAAACGGTTGACGGCATCCGAACGCCGCACCGAGCTGCTGATCGCCTTGCCCAGCCGCTCCGAAAGCTCATCCAGCAGCGGGCCCTCCTTCATGGGATTGCCCTTGCTGTCCACCACGGTGCAGAGCATCAAATAGACGGATTGTCCGCCCCGCTCCATCATGCGCTCCACCATGCGGTAGATGCCCTGGAACACGGGATAGGAGCAATAATATCCGCCCTGCTCCGTGGATTCCTCGGCCAGCTCCGCCTGGATGTCGTCCAGCACCGCGTATTGATATTCCATCTGCTGGCCCAGCCGGTTGAACAGCTCCATAAACCGACGGGACGGCCGCAGCCCCTCCTCCTGGAAATACCGCTCCACCGTGTCGTTATACAGCTGCTGGGCTTCCTCATACCGGCCCCGGGAGACCAGCGCCTCCATGGTGACCGTTTCCCAGTCGGACAGCGGGTTGATCTCCGAGGCGTAGCGGCCCAGCTCCTCCATGCGGTCGAAATCGCCCTGGGTCCGCAGCAGCTGTACCGCTTCCTCCACCAGCGCGCAGAACATGGTGCGGTAGCGCTTGGCCTCCTGGGCCACCCACATGGTCCCGGCCAGGTCCGGCAGGAATTCGCCGGTGTACAGGGCGCACGCCTCCAGGCACCAGCCCAGCTTTTCATCCGCCGTACCTTCACCGCGAACCTTCCGGTACAGCGATTCCATCTCCACGGCGTCCTCCAGCACGGGAATCTGCTTCGTCCAGTAGTAGACCCCGCCCTGCTGCTCGATGTAGTTCACATCCGGCAGCCCGGCGGCCCGCAGCTTCTTTTTGGCGTTATAGACCACCGTGCGCAGGGTGTGGTGCATATTTTCCAGATCCCGGTCCTCAAAGAGGAACCGCTCCAGCTGCTCGCGGCTCACGCCCTTTTCCCGGTTGTGCAAAAGGTACTGCATCAGCTGCGTAAACTGCGTCTGCCCGGATTTCGTCCCGCCGGTAAAGGTGTTGCCGTTCCAGGTGAGGGAGAATCCGTCGAACATCCCCACGACCAATACATTTTCTCTGTTTTCCATCGTCCTTACCCATTGAGGCGCTTGGCCATGTTGTCGTAATGGGCACAGAATACAAGCGCCGTGTCCTTTGTAATTTTCCCCTCCCGATAGAGCTTCAGGAGGCTTCCATCCATGGTACACATGCCGTCCGCCGCCCCGGCCTGCATGGCGGAATCCAACTGGTGCAGCTTGTCCTCCCGGATCATGTTCTGGATGGCCGGTGTGGAGCGCATCACCTCGAAAACCGGTATCTGCGTGCCGTCCACCGCTGGGACCAGCTGCTGGCACACCACGCCTTTCAGGATCTGGGCCAGCTGAATCTTCACCTGCTGCTGTTGATTCGCCGGGAACACATCCAAAATGCGGTTGATGGTGTTGGCCGCGCTGCTGGTGTGCAGGGTGCTCAGCAGCAGTACGCCCGTTTCCGCGGCGGTCAGCGCGGCGGAAATGGTATCGAAATCCCGCATCTCGCCCAGCAGGATCACATCCGGGCTTTCCCGCAGGGCAGACCGCAGGGCCTCCAGATAGCCCGGCGTGTCGATGGAGATCTCCCGCTGGGTCACGATGGCGCGCTCATGCCGGTGGATGTACTCGATGGGGTCCTCCATGGTGATGATGTGCCCATCCCGGCTGTGGTTGATGCGGTCGATCATACAGGCCAGGGTGGTGGATTTTCCCGTCCCGGCGGCGCCGGTGATCAGCACCAGCCCCTTCTTGTTGTCCGCCATGTTCAGCACGTTCTCGGGAATTCCCAGCTTTTGGGGGTCCGGCAGGCTGAAATAGATCACCCGGATCACTGCGGCCAAGGAGCCGCGCTGCCGGAACACGTTGACCCGGAACCGCCCCAAATGGGAGATGGAGAAGGAGAAGTCATCGTCCGTGCTCTGCTCCAGATTCTTCCGGCTGCGGCCGCTGGTCTGATAGATTTGATCCGCCAGCAGCCGGATGTCGTCCGGCAGCAGCCGCCCCGTGCCCTGCCGCTGCTGCCGCCCGTGGCACTTAAAGGTCACCGGCAGGCCGGCGATCAGGAAAATATCCGATGCGCCCGCTTCGATCGCCTGTTCCAAAATCGGTAAAATCTCCACGCGCTCCCTCCTTTATGTCCCCGGCCAAAGGCCGTCAATGGTGTTGTTTTCCGTCCACTCTCGATCCATTGTCCAGCGGATCACCGCGCCGCTGTCGTCCAGCGCCACATGGAGCCGCATGCCGTCCTGCTCAAATTCCGCCTCCGCACCGGGCGCAGCCTCCGCCAGGAAGCGCTGCCCCTGCTGCTCCAGCGCATACCGGGTCTGCACGGTCTCCCCATACTGCTCTGCCAGGGCGTGATCCGCCCAGGCCGTGGTGAAGGTGAGGATCGCCAACACGGAAAGGCAGATGCTGACCACCGTCAGCAGCAGCGCCAAAGGCCCCAGTCGAATGGGTGTTTCTTCCACTGCGCAGTCCCCCTTTCAGTTCACTTTATCAGCACGCCTGTGTCCAAGCTGTAGATCTCCTGCTCCTGCCAGTACACGGCGATATGGCTCTCCACCAGCGCGCCGTCCGGCTCCCAGCTGACCTCCACCCGGTACGCCCCGTCCCGGAGGGTCACGCCGTCATCGCTCAAGGCGGTGTCGCCCGTTTCGCCCAAAAGGGCCTGCAGCTCCTGCACGGTGGCAGAAGCGCTCACCGCCTCCGCCGCATTCTCCGCCAGGCTGACGGATTTTGTCAGATGCGCCGCGTCGGCGCTCTTGGCCTCCGCCGCGCCGAACACCCCGGAAAGCACCAGGATGATCGCCACGAAGCTCAAAATCAGCACCAAGGTCTCAAAATAAAACGCGGTGATGTGCCTTTTCATGCAGACCCCTCCCCGCTTCTCAGGTGCAGCAGGGCTTGCCCGGCGTCCGTGGAGACCAGCAGCGTGTCCGGCTCCAGAAATTCCGCCGTGAAGCCCTCCGTGGGCCCCAAGATACTGGCGTCCTCCGGGACGAGGGCGGCGTCCACCGCCGTGTATTCCTCCCGCAGGTACCCCCCATACCAATAGATGTGCAGCGCATAGCCGGAGCCATCCGCCACCACCAGCACCGGGCCGTTGTCACTCTCCCGGATGGAGACGCCTCCGGCGCTGTCCCCGCTCTTGACGCAGGTGCTCACATAGGAAAGCAGCGCCCGGGCGTCGTTGTTGTCCGCCTGCCCGGCTGCCGCATCCCGATAGGTGCGGGCGCCGAAAATCACCAGAAGGAGAAACCCCGCCAGAAACAGCGCGGCGATCCCCAGCGTATACATGCCCAGCAGCGACCCGCCTTTGCGTCTCACGGCGATTTTCCTCCCTTCTCCGCTTGTTTTATGCGTGCTCCCTCGGCGTCACCCGGATATCCGGCAGGACGTTGGAGGCGAACACGTCGTAGGTCACATAAAAATCTTCGTGGTTCACCTGGAGCCCGTAATGGGCCTCCAGATAGTCCAGATCCGGTGGATAGACCCCCTCCACCACGTAGCACTGCAGCGCCCCCCGCTCTACCGCGGCCTTCAGCGCCGCCGCGCTTTCGGCGTTCACATCCCGCTGGGCGGCAGGGCCCGTCGCCAGATAGATGCCCAGCACCAGCAGCACCAGCGCCAGCAGGAGCACCCAAGGGGCCCGGCTCTTCCGTTTATCTGTGTACATAGGCCGTCCTCATCCAATGGCGTTCATCATGCCGATCAGCGGCAGCATCACGCTCAACAGCGAGAGCCCCACCGTCACCATCAGCACGCCGGAAAGCAGGGGATCCACAAAGGCCACCAGCCGATCCACCATGCTCCCGCAGCTCTGCTCCAAAAGCCCGGTGAGCCGCTCCAGCACCGACTCCATATTGCCGCTCTGCTCGCCGGCCAGCAGCATCCTGCCATACACCGGCTCGAAGAGGTCTTCCTCATAGGCCGCCCGGGCGATGCCGTGGCCCTCCTCCATGTGCTGCACGCACCGCCGGAGCTTCTCCTCCACCGGGGCGTAATCTACCATCTTCATGCTGTCCAGCACCGCCGCGTCCTGCATCTCGCCGCTGGCCAGGAAAGTGGCCAAAGCGGAAGTGAACCGGAACATCCCCATGCTTTCCAAAATTCCTCTGCACAGCGGGATCTTCCGCAGGAAGGCTTCCACCAGGGAACGCTTGCCGATGCGCCACAGGGCAAGCCCTGTCACCAGCGCCACCACCAGCAGCACCATCACCGCCAGCGCCACACAGCAAAACCCGTATGCCCAGCGGATATAGCCATAGCTGGAGGCTGTGAGGCTCCCGGCCAGATTTTCATACACGCCGGTAAAGGCGGGCAGCACCATGGTCAGCATCACCGCCAGCACCGCGATGATCAGCACCAGCATCGCCGCCGGATAGGTGACGGCGTTCCGCAGCTTCTCCCCGATGGTCTTCTGGTCCGCATAGTACCGGGACAGGCGGGACAGCACGTCCTCCAGCCGCCCCGAGGATTCGCCGGCGGCCACCATTTTCAGTGCGTATTCCGGGAAGATGGCGGCCTGCTCCATGGCCGCAAACAGGCTGCCGCCCTGCTCCACCACGGCCTCCATCTTCTCCAGGCCGGTCTCCAGCACGCCGCCGCCTTCTTTCCGCAGCAGCCCGATGGCCTCGTCCATGCGGATACCCGCGCCCAGCATCATCGCCATGCTCTCGCAGAACGCGCTGACGCCCAATTCATCCAGCTTCCTGCTCATTGGCTCACCTCAATATTCATAGACATCTGCATAATTCCCGCCGTCTCCGATAAATTCCCCATCGGTGCCGTTGGCCGAAAAGGTCAGGTCGATGCGGCTCCATTTCCCGCCGGTCACCTGATAGTCCACCGTCACCCAGCCGGTCTCCTCCGTGTAGAACATATTCCACGCGTGGTAGAGATCGTTGGGCGAAACATACCCGAAAATGACCCGGGTGGGGATGCCCTGGCTGCGCAGCATGGCCGCCGCCAGAGAGGCATAGTCGAAGCAGATGCCCTTCCCCGTCCGCATGGTCTCGTCCACGTCCGGGAGGTACCCGCTTTCCACCGTGGCCGCCTTTTCCCGGTCGTAGGTCACCGTGTCGCAGATATACGCATACACCGCGCCCACCACGTCCACGGCGGTGCCACAATCCTGGGCAAGCTCCTGCGCCTTTTGCACGCACTGGGAGTTTTTCGAGTAGTTTACATAATCACTTGGCCGCAAAAAGGGCTGGAATTCATCCAAAAGGGCCACATCCGCCTGGGCGCTGTACTTTTCGGCGTACTTGGTGTCCGCCACATTCTCCATCACGCGGAAGGTGTAACTGCCGTCTCCGCTTTGAATGGGGAAAACCGAGGGCGTCCCGTCTGACTGGATGTTGTAGGTGTACTTGACGTCGCCCTTCACCACCTGGAACTTGAGCCTGGCCTCCGACTGCGCCGAAACGGCCACATAGCCCTCCGACAGCCCGGACAGATCCAGGCGGACTCCGTCCACTTCTTCCGTGCCGTCGTGGAACTGGGCGTCCATGAAAGGCGGCGCTGCATAGGCCGGGGCACTGTCGCCGCTGCTTTCGGGGACGGCGCTGCTTTCCGGTTTGGAGTGTCCCGTGCTTGCGGCCGTGCTTCCGCCGCCGATCCCCGGGACTGCCTCCGATACGGTGCTGGCGGGGCCCGGCCCCTGTTGCCCGCACCCGGTCAAAAAGCAGAGGGCCAGCAGGACTGCTATCATTTTTTTGCGACCCATACTGCCCCTGCCCTCCGATCTTATTTTTCCATCTGTTTTCCGCCGGCGCTGTTCACCGGCACCAGCTTTCCGTGCACCACAAACCGCGCGTCATCAAAAGAATATGCGCATGTGGAGAACACCACATACCGCGCGCCCTCCTCGGGCTGGGCGGGCGGGTCGATCACCGACTGCCCGATCACCTGATCGAGATATGCATTGAATTCTATACTTGGCCCTCTGAACACGGTATAAGTGGACGACGTGGCCGAAGTGGTGTAGCTGCTGACGATCTCCACCCGGTAATCCTGCTCCGGCGTGAGCAGCCAGAACACCGGGTGGTCGTTCACATAGGATTGGCTGCCCCAGGCGTCCAGGTTGCCGAACATACTGCCGTCCCGCATACTGTGCCCGTAGACGATGGTATTGCTGTCCAGAAAATCGCCGCTGTTGGTGCACTCCACAAAGATGGACCCATTGGCAAGATATTCGCCCGTATAGCTGTGGTGCAGATATTGGTCGTTGTCGTCGCCGTGCAGCACCGGGTAATTGATCTCGGTGTCCGGGCAGTAGAGCCATCCCACCACGTCGCTGTTCACCGCCCGCAGGCCGTCGAAATCCACCTGGATAGGCGCGACCGTGGCGGCAGTCTCCGCCGGGGCGTTGCTTGCTGCATCGCCGCTTGCCACTGTGCCGGAGGCGGCGGGCTGGTCTTTTGAGGCGGGTTCGTTTTCCTCCACCGGGTTGACTGTGGCGAAGGTGTCCGCCGCCTGCCCGTATATATCCCTGCCCTGCTTATAGCCCAGCAGCTTCACGCCGATCTGCACGGCGGAAAAGACCAGCACCGCCACCAGCACGAGGATAACGATCCATTTGATCCACTTTTTCATCCTGTTACTCCTGCTCCGCCTCCGCGCGCCGTCTCTCCCGGATGCGTCCGGCCAGCAGATTCAGCATCGCGCCGCAGGCTGCGAAGATTATGACATAGACCTTGCCCACCGTGCCGGTGAAGAAAGCCATCAGATCCCCCAAAAAGGGGAAGTGCATGGCCACTTTGCCCACCACGGCTTCATAGGGCACGGCGTTCATGTCCTCGCCCGCGTTGGCGTCGCCTTTGGTGGTGATCTCGCCCTCCACCGTCTGGTTCTTCACCACCCGGTGGGCGATGACGGTATCCCCGCTCATGAAGGCGATCACGTCCCCTTCGACAAGATCCATGGGCTGCACCGGCTCCACATAGAGCACGCTCCCCACCGGGATCTTCGGCTCCATGCTGGCGCTGGTCACGTTATAAATTTCATAGCCCATCAGCTTCGGCACCACCGCCGGCAGGCATGATGCGATCGCCGCCAGCAGGATCAACGTGCCAAAAATGTTGCAGAGGGCGGGAAGAAGTTTCCCACCTTTTCGGGCTTTGGCCGCCTGCATACCGTTCACCTTCCCAATGCTGTTTACTGGATCCGTCCCACAGGGATAAGGAAATTATACCATTCCGTCGGGGAGATTGCAAGGCTCTTCCCGGGCCTTCATACACCGCAAGGGCGGGGAAGCACTTCCCGCCCTTGGGCTGTGAATGCGAGAGAAAGCGGGCGTCAGCCGTTCTGTTTTCCCTCATCCTTATTCTTCTCTTTGTGCCTCTTGTAGAGGATCAGCCAGAGCATCAGGCCGATCAGTCCCAGAGACCCGGCCGCGATGCCGATCCGCACCGGCGAGGACAGGAACTCCGCGCAGGCCTCGATCACCACGGGCTTGTTGCCCTCGGCCAGAGGCGTATCCGGCTCGTCCAGCTCCTCATACTCCTGGGGGCCCTGACTTTCGGGGGTCTGCTCTTCCGGCACCGTTTCCGCCGGCGGGATCACCGTACCGGGTCCCGCAGCTTCCGGGCCTTCACCGGGGGTTGTGCCTGCACCGGGTCCGGCCGCTTCACCGGGCGCCGCCGGCGTCTGGCCGCCTTCCGGCAGGCCCTCTTCGCCCTCGGCCACAGGCGTGTAGTAGAACGGGAACACGTTCTCCGCCGCGTTGGCGCTCAGCGTCCGACCAAGGTTGTACGCCTGGGGCTGATAGCCGTCGATATACTTGTAGGCCACGACCGCCTTGTCCCCGATATTGCCATAGAAGGTGCCGGAGGGCAGCAGCTCGTTGCCGTCGGCGTCCAGATAGAGCACCGTGTAGGCCACGGAATCGCCCAGCAGGCCGTAGGCCACAACGTAGTCCTCGTCGCCTTCCACCAGGATGGAGGGATTGCCCACCGTGCTGTTGTCCTTGCCGCTCTCGCGGATGCCTTTGACATAGTACTTGCTGTTGTCGGAAAGCTCCACCTGGCTCACATCAAAGTTGACCCGCGAGCCGTAGGTGAGGTTGGAGTAGACGACCACCGGCTCTCCGGCGATGGTCCCCTGGGCGCCCGCGAAAATGCGAACGGTGTAGGTATAGGGAGTCGTCTGCGCTGCGGCAGAAACGGAGAGGATCACGGTCAGGCACAGGGCCAGCAGAATGACCAGCAGCTTCTTGAGGTTTTTCATGTTACTGACCCCTCCTCTCCCCACTTTCATGGGCTTTCCGGGCCTGACGGCGGCTATAGACGCTGTACACTGCGAAGCTCAGCAGCAGCACGCCCGCCACCGCCGCGGCGATGATGTAGGGCATCAGGTCGTTGTCGCCGGTGGTCACCACGGTGGTGGTGTTCTCAGCCAGCTCCACGGCGAAGTTCATTTGCAGATCGGCCAGGGTGTCCTGATAGCTGTTGCCCTGAGTCTCGCCGTCCAGGGCCACCCGCAGGGTGATGGTGCCGGACTCGCCGGTTTTCAGCGTATCCAGGAAGAAATAATCCTCCAGGGCGTCCGTGACCTGATTCAGGCCCTCGCCGTTCTGGTGATCGTTCTCGCCGCCCACGGTATCGCTGTCAAACAGCACGTCCTCTTCTCCGTCCATGCCAACATAGGTGAGCGTGTAGGTGTACGCGCCGCCGCTGGCGGTCTTGCTGCGATCCTCCAGAGAAGAAAGGACCTTGTTGGTCATATACCAGTTGGTGGTCTCCCGGTGCTCGTTTTTGAGTTTTAAGGTGATGATCGCATCGTCGCCGGGCTGCATACCCAGGATCAGGTCGTCCATGTCGGCGGTGCTGAAGGTGCTCACCATCTTCGCTTCCGGGGTGAATTCAACGTGCCAATCGTCTTCGCCGCGGAAGGTCTTGGCAAACACGCCGCCGGCAAAGAAGCACATCAGGGCAAGAAGGGCAAAGAATGAGATGATCTTTCTTTTCATCGGGATCCCTCCTTAATTCAGGCTCAGGACGCCGGCGTCCTCGTCGATGGTGACCTGCTCGCCCCAGGCGCTCAGGGCCGCCGCCGCCGCGTTGTTCTCCTGCACCGCGTCCACCTTGGCTTCGATGATAAACTGGGCGCCGTCATAATCATAAACGGTCACTGTGGAGCCGTCCGCAGCCGTGGTCTGGCTGGTGACGTAGGCCACTTCTCCGTTGATGGTGAGCTTGTCGGCGAACAGGGCGGAAACCTCCGTGGAGTTGAGCAGATGGCTGTAATACAGCACCGTGCGTTCCACCGTCCGGGCGGATTCATCCTCCAGCCAGTCGGTGCCGATGTTCACCAGATGCAGATCGATGTAGCCGGGATCCAGATCCTGCCGCTTGGCGCCGTTCTCGTCCACCCAGTATTTGTAGACGGTCACACGGGCGTAGTGATTGATGGTGCCGCTGTTGCGGATGCTCAGCTCCTCGGTATAGGGCTTGCCCAGGATCAGCTTGCCGTCCTCGTCCAGCATATGCCCCACCAGCACGCCGGTGTTCTCATCCCAGGTGCCGTCGGCGTCTTCATAGTCGTAGTTGCGCCACGAGATGTCCTCGCCGTTCTCCACCAGCGTCACGCCGATATCAAACAACTGCACCCGGGTGGCGTAAGTCTCGGAGAAGTAGGTCAGCGCGGCCCGTGCGCCGCCCACGGAGCTGAACAGAAGCAGCCCTGCGGCCAGCACGAACGCGGCCACTGTCGCCGCCGGGGATTGAATGAATTTTCTGAACTTTTTCATCACTCAACCCCTCCTTCCCCTCTCAGAGTCCAATCGGCGTAGGGATTCCCGCTTTCGTCATACTGCACGGGGGTGCATTCATAGATCACGACCACATTGAAGCTGTCGTCCTGGGCGGGATCCTCGGGAATGTTGTCGATGTGTACCAGCAGCTCGCTGGTGTCCTGGCCGGGCTCGAGGATGGTGTTGTAGTAGTAGTATCCGTCATCGGAATCCAATGTCCAGCCGTCGCCGCTGTATTGCAGCAGGTACTGGCTGCCCGCATAGGCCCTGGCCCGCACATAGGTGGGCTGTCCGTCCTCGCTGGAGGTGATGACCACATGCTTTGTCCAGTCGTAGAATTCTTCTTCCACGTCCGTGGGCGGGAAGCTGATCTGATACCCGCCCCGCGCCTCGGCATAGGTGGTAAAATAGGCCATCGCCGGAGCCACCGATGACGCCAGCACCAGCACGACGGCCAGCACCAACAAGAGCAGATTCCTTCTTTTCATCTGTGGTCCCCTCCTTTACTGGGCGTCAGGGATGGGCGTCCAAGTCCAGCCGCCCTCCGCGTCGTATGCAAAACGGTTCGTGATGGAGCCGCCCGCCTTCCGTTCCGTGGTAGGCGTATTGGTGAATTCTACGGAGACGATCTCCTCGGCGGAGACCACGGCGTTCTGAGAATCCGCCGTGACCAGCGCATAGGACGCGCCGGAATAGACCTCGGTGACGGTGACTTCCGCGCCGATGGGCAGCCCCTCCACGGTGACGCGCTGGGTGCCCGCGCCGGTGAACACCATGGGCACCACGTTGCTGTACACCGGCTGATCCCGGTACGTCGCCTCCACGGAGAAGACGAAGGTGGCGGGCTCCGTGCCATTGAAGCCGGTCAGGGTCTTGACGATCTCGATGCTGCTCAGGCGGGAATCCTGCTCGGGCTTGAGGGTGATCTCCACCTCGTAGAGCCAGTCGCCGGGATTCGCCGTATTCAACACGCCGTCCTCATCCGCGGCCTTGCCGGGAAGGGACACCAGCTCGGGCAGGAAGGTGTAGCGGTTCACCCGGGATTCCGCCAGGGTGCCCAGCTTTTCCACGCCGTCGTCGCCGGTGACGGTGGTGGTGTATTCCTCAAGGCCGGCGCCCCGGGCCACCACCAGATAAAGCCCCGCAGAAAGGCTCTCGATCTTTTCATTGGGCTGCTGCTCGGCGGCAAAAGGCGTATCGCCGCCGGAAAGGGCAATGGCCGCCGCCTGCTGCTCCAGGGTTGCCCAATCCTCCTGGGTGGGCTGGGCGGGGATGACAAGCCCGCTGTACGGCGCCGCCGCTTCGTAGGCATAGGCGTCGCTGCCGGATACCGGTACGGCGTCCGCCACCTTATACAGGTCCAGGACCACCCCGGCCTCCGCGATATCCTCCGCCATTTCCTGGCTGCCGGCGGTGACCGTCAGGGCGCAGGCCGCGTCCAGATCGACTGCACGGGCGGGGCCCGTCAATCGCGGGGTGCAAATCACCAAAAGGCATACCATCAACAGCGCGGTCAGTACCTTCCATTTTCCTTTCATTGGCGCTCATCCTCACTTTCTTTGGGTTCGGGATTCTTCTTGAACTGCTTCCAGCAGCTCCGAGGTGGTTTTTCTCGGGCGGCGGATGCTCGACGTGATCAGCAGCACCAGCAGCAGAATAAACATCAGCGGCACCGCGACCAATACGATGACGATATAGGTTTTGATCCGCGTGGCGTCGGGCACGATGACCACGGCTTCCTTTTCGTTCTCGATGCGCGCGCCGCGCACCAGCATACGGTGGCTGTTGATGCCATAGGGCGTGCAGGTGATCAGCGTGCAATAATCCTTGCCGCGCTCGATGGAGAGCCCCTCCACCTCCTCGGGGAGGACGATGCGGATCTGGTCGATCTTGTATGTGATGACACGATCCAGCACGGTGACGGTGAAGGTATCGCCCTCCACCAGGTCGTCCAGATCGGTGAAAAGCCGGGCCGAGGGCAATCCACGGTGGCCGGAGATGGCCGAATGGGTATTTTCGCCGCCGATGGGCAGGGATGTGCCCGTGAGGTGCCCCGCGCCCACCTGGAGCACGGCTTCATCGGTGCCGTGGTAGATGGGGAGGTTGACATTGATGGAGGGTATCTGGATATAGCCCATGATGCCGGTGCCGGTGAGATCGAGCAAAGAATCATACTCGGCCTGCTCTTCTTCGGAGATGATGAAATGGGTGCCGGTGGTCGCCAGGCGCTTGTTGTATGCTTCGGCGGCGGCCATGGTGGCCTCGCGCTGAGCGTCGGACATATTGGCCACCTGCTCCACGTAGCTGGCCACCGCGCGGGATTGGTGGAAGGAATTCCACCAATCGGAAACGGTGGGATACAGCAGTAAGGAAAGCCCCGCCAGCAATATGGCCCCCAACAGAATGGTGGACCAGTGTCTCTTGAGAAATCTTGCCATACGAGACGCTCCTTACCAATGTATCTTTTCATCCACGGGCCGCGCCCCCACACGGGAGCGCCGCCTGTTTTGTGGATGAAGCAGATACGCTTCCAACGGTCTCAAACCCGCCGCCGTGCCCAGCTGGAGCCGCGGCGGGGCGTACGGTGAGACCTTATACTCGAAAAGAAAAACGGTGCTTCTCTCCTCCCGCCGCCCGCGCCCCGAGTGTGTGAAAGGGCACGGGCGAGTGGGTTAAGGAGAAATGATGTTATACGCTTGATTTTTTACCGGGCAAGCGCCACCCGCCTGCACTTAAAGTTTTGGACTTTTAGCGCTGGGCCTTGCCCATGCGCTTCTTGGTGATGAGGAAGATCACCGCGACCGCCACCAGGACGCCGCCCACCACATAGAGGATGGTGGTGCCGATGCCGCCGGTTTCGGGGAGCTGGAGGCCACTCTGGTTCACAACATCGTTGCTGATTGTACCTGCGTTCACATCAACAGTGAAAGCTCCGGTCTCCTCATCAGCAGCGAGATCATTGCCTGCCTTGTCTTTGACAGTCAACGCCTTCAGTTCAGGCTTTTCTGAATCATCATCATGGGTAGCCCCAACCACGAACTCCATATCGTCAGCTTTGTTGTACCCATCCGGCACAATAGATTCGACCAGCAGATAGTTGCCATCATCAATCCCATCAAAACCGAACTTGGTGTTTGCGCTAACTTCACCATAATTCTTTACAACTTTGTATACAACATCATTGTACTTGATAAGCGCATTGTTCTCCTGGGTATGAAGGTCTTTCCACTCGACTGCCACTGCATCAGCATAGCCTTCAGTACCTTCAGCTACTTCCTTCAGCAGGATAAAGCCAGCGCCGCCCAATGCCTCGTTGTGACCATCAACTTTATTGGTATTCAGTTTGTAGGTAAAGACGATAACTTTGTCCCAAGGGGTTTTGCCTGTGCCTTCATTAGTGCTGCTGTTGGTATATTCCATCTGCATCTCGTTGGGGTTGCCTTCTTTGCCGTACTTAACGTCGTCGCCACTCAATGTGCAAGAATACAGAATAGTGATAACTGTACCATCAGTTACGGTTACACCCTTAAGAGCCTTAACATCATCAAAGACAACCTCAAAAGTGCAATCTGCATCTTTTGCCTTGGGGTCAGTTGTTTGGGTCAATACTGTAAACCCATCGGTAATTTCAGTATCTCCTACTTTGACCTTTACACTTGCCGAATTGAAGATGAGACCCTCGCCTTCTTTATCGTGGAAAGTAACCGCATACTTGTCATAGCGATAAAGATCCTCAGGCATTGTGCCGGTCAATTTGAACCAAACAATATCACCAACATCATGGTCAGCACTGTCCTGCCACTCTAATCCATTTTCATTGTTGAGCGTAACTTCGGTTACAGGCTTTTCGCTATCATTATTGTCCAGCACTTTCTTCTTGGAAGAAGGAACGTCATATTTGTCCTTGATAGTGATGTTACCCGTTACTTGAAGAATAGTCTCGTTGTATACGAAACCTTCTGCATCCGCACCAGGTATCGTCGTATCAACAATCAGATAAAAGCCGGGGTCAACTTCAACAGTTTTGTCTTCGTCCGAAGTAGCGTCGCTCTTAATCTTCTTTCCCTGGGCAATGGTAGCATATTTAGCAATAATGTGTGCCAGTTCAGTAGCTTTCGTCAAGTCACCCTGGAAGTACTTTGAAATAACTGCAGCATACTGGGTGGCTTCATTTGGGCTTTGAATGCCCGCTTCAGCGGCCAGTTTTGCCAGCGTGTCTGACACAAAGTAATCGGGCCATTTTTCCGCTAATGCTTCTTTCAGTGCTTTCAGATTATCCCCTGTAAAGGCATTGCCCCATTCAACAGAGGCCAGCTTCTCTTCTGCGTCACCTGCTGCTTGGGTGCCCTTGAAGATTTGGAAAATGCTGTACTCGTGGACGTTGTCATCGTTCTCATCGGTTTGAACGCCAACCTTAATGGAGACCTTCTCCCCAGCCGCCATGGCAGAAATGCCAAGGCTGAGAACCAGCGCCAGCACCAGAACGATGCTGAACAGTTTCTTCATGGTTTTCATTGTTGTTTCTCCTTTCATGAGAAAAATGTGTTGTGTACGTGCTTCTTCTTTGGTGCCTGTGGTGCTTCACCGCGATTCCGGGATGCGGTCAACCCCTGAAAACCCTCCTTCCCGAAATCTTGGCCTTATACGCAAGGGCCGCGGCAAGCAACAGCAGCATCGCGCCGCCCAGCATATACATGTGTGTGCTTTCCCCGCCCGTTTCGGGGAGGGTGTAGCCCGGGTTGGGAGAGGGCTCGTTGTAGATGAACGCGTTCGTCTTCGGGTCGTCCATCCGCATGAGTATCACTTCGTAGGTGTGGCCGTCCTCTTTCAAGTTATCCGGCAGTTTTTCGAGAATTTGCTCATTACTCAGTGGTGTGTCGTCATTGCCAGGATACCACAGAACAACGATTCGCTCCTTCTCGGGGATCTTATAGTCGGTGGGGGTCTTGGTTTCTTTCAGGAAGTAGTACGCATCCTTCTCGGCGTCGACCTCCCAATCTTGTTGAACATCGTCTTTAGCGTCAGTAAACTTGTACTTTATTTTGTTGTTACTACTGTCAACCTCGCAGCTCACAACGATCTTGCCGCTCCAGTCGGTGGTGATGCCCTTGGCGTCATCTACCGGCTTGCCATCCTCATCATACAAGGTGAACTCCGCGCCTGCAAGGAAGTTGCTGGCGTTGACGCTGTCTACCTTGTACACGTTGAAGCCGTCGGTCCAGGAAACGGCGAAGGTTTCTGCGAACTTCCAGTCCACTTTATCTTTCCAATTATCGGTCAAGTCGGCAGTCAACTTAGCGGTGTTGCTCACATTGAATTTAAAATCACCACTTATGTTCCATTTGTCTTTTTGGAATTCTTCAACGAACTTTTTCATATCTCCATAATTGATTTTATATTTTGTAGGATCATCATCCACGCGTGCATAGAATCCCAGCATTTTAGCAGTGTATTGATACTCCACGATCAACGGTTTTCCATCCGGCACTTGGGCGCGAATATACTTTTTGACCGTGTCCGTCTCGCTGTCATAGACCTCGTCGATGGACCAGGCGATATCCGTCAGTGCTTCGCCCGTCTTCTTCAATTCGCCGGTGTCAGGATTCAACGTAGCTTCATAGAACTTGACCGAATAGGGATCTATCTCGTAAGCTTGCTCAAAGTATACGTGAACCTTATATGCCTCCCACTTACCTGGTTCCAACTTTGGAGCAGTGGCCAACGTCCCGTCTACAATTGCAGTTGTAAATTGGTAGTCGTTAACAATTTTCACTTGCTCTTGGTAGCTGAGTTCGTCTTCAAAGTCCAGCAACTCTACGTCTTCAAGCAAATCTGCGCCGGTGGGGTTGAGCTGCACGCTGTAGGTGAACTTACTCCCAACTTCATCGTACTCGCCGGCCTTCTGCACGACCCTGTCTTTGCTGAAGCCATCGACCTTGCCGACTACGGTCTGGGTATCCTCATCGGAGGTGGGGTCGTCGTCGAAGTAGACCGTCACGGTGTTTTGGTATTTCTGCGACGTAAAGGTGCCATTGTTCAGCGCATCCAGCATACCTTTATCCGTGATCTGGCAAGTGTAGACCACCTCGATGACGGTCTTCTTGGTCGTGTTCTGAGGGTCTGTGATCGTCAGCACCGACTCGCCGGTACCTCCATCATACTTCCACGTGAGGCCATCCTTAGTCGGGCTGCCAGAGACTTCCCAGCGGTCAGTGACAGGCTGCTCTTCTGTTGTGCCACTTCCAGTGTGCGTAGAACTGTACTCCACCTTTTTCAACTGGAGGCCGCCCTCAGTACCCTCTCCGGTGGGCAGGTTATCCTTTACAACAATCGTTTTATGATCATTGTTGACAACGATGTGCACCTTCCAAACCAGGTTGCCTTCTTTGTCGACCATCACCTCTGCGTTGTTGTCAACACCATTGCCATCGCTCTTGTCTACAGTGTCGAAGTAGAGGTGTGTATAACCTGCTGTACCACCATTAAAGTCGTTAAGGAACCAAACATCCCCATTTTCTGACGGCTCGCCCGTCTTGTCGTCTATGGGCACCACCACAGTGCTCTTGTATGTGAATTCAAATTTACCGCCATTAAGCATGTCAGGAGTGACATCGTCTTGGAGTGTAAACTTAAATCCACTGATCGTGCAGTCCTCATTGAAAACATGGCTGTCTAAAGACTTGCGGTTTTTAAAATCAAATGGATGCGACGTCTTATTTCCTCCGTGGGTCCACTCGCTCCCTATGGACTGACCATACGTCTCGCAAGTGATCTCAAATGTATTCACATGATCCAAAATACCCAGCTCTTTTAACGTATTGAGAAGATCCAGAAACTGAACATACGTCATATACTGATTTGCACTATCATTGCCTAACTTATCCTCAAAGACAGCGCCTTTCGGGAAAATACCACCGTATTCATCAGGGAAGAGGACCCTCACGGTCCATTGGGCTATCTTGCCACCCTCGGTGGGATACAGATGATCCGCATTATCCCAGGTCTTTTCAGCATGTGGCTTGTATTCCGTTGTGGTCTCCGGCGGTTTAGACGGGGTAAAGCCGTGTTCGGTATTGTAGTCGGGTTTACCCTCTGGGTCAACCATTCCAGCGTGGTTGACAAGTTCCTTGCCGTAATCGTCATCCTCAATCTTCGTAGTGTACGTGATCTCATAGGTAGTGTGGTTTTCCCCAGAACCATCGATGGGATAGAACTGAATGTACGGATTCCCCTTCTCATCTTTTAGAACCCTAACATTGTCTCCAGGGCTAATAACAATATTAGCAGGATTAATGTAATACTCTGTAAAGAACTCGTCATTCAGGGTATAACCCGCGATATTGATTCCAGACTTGTTTACATAGAGCTTCCAAGTGATGGTACCGTCATTGTTATTCTGCCAGGCCGTCTTGCTGAGCACATCGTTCTTCACCTCTACGGAGGAGGAACCGCCGCCGCCCTTGCCGGGCGTTTTGGCCTCGACGCTGTTTTTCGCTTTGGCAGCATCCGCAGTGACGTCACCATCGACCTTATATTCATAGGTGATCACATACCGGGTGGACAAGCCATCCTGAGGCTGGAGCTGCTCCAGATGCAAGTTGAACTTGCGGCTATTGCCATCACCACTTGCACCTGGTTCCGACGGATAATAGTCAATATCTTTAGGCTCTACACTATTGTCCTGATAGGCATAAGTTTGCTTTTTGACTGTGACGCTTTTAAGCTCGGTGAATTTCAAACCATTGCTATTGCTTTCCCACTGGAGGTAGTCATTCAAATCAATCGGGCCATCCGTGCCGTGGGGAGACTCCACATAGATGGTGTACTTGAGCGTCTTTGTCGCCGCATCGTAGTGGCCTTCCTTGCGGACGGAAATGTCGTATTCCTGCTTGATATTTTGGCTGGGTACGTCCATCGAAACATGGTCGTTAAAATCATAGTGCAGATCGCCCGAGCCTTCCTTACGACCGCCGTTGGCTTCAAACGACAGCGTGCCGCCAACCGTTGGCCCTATTTGATTCTCATTAAACTTCAAGTGCACTTTGTACCGGTGGGCTTCATTGTCATAAGAAAACTCGTAGGTAAACCGAGGTGGAGTTACACTATCATCATATTTCTTATTCAACAGCGAATCCGGAACTTCAAATCCCTCGGGGAAGTAATAGTCGAATTCATAGCCCCCGTTTGCAAGCTCCTCTTTACTCGCGCTAAAGGACATGGAGAACCAGGTCGACCACTCATCGGCCAGGGGGTCATAGGTTACGCCGGAGTAATCCACGCCGGTGATAAAACCTGCAAAGGTTCCAGAACCCTTCGCGTCGCCGGACGAGGGAGTCTCAGCAATCGGTGTGGGCTCATTTGCCGCAGGCATAATGCCATAATCCGAGAACCCATCCGTGGTGAAGGTGGTCTCGCTGTTCTCGTTGAGGGCGGTGCCGTCCAGCACCTCGGTGCCGTCGTCCGCGAAGTGCACCACCGTGATGGGCGCGCCTACCGCGAAGCCTTCGGCGTTGAGCAGCTGCACGGTGATGGTCACCGGCGCGGCGGGCTCAACCTCTTCGCCGTCCACGTAGAAGCCGATGTTGTACAGCAGCATGTTGGGCGTTTCGGCGTCCTCCGGCAGCGTGACGTGCTGCAGAGCCTCCTCCATGCGCTGGGCATACAGCTCGGGATCGGTCTCGCTGGTGACGGCCTTGGCGATCAGCTCGGCCTCCTCGGGGATATTGGCCGCCTCGGTGTAGGTGGCGGTGATGACCACGCCGCTATCCTGATAGGTCTTGGTCAATTCTTCCGGCTCGTTGGATTCGCCGGCCCCGGTGTGGGCGTGCTCTTCCTTCTCGCAAGTCAGGGTACCGTCTTCGTCGTAGCATTCCTCGGTATGGGTATGTTCTTCCTTGGTGCAGATGAGGTTGCCCTCTGCATCATAGCAGCTCTCCGCTTCTGCGGGAGCCTCTGCGGGCGCGGTGTGGGTGTGCTCTTCCTTGCCGCAGACGATCTCAGCGGTGGCCTCGTCGTAGCATTCCTCGGTATGGGTATGTTCTTCCTTGGTGCAGGTGAGGTTGCCCTCTGCGTCGTAGCAGCTCTCCGCTTCTGCGGGAGCGGGCGCGGTGTGGGTGTGCTCTTCCATGCCGCAGACGATCTCAGCGGCGGCCTCGTCGTAGCATTCCTCGGTGTGGGTATGTTCTTCCTTGGTGCAGATGAGATTGCCCTCTGCATCGTAGCAGCTTTCGGATTCGGCGGGAGCCTCGGAAGTCTCGGGGGTATCGAAGCCGTCCACTTCCTCGTCGGTGAGCTCCACAGTCTTGAAGCAGTCCGCGCCGTGCACGTGCTCCTCCAGCACCGGGATGCCGCAGATCACGATGGGCTGATGCTCCTCGTCGAACACGGGATTGCCTTCGTCGTCCAGCACCAGCTCGGCGTCGTTGGCCAGCACCAGCTTGCCGTCCTCGTCATGCTGGTAGCACTCCTCGGTGTGGGTGTGCAGCTCCAGCTTGCCGCAGGTGAGCTCCTTCTCCGTGACGTAGCAGTCATCGGTATGGGTGTGTGCGCCCTCGCCTTCGGGAATCTCGCAGGTGAGGGTCTGGATCTGCTCGTAGCACGCTTCGTTATGGGTGTGCTCTTCCTTGCCGCAGATCACTTCGCCGTTCTCGTCGTAGCACTCCTCGCTGTGGGTATGTTCTTCCACGGTGCAGGTCAATTCGCCCTGTTCGGTGGTGTAGCACGCCTCGGTATGGACATGGCCCTCGCTCTCCGGCAGTTCGCAGGTGAGCGTCTTTTCCTCGGTGTAGCAGGTCTCATCGTGGGTGTGGGGCTCGATCTGAGGAAGCTGGCACACCAGCACGCCGGAGGCGTCATAGCAGTCGTCGTTATGGATGTGCACCGCGTAATCGGCGTACCCGCAGATCAGCTGATCCGGATGCTCCTTGTCGTAGCAATCGGCGGTGTGCTTGTGCGCCTCGTATTTGCAGTCAAGGACTTTCACCATGTGATTCTGCGCATTACCGGACATCGTCAGCGACACGAAGGTCGTCAGCGACACCACCAACGCCAGGCACAGGAAAACCGCGATGTAGCGCTTACGGTTTTTCTTGTCACGCAAAAACCCTGACATCTGCTTCAAAAAGGATTGTTCCATTTTGCTGCCTCCTTCCGATTTATACCGTACTGCGTTCGTTTTGTTCTGCTCGTCAATTGATCCATTCTAAGGTTTCCAGCGGCCAGACCCGAAGCATGATCTTGCCGAGGATCATTTCATCGCTTACGCATCCCAGTGCCGTGTTCCGGCTGTCGATACTGGTTGCCCGGTGGTCGCCCATCACGAAGCACCTGCCGTCCGGCACCTGATAGGGGAGATCGATATCGCAATCCCCAAAGGCTTTTTCGCTGACGTATGGCTCATCCTGCGCCACATCGTCCACATAGACCGTCCCGTCTTCGTCGATGTTCACCCACTGTCCGGCCGTCGCGATCACCCGCTTGACCAGGATGTTGTTGTTATAATAGAAAGCTACCACATCGCCCGTCTTGTAGGAGGTGCCTTTGATCGCCACCACGATGTCGCCGTCCTGAAGCGTTTCTGTCATGGAGCTGCCGGTGATTTGCAGTACCGGCACCAGCAGCGTTGCGATCAGGACTGCCACGGCCGCCACAGCGATCAGGGAGAAGATGGTGCTTCTCAGCACACTGCCGTAACGCCTTTTGTACCGTTCCTTCTGCAGCGCCTCTTCCAGCTGTCCTCTGGTCGGTACGGATATCCCCTGGTTTTTGTTCTCGCTCATGCTGCGTCCCTCTGTATGAAGATCCCGTCCCCGCTCACTTGCGGAGCCACCAATGTTTCTTTACCGCCTGTGTACTCTCCGCTTTCTTTTCCTCTCCGGGTTTCTGTCCCTCTGATTCGGCGGGAGCCTCCGGCTCCTCCGTGGCTGCGGGGGCTGCCGCTTTCTCCTGCTCCTGCTCCTCCTCGGCCTTCGCCTCCAGATCGTGCTGTCGGTTGAGCTCCAGCTTTTCTGCCAGATCCTGCTCGGCGGCCTCCTCCTCGGGATCGGTGGTCAGGTCTCCATCAAGCTCCTGTTCCACAGGAGCTTGAACGGGGACGTCCCCGTTTTCGCTGTCGGGACTCGGCGGAGCCGAATCCGTCTGCTTTGTGACATTTTCAAGATATTGATCCGCCGCTTTCTGCGCCGCCTCGAAGATCCCGTTGAGCTGCAGGGCCGCCATCGCGATGGAACCGGCCTCCCGGAGCTCGATCTTCCGGCTGTTCAGCCTGTCGTGCAGCCGCTGGATCTCCGCGTCCTTTGCATCCAGCCGTTCCTTGAGGCGTTCGATCAGCGCATCCTTTTCGTCCAGGCGAATCTTGATCCGCTCATTACTTTCCTTGGTAAGCCCCAGTTCCTGGAGCGTCTCATCGTACTTCTGCTGAAGCTCCGACAATTCCTGTCCCTGCGTCAAAAGCAGTTCGAGAAAATCCTGTTTGCGCAACTTGCGGAATTCCTTCTCATCCATGCTGTCCTCAACTCCAACATTCAGGGGGCTCCGCGCACCGCCCTATCGAATTTTTAAAGAATAGTATACCATGTATCTTCGTCAAAATCAACAGCAAATTTGGAGATTTTTTGTGCTTTCGCCCTTTTTCTCTTGTCTGATCGTACATTCAGTATATCAGGCGGGCGGTCAAAGGAACCGTCAAAAATTAATAGAAAAACAGGTAACCCCCCCCCGGCTTTTTGTCGCTTTTTTCGGGAAGGGGTCTTCTCTCCAATTTTCTTTCCAGCCCGCGTCTCCGTGGATCCTCTGGAAGGGTACAGGGGAGAGAAGCGTTCGGTTTCGTGTCTTGATCGTGACTACAGTATACCATGACCATCGTCAAACGAAGCGTCAATTTTAAAAGCAAAAAACGGTAAAGTACGAAAATTTCTTTGACGCTTGACCGGGAGGTCCTTCCCCACAATCCAGTGTATGCAAGTTGTCCCATTGGGGCCACCCGTTGGAGAAGGTCCTCGATCTGGCTTCAGTGTACCAGACATCCGGTCAAAAGAAGCGTCAAATGCGAAAAGAAAAGCCGGTAAATCGCGGGCAATTTATTTACCTGTTTGTGGATTTCGCGCCGGTCATTCCGCCGGGGCGCTGGCCTGCGACTGCGTCATCCGCTGCGCGCGGCTGGCTCCCATCATCTCCACGCAGCCCGGGACGTCTGTCTTTTTGCTGAGCAGGCTGTCCAGGGCGGCCATCACGTCCTCCGCGTTGTAGCCCACGATCCGGGTGGCGGCGGTGGAGACCCGCTCCCTTTCCGCCACGGAGGCGCTGGCGTCGGAAACCATGTGGGACTGGATGTTGGTGGTCTGCCGCTGAAAGCAGCTGACGGTGGAGACGCCCTCAAAGGCCATGTTGTAATTCTCCGGGTCGGCGCAGAAAGCGAGGAAATCCAGCGCCGTCTCCAGCTGCCCGCTGTTCTTGTTGACCATCATCATGTTCAGGTTGCCGCCCTCATAGGTGCCGCCTTCCACGGTATTCATGAAAACCGGCATCAGGGCAAAATCCTCCACCGTATAGGGGCCCTTCGCGTTGAAGTCCGTATAGAACCAGGTGTCCCAGATAAAGGTCATCACCGCGTCGCCGGAGGCCAGGGCCGGGGCGATCTGATCCCAGCCGGTCTCGGCATAGTCGTCCCCGAACCAGCCCTTGTCCGCGGCGGCCGCGATCCACTCCACCATGGCCGTCACCGCAGGGATGTCGGCATAGCCGATCTCGTTGCGGTTGAGCTGCTCCAGCAGGGCGGGGTCGTCGGCAAAGATGGGGTCCAGCCCGAACTGCGGCATCCAGGAGCACCCATCGACGGGCCAGCAGACCGGGGTATAGCCCGTCTCCGCCAGAGTCTCGCAGAGCATATCGAATTCCGCCTGGGTGGTGGCGGCTTTCAGCCCCAGACTGTCCAGAATGGTCTTGTTGTAGTAGCACCCGGAAACGGAGCTCTCCCAGAAGGGCAGGCCCAGCAGATTCCCGTCCCCATCCAGACAGTAGGCTTTGGCGCTGTCCGTCAGCTCCCCCACCCACGTCTCATCGTTGAGGTAGCGGAAATTGGCGGGCACGTCAAAGCGGGTGAGCTCGGCGTTATTAAAATGCAGGAACACATCCGGGACGTCTCCCCGCTCAAACCGGGCAGCGGCCTCGTCCTCGTATGCGGCATCCTCAAAGGAAATGATCTCCAGCCGGTTGCCGGTGGCAGCCTCATACTGCTTGAACAGCCGGATCATGTAGCTCTTTTCCAAATCTGTCTTCTTGCCCATCAGGGTCAGGGTATGCTGGCTTTCCGAATCCCCGGAGGTGGCGCATGCGGAAAGAAGCACCGTTGCGGTACACGCCAGCAGCAGCGCGAAAAATCGCCGAATTTTCGTTCTCATGGGCGCTCCTCTCCCCCTTCCTCAGAGCCTCGTTTCAGCAGCCTGCCCACCGTCTCCCGCACGGCGTCCATGTCGATGGGCTTGGCCAGATGGCCGTCCATCCCGGCGTCCAGCGCGTTGCGCACATCCTCGGCAAAGGTGTTGGCGGTCATGGCCACGATGGGGATGGTGCGGGCTTCCGGGTGGCTGCCCGTGCGGATAACCCGGGTGGCCTCGTAGCCGTTCATCACCGGCATCTGCACGTCCATCAGGATCACGTCATAGTGGCCGGGCTCAGAATTTTCAAACATCTCCACGGCCTCTCGGCCGTTGACGGCCAGCTCGCAGCTGGCCCCTTCCATGCGCAGCATTTCGGTGAGGATCTCCGCGTTCAGCTCGTTATCCTCCACCACCAGGAACAGCCTGCCCTGCAACACGGTATCCGAAACGGCCTGGGGCTGCTCGATCGGCTTGGGCGCTTCCAACAGCAGGGGCCGGATCACCTCCATGAAGCTGGAGACGAAGAACGGCTTGGACATAAAGGCGTCGATGCCTGCGCTGCGGGCTTCTTCCTCGATGTCCCACCAGTCGTAGGAGGTCAGCACCAGAATGGGCACATCCGCGCCGATCCGTTCCCGAATACGCCGGGCGGCCTCCACGCCGTTGATGTCGGGCATCTTCCAATCCAGCAGGATCACGTGGAAACCCTCCCCGCGGTCGTGGGCCTGGATCGCCGCTTCCACGGCGGCGCCGCCGCTGGTCACGAAGGACACGTCCACGCCGGTATCCCGCAGCTGCTCCCGGATGTTCACGCACACCGCCTCGTCGTCGTCCGCCACCAGCACATGGGTCACCTTGCTGCGCAGCCAGGCCTCCTGCTCCTGGGCGTCCTGCTCAGGCAGATTAAAGGAAAGCTCCACGGTAAAGGTACTGCCCTTGCCGGGCTCGCTCTCCACCTGGATGATCCCGCCCATCAGGTCCACCAGGTTTTTCGTGATGGCCATGCCCAGCCCGGTGCCCTGGATTTTGTTGGTGACGGAATTGATCTCCCGGCTAAAGGGCGCGAACACCCGCTTGGTGAATTCCGGGCTCATGCCGATACCGTTGTCCCGCACCACGAAGCGCAGCTTCGCATACTGGGGCGAGGGCTGGGGCAGCTCGCACACCTGAAAGTCGATCCTGCCCCCTTCGGGGGTGTACTTGATGGCGTTGGACAGCAGGTTGATCAAAATCTGGTTCAGGCGCAGCTTGTCGCCCACCAGCTGCTCCGGCGGCGTGCCCTGCACATGGACCTCCAGGGTCTGGCGCTTCGCCCTGGCCTGGGGCAGCAGGATGATATTCAGCTCCGACAGCAGCTCCGGCAGCCGGAAACTGTCCACGTTCAGCGAGGTCTTGCCGCTCTCGATCTTGCTCATATCCAGCACATCGTTGATCAGGCTCAGCAAATGCTGGCTGGATGCCTTGATCTTCCGCGTATATTCCCGCACCTTGTCGGGCTGGTCCGCGTCCTTCTCCAGCAGCACCGAAAAGCCCACGATGGCGTTCATGGGGGTGCGGATGTCGTGGGACATATTGGAGAGGAAGTTGCTCTTGGCCTCGTTGGCGCTTTGGGCAGCATCCAATGCCTCCTGGAGATTGCGGTTCATCTTCCGCTCCTCGGTGCGGTCGGACATGACGATGATATACTTCTCCACATCCTGGATGCCCGTATGGTACACCATCAGCCGGTACCAGCGGCGCTCTCCGGTGGTCTGGTGCATATATTCGCACTCCCGGGAGATGCTGCCCTGCAGCGGGATGGCCTCCAGCTCTTCCCTTGGGATAAACCGGTCGCCGTCCAGGACGCACTTCTCCATCACCCGCAGGCTCTCCCGGGCGGCCTGCACCGGGATGCCCAGCAGGCGCTCCACGTTGGGGCTGAGGTAATCCGCCCGCTGATTGTCGATATCCAGCATCAGGAAAATATCGTCCACGCTGTTGGAAAGGGCATCGAACATGAGATCCCGGTGCTGCAGCTCCATCTGGGCCATCTGCGACTGCCTGCGGCTGCGGGCGATAAACAGGAAGATCAGCAGCGCCACCACCACCAGGAAGATCGCGATGAGCACCGCCATGGTGATGCCCTGCACCGACAGGAAGCCCTCGCTGATGACGCTCTGGGGCACCGCGCTGACCAGAATATAATCCTGATAGCCCACGCTCTGGTACAGGACGCAGTGATCCACGCCGCCGATCCTGCACCGCAGCAGGCCGGTCTCTCCGCCCTCCCAGCTGCTCTGGAGCCGGGCCAGCGCCGCGTCGTCCAGATCGGACGCCGCCTGCAGATAGACCAGATAATTTTCAAACACACCGCCGCCGCTCTGGGTGGAGAGCAGCACCCTGCCGTCGCTGTGGAGCACGAAGCACCTCGCCTTCCCGGAGAAGGCGTCCACGTTCAGGGAATTGGCCATATCCCCGTTGGTATAGCTGATGGCGATGGCGTCATAGGCAAAGCCCCGGTAGCTGCCCGCCGGTGCGGGCACGGCAAACACCGTGACCTCCTGCCCGGTGGCCAGGGTCTCCCCGGCCATCACGTTCTCCTGGTCCTTGAACAGGCTGTCCAGTGCGCCGTCCAGCCCCATGGTGTTTTCTTCGCCGGCCGTCGTGACGCAGGAGCCGTCCTCGGCCAGGAAATAGAACTGGGAAAAGCCCCAGTATTCCTGCTCCCCGGCGACAAAATCCGCCACGGTGCCGCTTTCTCCGTCGCCCGCCAGGGCCAGGTATTCTCCCCAGCCGTCCAGCAGGCCCCAGTTCCGCTCCACGAAAGCGCCGAAGGAATGGTTTACCTGACTGTAAATTTCCTGCAGCTGTCTGGTACTGTCCTCATAGATGCGCTGGGAAATAAACCGGAAATAAGCCACGAATATCGATATTGTGGCGACCACGCAGATCAGGATGACCCACATGGAGCGCAATAATTTCTTCTTCATCCCCTCGTCCCCTTCTTACGGATTTGGCGCGCCGGGATCACTCGTTCCTGAGAGCGAGCTTCTCCAGCAGCAGGTCCCGGTCCACCGGCTTGGAGATAAAATCATCCAGCCCGCTGGCCAGCACCTTGCTCCGCTCCTGCCCGGAGGAATTGGCGGTGCAGGCGATGATGCGCACCTTCTTGCCGTCCTCCCGGCCCAGCGCGCGGATGGCCGCAGTGGCTTCATAGCCGTCCATCCGGGGCATCAGCAGGTCCATCAGGATCACTTCATAGGTGTTGGGCGGAGAATTCCGGAACAGCTCCACCGCCTCCTGGCCGTCCTCGGCCAGCGTCACCGGGAAGCCTTCTTCCTCCAGCAGCTCCTGCATGATCTCCCGGTTCAGATCGTTGTCCTCCACCACCAGAACGTGAGGCCGGCCCTTTTCGGGCTGGGCGGGCGTGGGCAGCGTATGCTGCTCCTTGGGCAGCTTGGCGGGCTGGGCCGTGAAGGTGAAATAGAAGGTGCTGCCCTCGCCCTTTTTGCTGGTGAAGGTGATGTCCCCGCCCATCAGCTGGGCCAGGCTGTGGCTGACGGGCAGCCCCAATCCCATGCCCTGGTTGCCCTGGGAGACGGTCTCCCGCTCCTGGGCGAAAGTATCAAAGACCTGCTTCTGGAACTCCTCGCTCATGCCCACGCCGTTGTCCTCCACCGCAAAGCGGGTGCGGATGCTCCCGTCCTCCTGGAGCGTCTGCTGGGCGGTGAGGGACACCTTGCCGCCGGCGGAGGTGAACTTCCGGGCGTTGTCCAGCAGATTCAGCAGCACCTGCTGCACCCGCACCGCGTCGCCCAGGATATGGGGATAGGGCAGCTCCACGTCGGCGTGGAACTCCAGCCCGCGGTCGGACATGGAACGTCCCGCCAGGGCCTCCACCGTGGACACGGACAGGGCCAGATCCATGGGCGCGGGCGAGAGCTTCAGCGCGCCCTTTTGCATACTGGACATATCCAGCATCTCGCTCACCAGCCGCAGCAGGTACCGGGCCGTGGATGTGGACTGCTGTAAATACCGCTCCAGCTGGGCGCGGTCGTCCAACCGCTGGGCGATGAGGTAATTGAGGCCGATCAGCCCGTTGAGGGGCGTGCGGATCTCATGGCTCATGGCGGAGATAAACTGCCCCTTGGCCTTGGCGTCCGCCTGGTCCGCCAGGGTGCGGAGCCTGAGCCGCATCAGGATGGTGGCCAGCACCACGATGATGATGACGGAGACGATGAATATCCCCACGGCGTAGCGGTAGCGGCTGAGGAAATCCCCCAGCGTGTAGTTGTACTGGTTCTTCATCACCGCCTGGATGATATAGCTGCCCGACTCATCCTCGGTGATGAGGTCGATGGCCCGGTTGAGGATGCCCACCAGCAGCCGGCCGTCGTCCTCGGTGGGGCCGTCGCCGCCGTCAAAGGAAAATACGGCGGAGAAGCACAGCTCGTCTTCCAGCCCCATCACCGGGATCACTTTCAGCTTTTCATAGGCGGGCTTGGCCATCCAGTATTCCACCACGAACTGGTTCTGGATCAGCAGGTCGGCTTCGCCCCGCAGCAGGGCGTCGAAGCAGTCGGTGATGGATGCGTAATCCTCCAGCTCGAAATTGGGGAACAGCCTGCCCAGCACCTTGCGCAGGGTCTGCGAGCCGGTGGAAACGGCCACCTTCAAATGCTTGCTGGTGTCGAATTCCAAATCCTGCCGCGCCACCACCACTTTCCGGCTGGACAGGTACGGCTGGCTGATGACGATGCCCCGGGCGTTCAAATTCTCTTTGTTGTATTCCACGCTGGTGACCAGGTCCAGCTTCTGGTCCATTAAGAAATCGTAGGTGATGGAGCCCGCCGGCAGCGGGACATATTCAAAGGTCAGGCCGCTGAGCTGGGCCAGCCGGTCGAACAGGTACCGGGAGACCCCGGCCAGCTCCCCGTTTTCGTCCGAAAAGGACACGGGGATGCGATCCTGCACGAAGCCCACCCGGAAGGGGCCGTGGGCGTCCACGAACGCCTGCTCCTCCTCCGAAAGCTGGATGCCCGCCCGCGCAACAGGGGATTCCTCGGCGGCCGCGGGGAGACAGATCCCCAGCAGTAGCCCTAAACAGAGAGCCCCAAGCACCACGCGCCCAAACAGTTTACGAATCATCATCCATTCCCCCGATCATCCGGCGGTATCTTCAATGACGCCGCCGGTAAAATGTATAATTTACGTCCGCGCTTTTTCAGTTCGCGGGATCCCGCAGCTGCTCGTTCAGCACCCGGATCAGCGTCTCCACGTTGATGGGCTTGGCCACGTGGTCGTTCATCCCGCATTCGATGGCCCGCTTCCGGTCCTCCTCAAAGGCGTTGGCCGTCATGGCCACGATGGGGATGTTGGCCAGGGCCGGGTTCTCCAGGCCGCGGATGGCCCGGGTGGCGCCGTAGCCATCCAGCTTGGGCATCTGGATATCCATCAGGATCAGCTGGTACCAGCCGGGCTCGGAGGCCTTCACCTTTTCCACGGCCACCGTGCCGTCCTCCGCGGTCTCCACCACGAAGCCGCTTTCCTTGAGCAGCTCCACGGCGATCTCCCGGTTCAGCTCGTTATCTTCCACCAGCAGCAGCCGGGCGCCCTTGACGGATTCCGCAGTCTTGGGCAGCACCTGGGCCCGCTCCTCGTCCTCCGGCTGCCGGTTGCTGACGGCGTTCACCAGCGTGCCCCGCAGCTCGGAAAGGAAGATGGGCTTGTTGCAGAACGCCGTGACGCCGGCGGCCTTGGCCTCCTCCTCGAAGGAAGTCCAGTCATAGGCAGTGAGGATGATGATGGGCGTGCTGTTGCCGATCACCGCCCGCACCTGCCGCACCACTTCCAGGCCGCTGAGGTCGGGCAGGGCCCAGTCGATGATATAGGCGCAGAATTCGTCGCCCATCTCCACCGCCTGCCGCGCCCTGAGCACCGCCTCCCGGCCGTGCATGGTCCACTCGGCCCGCAGGCCGATCTGGGTGAGCATCTTGGTCACACTGTCGCAGGTGGAGAAGCTGTCGTCCACCACCAGGGCCCGCAGGCCCTCCAGCTCTTTCACCACTTCCACCTGCCTGCTCTCCGTCTGGAGGCGGAAATCCAGCACGATGATAAATTCGGTGCCCTTGTCCTGCTCCGTTTCCACGGAGATCGTGCCGCCCATGGTGTCCACGATGCTCTTGGTGATGGCCATGCCCAGGCCCGTGCCCTGGATGCCGCTCACCGTGGAGTTCCGTTCCCGCTCGAAGGGCTCGAAGATGCGCTTGGCAAACTCCTGGCTCATGCCGATGCCGGTGTCCTTCACCCGGATCTCATACCGGCCGTAGCCCGTGGGCGCCCCGTGCATCTGCCGGATGGTCAGGGCCACGGAGCCGCCCGCCGGCGTGAACTTGATGGCGTTGGAAAGGAGATTGAGCAGCACCTGGTTGACATGCAGCTTGTCGCAGAAGATCTCCTCGTCCACCACGTCCATGGTGTCCATGAAGAAGTTCAGCTGCTTGCTCTGCATCTGGGTCTGGATGATGTTGCGCATATCCTTGAAGATATCGGAGATGGTGCAGGGCCTTTCTTCAATATTCAGCTTGCCGCTCTCGATCCGGCTCATGTCCAGCACGTCGTTGATGAGGCTGAGCAGATGGTTGCCCGAGGACATGATCTTGGCCAGATATTCCTGCACCCGCTCCTTGTTGTCCAGATTGGCCTCGGCCAACGTGGTGAAGCCGATGATGGCGTTCATGGGGGTGCGGATATCGTGGCTCATATTGGAGAGGAAGGTGGTCTTGGCCCGCTCGGCGGCCTCGGCCTTTTTCAGCTTTTCCTCCAGCACGGCCCGCTCCACCGCAGCGGAGGTGGCCCGCTTGGACTGGGCGTGGATGATCAGATAATACACCAGCACCGTCACCGCCATGAACGCGCCGATCACCGCGCACACGGTGCGCACGGCGTACACGCTGGCAAAGGCTTCCCGCTCCGGCACGGAGACGGCGATAGACCACTGGTTGATGCCCGCCGGGGCGTAGTACATGTAGTCCCAGCCCCGGGTGTCACCGGTGCGGTAGACCACATAGCCGGTGCCCTGGTTCATCAGATCGTCTATGTATTCCTCCCACTTCTTGTCGCCCCGTACCTGCCGGTCGGAGGAATTGAATTTCTGGATGTTGCCCAGCTCCTTGTGGCTGGGATAGGTATCCAGCAGCAAATCGCCGGTACGGGTGTCCACGATATACACACTGGCGGAGGCGTTGTAGATGTTGTCGATATTGAGGGCGTCGGGCAGCTCGTTCAGCCGGGTGATGCCGTAGAGGATCGCCGCGGGCTTGCCATCCTGGGTGAGGGGCACAAAGTGCCGCAGGACATAGGCGCCATCGGCGCTGTACATCCGGTCGGAGACATGCTCCCCAAGAGGAAACTCCTCGTCAAAGGAGAGGATGCCCGTCTCGCTCATGGTGAACGTCTCTCCCTTGGCGGTGATGATGGTGTTGTCGGGCATCAGCAGCCGGATTTCCATGGTCTCCAGCAGCGGTGAGACCATCCGCATGATCTCCTGGGTGGACTCCAGGTCGAAGTTGTCCGCCGAGGAGATGATGTCCGCCGTGGCGTTGAGGATGCTGCTTTCCCGCTCCAGCTTGGCGGTCACCTCGCTGATGACGGTCTGCACGCCCTCCTCCATGCGCCCCAGGGAGCGGTCCCGCAGGTGGTCGCTGATGATGAAGAATTCCGTCACGAACAGCACCACCACGATCACGATGAGCACCACCGTGACCATCACGTTGCCCTCCTGCCGCACCTTGCTTCGGAGTTTTTTCAGTACTTTGTTACCCATTTGCGCTTCTCCCCTCAAACTGTCCTCAAAGCTCCGCCTGGTAGGCCCGGATGGCCTCCGCCGTGGCGGCGTAATCGGCCTTCACCTGCTCCAGCAGTTCCTCCGCCCCGGGCTTTTTGCCGCCCCGCAGGGCCTCGGTGAGCGCGTGGCTGGATGCGCCCAAGCCGGTGAAGCTCAGGTTCTGGCACATCCCCTTGATGGTGTGCGCCGCCCGGAAGGCTTCCTCCCAGTTGCCCGCCGCGAAGGAATCGCACAGCAGCCCATAGCTGCCGTCGTCCAGAAATTTCAGCACGAACTTCTGCACCAGCCGCTCGCTGCGCAGCCGGCCCAGCACGTCCTCATAGTCGCCGCCCAGCGCGGTGTAGCATTCCTTCAGTGTCATGGTGCGCTCCTTTCACCCTGGCCGTTGGTATCCGTGGCGACCCCTTCCATGGAGGGATCGTAAAACCGGTACTGGTTCTTGCCCGAGCCCTTGGCCACATACAGGGCCTGGTCCGCCGCCCGGTACAGGGCCTCATAGGACAGCCCCACGTCCTCGCCCAGGGCCACGCCTACGGAGACCGTGATGGGCCAGTCTTTATATTGAAAGCACAGGCTGTGGAAAATACGGTCGATGGTCCGCTCGATATCGGTATTGTACTGGAGGAAGAAGAAGAATTCCTCGCCGCCCGCCCGGCAGCAGATATCCGAACTACGGACGCTGTTCTTCATGTGCATCGCCAGCTCGTGGAGCACCTCGTCGCCGAACATATGGCCGTTGGTGTCGTTGACCTCCTTGAAGTCGTCGATGTCCACCTCTGCCAAGGCGAAATGGCTCTCGGGATATTCCCACATCCGATGGGAGATCCGCTCGATAAAGCTGACCCGGTTCAGCAGCCCCGTTAAGGGATCCCGGGTGGCCCTGCGCACCAGGTCCTCCCGCTCCGCCTTGTCGGCTTCGATATCGATGGCCTTGCCCAGGGCGCCCTGGAACACCGGCGGATCGTCCTGCGACCACACCGACCGGGCTATGATCCGGTGCCAGCGCAGTTCACCTGCGCAGCGCACCTGGCGTTCACAGGTGTATTCCGGGTGCTCCGGAGTGGTGGCCCGCAGGGCGCGGCCCACGTCGTCCCAGCCGCCCGGGCCCAGCACCTGCTGGAGGGCGTCGTTCTCCTTGGGGGACATGATGATCTCCTCCAGCCGCAGCTTCTTCGCGCCCCAGGGCGACAGGGTCAGCATGGGCGGAGACACGGTGAACTCGAACTGGATCTCCTCGGTCATGGCGGCAAAGAAGTTGTGCTTCATCCGCTCGTAATCCAGCAGCCGCAGCGTCCGCTGGGAAACCCCGGCGCCGCTGGTCTGCATCAGCGCGTCGGCGGCGCTGCGCACATCCCGGGTGGCGGTGGAGGATTCGCTCTCGTCCCTGGCCAGCACGTCCCGCAGCTCCTCGGAATAGGTGGAAAGGCACTCCAGCAGCAACGGGTTAAAGGCCCCGCATTCGCCGCCGGTGATCATCTCGATGGCCTTCTCATGGGAAAAGGCCGGCTTATACACCCGCTTGCTGGTCAGGGCGTCGTACACGTCCGCCAGGGCCACGATCTGCGCAGAAATGGGGATATCGTCGCCCTTCAGCCCATCCGGGTAGCCCCGGCCGTCCCAGCGCTCGTGGTGCCAGCGGCAGATCTCATAGGCCGTTTTCAGCACCTTTTCCCCATCTCCCCACCGCGGGATGCTCTGGAGCATCTCCGCGCCCACCAGGGAGTGGGTCTTCATCACCGCGAATTCCTCGTCCGTCAGCCGCCCGGGCTTGTTGAGGATCGCCTCGTCGATGGCGATCTTCCCGATATCGTGGAGGGCGGAGACCACGCTGATGGTGGAGATATCCGCGTCGGTCAGGGGATAGCGGTCCGTCCGCTGGCGGATCTTCCGCAGCAGGAATTCCGTCAGCCTGCGCACATGCAGGATGTGCAGGCCGCTCTCTCCGTTGCGGAACTCCACGATGTGGCTGAGGATGTCGATCATCTGGTTGCTCCGCTGTTCCTTTTCGTAAATCTGCTGCTCCACCATGCCGATCAGCTGCTTCTGCTTGGCGTACAGCAGCAGGGTGTTCACCACCCGGCGGCGCACGATGAACACATCGAAGGGGCGCATGATGAAATCCGTGACCCCCAGCTCATAGGCCCGCTGCACCTGGGTGGAGCTGCTTTCCGCCGACACCGTGATCACCGGGATCTCGTCGATCCACCCGTTTTGGTTCATGATCTCCAGCACGCCGAAGCCGTCCATCCTGGGCATGACGATATCCAGCAGCACCAGCGAGATGTTCGCGCCCTGCTTCTGGAGCGCGGCCACCGCCTGCAGCCCGTCTTCCGCCTCTAAAATTTCATACTGATCGTCCAGCATATCCGCCAGAATGGCCCGGTTCATCTCCGAGTCGTCTACGATCAGGATCTTTTCCTTTGCCATGCGATCTATCGCCCCCGCACCCACAGGCGGCCGCAGTTCTGCCGCCCGATTTTTTTCCGTTTCCCGGCCCCGCTTGCCGCAGGGCATAGGGACGGTCATACACAGTTTATGATACCATAGGCACGGCTAAAATGCAAGGGTAAATCCTGGCGCCCGCCGGCGGCACAAAAACAGCGGGGAACTTTCCCAAGTCCCCCGCGTCTGTTCCTATTATAAATGGTATACCTTACACGGTCAGCGCGCAGAAATCGAAACCCTTCTCCATCTCTGCGGACAAGCGCACCAGGAACGCGCTCAGCAGGCGGATGCAGTCGTCCAGGTCCTTCCAGCTGCCCACCTCCACAGAGCTGTGCATATACCGCAGGGGAATGGACACCAGCGCCATGGGCACGCCCTCGCCGGCACGGTTGGCCGTGTCGCCGTCGGTGCCCGTGTGGCCCGTGGCGATCTCCCACTGGATGTCGATGCCTTCCTCTTTGGCCACCTGCTCCAGCAGGGCGTTCATGGGCTTGTTGACCACCGATGCCCTGCACAGCACCGGCCCGGCCCCCAGCTTCACTTCGCCGGTGGTTGTGGGCGTGGCGCCCGGCGCGTCGCTGGCCCAGGTCACGTCCACGGCAATGGCGCAGTCCGGCTTGATGCGGGTGGAGGCATAGTACGCGCCGCGGCCGCTGGTCTCCTCGCCCACGGTGGTGGCGGCGTAAATCCCCATGGTGGCGCCCTTTTCGGCGGCCATTTTCGCGGCCTCCAGCACCACGAAGGCCCCGGTCTTGTCGTCCAGCGCACGGCAGGTGAAGCGGTCGTTCAGCAGCTCGGTCATGGCCACATCCGCGCACACCGGGTCGCCGATGGACACCAGCTTCGCGGCCTCCTCTTTGGAATCCGCCCCGATATCCACCAGCAGGTCGGAGGCCTCGGTGCGCTCCTTGCGCAGCAGGTCGGAGGAGGTGGCGATCACCCCGCTGACGCGCTGGCCGCCGTGCATCACCTGCACGGGAGAGCCGATATACAGCCGGGGCCGCACGCCGCCCGCGCCGGTGAGATGCAGCAGGCCGGAGCCATCGATATGGGTCACCACAAAGCCGATCTCGTCGATATGGCCGCACAGCAGGATCTTATGGGCCGCCTGGGGATTCACCACGGAGATGGCATTGCCGCTGGGATCGGTGCGCTGGGTGTGGGCGAATCCTTTGCCAAAGGCCAGCGCCTTCCGCTGGATCGCCTCTTCATAGCCGCTGACGGAGGGCGTGGCCAACAGCTCCTTCAAAAATTCCCGGTTCATGCAAATTCCTCTTTTCTTCGTCAAATGTGTTCGCGGCGGGGTTGGGGGAATCCCATCCGCCAGCCGGAGAAGAACCGCCCCCATTGTACGCCGTTCGGTCGATCCTTGTCAAGATGGGCGTTCAAGAAATAAACATCATATTTTTTTAAAAAAAGACTTGACAATGATTTTGACATGAAGTATAATTTGTTCATAAGGAAGATTTTGGTATTTCCAACAGGATTTGTGCTCGTTTTCCTGTTGTAGAAATATAATTTATTAATTTTTAAGGCGGAACAAGCAATGAAGAAACTGGGTAAAGTAAAGGTAGCTTTACTGTCCATGGCCGTGTGCGCTGGGGTGATCGCAACACCTGTCAGTGCTGTTGTCAATACTCCCGGTGGGCCTTGCCCGCGCTGCGGTACTGAGTCAACTTATACCACATCCGCAGGTAAGCAAACAGTATCTGTGTCTATATGCGCAAATCACAATGGTCCGCATGAGCATACTCTGTATGGTACCTTCTACCATTGGAACTGCCGCTATGACGGGTATTTTGATGTTTTCAAAAAGTACCAAGAAACTTGTCCTTATGCCTAAAATACCCTAACGTAGATTTGTAATAGTCTAATGTAGAAAAAGTCCGCAGTCTTTTCAGTTTGCAGACTGCGGATTTTTTCATATATCATATTATTTTGAGGGAGGAATTCTTTTATGAAAAAAGGGGCGTCCCTGTTCCTTTGCGCCGCCCTTGCCCTTTTCAGTCTGGGCGGGTTGTCTGGCTGCAAAAAAGAAGAAAAGCCCCTTCAAGTACTTCTGGAACTGAATGGGGCTCTTATTAATGATACAACCTCTGATAGTATGTATGCGGGCGATCTGGCAAAATTTCTGAAAGAGATGGGCGGGCCCGAGGATGTGGAGATCGAAGTGGTGCCGAGATACGATGAGAGTGCCCGGCAGTCCCTCTTTACCCGGGTGCGCACGGAGATGATGGCGGGAGAGGGCCCGGACGTGTTCATCATCGACAACGGAGATTCCCTGTTTTTAACCCCGGAAAAGAACATGGAGCTGGGCCAGTTTTACCCCCTGGACGACTATCTGGAAAAGGCCCAGTTTATGGATCAGGACGCGCTGACCGCCGAGGTGATGGCGGCGGGCCGCAGCGAAACCTACGGGCAGGTGGTGCTGCCGCTGGCCTATGATCTCTCTGTGACCTGCTTCCGGCAGGAGGAGCTGCCCGAGGCGCCCGCGGGCAACAGCTGGCAGGATGTGGTGGACGACGACACCGGCTTTTTGCAGGTGACTGGCTCGTTGATGCGGGCCTTAGTTTCTAACGGGGTGGTCGATGGAAAAAACTGTTTGAGCCTCACCTTTGGCACGTTGGCCAATTATGAATCCGACCACCGGGCGCTTGCCTTCACCGAGGAGGAGCTGCGGGAGCGCATCGACCAGATGCTGGAGATCGACACCAACACCCGGAAGAACCTTTGGAAACTGCCGGAGTTTTTTTCCGACGGTGTTAGCGGTAACTTTGGAGCGTGGAACTATGCCAGTTTCTGCCATTGGATCTCCGACATAGCGCCCGAGAATGTCCCCAGGGCTTCGCTGACCATGCTGCCCACCTATTGCGACGAGGGCGGCGTGAAGGTCTCCGTGGCCGCCTGGGCGGCCATCAACGCCAACACCCGGCGGCCCGATGACGCCTTTTTCGTGCTGGACGCCCTGCTCAGCCGGGATGCGCTGCTCAACCTGCGGTTCTATGACCAGGTGGCGTATACCTCTGTGCCCGTGTTCGAGGAGTCGTATTCCCAGGATTTTGTCCGGGACTACCTGCGCAACTATCGAGAGAAACATCCCACGGAATGGCGCGGCGTATCGCCCCCGCTGGCGATGGCCCTGAGCGAAAGAAATTTTGAGGAATTCACCCGGATACGGCGGGAGATCACCCACACGCAGTTCCGGGGCGAGCTCACCCGGGAGCTTTCCACCCTGTACAGCGACTGCTCGGCCATCTCCCAGCGCAACCCCAACGCGGACCTTGACAAGGTGATCCACGAAGCCTACAGCCGCATGAAGATCGAGATCGCAGAATAGTCGGGCTGAGCCCGCAGGCACGACGCGTTTCGCGCACGTTTGCGTGCGCTGGTGCGTGCTGGAAACAACTTTACAGGTCGCGGAACTTTTTGCGTGCTGGACGAGGGTGGGCTGCTGTCAGTCGCTTGCCCGCGAAGTGGCCGCGGGCCCTGCCCGAAAAAAAATCACGAAAAAATTCCCAAAAAAATTGCACAAAGACAACGTTTGTGGTATCTTTATTTCATGCAATCAAAAATGAAGGAGGTGCGCGCAGATGCGCAAAACCGCCATCATCGCGGCGCTGTCTTTGCTGCTCACGCTTGTCTGCCCCGTTTGGATCTTCCAACCGGCCCAGGGGAATACACTCGCTTTTTCCGGCTCTCTGAACACCGTCGCGGGCGGCGCAGGAGATCGCGTGACCCTCACGGTCAATTACGACGGTTCTCTGGACAGCATCGGCGCGTTCCTGACGCGGGTGGATTATGACGCCTCCTGCTTTGAATATGTGCGCACCGAGGCCTCCGCGGTGCTGGGGATGGGCTATGTGGTCACCCGTCCCGGCGATGGAACGGTGAGTTCCGCATACACCATGGCCAATTCCCGGACAAGCCTGACCGACGCGGGAGAAACCTTCACCTACGTTTTCCGGGTGCGGGAGGACGCGCCGTCGGTGGAAGCCTCCTTTTATCTGCGGGTGTACGACGCGGTGGATCCCTCCGCCCAGCCCATCAACACGGAGCTGCGGCAGGAGTTGTCCTTTGCGGTGGAAGCGCCGCCCTCCGCGGACGCGTCCCTGTTGATGTTGTACAGTGAGGAAGGCGAGTTGACGCCCGATTTCTCCCCCGACCTGCACGCGTACACCATGACGGTGCCCTATGAAGTCACCAGCGTTACCTTCTACGCTGAAGCCGCGGAGGGTGCGACTTACCGCGTCAATCGCAAAAACCTTGGCCCCGGTGGTAGCGACACCGAGTTTATCATCACCGTCACCGCCGAGGACGGCAAGACCAAGCAGGAGTATACTGTCACTGTCCACCGCGAGGCGAAAGCCACCCCGCCGCCATCGAGTACGGATGCTTCGCTTTCCATGCTGTACAGCGAAGAAGGAGAATTAACTCCCGATTTCTCGCCCGAACTGTATGAATACACCATGACGGTACCCTATGAGGTTACCAGCGTTACCTTCTACGCCGAGGCGGCGGAAGGTGCAACTTTCCGGGTCAATCGGAAAAATCTCGGCCCCGGTGGGAGCGACACGGAGTTTATCATCACTGTCACCGCCGAGGACGGCAAGACGAAGCAGGAATATAAAGTGACAGTTCACCGCGAAGCCAAAGCGCCCACGCCCACGCCTGACCCGCTCAAAGCGGATGCCTCGTTAATCACCCTGTACAGCGAGGAAGGCGAGTTGACACCTGCGTTCTCGCCTGAACAGTACGACTATACCATGACAGTTCCCTACGCGACTACCAGTGTGACGTTCTACGCCGAGGCCGCAGAAGGCGCGACTTACCGCGTGAACCGCAAGAACTTAGGCCCGGGCGGGAGTGATACTGAATTTGTAATCACTGTCACCGCCGAGGACGGCAAGACGAAACAGGAATACAAGGTGACAGTTCACCGCGAGGCGAAAGCGCCTACGCCCACGCTTGACCCGCTCAAGGCGGATGCCTCGTTGCTTACCCTGTACAGCGAGGAAGGGGAGTTGACGCCCGCTTTCTCGTCGGAACAGCACGAGTACACCATGACCGTGCCCTATGAGATCACCAGTGTTACCTTCTATGCCGAAGCGGCGGAGAGCGCCACTTACCGCGTCAATCGGAAGAATCTCGGCCCGGGCGGCAGTGACACGGAGTTTATCATCACTGTGACGGCGGAAGACGGCAAGACCAAGCAGGAGTACACAGTTACTGTTCACCGGGAGGAAAAAGCGCCTACGCCCACACCTGACCCGCTCAAGGCCGACGCTTCGTTGATCACTCTTTACAGCGAGGACGGAGAGTTAAGCCCTGATTTCTCCCCCGACCAGCACGAGTATACTATGACCGTGCCTTACGAAGTTACCAGCATCACCTTCTACGCCGAGGCAGCGGAAGGTGCCACTTACCGCGTCAACCGCAAGAACCTTGGCCCCGGTGGCAGCGACACCGATTTTATTATCACCGTGACAGCCGAGGACGGCAAGACCAAGCAGGAGTACAAGGTGACAGTCCACCGGGAGACAAAAGCGACACCGCCTCCGTCCAGTTCAGACGCTTCGCTTTCTATGCTGTACAGCGAGGAAGGAGAGTTATCTCCTGATTTCTCCCCCGACCAGTACGAATACACCATGACGGTGCCCTACGCGACTACCAGCATCACCTTCTACGCCGAAGCAGCAGAGGGCGCGACTTATCGCGTGAATCGCAAGAATCTTGGCCCGGGCGGCAGCGATACGGAATTCATTATCACCGTGACGGCGGAAGATGGCAAGACCAAGCAGGAATACACTGTCACCGTCCACCGGGAGACAAAAGCGACACCGCCTCCGTCCAGTTCAGACGCTTCGCTTTCTATGCTGTACAGCGAGGAAGGGGATTTGTCTCCCGATTTCTCCCCCGACCAGCATGCCTACACCATGACCGTTCCTTACGAAGTCACCAGTGTGACCTTCTACGCCGAGGCGGCGGAGGGCGCGACCTATCGCGTCAATCGCAAGAACTTAGGCCCCGGCGGCAGCGACACCGAGTTTATCATCACCGTGACGGCAGAGGACGGCAAGACGAAGCAGGAGTACAAAGTAACGGTACACCGCGAGGCAAAAGCCCCCACGCCCACACCCGACCCACTCAAGGCCGATGCGTCACTGCTGACCCTGTACAGCGAGGAAGGGGAGTTGACGCCCGCTTTCGCACCCGAACAGCACGAGTACACCATGACCGTGCCCTATGAAGTCACCAGCGTCACCTTCTACGCCGAAGCGGCAGAGGGAGCCACTTACCGCGTCCATCGCAAGAATCTCGGCCCCGGTGGCAGCGACACGGAGTTTATCATCACCGTCACCGCGGAGGATGGCAAAACCAAGCAGGAATATACCGTCACCGTCCACCGGGAGACGAAAGCCCCCACGCCTACGCCCGACCCGCTCAAGGCGGACGCCTCGTTAATCACCCTGTATAGTGAGGAGGGCGAGTTGAATCCCACTTTCTCGCCGGAGCAGCTGGAATACAAAATGACCGTGCCCTATGAAACCACCACCGTGACTTTCTATGCCGAAGCGGCGGAGGGTGCGACTTACCGCGTCAATCGCAAGAATCTTGGCCCGGGCGGGAGTGACACGGAATTCATTATCACTGTGACAGCCGAAGACGGCAAAACCAAGCAGGAATACACTGTCACCGTCCATCGTGAGGCGAAAGCGACACCGCCGCCATCGAGTACGGATGCTTCTCTTTCCATGCTGTACAGCGAAGAAGGGGATTTGTCTCCCGATTTCTCCCCCGACCTGCACGAGTACACCATGACTGTGCCCTACGCAACTACCAGCGTGACATTCTACGCCGAAGCGGCGGAGGGTGCGACCTACCGCGTGAATCGAAAGAACCTCGGCCCGGGCGGCAGCGACACAGAATTCATTATCACCGTGACGGCGGAAGACGGCAAGACCAAGCAGGAATACACTGTCACCGTTCACCGGGAGGCGAAAGCCACCCCGCCGCCGTCCAGTTCAGACGCTTCGCTTTCCATGCTGTACAGCGAGGAAGAGGATTTATCTCCTGATTTCTCCCCCGACCAGCACGAGTACACCATGACGGTGCCTTACGAAGTTACCAGTGTGACGTTCTACGCCGAGGCGGCAGAGGGCGCGACCTATCGCGTGAACCGCAAGAATCTCGGCCCGGGCGGGAGCGATACGGAGTTTATCATCACTGTCACCGCAGAGGACGGAAAAACCAAACAAGAGTACACTGTCACAGTGCATCGTGAAGCCAAAGCGCCCACGCCCACGCCTGATCCGCTCAAGGCCGACGCTTCGTTAATCACCCTGTACAGCGAGGAGGGCGAGCTGAATCCTGCGTTCTCGCCGGAGCAGCTGGAATACACCATGACCGTGCCCTATGAGACCACCACGGTGTCTTTCTCCGCAGAGACCGCCGAGGGAGCCACTTACCGCGTCAACCGCAAGAATCTTGGCCCCGGTGGCAGCGATACCGAGTTTATCATCACTGTGACAGCCGAGGACGGGAAGACCAAGCAGGAATATACTGTCACTGTCCACCGCGAAGCCAAAATACCCACGCCCACACCCGACCCGCTCAAGGCCGACGCTTCGCTGATTACCCTGTACAGCGAGGAAGGGGATTTGTCTCCTGACTTCTCCCCCGAACAGCTGGAATACAAAATGACGGTGCCCTATGAGGTTACCAGTGTGACGTTCTACGCCGAAGCCGCCGAGGGCGCGACTTACCGCGTGAATCGGAAGAATCTCGGCCCCGGTGGCAGCGATACCGAGTTCATTATCACCGTGACAGCCGAGGACGGGAAGACCAAGCAGGAATATACGGTCACCGTCCACCGCGAGGCGAAAGCACCCACGCCCACACCCGACCCACTCAAGGCGGGCGCTTCGTTAATCACGCTCTACAGCGAAGAGGGTGAGTTATCTCCTGATTTCTCCCCCGACCAGCACGAATACAAGATGACTGTGCCCTATGAGACCACCACGGTGTCTTTCTCCGCGGAGACCACCGAGGGTGCCACTTACCGCGTGAATCGCAAGAATCTTGGCCCTGGTGGGAGTGATACGGAGTTCGTTATTACCGTCACCGCAGAGGACGGCAAGACCAAACAGGAGTATACTGTCACCGTTCACCGGGAGACCAAAGCCCCCACGCCTACGCCTGACCCGCTCAAGGCGGACGCTTCACTGCTGACCCTGTACAGCGAGGAAGGGGAGTTGACACCCGATTTCTCCCCCGACCAGCACGAGTACACCATGACCGTGCCCTATGAGGTTACCAGTGTGACGTTCTACGCCGAAGCCGCCGAGGGCGCGACTTACCGCGTGAACCGCAAGAACTTAGGCCCGGGCGGCAGCGACACCGAGTTTATTATTACCGTCACGGCAGAGGACGGAAAGACAAAGCAGGAATACACTGTTACCGTTCACCGGGAGGAAAAAGCGCCTACGCCCACACCTGACCCGCTCAAGGCCGACGCTTCGTTGATCACTCTTTACAGCGAGGACGGAGAGTTAAGCCCTGATTTCTCCCCCGACCAGCACGAGTATACTATGACCGTGCCTTACGAAGTTACCAGCATCACCTTCTACGCCGAGGCGGCGGAGGGTGCCACTTACCGCGTCAATCGTAAGAATCTCGGGCCGGGCGGGAGTGATACCGAGTTTATTATTACCGTTACGGCGGAAGATGGCACAACCAAACAAGAATACACTGTCACTGTCCACCGCGAAGCGAAAGCCCCTACGCCCACACCTGACCCACTCAAGGCGGATGCCTCGTTAATCACCCTGTACAGCGAAGAAGGCGAGTTGACGCCCGTTTTCTCGCCGGAGCAGTTGGAGTACACCATGACGGTGCCCTATGAGACCACCACGGTGTCTTTCTCCGCAGAGACTGCCGAGGGTGCCACTTACCGCGTCAACCGCAAGAATCTCGGCCCGGGCGGCAGCGAAAGCAATTTCGAGATCACGGTCACGGCGGCGGACGGCCAGACCAAACAGACCTACACCGTTTTGGTGCACCGGGAGGCCAAGGCGGCCACGCCCAAACCCGCCCTGACCCCCAAACCCACGGCCACGGCCAAATCCACCGCCACGCCGAAGCCCGCCGCCACTGCCAAGAGCACGGCTGGGGGCAGTACGAAAACCGCCGCGCCCCAATCCACCCCAGCGGCCGGGAAGATCGTCGTGCCGGATTCATCCACCCAATCGCCCACAACAACGGCAACGCCCACGCCTACCGCAACAGCACCGCCGGTATCCGCCGCCACGGAAGCGCCCGCGAACACCGCAGACGCCTCGCCACAGCCCATCGTGCTGCGGGCGGGCAATTCCGCCTCCGCTGCGCCGGTGGTCGTCGGGATCCTGATGCTGGGCGGCAGCATCCTGGTGGCCGGGCCGCTGGCAGGGAAGCTGCCCGGGATCGGGCGGAAAAATCCAAAAGACCCGTGATCGCGGCGGGCGCGCTGACTCCGTTTCCATGACAAAGGGACGGAGTTTTTCGATTTGCGCCAAAATTTCCCTTGCAAATGGCCGCGGCCTGTGGTATAGTTTCCCTAAAATAAACCGGCTTTATGTTTGCTGCCGCTGAGATTTCGATCTGTTATTGGAGGGAATGCCATGCTGGACCCAAAACTGGAGACGCTGCTGGCGGTGGCGGAGCACCGCAATTTCACCCGGGCCGCCCAGGCGCTGGGCCTGACCCAGCCCGCGGTGAGCCACCACATCGGCCTGCTGGAAAAGCAGCTGGGGATCAAACTGTTCCTGCGGGGCAACAGCGCCTTTGAGCTGACCCCCGAGGGAGAGATCGCCGTGCGGTACGCCCTGCGCCTCAAGGCGCTGTATCAGGCCATGTGCCGGGATTTGCGCGACCGCCGGCGGCAGATGACCCACATCCGGGTGGGGCTCACCCACACGTCGGAAAGCAACACCATCACCGAGATGCTCGCCCGGTACAGCACCCTCAACAATCATGTGAGCATCACGATCATCACCGACACCATTAAAAATCTTTATGCGCGGCTGGCGAATTTCGAAATCGACATCGCCGTGGTGGAGGGCACCCGCCTGCCCGGCGCGTTCAATTATCTGGCGCTGGATACCGACTGCCTGGTCTGCGTGCTGGATAACGACAATCCTCTGGCCCGGCACGCCCAGGTCACGCTGGAGGAGCTCAAGGCCCAGAACATGATCCTCCGGCTGCCCTCCTCCGCCACCCGCCAGCTGTTCGAGGCCACCCTCACCAGCGTTGGGGAGACCATCGAGGATTTCAACATCTCCATCGAGGTGGACAATATCTCCACCATCAAGGATCTGGTGCGCAAGGGTATGGGGATCTCCATCCTGCCCCAGAGCGCCTGCATGAACGAGCTGCGCAAGAAGAAGCTCACCGCCCTGCCCATCGAGAACCTGAACATGACCCGGGAGATCAGCCTGGTGTACGGCAAAGATTTTCTCCGGCTGGACATCCTCCACGACATTGTGGAGCTGTACCGGGCGGGTGTGCAGCTGTGAGCGGCCCGGTCTATTGCACGGAATTGCCCTCCCCGGTGGGGCTCCTTACTCTCGCTGGGACGGAGGAAAATCTGCTGGGCCTTTGGCTGGCGGGGCAGAAATATTTTTTGGATCCCCTGCCCCAGCGCCCGGAGCGCAGGGACACACTGCCGCTGTTTCTGGCGGTGCGCCGGTGGCTCACGGATTATTTTGCAGGCGAGCGGCCCGCCCCGGTCGAGCTGCCCCTGGCCCCCATGGGCAGCGATTTCCGGCAGCGGGTGTGGCGGCAGCTGCTCACGATCCCCTACGGCACGGTGACGACCTACGGGAAACTTGCCCGGGCGCTGGATTCCTCTCCCCGGGCGGTGGGCGGCGCTGTGGGGCACAACCCCATTTCGATCATCATCCCGTGCCACAGGGTGATCGGCGCAACCGGCAGTCTCACCGGATACGCTGGCGGGCTCGACCGCAAGCGGCAGCTGTTGGAGATGGAGGGTGTTTATTTCTAGACCGCCGCCCGTAGGCCGCGTTCACTTAAACTTTTTGGTCTCCCCGCCCGAAGGGCGGGGAGACCATTGTTATATCCACCGGGTGCTGGGCGCAAATGGTGCACTGACCGGCTACGCTGGCGGGATCGACCGCAAGCGGCAGCTGCTGGCGGTGGAGGGTGTTTATTTATAGACAACCGCCCGTAGGCTGTGCGCACTGGACTCGACCGAACTTATATAATAGTGCCTCCCCTTTTGGAGAGGCACTTTTTCTGTCTTAAGCTACCTTACGTGCAAGCATAGCTCATCCTCGTCTAGCACGCAGTAAATTCCGCGACCGGAAAAGCTGTTTCCAGCACGCACCAGCGCGCCTTATAGCGCGCCGCTATCCGAGCAAAGCGAGGATTGCGCAACGCTATTTGAGCGGAGCGAAAATTGCGTTTGGTACGCGTCGTGCCTGCGGGCTCAGCCCGCCTGTTGCGTCAACGCCGTGATCTCCGGGCTCTGGTACACCCGCACATATTCCACCTCGTACTGCACGGGGAAGTAGGAATCATCCGTGCCCTGGGCGCCGCCCCAGTTGCCGCCGAAAGCCAGATTGAGCAGCAGATAGAAGGGCTGGTCGTAGGGCCAGATCTCTTTCGTGGGCGCGTCGCTGTATTCGGTGGGATCATAGACGAAGGATTCCTCCCCGTCGATGGAGAAGATCAGCTTATCCGGCAGCCACTCCACCGCGTAGGTGTGGAAGCCCTCGCTGACCCCTGCCGTGGGGGTGGATTTCCCCTTGCCGTCCCCGGCGTGGTAGGCGGTGTTGTGCACCGTCTGCACGACCACATCCTGATCGAAGCCCACGTGCTCCATGATGTCGATCTCCCCGGAATTTGGCCAGCCCCCATAGGCGGAGTGGGCGGGCATCATCCAGAAGGCCGGCCATGTACCCAGCCCGGCGGGCAGCTTGGCGGAGATCTCAAACTTCCCATAGAGCCACTCCTCCTTGCCGAAGGTGATCATCCGGGTGGAGGTGTACCGCTTGGAATTTTCGCCCACGGGCTCGCTGCGCAGCTCGATGATGAGCTTGCCGTCGGTGACTTCCGCGTTGTCCCCGGCGGTATAGGTTTGCAGCTCGTTATTGCCCCAGCCGCTGCCGCCGGTGTCGTAGTTCCACTTTTCGGGATCGGGCTTGCCCTCATAGTCGAATTCATCCGACCACACCAGCTCATATTGCAGCGTGTCGTGGTCGTATTCGTAGCCGATGGCTTTGGCGGGTTCGGGCGTCATGGTGGGTTCCTCCTTGGGGGATTCGCTTTCCGCTGGGGCGCTGCTCACGGGAGTGCTGCTTTCGGGCGCACTGCTTTCCGGCTGGGAAGTGTTCTGTCCGCCGGCGCAGGCGCCCAGCGCCGTGAGCAGCAGGGCGGCGGCCAGCAAGATCACACAAGTTCTTTTCATCCTCTTCGCACACCTCTCATTCCACGGTGACGCTCTTGGCCAGGTTCCGGGGCTTATCCACGTCCAGGCCGCGGGCCACGCTGACATAATACCCCATCAGCTGCAGCGGGATCACCGCCAGACTGATGGCGAAATGGGGATCGGTCCTGGGGGTGTACACGGCGAAATCCACCGTGTCCTCGATGCTGTAATGGCCGTAGGCCGTCAGCCCCATGAGGTACGCGCCCCGGCTCTTTACCTCCACCAGATTGCTCAATGTCTTCTCGAACAGGCCGTCCTGAGTCAGCACGCCCACCACCAGGATGCCGTCCTCGATGAGGCTGATGGTGCCGTGCTTCAGCTCGCCTGCGGCGTAGGCTTCGGAATGGATATAGCTGATCTCCTTCATCTTCAGGCTGCCCTCCAGGCTGGCGGCGTAATCCAGTCCCCGGCCGATGAAGAAAATATCCCGGGCATTGGCGAATTTGGCCGCAAACCACTGGATGCGTTCCTTGTCCTCCAGCACCTTGTCCATCTTTCCGGGCAGGGCAAGCAGCTCCTCGATATACCGGCCATAGGCTTCTTCGCCGATCTCGCCCCGCACCCGGCCGAATTCCACTGCCAGCAGGTAGGCTGCGATGAGCTGGGTGCTGTACGCCTTGGTGGTGGCCACGGCGATCTCCGGCCCGGCCAGGGTGTAGAGCACCTTGTCGGCCTCCCGGGCGATGGAGGAGCCGATCACGTTGACGATGCCCAGCGTGGGAACGCCCTGCTCCTTGGCCTCCCGCAGGGCAGCCAGACTGTCGGCGGTCTCGCCGGACTGGCTGATGACAATCACCAGATGCTTCTTGTCCAAAATCGGCCGGCGGTAGCGGAATTCGCTGGCCAGCTCCACCCGCACGGGCAGCCGGGCCAGGTCTTCAAAGACGTACTGGGCGGCCATGCCCACATGGTATGCCGAGCCGCAGGCCACGATGGTGATCCCCGTGATCTCCCGAATCTCCTCCTCGGTGAGGCCCACTTCGCCAAAGTCGATCTTCCCGTCCCGGATATAGGCGTTCAGGGTGTCCTGGGCGGCCCGGGGCTGCTCGTGGATCTCCTTCATCATGAAGTGCTCGTAGCCCGCCTTCTCCGCCGCCTGGGCGTCCCATTCGATCTGGGTCAGTTCCTTCTCGATCTCCTCGCCGTCGATGTTGTAGAACACCGCGCTGCCGCCAGTGAGTTTGGCGATCTCCAGATTGCCGATGTAGTACACGCTGCGGGTGTGCTTCAAAATCGCCGGGACATCGGAGGCCAGGAAGGTCTCCCCGTCGCCCACGCCGATGATCATGGGGCTGTCCTTGCGGGCCACGTAAATTTCTTCCGGGTGATCCTTGAACAGCACCGCCAGCGCATAGGAGCCCCGGATGCGGGTCATGGCCCGGCCCAGCGCCTCCACCGGGCCCTCCTGGTACTTCTTATAATAGTAGTCGATCAGGTCCACCGCCACCTCGGTGTCGGTCTCGGAATAGAAGCTGTAGCCCGCCTTGGTGAGCTTCGCTTTCAGCTCCTGATAATTCTCGATGATCCCGTTGTGCACCGCCACCACGTCGCCGTTGGGCCCCACATGGGGATGAGCGTTTTTCTCGCTGGGCTCTCCGTGGGTGGCCCACCGGGTGTGGCCGATGCCGCAATTGCCCAGCAGGGCAAGCCCGCCGTTGGTCTTTTCGGTGAGGACTTTCAGCCGGCCCTTGGCCTTGACGATCCGCACCTCCCCGGAGGGGTCCCGCACCGCAAGGCCAGCGGAATCATACCCCCGGTATTCCAGCTTCTCCAATCCCTCCAGCAAAATCGGCGCCGCCTGACGGCCGCCTACAAATCCGACAATACCGCACATACTCGTTTTCTCCTGTTTTCAGTGGATTCCTCCGGCAGGCGCGTCTCGCCCGCCGCCATCGAGGATATCCCTATTATACTGACTTCCGCCCGGTCTGTCAATGCACGGCAGCCTGAGGCTGCGGGCACTTCGCGTTTCGCGCACGTTTCCGTGCGCTGACGTGATCGGAAAACGACTTTACCGGTCGCGGAATTCACTGCGTTCTGACCGAGAGTGCGCTGCGCATATGCACAACTTACTTCAAACCATATAGCAGGGCCTCCCCGCCCTACGGGCGGGGAGACCATTCCTATCCCTAACGGGCGCGACCAAAAAACCTGCGCCCTGCCTTCGGCAGGAAGATAGTGTATCTATGGCTTAGGCAAGTTGCGTGAAAGCGAAGCCTATCCTCGGCCAGCAGGCAAGAAGTTCCGCGACCGGGAGAGCCGTTTCCTGCACACGCCAGCACGCCCTAAAGCGTGCGAAACGCGACGCGGGAGCGGGCTCAGCCCGCAAAACCGGGCCTAAAAAGACCCTGCCTTTTCTTTCTCGGTCTCCCCGCCCTACGGGCGGGGAGACCATTCCTATCTCTATCGGGCGCGACCGAAAACCCCGCGCCCTCTGCTCGGCAAGTGAGCGGAGCGAACGGAGCCCGCGAAGTGAGAGCGGCCTCAGGCCGCAAAAAACCGGGCCATAAAAGACCCTGCCCTTTCTTCTCCGTCCCCCCGCCCTACGGGCGGGGGGACAAATAAATACAAATCAGCACGAGTACAAACATAAAAAACCGGGCCATAAAGACCCGGTTTCTTTTCGTCAAGTTTGAATCTTACAGCTTCACAACGTTGACTGCCCGCAGCTTCGCGCTGTTCTTGGGGTCGGGCTCCACGTCGAAGGAAACCTTCTGGCCCTCTTCCAGGGTCTTGAAGCCTTCGCACTGGATAGCGGAAAAATGCACAAAAACATCTTCGCCGCCTTCATCGTTGGAGATGAAGCCGTAGCCCTTTTCTGCGTTGAACCACTTAACCGTACCGTTCATCCTCGGCACCTCCTGAATAGATTGTACCTGCACACCCACTTGCTGCATGGGGAATCTCGCGTGAGGAACATCACAGAAAAGAATCCGCACTTCGGCTCGTGTTTTTAGATACATGGGCAGTATACCATACTTTTGTTGATTTTGTCAACCCTTTTTTATCCGATTTCCCGCTCCCGGCTTTCCCCTTGCGCTTCCGGGCGAATCTGTGGTATACTTGTTGTACTTCTGTATAAAGGGATGAATTTTCGTGATCAAGCTGACCCAGCCCCAGGCCGTGGAGATCGTGGCCGAAGTGCGCAAGGCGATCATCGGCAAGGATTCGGTGATCTGCAAGGTGCTCATGGCGATCCTGGCCGGCGGGCACATCCTGCTGGAGGACAATCCCGGCGTCGGGAAGACCACCCTTGCCCTGGCCTTTTCCCGGGCCATGAGCCTTTCCTATAACCGGGTGCAGTTTACCCCGGAAGTCATGCCCGCCGACGTGGTGGGGTTTTCCGTCTATAACCGTGCCGCCGGCCACTTTGAATACCGCCCCGGCGCGGCCTTCTGCAACCTGTTCCTGGCCGACGAGATCAACCGCACCTCGGCCAAGACCCAGAGCGCCCTGCTGGAGGCCATGGAGGAAGGACAGGTCACGGTGGACGGCGTGACCCGCCCGCTGCCCCCGTCCTTCACGGTCATCGCCACCCAGAATCCCTACGGCTCCGTGGGCACCCAGCCTTTGCCGGAATCCCAGCTGGACCGCTTCATGCTCCGGCTCTCCATCGGGTATCCCACGCTGGAGCAGGAGGTGAAGATCCTCAAGCAGACCGAAGGCCCCCGTCCGCTGGATTCGGTGCGGCCGGTGACCACGCTGGAGGAAGTCCTGCGGATGCGGGAGGCAGTGGGCCAGGTGTACGTGGCCGACGAGCTCTACCAATATGTGGCCAAACTCTGCGCCGCCACCCGGGACAACAATCTGCTCCGGCTGGGGGCAAGTCCCCGGGCGGGCGAGGTGCTGATCCGGGTGAGCCGCGCCTGCGCCTGGCTGGCGGGCCGGGATTTTGTGATCCCGGAGGACGTGCAGGAGCTTTTCCTGGAAGTGCTTGGGCATCGGGTGGCGCTGTCGCCCCAGGCCCGTGCCACAGAGACCGACGCCCGGCAGGTGCTGGAGGACGTGCTGCGCGCGGTTTCCGCGCCCAGGCTGGTACAGTCATGATCCGGCAGCGGGTGGGCTATCTGGTGATCCTGGCGTGCGTCACCGTTTTTTTCATCTGCTTCGATGGCTACCTTTCCTATTACGCCATTATTCTGGCGGTGGTCTTCCCCGTGCTCTCCCTGCTGGTCTCCCTGCCGGGGATGCTGGGGGTGCGGGCGAAACTGGCGCCCGGCGCCGCCGCGGCCCGCAAAGGCGCGGGGGTGTCCCTGCTGCTCACCGTCACCGGCCGGTTCCTCCTGCCCAGCGGCCGGGTGAAACTCCAGGTGAAAGCGGAAAACGCCCTCACCGGCGAATATTGGGACGAGACCCTTTGGGCCACCGCCTCCCGAACGCCCGTGACCTTCACCCATAAGCTGAGCTCGCCCACCTGCGGGCGCATCCTATGCAGGATCACAAAAGCCCGTGTGTACGACTACGCAGGGCTGTTCTCCCGCAAGGTGAAGCTGGGCCCCGACGCCGGCTGCACGGTGCTGTTCTATCCGGCGATCCACCCGGCGGCCACGGAATTTCTCCATCCCGATACGCCCGCCGCCGAGACGGACAGCCTCTTTGCGCCCCGGCCCGGCGAAGACCCGGCGGAGCTTTTCTCCCTCCGGGAATACCGGGAGGGCGACCGGGCCTCCCGCATCCACTGGAAGCTGTCGGAAAAGGTAGGGCACACGCTGGTCAAGGAAATGGGCCAGCCGGTGGAAAAGCAGCCCTTTTTCCTGCTGGAAGTCAACGGCTCCCCCGAGGAGCGGGACGCCCTGCTGGACGTGTTCGCCACCCTTTCCGCCCGGCTCAGCGAACAGGGCGTGGGCCACCGGGTGGGATATCTGAATGCGGACGCGTCGCTGGAAGTGATAGCCATTCGGGAGGCGGAGGAGCTGGCCCCGGCGCTGGGCGAATTGCTGCTGCGCATCCGCACGGGCGACCTGCCCGGCCTCCGGGAAGCCGATCTGCCCCCCGATCTCTCCACCGGCCTGTACTTGAGCTGCCGCCCCAGAGAGGCGGTGGCGGCGGTGTTCCATGCCTTTCCCGGCACCACGGTCCGCACGGTGGCGGTCAGCGCGTCTCCCATAGAGGGCGGGGCGGCCACCCGGGTGCGGCCCGGGAATCTCACGGAAGACCTGAAAGATTTCGCGCTCTAGGGAACAGAAATCCAACGGAAAGGAGGAAGCGCCATGAAGCCCGGAAAAGCCGATCCCCGGCGAATTCCGCTGCTGGACAAGCCCGGCCTGCTCACCCCACGGCCCGGGTTTTTCTCCCGGTTCTCGGTGTATGCCGCGCTGCTGCTGCTGGGTTTCGCCGGCGCTTTTGGCAGCCTGTACACTGGGCTGGATTTCTCCATCGATCCCGTGCCCGTCCTTGTCGTGGGGATTTTCCTGGCCCTGCTGTGCGCCGCCCAGTTCTCCATGGCCCGGGGCGGCGGGTGGATTGCCGTGCCCATGGCGCTGCTTTGGGCGGGGATCGTCTGGCGGCGGTTCGGCGATCTGCTGCAGGGCGCGCTGCGCACCGCCAACGTGATCCTTTCCGCCTATCGGGATAAATTCGGCCTGGCGCTGCCCACGCTGCAAACCACCTTTGCCACCAACACCCGGTCGAGCCAGCTGATGACTTTTTTCGCCCTGATGCTGGCCTATCCCTTCTTCTGGCTGCTTGCCCTGCTGCTGATCCGCTTCCACAGCGCCATGGGGTGCTTCCTGCTCACCGGCACTTTCTTCCTCATCCCCTTGGCCATCTCCTTCCTGCCCAGCGCCTGGGCACTGGCGGCGGTCCTGCTGTTCTGGATGTTCCTGCTGCTGGCCGCCCCTTCCATGGGCCAGCGCCGCCGGCTGGTGGAGGACCGCCGCCGGTACCGCGCCTCCGGGGAGGCTTTCCTGCGGCCCGCCGCGCTGCTTTTGCTGCCCATGCTGCTCGTCGGGATGGTGGGGGTGTATGCGGTTTTCCCACGCTCCCGGTATCAGCGGCCTCCGGCGGTGGCGGCCCTTCGGGACGGTCTCACCCATTCCGGGGATCTCACCGCCGCCCTCCAGAAAAGCCTGGGCGCGCCCAGCCGGGTGGTGGATCTGGCGGAGCTGGAAAATCCCCAATACACCGGGGAGACCGTGATGCAGATCAGCAAGGTCCGCTCCTCCGGCAGCCCGGCCTTCTCCGGCCTGGAATACCTCAAGAGCTTTTCGGGCAGCGTCTACACCGGCCACAGCTGGGAGAATTTCACCGGGATGGACGCCCGGCAGGCCACGGCCCTTTCGCCGGACGGCTTCGCCCAGACCCTCTATGGGGCCTACGCCCATAATTACGATTCCGGCCTGTCCCAGGGCAGCTACACCCTTTCGGTGAAAGATCTCCGGGAAAACCCGGACACGCTCTATCTGCCCTACGGGCTGTTCCCGGACGCCGCCCTGCCCGACGCGGCCCAGTTCTATCAGGACGGCTATCTGGCCCCCTCGCGGATGGGGAACGCGCCCAGCGAATACGCGTTCACCACCGCGCCCCTGCCCTATGGGGACGATTATTCCAGCGGGATGGAGATGTTCTTCCGGCTGGGGCGCATCTCCCAGAACGACGATTTGAAGATGGACATCGGCGTCACCGCCGGAAGCATCCGCTCGGTGGACGCGGCCGACCGCTATGCGTACCCTGAAGCCTGGCTCCGGCTGCTGGACGGCACAAGCCGTTCCATTCTGCTCCACGAGAAAAACTATGCGGATTTCGTCTACGACCGGTACACCGCCCTGCCCGACGGCATGGACGGATGGCTGGACCAGTTCCGGGCACAGCACCGCCTTTCCCTTTCCACCGGCATGGGCATGTCCTCCGCCCAGGAGCAGCGGAACGATCTCATCCGCCGGATACGGGAGCTGTTCACGGCGGAATACACCTACACCCTCACGCCGGAGGCCGCGCCCCAGGAGGAGGATTTTGTGCGGTATTTCCTCTCCGAAAGCAAAGAGGGCTTCTGCGTCCACTTCGCCTCGGCGGCGGTGCTGCTGCTGCGCAGCGCCGGAGTGCCCGCCCGGTTTGCCCAGGGGTATGCAGTATCGCCCGATGCTTCCGGCAGCTGGACGAACGTCCCGGATTACTGTGCCCACGCCTGGGTGGAGGTCTATTGGGGCGGCGCGGGCTGGGTGCCGGTGGAGGTCACCCCGGCCCAGTATATCGCTGCTTCTCCCGAGGAGCTCGCCCAAGGCGCGGAGGGCACGGGAACATCCGGCGACGACGGCACCCCTGCGCCCCAGGAGGAAGAAGACCCCGTCAGCAGCCCGGAGGACCTTGCCAGCGACGCCCCGGAACCGTCCGGCGTGCTGCCCGCCGTCTCGCCTTCGCCGCCACCCGTGGCGGCAGGAAAATCTTTCGACCCCAGACCGCTGCTGTGGGGGCTTGTCCTGCCCGGGCTGCTGGCCGCGATAGGAGCAAGCCGCCGGGTGCGGCTGCGGCGCTGGGCCGCGAAAGTCGCCCAGGCAGAGCCCAATAAGGCCGCGCTGCTGCTGTATCAGCGCATCCTGCGCATGACGGCCTTCGGCGCGGCGCGGCTGCATGGCTTCTCCGACCCGCCCCAGGAGATTTTGCTGCTGGTGCAGAAGGCCCGGTTCAGCAATCACGCCCTTTCGCCGGAGGAACTGGCCCGCCTGGCCGATTACGCCCAGTCCCTCTCCCATCGGCTGGAGGAGACCCTGCCCCGCCTGACCCGGCTGCGCTGCAAATACCTGTTGGCATGGTTCTGAAAATAAAGCGATCCCCGGCCTTTCGCAGACCGGGGATTTGCTTATCTGTCCTGATCGGTAAGGCCCGCCAGCTTCGCCGCCACCTGGGCCAGCTCCTGCCGGGTCACGAAGGACTGGGGCCAGAAATTCCCGTCCCCGTCGCCCACCATGATGCCCCGGGCCTTGCAGTCGGCAATGGCGGGCTCCGCCCAGCCGCTGGCGTTCTTTTTGCCCAGCCCGGCCAGGTAGTCCGCGATGATCTTCTCCACTTCGGCTTTTGTCATGTCGTCCTCCTCCAGCTTGTCGTATTTGTCCCGCACCAGCTGCAAAAAGCGCTCCCATCCCAAATCCAGCGTGCGGTGGGGGCAGTATTTGCCGTTATAATCCTGGTGCTTGGTGATTTTGCCCAGCCCCCAGCCGTATTGTTTCAGCAGCCGGGCGCAGAGCTCGGCGGCGTTTGCTTCGCTGCGGGCAAAGCGCTCTCCGCCGGAAAGGGAATAGCAGATTTCAATGTGGATCCCCTGCATATTGCCCGGGCCTGTGCCGTCGCCGGCAGCCCAGGCGTTCCTGTCCAGCGGCAGCCCCTGCACCGCCTCTCGGTCGTCCACCGCGAAGTGGAAGGACACCTCCTCGGTATTCCTAAGCATATAGGCCACCTCATTCTCCGCCGGGGCGTCGTTGGCGGTGTTGTGGATCACCAGAAACCGGGGCGTCCGGGTGTACGGGCACTTGAGGGGGTACTTTTCCGGCGGGCAAAGGTTTTGCCGGATCGTCAGCGTATCATTTCTCGCCTCCTTCGTCGCCGTGGTCCCGCAGGGCCTCCAGCATATTTTTCAGAAATTTCGGATAGGGCACGCCCATCAGGCCGAAATTTTCCAGGATGCTCAGGGCCTCGTTAGCGATGAAAAACATACACACCGCCGGCCGCACCACCGCCGTGCCCGCCGCCCGGTCCAGCAGCACCGCCAGGAACACCAGCAGCAGCATGAAGCCCTTGCGGATCAGCCCCTTGAAGCAGGCCCGGCTTTCCAGCGCCCCTGCCGGAGTCTTGGACGACCGCTTGAACACCCCCGCCACCGTGAGCCCGGTGAGGGAGTCCGCTGCCATCATGGCCACCAGCGTCTGCAATGCCCCGTCCCAGCCGCCCAAAAGCTGGGCGATGCCGCCGCCCAGCACAGCCAGTACGGCCAGCACGGTGTTTTTGACCGTCACACTATTCATAGTATCTTCACCTCCCGAAACTGTGACTGCTATCCCGCCCGCCGCAGACCGGAAAAGTTGCCTTGTTGAGAACAACTTTTCGATTTTTTTGCCAGCACAAACCTCTTTACATTTGCCGCCGGTACGTGTATAATAGGAGCGTTCCTGACGTGAAAGGCGGCCTATAAGGCTCCGGCCTGCCGCGGAAGGTACGGTCAGGATGTGTTGCCGTGCCGCAGGGCGCGGCTCTTTTTGTTGCAGGAAAGCCAGGAAAATCCACAGGAAAGGAAGAATGAAGATGCGGACCAGAGTGGCCGTGATGAGCATCATCGTGGAGAGCGGCGAAGCGGTGGAACCCCTCAACGCCATCCTCCACGAATACGGCGAATTTATCATCGGGCGGATGGGCATCCCCTACCGGGCGAAGAAGATCAACATCATCTCCATCGCCATCGACGCGCCCCAGGACGTGATCTCCGCGCTGGCTGGGAAGGTCGGGGGGCTTGCAGGCGTCAGCGTGAAGACCGCCTACTCCTCCGTCACCGGCGACGGGGAGCAGCCATGACCGGGGAGGTCCTTGCCCTCATCGAAAAGCTGGCGGCGGCCCACAGCCTCTCCTTGGCCGAATATCGGGCCCTGCTGGACGGCCGGGACGAGGAGGCCGCCCAGGCCCTCAAGGCCCGGGCAGTGCCGGTGCGGCAGGCCATCTACGGGCGGGACGTGTATGTGCGGGGGCTGATCGAGATCAGCAACATCTGCAAAAACGACTGCCTCTATTGCGGCATCCGCCGGAGCAATCCCCACGCCGACCGCTACCGCCTGACGCCGGAGGATATCCTGGCCTGCGCGGAGGAAGGCTACGCCCTGGGCTTTCGCACCTTCGTGCTCCAGGGCGGCGAGGATGGGTACTTCACCGATGCTGTGCTGGGCGGCGTTGTGCGCGGGATCAAAGCAAAATTCTCGGACTGCGCCGTGACCCTGTCCATGGGCGAGCGGAGCCGGGAAAGCTATCAGTACCTGTTCGATCAGGGCGCCGACCGCTACCTGCTGCGCCACGAGACCGCCGACCGGGCCCACTATGAAAAGCTCCATCCCGCGGAGATGAGCTTCGACAACCGGATGCGGTGCCTCCGGGATCTGAAGGAGATCGGCTATCAGGTGGGCTGCGGCTTCATGGTGGGGTCGCCCTATCAGACCAGCGGGACGCTGGCGGAGGATTTGAAATTCGTGGAGGAATTCAAGCCGGATATGTGCGGCATCGGGCCCTTTGTGCCCCACCACGACACGCCCTTCCGGGACTGCCCCGGCGGCACGGTGGAGCTGACCTGCTACCTGCTGTCCATCCTGCGGCTGATCCACCCGCCCATGCTGATCCCCTCCACCACGGCGCTGGGCACCATCCATCCCCTGGGCAGGGAGATGGGCATCGAGGCCGGGGCCAACGTGGTGATGCCCAATCTGTCGCCGGTGACCGTGCGCAAAAAATACGAGCTGTACGACAACAAGATCTGCACCGGGGAGGAATCCGCCCAGTGCAGGAGCTGCCTGGAGCAGCGGATGGCGTCCATCGGGTACCGGGTGGTCACCCACCGGGGCGACATCAAAAAATAAGAAAAATTTTGGGAGGAAAAAATCATGGCAATCTACGATCCGAAATCACTGAAGGCTGAGGAATTCATCAACGACGCGGAGATTCGCGCCACCCTGGAATACGCCGAGGCCAACAAGAACAACGTGGAACTCATCGACCAGATCCTGGAAAAGGCCCGGCCCCAAAAGACCGCCACGGGCTGCGTCTGCGCCGGCCTGACCCACCGGGAGGCTTCGGTGCTGCTGGCCTGCGAGATCCCCAAGAAGATCGAGAAGATGTACCAGATCGCCGAGGAGATCAAGCTGGCCTTCTACGGCAACCGCATCGTCATCTTCGCGCCGCTGTACCTGTCCAATTACTGCGTCAACGGCTGTGTCTACTGCCCCTATCACCACATCAACAAGCACATCGTGCGCAAAAAGCTCACCCAGGAGGAGGTCAAGGCCGAGGTCATCGCCCTGCAGGATATGGGCCACAAGCGGCTGGCCATCGAGGCCGGCGAGGACCCGGTGAATAACCCCATCGAGTATATTCTGGATTGCATCAAGACCATCTACTCCGTCCACCACAAGAACGGCGATATCCGCCGGGTGAACGTGAACATCGCCGCCACCACCGTGGAGAATTACCGCAAGCTCAAGGAGGCCGGCATCGGCACCTATATCCTGTTCCAGGAGACCTACCACAAGGAGAGCTATCTCAAGCTCCATCCCACCGGCCCCAAGCACGATTACGACTACCACACCGAGGCCATGGATCGCGCCATGGAGGGCGGCATCGACGACGTGGGCCTGGGGGTGCTGTTCGGGCTGGAGCTGTACAAGTATGAGTTCGCCGGGCTGATCATGCACGCCGAGCACCTGGAGGCCGTCCACGGCGTGGGGCCCCACACCATCAGCGTGCCTCGCCTCAAGCGCGCCGACGATATCGACCCCGATGACTTCGACAACGGCATCGACGACGACACCTTCGCCAAGATCACCGCCTGCATCCGGCTGGCCGTGCCCTACACCGGCATGATCATCTCCACCCGGGAGACCGAGGCCACCCGCCAAAAGCTGCTGCGGCTGGGCATCTCCCAGGTCAGCGGCGGCTCCCGCACCTCCGTGGGCGGTTACACCGAGGTCGAGCGTCCCCACGACACCGAGCAGTTCGATGTCTCCGACCAGCGCACCCTGGACGAGGTGGTGAAGTGGCTGATGGATAACGGCCACATTCCGTCCTTCTGCACCGCCTGTTATCGGGAGGGCCGCACCGGCGACCGCTTCATGTCCCTGTGCAAGAACGGGCAGATCCTCAACTGCTGCCACCCCAACGCCCTGATGACGCTGGCGGAGTATCTGGAGGATTACGCCTCCCCCGAGACCAAGGCCACCGGCTACAAGATGATCGCCGAGGAGCTGGAGAAAATTCCCAACGAGAAGGTGCGCGGCATCGCCCGGGAGAACATCGAGGCCATCCGCAGCTCCAATCGCAGAGATTTCCGGTTCTAACGCCCATCGAGCACCGCACTTTTAGACACGCAAAGGAGGCATCGTTATGCCCGATCTCAACGCCACCGTCTCTGCCGAACGGGTACACATCGGCTTCTTCGGGATGCGCAACGCCGGCAAGTCCAGCCTGGTGAACGCCGTCACCGGCCAGTCGCTGGCGGTGGTCTCTCCCGTGAAGGGCACCACCACCGATCCCGTAAAAAAAGCCATGGAGCTGCTGCCCATCGGCCCGGTGGTGATCATCGACACGCCCGGCTTGGACGACGAGGGCGAGCTGGGCAGGCTTCGGGTGGAGAAGGCCCGGCAGGCCCTGCGCCAGACCGATATCGCCGTGCTGGTGGCCGACGCCGCCCTGGGCCTTTCCCAGGAGGACCGGGAGCTGCTGGCCCTCTTTGAGGAGCGGAAGCTGCCCTACCTGGTGGCCCTCACCAAGGCCGATCTGCTGGATGACCGCCCCGCGCCCGGCGACCATCAGCTCTATGTCAGCGCCGTCACCGGCGAAGGGATTTTTGAGCTCAAGGAAAAGCTGGGGGCTTTCGCCAAGGGCGCGGGGAATCAAAAGCACATCGTTTCCAATCTGCTCAGCCCCGGCGAGCTGGCGGTGCTGGTGATCCCGGTGGACGAATCCGCGCCCAAGGGCAGGCTGATTTTGCCCCAGCAGCAGACCATGCGGGAGCTGCTGGACAACCACTGCTTCTTCGCCGCCTGTCAGGATACGGAGCTTTCCGCCACCCTGGCCGCCCTGAAGCAGCCGCCCAAGCTGGTCATCACCGATTCCCAGGCCTTTGGCCGCGTGGCAAAGGACACGCCGGAAGGGGTGCTCCTCACCTCCTTCTCCATCCTGTTTGCCCGGTATAAGGGCGACCTGCCCACGCTGGTGCGGGGCGCTGCCCAGCTCTCGAAGCTGCAGGACGGCGACCGGGTGCTGATCTGCGAGGGATGCACCCACCACCGTCAGTGCAACGACATCGGCACGGTGAAGCTGCCCGGGTGGATCGAGAAATTCTCCCACGCCAAGCCCCAGTACACCTTCACCTCCGGCGGCGAATTCCCGGAAGACCTCACGCCCTACAAGCTGGTGGTGCACTGCGGCGGGTGCATGCTCAACGAGAAGGAGATGGGCCACCGCATCGCCAAGGCCGTGGAGCAGGGCGTGCCCATGGTGAACTACGGTGTGGCCATCGCCCAGATGCACGGCATCTTAAAGCGCAGCCTGCAGCCCTTCCCGGAGATCTTGCAGCTGCTGGACTGAGCGCCCTGCCAAGCAAAACCGAAAGCCCTTTCGCAGCACGCGAGAGGGCTTTTTGCGTGGGGGAATTGACAACCCCCCGCGCCTGTGGTAAACTGTTATCAGCAAATGGGGCGCCGAAGCGCCCTGCCCGACCCTTGCCCTGCCCTGAAACGTGTCACGAAGGCACCCTTCTCCCACGGGAGATCGTGTGCCTTTATTTTTTACTGTCAGGAGGAATCCCACCATGAAAACCCTTTATCTGGATTGCGGGATGGGCGCCGCCGGCGATATGCTCACCGCCGCCCTCATCGAACTGCTGCCCGACCCCGACGCCTTTATCCGGGAGCTCAATGCCCTGGGCCTGCCCGGCGTGCGGATCGCCCGGGAACCCGCCGTCAAGTGCGGCATCACCGGCACCCACATCGCCGTCACCGTGGACGGCCAGGAGGAAGAATCTCTGGATGTCTCTCTGGGCCACGCCCACGAGCACGATCACGAGCACGAACATGATCATGAACATGAGCATGAGCATGAGCATGAGCATTCTCATGAGCACACGCACACCCATGCCCATCACCACAGCGGGATGCACGACATCGAACACATTGTTTCCCATCTGGCGGTATCGGAAAAGGTGAAAAACGATGTGCTGGCCGTCTATGGACTGATCGCCGAAGCGGAAAGCCATGCTCACGGTGCGCCGGTGGAGGAGATCCACTTCCACGAGGTGGGCACGTTGGACGCAGTGGCGGACGTGGCCGCCGTCTGCCTGCTGATGGATCGGTTGTCCCCCGACGAGGTGGTGGTTTCCCCCATCCATGTGGGCAGCGGCCATGTCCACTGTGCCCATGGGATTTTGCCGGTGCCCGCTCCCGCCACGGCTTTCATCCTGCGGGATGCGCCCATCTATGGCGGCAGCATCCAGGGCGAGCTGTGCACCCCCACCGGCGCTGCGCTGCTGAAGCATTTCGCCACCCGGTTCGGGGCCATGCCCGTGATGAAGCCCACCGCCATCGGCTACGGTATGGGGAAAAAGGATTTGCCTGCGGCCAACTGCGTGCGGGCCATGCTGGGTGAAAGCGGCGCGTCCGGGGATGCGGTAGTGGAGCTTTCCTGCAATCTGGACGATATGACCGGGGAAGCTGTCGGATTCGCCATGGAGCAGCTGCTGGCGGCGGGCGCTCTGGACGTGTACACCCTTCCCATTGGGATGAAGAAATCCCGGCCGGGTATCCTGCTGCAGGTGCTGTGCCGGGAGCAGGATCGGGAAAAGCTGGTGGCGCTGCTCTTCCGGCACACCACCACCCTCGGTGTGCGGGAATCCACCCTGAGCCGGTGGGTGCTGGATCGCCGGGAGGAGACCACGGAGACTCCCTACGGCGCGGTGCGCCGAAAGCTCTCCTCGGACTATGGCGTGACCCGGGAAAAGGTGGAGTACGACGATCTGGCCCGTGTCGCCCGGGAGCAGGGCGTGAGCCTGGAGGAGGCCAGAAAGCTCCTCGGATAAGTGGCGGCGCCTATACAAAAAATCTCCCCCACAAATCGTGAGGGAGATTTTCTTTATGCCAAAGCACCTTGTAAAGCTATACGGTCTTACGATTCCTTACCCGCACACCAGATAGAGCAGCACGCCCGCTGCGGCGGAGCCGCCCATGATGTAAAGCGGGTTGACTTTCCACTTTCGCAGCACCACCAGCGCCGTCAGGAAGATCGCCGCCGCCACCCAGTCGATGGCGGTGAGATCGGCCGGGAGCGTGCGCTGCCCGTACACGGCCAGGATCAGCAGCGACAAGCCCGCCGAGGCGATCATCGCCACCACTGCAGGCCGCAGCGCAGCCAAAATCCCCTGCACCAGCGTCAGTCCCCGGAAGCGGTAATACACCCAGGCCAGCGTCAGCACGATCACGCAGGCGGGCAGCACGCACCCGGCGGTGGCGACCAGCGCCCCCGGCAAGCCGCCCACCTGAATCCCCACAAAGGTGGCGGAGTTGATGGCCACGGGCCCCGGGGTCATCTCCGCAATGGCCATCACGTCCGCGAACTGGGTCATGGTGAGCCAGGGATGGACGTCCACCACCTGCTGCTGGATCAGCGGCATGGCCGCGTATCCGCCGCCGATGCTGAACAGCCCGATCTGTACGAAGGCCCAGAAAAGCTCCAGATAGATCACTTTTCCGCCTCCTTCCGGCCCCGCCAAAGGGTGTCCGCCGCGCCCACTGCGCCGCAGAGCAGGATCACCAAAACGATGTTCACCGAGAAAAAGCGCACCGCGATAAACGCCGCCAGCAGCACCACCACGGGCAGCAGCCGCTTCTGCCGGAAGATGCCCTGGGCCAGCGTCGCCACCACGTCCAAAATCACCGCCGCCACGCCGGCCAGCAGGCCCATCATGGCGAAGTTGACGATGGAGTTGCTGCGAAACGCCCGATAGAACAGGGAGATCACGCTGATGATCACCAGCGGCGGCAGCACCGAGCCCAGGATCGCCAGCGCCGCTCCCGCCGGGCCCGCCACCCGATACCCCACCAGGATCGCCGCGTTCACCGCCACTGCGCCCGGCGAGGATTGGGCAATGGCCGTGAGGTCCAGCATCTCCTGCTCCTCCAGCCAGCCCAGCTCCTGCACGAAGCGCTTGCGCATCAGGGGGATGATCACAAACCCGCCGCCGAAGGTGCAGGCGCTCAGCCGCAGCATGGAGAAAAACAGCTGCCCGTAGGGCTTTTTGCCGCTCATTGGGGCTTTTTGATTTTTGTCACCGCCTCCACAAAGGCGGTTGCCTCCTCATCGGCGATGCTGTCCCCTGCCTGCACCAGCATGGCGGACAAGGTGGTGCGGGCCATCATCTGCCGCACCATGGGATTGTCCTGTGCGCCCTTGGCCACGTCGCCCCGGGCGGCCCGGGCCTTCTCCATCAGCTTCTCCAGCAGGGCGCTGGCTTCGGGGGATTTGTACACGTCCTCCAGCTTGTCGTCCAGGGTGAAGCAGCCCTCGATTTTCGGCAGCAGCCAGTTGCGCACCTTTCGGCCCTGCATGGCGTAGGCCGGGTTGGGCGCTTTCACATGGCGGATGCGGATCTCATCGGTCTGGTCGCCCGCCACGGCGATGATCCCGTGGTCCCCGGTGATGGGCAGCTTAAAGGTGAAAATCTTGTCCCCGGTCTGTTCGGCCACCGGGCTGCCGTCGCAGTAGAGGGTCACCTTGGGCAGGTTGGTGTAGACCTTGATCTCCGTCACGTCCTCGGGGCGGTCCACATACCGCCGGGAGCAGAGGTGCACAAAGGGCTCCCGGCTCCAATAGGCCTTGTAGAGGTAGTACGCGTCCTTGCGGATCTTCCGGTCAAAGGTGACCAGCCCCTTCTGGTTGCGCCCGTGGGCGCCGCCCTCGTCCCGGCCGTCGGCGGCGAAATCGAACATATTCCACACGCTGGTCATCCAGATATAGGGCCGCTCAGGGAGCATCGCCAGAATGTGCTCGTGATACACCGCCTGATACTGTTCGGTGTAGTCGCTGCGCTGGGGATCGGCGGTCTGGAACTGGAGATTGGCGTCCGCGCCGTATTCCGAAAGCCCGATGGGCTTCTCCGGGTACCGGGCATGGAAGGTGTCGAAGAATTCCTCGTTCTGGGCAAGCTCCCCGCCATACCAGCCGAAATACAGGTTATAGGCGTTGAGGTCGGCGATATCCAGCACCGGGCCGTCGATGGCCTGCATGGAAACATGGGCCATGGCGGTGGGCCGGGTGGGGTCCAGCCGGTGGCACAGGTCGTTGAGCTTTTTGTGATTTTCCAGCAGCGCCGGGGTGATGGGCCCGCCGAAGGTGATCTCGTTGGAAAGGCCCCAGCACACGATGGAGGGATGGTTATAGTTCTGGACGATCAGCTCCTCCATCTGGGAGAGGGTGTTGGCCTCGCCGGCATCCATGTGCACAGTGATGTAGGGGATCTCCGCCCACACGATCAACCCCAGCTCGTCGCAGAGATCATAGAACGCCTGGGGGTGTTGGTAGTGGGCCAGGCGCACGAAATTCGCGCCCATGTCTCGGATCAGCATGGCGTCCTCCCGCAGCATTTCCGGCGTCACCGCACTGCCCACGGCCTCCCGGTCCTGGTGCTTCGCCACGCCCCGCAAAGGATAGCTGCGGCCGTTGAGGAAGAAACCCTTTTCCGGGTCCACGGAGAAGCTGCGGCAGCCGAACCGGGCGGAGAGAACATCCACCGCCGCACCGCCGGCAAGCAGCTCCGCCTGCACAGTGTAGAGGTAGGGGTCGTTGAGACCGTCCCAAAGGTGGCAGTGCTCCAGGCTCAAATGGGCCTCGGCTTTGCCCTCCGCCACCGGCGCAAGCACCCGCATCCCGTCCACCGTAAAGGCCACGGATTCGCCGCCGGTGACCCAGGCGGTCAGCGCCACGTCGGCACAGCCATCTTCCACCGTGGGGGTGATCCTGATCCCCGGGCCGCCGCAATGCTCCAGCGCAAAGTGCGCCTCCGGCACGACGATCAGGCTCACCGGGCGGTAGAGCCCGCCATAGAAGGTGAAGTCCGCCATCTGGGGGTACACTTCCCCATTGGCGCTGTTGTCCACGGAGACCGCCAGCGCGCCGCCTTTGGCCAGGGCTTCGGTGATATCCACCCGGAAGGTGGCATATCCGCCCCGGTGCTCCGCCAGCTTTTCCCCGTTCATCCAGACTTCGGCGGTCATGGCCGCTCCCTCAAAGGAGAGATACGCCCGCTCTCCCGCCGCCAGCTTCAGCGCCGGCAGGGCGCAGTAATACCAGCAGGCGCCCCGGTAATAGTCGTTGCCGCCGTCCTGGCCGTCCTGGGCGTTCCAGGTGTGGGGCATCCGGATGGGCTTGGCCTCCCCAGGCTCCACGGGGCCCGCATCCGCGCGGATGAACTTCCAGTGCTCGGTCAAAGGGATGATCTTTCTCATGACAAGTCCTCCTCTCGGTTTCTTCCCCTATACTACCGCTTTTTCACGCCGATGTCAAAGGTTTGTCCGCCAGCAGAACGCAGGATGGATGGGGCAGATCGGCTCCCTGCCCGGTGGGGGTGAGATTGCCCTGCGCCGAGACCGCGAACACCCGCAGGCCGCCGCCCTCCTGGTTGGCCGCCAGCAGGAAGCGCCCATCGGCGGTGTAGGCGAAATCTCTGGGACAGCTGCCGCCGCTGGAGACGAACCGCCGGTTGGAAAGCCGGCCGTCCTCCCCCACATCGAAGGTGCACAGGGAATCGTGGCCCCGGTTGCTCACGGTCAGCTGCCGCCCGTTCGGCGAGAGCTTCAGCGCCGCTGCCGTGTTCTCCCCCGTGAAGTTTTCCGGCAGCGTGGCCGCCTGCTGCAGCCATTCCAGCCTGCCCGCGGCGTACCGATAGACCTCCACCAGCCCGCCCATCTCGCAGACCAGATACGCGAAGCGTCCGCAGGGCGAAAAGGCGATGTGCCTTGCCCCGGCGCCCGGCGGGCAATTGACGAAAGCAGCTTCTTCTCCCCAGCCCAGATTGGGATCGAAGGGCAGCAGGCTCACCCGATCCAGCCCCAGGTCGCACACGGCGATGAACCGCCCGTCGGGGGTGAAGCGGACGCAGTGGACGTGGGCGCATTCCTGCCGGTCGCGGTCCGGGCCCTGCCCCAAGTGCCTGAGGAAAGCGGTCTGCCCGCCCAGAGCGCCGTCCGGCTCCAGGGCGAATACCGGCGCGGAGCCGTCCTGATAGTTCGCGCAGTAGAGGAAGCGGTCGTCCCCGTCCACCGCCAGGTGGCAGGGGAATCCCCCGCCGGTCTCCCGCTGATTGATAAATTCCAGCCCGCCGCCCGGCAGCACCCGCCACGCCTGCACCCGGCCCACGGTCTCCCTGCCCAGCGGGTATTCCTGCACGGCGTAGAGGGTCTCGCCGCTGTGGGAGAGGGCCAGAAAACTGGGGTCGGTCCCGGGATAGGCGGCCACGATGTCCAGCGCCCCGGTTTCGGCGTCCATCGCCAGCTGATAGAGCCCCGCACGCCCCGCCCGGGTATAGCCGCCCACATAGAGCATCCAACGCATCCTGCTCACTCCTTGCTCGTTTTTTCTGTTTTTCTGATTGTACCACACCCCGGCCCAAAACACAAACCCATAGGAAAATCCCCGTTGAAAAATCCCGGTTTCTGCGGTATACTGATTGGGAATACGGTGGAAAGGAGGTCTCCCCATGGCAAAGAGCGGCGGAAAATATTGGAGCGCCGCCCGGCTCAAGCAGCGGGGCTGGACAAACCGGCTGATGAAGGACCTCCTCCCCAAGCCCATCTTTGCCTCTTCCGGCGATCGCACCACCCGGCTGTGGGACAGAGAAGACGTGCTCACCGCAGAGCGGAGCCCCCAGTTCGCCGGGCAGCAGACGGCGCCCTCTCCCCAGAGCGAAAGCGTGATGACCCGGTTCGCGTCCTCGGTGGAGCGGGCCTCGGCGGCCCTTTCCAGCGCATGGAACGCGGCGGACAAGGACGATTCCCGGGAATGGCTGCTGGCGGGGCACTATCACCGGGCGGTGCTGGCCGGGATGCCGGTGATCTCCCGGGGCCGCGGCCTGCGGACGACCCAGGTGTCCTCCTGGCTGGGCGAGGCGCTGGCGCTGGAGAAGCGGTGTGAAGTCAAGCGGCTGCCGGGCGTCCTCAAAAATTTCGTCCAGGCCGCGGCGTGGCTGGGCGAGAATCCCACCGCCATGCTGGCGAAGAAGGTCTGTGCCCGGTACCCCTACCTGCTGTATGCGGCGGCCGCCGGAGCGGTCAGCGACTTCGCCGCCGCCCAGCCCGAGGCCGATCTCACCGCCCTGCTGCGCCGGGAGGATCTCCCTGCCCTGCAGCTGCTCAGCGACGGTTTGGGCCCGGTGTGGTCGGTGTGGTACGTGCCCCAGGCCATCCGCTCCAGCCTGTCGCTGTTGATCGCCCTGAATCCCAAAGACGAATATCCCCAGGCCCGGGCCATGCACCGGAACTTTGTGCTGCACCTGGGCGGCACCAATACGGGCAAGACCTATATCGGCTTTCAGCATCTGATCCGCGCCGCCAACGGCATCTATCTGGCCCCGCTGCGCCTGCTGGCCCTGGAGGCCCAGGAGACCCTGCTGGACGCCGGGGTGGCCTGCGGGCTCTCCACGGGAGAGGAATCGGATATGCGGGAGGGCGACACCCACCTGGCGGCCACGGCGGAAAAGCTGGACCTGTCCCGCCGGTACGACGTGGCGGTGATCGACGAGTGCCAGATGATCGCCGACCCCAGCCGCGGCTATGCCTGGACCCGGGCGATTTTGGGCATCCAGTCGCCGGAGATCCACCTGTGCGCCGCGCCGGAGGCCAAAAATATCCTGCTGCGGCTCATCGAAAGCTGCGGCGACAGCTGCACCGTGCAGCTCCACGAGCGGAAGACGCCGCTGGTGTGCATGAGCCAGCCACTGGATTACGAGCGCATCCGGCCCGGGGACGCTCTGATCACCTTCTCCAAGGTGGGGGTGCTCAGCGTGGCGGAGGACCTGCGGCAAAACGGCAAAGAGCCCGCCATCATCTATGGGGCCCTGCCCTATGCCACGCGCCGCCGGCAGATGGAAGGCTTCCTGGAGGGCAGGATGCAGTATATCGTCTCCACCGACGCCATCGGCATGGGGCTCAATCTCCCCATCCGCCGGGTGATCTTCATGGAGACCGAGAAATTCGATGGCGCCGAGCGCCGGGAACTGAAACCCGAGGAGATCCAGCAGATCGCCGGACGGGCCGGGCGGTACGGCATGTACAACCGGGGCTATGTGGGGGCCATCCAGAATCTCCCCCTGATCCGCGCCGGGCTGCAGGCCGTGGTTCCGCCGCTGCAATATGCGGTGGTGGGCTTTTCCGATCTGGTGCTGCAAGTGGATTTCGACCTGCTGGAGGTGCTCACCGAGTGGAACAGGATGCCCACCGTGGAGCCCTATCGCAAGCTGGATATCTCCCGGTACATCAGCCTCATCACCAAAATGCGGGAGATGGGGATTTTGCTCCCCAGAGACCAGGAGCTGCGGGCGGCCAACATCCCCTTCGACGAAACGGAGGAATCCCTGCGGGCGCTGTTCTTCGATCTGCTGCAGCGCTGGCAGCAGGATGCGCCCATTGAGCAGCCCGGCTTCCCCGAGGAGGACCCCACCCTGCCCGCGCTGGAGCTCTACTATAAAAAGCTGGACCTGTACTATTCCTTCGCCCGCGCCTTCGACTGCCCGGTGGACGAGGACAAGCTCTACGAGAGCCGGGAACGGGTGGCGGAGGAGATCAACGAAATCCTGCTCTACCGGCTGCGGAACAACATCCGCTTCTGCGACCGCTGCGGCAAGGCCCTGCCCCTGCACCACCGGGGCCGGCTGTGCGACGACTGCTACCGCAAGACCCGCAAACCCGCGCCCCGGAAACGGAAATGATTGGCCGTCAAAGGCCACGAAAACTTTTTGAAAAACAGGAAAAGGCGTTGACTTTTACCCCCCCCGTCGCTATAATAGGTATCGAGGGGCACAGGCGCTTTGCAATCGCCTGCCAATCGGCGCACAGGGAGGTGAAACCCGGGAGACCATGCAACACCGAAAGACCGATATCCGTGCACCAAAACAACAAACATTTGGGAGGGATCTCAATATGAGAACAACCAAAAAATTGGCCTCGCTGCTGCTGGCAGTGACGCTGGTGCTCTCCGCGGCTGTGGGGGCTATCCCCGTGCAGGCGGAAGGAGGCGCCGAAGAAATTGACTGGAGCTCCACCTCGTGGAGAGATTTGAAAACTGGCAGTAACTTTGTTGATTACCGCGCCGCCTTTGCGGTGACTGTGGCGGATTCCTCGCGGGAGGGCGTCACCGTCACCGACACGAAAGCATCGGAATACGAAGCGGGCGACGAACCTAGTGTCAACGGCATTCTGAAGGTAGACCAGGAGGTCACCCTTGCGGATGACGCCCGGGAGATCACGTTCGACATCAAGAACGTGGAAACCCAGAAGCACCGCAGCGACGTGCTCGGCAAGTGGGGTCAAGAAGAATCCGCCGAGGAGAACGCGCCCCTGCACTTTGCCCTGGGCTGCGGCGGCGACTTCAACTATACCTTTGTAGGCGACAACTCCGTGAACACCGGCGACACCATTCAGGTGAAAGCCACCTTGAAGGACAACGTGAGCGCCGGTGAACAAAAAGGCGTCCTGCTGCTGATGGAACAGGATGCCCGGGTGGGCTGGTCCATCACCATCACCGCGAACATCTCCAAGGAAAAGCTCACCCTGACCCCGGAGAACGCCACCAAGGCGTATGACGAGGAACTGACCGCCGCAGACGTCACGCTGAAAGGTTCCAACGGCAAGCAGTACACTGCAGAGGAATTGGGACTGGAGGTTGTCTCCGAGGCAAAGGAGGCTTGCTCCAAGGGTGTTGGCCCCTACGAGTTGACCGTGCAAGGCGAGCCCAAGTTGGAAGACTATGATGTCGAGCTGGCAAGCACTACTGCCACCCTGACGGTCAAGCCTGCCACGCCTGTGCTGGATGCTGAGAAGAGTACGTTCACGCTGGTGGCGGGCGAGCCCCTCTCCGAAGCAAAGCGCAACGCCATCTTCAAGAATCAGCAGGGTGTGGAAGTGCCCGGCGACTTTACGTGGCAGCATGGCGAATACTGCTATTCCTACCTGGGCTGGGTCACGGCCTGGTACACCTTCACTCCGGAAGATGACAACTACACCGCCGTGGAGGGCACGGCCAAGGTGACTGTGATCGCCTCCGCCGACATGGAGCCCTCCGAGGATGAGCTCCAGAAGCTGGCGGATGCCGAAATCACCTACTCCGAAAAGGGCACGTACACGCCCCCGGTGGACCTCAAGAAAGTGCGGGTGGAATATCGGCCCAAAGGCAGCGAGGATGAATCCGCCTGGACGGAGACCGTGCCCACGGACGCCGGAACCTACGACGTGCGGGCCTCGCTGAAAGATCAGGAGGAGCCGAAGACGTATGTGAATTCCACCCTGACTATTAAGAGGAAAGTGGTGGACTACTCCTCCACGAATCTGGCGGCGCTGTTCGCCAACGCCAAGGGCGCGTACTATTGGGACGAGGGCGGCTATGCCTGGGGCGGAGCCACCGTCAGAGCCATTCCCTATCTGGGCGACCCGGCGGTTCGCGCCGCTGCGGCCAACTATAGCAATCTGGAGATCGCCGTCAATCCCGACAACTACTACACGAAAATTCTGAGTATTAATCCTGATGGGATGCCCACCATCAGACTGACTGTCAAGGATCCTGAGAAGGTCTTTGGCGGCCCGGGCAGCCAGAATTATGAGTTGGGCAAGAACACGAGCCCCTACAGCCAGTACAATGGTGAATATATCTACATCTTGCAGCCCGCTGTGCATCTCACCGTGCCCGTCCGTGAGCTGACCGTGAATGTGTCCGACAACGCCGCCAAGATCTACGGCCAGAGCATGGATCTTTGCTCCGCCGAATACACCGTGGACGGCCTGGTGAACGACGACTCGCCCGAGGACATCGGCCTGACCGTCACCAGCGCTCAGGAGCAGGTCGCCGCCGGGCACAGCTATCAGGCCAAGGCCGCGGTGAACAGCGGCAGCCGCTACACGGTGGCGAAAGTCAACGGCAGTATCGCCGTCGTGGCCGCCAGCGTGGAAGCCAGCGGCACACCTGCGGCGGGCCCCGCCGAGATCGGCCAGAAGCTGCAGGACGTGACGCTGAGCGGGCTCACCTTCACCAGCTCCCTCACCGGCGAGACGGTCAGCGGCAAGCTGACGTGGGCCGAGCCCCAGCAGGAGATCACCGAAACCTCCACCGAGGCGGCCTGGGTCTTTACTCCCAGCAGCGAGAACTACAAGCCCGTTTCCGGCACAGTGACGGTGGAGGCCACCGCTCCCACTTTGGAACCGGTAACGACGCCCTCTCCGCAGCCCGATCTCTCTCCCGAGCCTGAGAAGACACCTGCTGCCAGCACTGAGACATCGCAACCGACTGAGCAGCCCGAGGACTCCAAGCAGGACGAAGAAAAGCCTGATAGCCCCCCTACCAGCCCGGACACCGGGAAGGACGAGGAATCCACTACCAGCCCGGATACCGAGCCTGAGAAGACTCCTTCTGCCAGCCCCGAGACATCGCAACCGTCTGTAGAGCAGGACAAGAAACCGGCTGGCAATCCCTCTCCCAGCCCGGATACCGAGCAGGAGAAGGCACCTGCTACCAGCCCTGAAACTTCGCAACCGACTGAGAAGCCCGAGGACTCCAAGCAGGACGAAGAAAAGCCTGATAGCCCCCCTACCAGCCCGGACGCCGGGAAGGACGAGGAATCCACTACCAGCCCGGATACCGAGCCTGAGACGGCACCACCTACCAGCACTGAAAGTTCGCAACCGACTGAGAAGCCCACCGAGACTTCCAAGCCTACCGAGACTTCCAAGCCTACCGAGACTTCCAAGCCTACCGAGACTTCCAAGCCTACCGAGACTTCCAAGCCCGCTGAGACTTCCAAGCCCGCTGAGACTTCCAAGCCCACTGAGACTTCCAAGCCTTCCGAGACTACCAAGCCTACTGAGACTTCCAAGCCCACTGAGACTTCTAAGCCTTCCGAGACTACCAAGCCTACTGAGACTTCCAAGCCCACCGAGACTTCCAAACCCACTGATACTTCCAAGCCTACCGAGACTTCCAAGCCCACTGAGACTTCTAAGCCGACTGAGACTCCTACCGACAAGCCCACTGAGACTTTCAAGCCCACTGAGACTTCCAAGCCCACTGAGACTTCTAAGCCTTCCGAGACTACCAAGCCTACTGAGACTTCCAAGCCCACCGAGACTTCCAAACCCACTGAGACTTCTAAGCCCACTGAGACTTCCAAGCCTACCGAGACTTCCAAGCCCGCTGAGACTTCTAAGCCCACTGAGACTTCTAAGCCCACTGAGACTTCTAAGCCGACTGAGACTCCCACCGAGAAGCCTACTGAGACTCCTACCGACAAGCCTACCGACAAACCCACCGAAAAGCCGGTGGAGCAGCCCAAGGTGGAATTCACCGATGTGGTGAAGACCGAATACTACGCCGACGCCGTGGCGTGGGCCGTGGAAAAGGGAATCACCAACGGGACCAGCGACACAACCTTCAGCCCCAAGAGCATCTGCACCCGTGAGCAGGTCGTGACGTTCCTGTGGCGGGCCGCGGGCTCTCCCGAGCCGGTGAGCACGGTGAATCCCTTCACCGACGTGCACCCCAGCGACGATTCCTACAAGGCCGTGCTGTGGGCGGTGGAAAACAAGATCACCAACGGCACCAGTGCCACGACTTTCAGCCCCAAGGCGGGATGCAAGCGCTGTGAAGTAGCGATGTTCCTGTGGCGGGCCGAAAAATCCCCCGCTCCTGCGCAGGTGAATCCCTTCACGGACGTGAAGGCCGGCACATGGTACGCCGAGGCTGTGCTGTGGGCGGCGCAGCAGGAGATCACCAACGGCACCAGCGCTACCACATTCAGTCCCGAAACGATGTGCGAGCGCGGCCAGATCGTGACCTTCCTGTACAGAGGTTTCGGCGAAAAGTAAAACCCATCCAACAAAACGGCCGGGAGCGTGTGCTCCCGGCTTTTTGTGTGCCGCCACGGAGACGATCCGGCCAAGGACAAGCCGTAGACAAGGCGGACGATCTCTGATAGAATGGGGTGGAAAACGACAGGGATCTTCCCAAGAAAAGGGTTGCGCTATGATCACGGCGATCCAAAAAGAACAGCGCCCGGAATGTCTGCATATCCTGCGCACTGCCGTCTAATTTGGCATGACCGCAGCACGACCCGGCTGCGGGCGTGGTACCAGAGCTTCGGCATTCAAACGGTTCGCCTGAGGCCGTATGCGCAGGTACGCTATACCGTGGCGAAGATGGAACTGCAATTGATCTAAACGGTGCTTTTCATATTCCCCACAAAAAAACAGGGGCGGCATGGCCGAAACCGCGCCGCTCCTGCATTTTGATTCAGTCGGACGTCCGCCCGCTTAGCGGGTGAGGAAGAACATCAGGGTGAAGAGGATCCCAATGATCCAGGTGCCCGCGTTAACTTCCTTGATCTTCCCGGTAAAGATCTTGATGAAGATGTAGGAGATCAGGCCAAAGGCGATGCCATAGGAGATGTTGTAGGTCAGGGGCATCATGGCCACGGTGAGGAAGCCCACCACGGCGGCGGCCGGATCGGACCAATCCACATTGCGCACGTTGCCCATCATCAGCACGCCCACATAGATCAGGGCGGCGGCGCAGGCATAGGTGGGGATCAGCTGGGCCACGGGGGCCAGGAACATAGCGATGAAGAACAGAGCCGCCGTCGTCACGGAGGTCAGGCCCGTACGGCCGCCCTCGGCCACGCCTGCGGAGGACTCCACGAAGGTGGTGACGGTGGAGGTGCCGCAGACAGAACCGGTGCAGGTCGCCACGGCATCGGCCAGCATGGCCTTGTTCATGTTGGGCACGTCGCCCTCTTTCGTCAGCATATTGCCGGCGGCGCAGGCGCCATACAGGGTGCCCATAGTGTCGAACATATCCACCATGCAGAAAGCCAGCATGGTCGTCAGGAACATGACGATGAACGCGCCGGCCCCGTTGGCCTGGATGTATGCGGAGAAGTTAAAGCCCTCGGTGAAGACCTTCAGGAACGCCTCGGAGCCGAAAGCCTTGAAGGCGCCGAAGAAATCGGACGTGAGATTGGGCGCCACCGCAGTGGCATAGAAATCCGGAACGGTGATCAGGCCCACCACATAGTAGACCACGCTGCCGCCCAGGATGCCCCACAGCACCGCGCCGCGCACTTTCAGCTTGGACATGGCGCCGATGGCGAACACCGTCAGCACGGTCAGCAGCAGCGGGAAGATGGTGGCCCAGGTGGCGCTGCCGGTGAAGACGTTGAAGGAAGCCAGATTCACCTTGGTGGAGGCGTCCGCCACCACGATGCCTGCGTTCTGCAGGCCGATGAAAGCGATAAACAGGCCGATACCGGCGGAGATAGCCGCCTTCACCGCCTTGGGAATGGCGTCAAAGATCAGCTTGCGCAGGCCGGTGACCGTGAGCAGCACAAACACCAGGCCGTCCACCAGCACCAGTACCAGGGCATTTGCATAGGAGAGGCCCAGCCCCACGCACACAGTGTACACGAAATAGGCGTTCAGCCCCATGCCGGAAGCCTGCGCCAGCGGCAGGTTGGCCAGCAGGCCGATGAGCAGCGTGCCCACAACGGCGGAAATGGCGGTGGCGATGTAGATTGCCCCATAGCTCACGCCCAGAGGCTGAGAACCATCGCCGAAGGGGTCGGAGAACATCCCGGCGTTCACCATCAGGATATAGGCCATCGCCATAAACGTGGTGATACCGGCGGTGATCTCCGTGCGGACGGTCGTACCGTGTTCTTTCAGTTTGAAGAACTTGTCCAAAGCATTCACACTCCTGTAAAATAAAATTTCCCTATCTTCATTTTACTCCGTGCACATGCGTATGTAAAACAAAATAGGGTCGCCTTTGACAATCACAGTATACTCGTTCCTGCCGCAAAAATCAAGTTTTCTGTCACAAAAAATTTACAAAAATTTCAAACACGCGCGCGCGTGGCCGCGCGGGCCAAGTCGCGGAGCGCGCGCTCATGGCGCGCTGGTGCGTGCTGGAAACAACTGCCCCTATCGCGGAATTTATTTTCTTCTAGTGCCTCCCTCCGCCTGCGGCGGAGGGAGGCACTGTGATACGGCTTAGGGGAACCAGGCGCGGGCGGCTCAACTATTTAAGGTAGAGTTTCAACCCCAGCGCATGGATCAGCGCCAGCAGGTCGTCAAACTTACGGAAGGACTTCTTCGCTTCAAAATAGCTGATGGCGGAGCGGGTCACGCCAAGGCTTCTGGCCAGCTCGTCCTGGGTGATCTCCTGCTGGACACGGTGGGCCTTTGCGATCTCGCTCAATTCTGCAATACTGGTGATCTCGTTCATTCCTTTCACTCGCTTTCAAATAAAAAAAGTGCGCAGCCGAAGCCGCGCACCGAAAAACGCAGCTGGTCTTCTGCTGCGACGCGTCCTATCCAATTTTTAGTGAGAATCAAGCATTCACATAAACGGACAGTAAACCAAGCGTGCGTTTTTACCATGCACGCCGTCTAAGAGAATGCTTGAAAA